>NZ_RQFK01000026.1:0-748272 GCF_004770765.1 Leptospira noumeaensis | reverse complement strand
TTGTGCTTTGCCGATTTTTGATTCCCTTGTATTACAATACAAAGAATCGTATTCATCTCCAAAAGGATATTTGGTGGCGATGATTTGGTAACCCAAAGTTTCATCCCTGTTGGTAAATTCGATGACACCAGGGCCGCGGGCTGCTTTTTCCCATTCCCATTCGGTAGGAATTCGTTTCCCCACCCAACTCGCATACTTTTCTACTTCCCTGTAAGTGAGATGGACAACAGGAAAGTCCCCTTCTCCTTCTGGATACTTTCCCCCGATCCAATGAGGAGGGCTTTGGGTATTTGTTTGTTTTAGAAAATAAGCATATTCTGCATTGGTGACTTCGTACTTATCGATATAAAAGGATGGGATCTCTTTTAGGTTGGAAGGTTTTGGTTCCAAAAAATAGGGATTAAAACTGTCAGAAGAAGGATCGGTGCCTTGGCCGTATAAAAAAAGACCTCTAGTAACTAGAACCATTTCCTTTCTATCTTTGGGATGAAAGACCGTTTTTCTCGGAGGGGTAAACCTTCCTTTAAAAAAGGCATCAGGCTCTGTAAAAAAATCTTCTTCGATATAACTGGAAATATAAGCATCTGTTGTGATCTCTTTCATTTTGGAACTTAGGTCTGGTTTGTAATCGCCTACTAACACGACTTCAATGAATTGGTTTTTTTTATTGATATGTTTTTCTTCCCAAACGATATCTCGAACGACAAGAACCCCCTGTTTGAGATCTGTGAGTTTTTGATACACTGGAAATTCTTTTGTTTCCACAAATAGGGACTTAATTTCATTCAAAGAAAGTTTAGAAATTCGTTGGTTGCGATAAATTCGAACTTTGATCCAAAGTCTATTTTTATAAACACCGACAACTTCCCCTTTCCAGAGTTGGACTTTCTTTTTAGTCGATGCAAAGGGTGATTCTTCCGAAGTTTCCTCTTGCGAAACAAGGGGTGCCATAGCAAAACCCAAAACGAATAGAATCAATAGTAAATTTTTCATTCTGTCTTTTATCATCATCGGCGTATTTTGCAGAAACCTTTTGATTGAAATTTCCTGTGCATATATACAATCTGTGGGAAAGAGAAATGCCAAATTGATCGAGTTTCAATACAAACGAGAGAAGGAAAACATCCTTATTTCCCTCAAAACGGATTCTACCCAAATTGGTACCTTCCACAGAATCGCTACGATCATTTATGCTCTTAAAATGGACATCCTTTCAGGCGAACTAAGCACAGTCATAGAACAAGGTCGCGAATTTACAATCGATTCGTTTATTTTACAGGCAGATGGCGGGGACACAACCCAAGCCGCATTCAAACTCGGAATGATGATGGATTCCCTGTTTTCCAAAAATACAAAATTTGAAGAAATTTTGGAGAAATTACAGATCCAAGAACCAGCCATAGCTACATTCTTTCGTGAAACTCCAGAGTTTATTTTCAGTGATCTTCCCGAAAGGAACGAAACTTGTTTGTATTTGGAAAGTAGTGCCGGACGAGGTTTGTTGTATTATGTATCTCGCATTTTAATGCAAAATCAAATTAACATTCGTACTGCGACTATTGAAACGGACTTCGAAACAGGTCGGGCCAAAGATAGTTTTTATTTAACAGATGTATCGGGGAAGATGTTTGCATCTTCTGATCTTGCGGACAAAATCAGAAGAGAAATTCTAGCCCCGATCCAATCGAACTCTCGTTAGAGATTAGTTTTTACAAAGAACTTTTAAAGAAGTAGCTTTGTCCACTTTTGGTGCTTTTCCGTTAGAAAAACGGTAAGCCAAACCTGACTTCTTGTCCACTTCTGTTTTCGTCCAATATTTCTCTTCGCTAGATTTGATCTCTTTTGGAGCCGTAGCTGCAAATTTTACGAGATCATCTTTAGAAGGAACCACACCACCTACTGATTTACAATACGCAGCTGCTTCTGACCATTTTTTAGAAGCTACTTTGTCCACGAGAAATCCTGCTGTCGATTCTTCTGCAGGTGCAGGAGTTTCTTCAACTTTTTTCTCAGGCTCTGCTGCCACAGGTTTTGTTTGTGCATCAGCAGGAGCAGATGTAACAGCTACTGGAGCTTTTGTTTTGAAGTATTTTACATATCCTAAATACCCAATCGCAAGCACACCTGCGAGAACCAAAAATAGATACACTCCATTTCCAGATTCTTTTGATTGAGTAGATCCTTCGGAATGAGATACCGGGGATTGAAGGGAAACTTGCGCGGACTCATCGTTTCTGAAAAGTGATGCACTTTCGTTTCTTGTAGATTGTTTCTTAACCGTATTTGTTTTCTTAGCCGCTTTTTTAACAGCCTTCTTCTTAGCGGCAGATGATGATTTTTTCGTTGCCATAATGATAATCCTTATTGCCGAGACAATTCTAATTATAGTTATCACATAAAAACAAAAAAAGCTGAAGAACTTCTTCTCAAATTTGTTTTTTTTTAAATTTTTTTTAAGTGTGTTTCCCTTTCTCCTACGAAATCGTGATCCTAGATGAAAGAAGTTCGTATTGGTCTATTGGGTGCCGGAGTTGTCGGCACAAGCTTACTCCAACTCTTGGAAAAAAACCGAGAAAAAATCCAACGTCATTATGGAATCAACTTACAACTAACGACCATTGCCACCCGTAGCCCGGGAAAACTCCAAGGTAAAACGAACGTTCCAGTAACAAACGATGTATTATCTGTAACAAATCGTTCGGATATCGATATGATTGTTGAATTGATAGGCGGAACCGATACAGCTTACCAGGCGGTTCGGTCAGCTTTGGAAAATGGGAAAACCGTCATTACAGCCAACAAGGCATTGTTATCCGAAAAAGGCCGCGATTTGTATCCAATCTCCGCAAAAACAGGAGCCGAACTTGGTTATGAGGCAGCAGTTGCTGGTTCCATCCCCATCATTCGTACATTACGAGATGGACTCTCTTCTTGCGAATTTGAAGTCATTTGCGGAATCCTAAACGGAACCACAAATTTTATTTTAACCAAAATGGAACAAGAGGGCTGGGACTATTCGACAGCACTGAAAAAAGCCCAAGAACTCGGATTTGCAGAAGCAGACCCAACCTTCGATGTGGAAGGGATCGATGCTGGTCATAAAATCAGTTTGATTGCGAGTCTTGCCTTCCGTGAGTACGTTTCGTTCGCTTCCCTTTCTGTAAAAGGAATTTCTGATTTACAATCTTTGGACATCCAGTCCGCACTTTCTCTCGGATACCGAATCAAACTTTTAGGAATCTCTAAACGAAGTTCGGCGGGTGTTCTCACCAAAGTTCATCCCACTCTCGTTCCTCTAGAACATCCTTTGGCAAATGTAATGAATGAATCAAATGCTGTGTTTTACAAAACAAAAGAAGCCGATTCAGGAATGATCACGGGTAAAGGTGCCGGGGGAATGCCAACGGCAAGTGCGGTTCTCTCTGACATCATCTACTATGCATCGAGACTGGGAAGTCAGGACATCGCTAAGGAAAATAATCTTTTTCCAGAAGCCAAAGCGTTTCCAGAACCTGATAATTTGGTTCGTTATTACTTACGTTTTTCCACTGTGGACAAACCTGGAGTTCTTGCGGAAATTTCTCAGGTGCTTGGCCGTCATAATATCTCCATTGCATCCGTCCAACAGAAGGAGTCCACTTCGGAACCGGTGTCTGTGATTGTTGTCACTCATTCGGCGACGGAAGGGGAATTTCAGAAATCTCTGCAGGAAATTGATACTATGTCGAACATCATCAAACAGAAAACTGTAGCCATTCGGCTTTTGGAAAAACTGTAACTCGCTATGGCGGACTTGCAGTTCCCCTCTCTGGATCTCAAAACAGAATTCATCGAAATCAAAAGAGAGCGAGTTCTGGTTGTTTCCTTTGTGGGCCAAATCACCAATACCAACGCTTACGAAATCAATCGGAATATTTCCGTGATCTTTCGTGACTCTGTTTACAATATCATTTTGGAATTAACCAAGTTGGATTATATCAATAGCATTGGGGTAGCAACACTGATTAGTATCATCAAAACAGTCGAAAACAATCGCGGCAAAATCCTCATTGGGGGACTCAATCATTTTCTAGAAAACGTGATTCGGCTGATGGATTTACCACGAAAGGTTCAGATTTTTAATACCAAAGAAGAAGCGATTACGAATTGGAAATAGAAACTAAATTTGGGATCTGTTCCTTCTTTTTCCAAAGTTCGTCTTCAATTAAATCCAAAAGATGAGATAATCCTTCTCGGGTCACAGCAGAAACAAGCAGAGCATCATTTTTTTCAAAAGAAATTCGCGTCTCTTCATCCAACCCATCGGCTTTGTTAAAAACCACCATTCGAGGAATTTCATTCAATTGAAGGGAATTGAGGATGGTATCTACGGCTTCCATTTGTTCCGCATAATTTTGATTTGTCGAGTCTACTACATGGAGTAATAAATCCGCATCCCCTAATTCTTCCAGAGTGGCCTTAAATGCTTGGGATAAATCTGGCGGTAAGTCGTGGATAAAACCCACAGTGTCAGAAATGATGATTTCTCTTTCTTCTGGGAATCGAATCCTGCGAGTTGTGGGATCTAGAGTTGCAAATAATTTGTCTTCTGCTATGACGGTAGAGTTTGTGAGGGCATTGAGGAGTGTTGACTTCCCGGCATTTGTATAACCAACAATTCCCACGATAGGGATTTCGTTTTTGGACCGAGCCTTACGGTTTAATTCCCTACGACGTTTGAGGTCTTTCAGTTCATTTTCCAAACGAGTGATTTTTTCTTCCACACGTCTGTTTCCAATTTCTAACTTGGTTTCTCCAGGCCCTCTACCACCGATACCACCCGTTAGGCGACTCATATTGTCATCCAATTCCGAAAGGCGGTTTTTTAAGTACTTGAGTTGGGCTAGTTCTACTTGGAGTTTTCCGTCTCTAGATTTTGCATTTTTGGAAAAAATATCTAATATGAGTTGGGTGCGGTCGATGATTTTTAAATCACTGGCATCCGAGATTTTTTTTGCCTGTGAAGGTGTGAGTTCCAAATCAAAAATCAAATGTTCAATGTCTTTGTGAACTGATGTTAAAATGATTTCTTGTAATTTACCTTTTCCTACGACAGTTTTAGGATCGGGATCTCTTTTTTGGACATAGGTATCCACGACATGAATCCCTGCTGTGCGACAAAGTTCTTTGAGTTCCGCCATGGAATGTTCTGGCGAACGTTTCATCTTCCTGACATCATACACACCCACAAGGAAGGCTCTGTTTTCTTTTTGAGATTCTTTGAGGATGGATGTTTTTTTTGTGAATTCGGATTCCAGTGCCTCTACTTGTTCCGAGTATCCATACTTCAATTGACCAGGGTATTGTTTGGGAGTAAGAATCCAAGGTTCCTTTGCATCGGGATCTGGATTGATAAAGGCAGAAAAAAAGTATTTGGGAATTCCATCAGCACCCACACAAGCAGCCGTAATGGAATCAAAACGGTTGAGGACAAGGTCCATCAAATCTTCTTGGTTTAACGGGTGTTCTTTGAGGTGTGTGTGGAAGAGTCGAAGGCCTCGGAGCCTAGAATGAGCCACACGATACCTGTCTAAATGGGGAATTTCTATGGAGTTGTCATTGCCAACAATCAAATGGGTGACATAACCTGTCCTCTCAATGAGAAGGCCAACCTGCCTGCGAATTTCCACTGAAATCTCGCCAACGAGCCTAGCTAGCTCCATGGAGATGATAGAATCCTCCCGAAGACGCCTTTCGGAGAGAGATTTTAACTTTTTTAACTGGTTTGGCTTGAGACCAGCTAGATTGCCGCTAATTTTACTTATAGTACGTATCCGATATTCAAAGTATGGAAGTAGGCTATCAGATGTTTCAAAAGGGTCAAGACATAATTTGGAAGAGCAGTTTATGGGTGGTCCTTGTTCTGTTGATAGGTTGTTCCACTTCGAAGCCTTACCAATTAACAGATGTTTCACCTAAGTATAAAGAATACCAAGGATCGGATTTAGATCCAAACAAATCTAAAAATATATTAGTTCCTGTTACAAACAACCGTAAGTATGATGATTTTATCCAAGAAGCACATAAAGCCATTACACTATTGGAATTTGGCGAAAATGTAGCCCTCCGTGCCGATAGCAAAAAAACCGTGGGGGAACCTGCGAACCAAGAAATGCAAGCAGCTGCGTATTTGGAAGAAGACCTACCTTCCATCGTAAACAAACTCCCTAGTTTACTCCAAACCAATCAGAACTTAATAGAAAGCACACCTAATGATTTTGATGGACCTGCCATCGGTCGGGTGAGTTATGAATTGGGTAATATTTTAGATTCCTTAAAACAATATAGCCCAAAAGCCATTGGAATCCAAAATGCCATTCGAAACATTCGTGCTGATTCTAGTAACTATAACCAAGGGAAAGATATTGCTGATGCCGATCCCAAACCGGTTGAAGATCCGATCATTGCTCCAGAAGAAGATACAAAGAAAAAACCTGCAAAAATAATACCTAAAAAAGAAGAGAATGGTTCAAAAATTTCTATCAAACGGCTCAATCGCAAAACAAAAGTTACAGGAAAAGCTAAAGCGAATGAACAAGTTAATGAATTAGTAAAAAAAGAAGAAGAGGAAGTACTTTCTGACGAAGAAAAAAAAGACAGAGAGTATACTGACCAAATTCGTAGCGGCCTTGTCCAAGTTTTCCAATGGGAATACTATCGGAAGCCTAAAAACATAGAAAAAATCCTCGCCACTCATCCCATTCCTCGTGTACGTTCTGCCGCAGCACTTGCCCTAGGTCGATTGAAAGCCGGCCGTGTCAGTTTACAAAATGCCATTGATAAAGATGGATACCAAGTAAGACCTGCCGCATACAAAGCTCTTTCCGATCTAGGTGATAAAAGGTCTCTGTCATATTTTATCGCTGGTACTAAAGCAGAAGATCCGGAAGTCATTGCTGTTAGTTATGAAGGACTTGGGAAAACAAGAGATCCTGCAGGACGCGAAATGATTCTCACAACCGGACTTAACTCTGAATATGTTGTCATTGTTTCTGGAGCATTACGAGGACTCGCCTATCATAGATTAGATGCGGATGTGGAAATATTTGATAAATTTCTTAAGTCAAGTGACCAGGAAATCAAAGAAGCAGCATTGGAAGCACTCGCCATTCACGGAAGTCGGGAAAGCCTTCGCATTTTAGAAAAGTTCGTGAGCGAAGAACCAAATATGGCTCTTATGACCATTGATGAAATTAGCAAAAATCCATCTCTCTCCGCTACTTTTGCTCTCATTCGATTGAACGAATCCCAAACTGACGAAAAATTAAACAAACGAATTGGAGAATCCTTACTTCGTCGTAAGGCTTTTGGAAAGTATGCCATCATTCTCATTGAAGATGATTATCTCCGAGCTGAACCAAATGAACGTTCAAGACCAGTATCTTATATTAAAAACAAAGAGATTGGCCTCATCCTTTCTGAAACCAAAAAGGAATTTGCCGTTCGCATTGACGAAGATATCCTTACCGATAAATACATCCAAGTGAAAATGGAATCAACCTTACCCGGGGCGAGAGATGCTTTTGTTACTGGTTGGGTTTTTTATCCAAAACTGGATATCATCGAAGTGAAAAAATTAGGAACCGATGGAAACACGGGTAAGTATTCTAATTTGAAAAAAGGAAAACACAACAATCTCTTCAATCCAATCGAAGAGATTAAAGTTCCTAAAAAGGACTAACTTTTCCTTTGGAGAGAGCGGTGGGAACCCATTCCACCGTTCCTTGTTTGAGTGGAACTTTTGGAATCATCCAATGAAGCCCACAAAACCAAGGTAAAAACAACGAAGAAAAAGGCATCACACCAAATACATCAAATCCTGTAGAAGCAATCACAAGAACACCCTTGTAACCAGATTTGTAAATTTCACGCATCATCCAAAGCCCTGAGGTTTGGGTTTCCATTGTCACATCGGATATGATCATATCATAATTTGGATTTTTGGAAAAAAGGACAAATCCTTCCTTAGCATCCACAGCGCGGTCAGAGGGAATGTTTTTAGAGTCAAAATATGATTTTAAATTATTCGCATAACGATCATTATCATCTACGATTAAAACTCTTTTCATATTTGGATCTCCGTTTCCGCAAATTGACTTTCGTATAATTTTTTATAAATTCCATTTTGGGAAAGAAGGGAATCGTGATCCCCTTGTTCTTTGATCTCACCCTCTTCAATCACAACTATATTTTTTACACGACGCACTGTGGATAGGCGATGGGCAATGATAAAGGTAGTTCTATTTTTAAAAAGGCGTTCCAAAGCACGACTCACTAACCTTTCCGATTCCGCATCTAAGGCACTCGTTGCTTCATCCAAAATCATAATCTCAGCATTTCGTAACAAAGCACGAGCAATCACGAGTCGTTGCCTTTGGCCCCCGCTTAAATCGAGTCCACGCACTCCAATGACGGTATCATAACCTTTTTCCATATTGGTGATGAAATCGTGGGCATTGGCAAGACGAGCGGCTCGAACCACTTCTTTACGAGTGGCAGCGCCAGTCCCATAAGCAATGTTATCTGCTATGGTTCCGTGGAAGAGGAAAATTTCCTGGGTTACAATTCCAATTTTTTTACGAAGGGATTTGAGAGAATAGTTACGAATGTCAATTCCATCGATACGAATTTTACCAGCAGTAGGATCAAAGAACCTAGGAATCAAATCCATCATTGTGGACTTACCAGAACCACTGGTTCCCACAAAGGCATAAGTTTCCCCCAGTTTGATGTCTAGGTTGATTCCTTTTAAAACTTCTTGGTTGGTTCCAGGATAAGAAAAGTGAATGTCATCAAACTGAATTCCTGTTTCTATTTTTTCGAGGACTGTTTCATCCCCATGTTCCACTACTTCGGAATCACGATCGATGATTTCAAAAATTCGTTTCCCTGCCGAATTGGCCTGGGTGATTTTTCCCACCATTTGCGAAAGTTGTGTGAGAGGGCGAAGTAAAAATAACAAGGTAAGGAGGAAGGCCATAAATTCCCCTTGGGTGAACTTACCTGAATAAATGAATTTGGCACCCATAGCAAAGTATCCAAGTACTACAATGGAAGATGTGAGTTCCACAAGACTTGGAGCCATTTGTAAATAGAACTGTCCTTTGAAAGTTCTGCGATACACTCTAAAGTTGATATGATCAAATTTTTTAAGGTCTTGTTTTTCTTGCCGAAAGGTTCGGATGACCTTAATTCCAGAAATGAATTCTTGGATATGGCTATTGAGGTCTGCGAGTTTTTCTTGGAACCTAGCCGTAGAAGAAGAAATTTTCCGAGTGAATAAGGTAACAGGTAAAATTACCACAGGAATGGTAAGACAAGCTAATACTAATAATTCCGAATTCAAATAAATCAAAATCATTAAGTGAGTTAGAACATAAAAGAAGTTAATCACCGCATCACGAAGATTACTCGATATGACGGCCGCCACAATCTCAGCATCGTTGATGACCCGGCTCATAATGAGTCCCGTTTTTTCTTTGTAAAAATATGTGAGAGGTAATCTCTGAACTTTTTGGAATAACTCTTGGCGGATATCTCTGACCGCTTTATAACCAGCAGTGGCAATACAAAATACAGACAAAAGATATGTTCCTAATTTTAAAAGATAAAGTGGAAATACTGCGATACAAACCGCCCAAACCACTTCTTTCGGTTCCATATCCGCGGTGAATTCGTTGATTTGTAGTTTAGCAGAAATGATCAGACGTTTGAGTCTTTCCAGTCCGTCCAAACTATCTTCACCGAGTAGTACTTCCTGAACTAGAATTGTTTTTTCAGGCAGTGTTAAATCTAAATGGAAACGATTGTTTTTATCTCCACCTAACGAATCAAAGAGGGGAATTAATGCTGTAAGAGAAATTCCATTTAAAACTGCTGTCAAAAGTGCAAATACAAGTCCCAAAACAAAACGTTGCCTGTAATGCACTGAATAGGACAAAAGTCGTAAAAAATATTTCATGTGATAACTTCCTCATAGAAGTTACGGAGTAAGGTTTCCCCATGTTCGGTGAGGATGGATTCTGGATGGAACTGAACCCCAAAGACCTTATTCCATTTTCTGTGACGAATTCCCATAATGACTCCATCTTTGGTTTCGGCTGTCACTTCCAATTCGGGAGGCAAAGAAACTTTCGATACGGCCCAAGAATGGTACCGGTTGGCTAAAAAACCATTGGGAATGTTTTTAAAGAGACCTTTCCCATCATGTTGGATCTCAGAGGGCCGTCCATGGAATATGTCTTTCGTCTGTTCGAGCCTCGCACCGGCTACCTCTGCAATGGCCTGATGACCGAGACAAATTCCTAGAACGGGCAAAGATTGATAAACAGATTGTAAATGGGAAAAAAGTTGGCCCGAAGTTTTGGGAAGTCCAGGTCCAGGTGATAAAACCACTGCTTTGTAATTTTTATACAAATCTACCGGCATATCTTCATCGTGACGTATGACTTTTGTCGGCGTGATTTGGTTCAGGTATTGGTACAGAATATAGGTGAATGAATCGTAGTTGTCGATGAGCAGGAACATACTAGGAGAGGACAAGTGGAGTTGTCAAAGGATCCACCTGTCCTAATTCCAATCTTTACGCGTTAGGAGTTTCGATCCCAACACCATCATTAAGAAATTTGGAAATGATCACACGTTGGATTTGTGAAGTTCCTTCGTAGATTTGGAAGATTTTTGCATCACGCATTAATTTTTCTACAGGGTATTCTTCGTTGAATCCGTAGCCACCAAAGATTTGCACTGCATCTGTTGTGACACGCATTGCCATATCTGCACAAAATACTTTTGCAATGGATGCTTGGTATGTGTTTCTAAATCCATTATCGATAAGCCAAGCTGATTGCCAGCAAAGAAGTCTTCCGGCTTCGATATCACGGGCCATTTCAGCAATGATAAAACTCACACCTTGGTTCACAGATATTGGTTTTCCGAACGCATTACGAGTGTTTGCATAACGAATGGAATGGTCAAGGGCAGCACGAGCCACACCCACAGCACCAATCGCCACAGCAGGGCGAGTTTTATCAAAAGCACCCATGGCAATTTTGAACCCCTCACCCTCTTTTCCGATCATGTTTTCTTTGGGAACTTTTACGTCTTCAAAAGTAACACCACGAGTGTCGGAACAACGTTGTCCCATATTTTTTTCTTTTTTACCGATGATGATTCCTGGAGATTTGGCATCTACGATGAATCCTGTCATACCTTTGTGACCCGCATTTGGATCTGTTTTTGCTAAAACAAAAAACCAGTCCGCATGACCTGCGTTAGTGATCCACATTTTGGATCCATTCACAATGTATTCATCACCAACTCGTTTTGCTGTGGTTCGGATTCCAGCCACATCGGAACCAGCACCAGGTTCCGTTACTGCATAAGCTGCCAATGTAAAATTTTCAGTCATTGGTTGGATGAATTTTTTCATAACATAATCATCAGCACCAAGTAAAACAGGCGCTAATGCAAGGTTGTTTGCAAGGATGGCAGTTGCCATACCAGAACATCCGTAAAATAATTCTTCTGAGGCGATGAGTTCGTCCAAAACACCGAGGCCAGCACCACCGTATTCCGCTGGGATATGCATATTCATAAGGCCTACGTCGAAAGCTTTCTTTAAAATTTCTTTCGGATACTCACCAGTGTGGTCGTGGTGCTCCGCCTTGGGAATCATTTCATTTTTGGCGAAATCTCTTGCTAAATCGCGGAGGGCTTTTTGTTCATCGGTGATGGAAAAGTCGATCATGGTATGCCTTATAGATGTTTTTTTACAGTACTTTGGAATTTTCTCTCTGAGTCAAGAAACTAGGGCGACTTAAATCTGTTGAAAAATCTTTTGAATCCAAAATCCTAGCCTTGGGAGAAAACAATGTCAGGACACTCGAAATGGGCGACGATTCGAAGAAAAAAAGGGGCCATTGACGCGAAAAGAGGCGCCATCTTTACAAGGATTGCCAAAGAAATTTCCGTAGCTGCCAAAGAAGGTGGTGGAGACCAAGAAGGAAACCCAAGACTTCGCCTTGCTGTCACTAAAGCAAAAGCTGCCAACATGCCAAAAGACAATATCGAACGGGCCATCAAAAAGGGAACGGGCGGTTTGGAAGGTATGGTGTATGAAGAGTGTTTGTACGAATGTTACGCACTGGGTGGCGTTGCCATTATGGTGGATGTCCTCACTGATAAAAAATCACGTACAACTCCCGAAATTAAAAGCATTCTAACCAAACTTGGTGGGTCGCTCGCCAACGCCGGTGCAGTCTCTCGCCTTTTTGAACGCAAAGGACAGATCACTCTGAAAGCAGATCAAATTTCTGAAGAAGCATTATTTGATTTAGCGCTAGGGGCCGGTGCCGAAGACATCCAAGTGAACGATGGAATGTATACGGTGATTACAGCTCCTGCTGAATACGAAGCAGTCCAATCTGCCCTTTCCACAAAGGGACTCAGTATGGAAGAATCGGAAATTAAATATATCCCTATGACTACCGTGGAAGTGAACGACAAAGAAACCGCAGAGAAGGTGATGAAACTCATTGAAAACCTGGAAGCCAATGATGATGTCCAAGGTGTGAGTTCCAACTTTGAGTTAGGTGATGGAGTGGAACTCGATTAAACGAGTTTCATTTCAAATTGTTTCGGTAAAATTCCCATTGGTGAAAAAAGATAGGACGATTTATGTCGCCCTATCTTTACCCGTAGTGGATTTATCTTTTTTTGATCAGACCTGCAATGAAGATAAGTAAAATGGCACCGACCACTGCCACAATGAGTTCTGCAATGAGGCCATAAGAACGAAAACCTAAAAGCCCAAATACAACCCCTCCCAAAAACGAACCTACAACACCAATTACCAAATTGGCAATGAGTCCAAATCCCCTTCCACGCAAAATACGACCGGCAAGCCAACCTGCCGCAAGACCGATCAGTAAAAACCAAATAAAACTAAACATAAGTTACTATCCTTGTTGCCTTTTCTTTTGAATTCTCATAAATTTACAAGAAGTCGTTAGAGAATCAATTCATATACGAAGGCTACATTTGAAAAATCAACTATTCACTGGTCCCTATTATTTTGGTATGAAGGACTTGGATGTGTTCAAAAAACATTTCATCCAAGAAAACCAAGGGAAACCTCTCTTCCTCATTCGATTTGAAAACATTACTGGCATTGAATTGACCGAATTTTTGGATCTACTCCGAACTGAATTTTATTCCTGTTTGGATTTAGAAGACATTTCTTTTGGATTTCATTATTTAGAAAAACAAGATATACTACTGATGGGTATTTCTCCCCTTTTTGAGTGGGACATCGAAAAGTTTCCCAATATCGAAAATTCGGTGGGTAAATTCCAACAACAATGTTTACAAAATAAAATTGTTTCCTTTCATTTTGGTGTATCTCGAACCCAATCCAATTTTATCTCCGATAGTGATGAAATTTATAACGAACTTTATAAATCCTCCGAAAAAAATCTAAATGACAACCTCGTTCGTTGGAGTTGGACCTATTACAATAAAGCCAACACCTATATATCTGGTTCGGTTCATGAAGCCATGATCCAACCTACAGTCATATTTAATCCTAAAGATAAAACTTATTCGGTGAAAGGTGGTGAAGTATTCCTCGGTGGAGGGGCATACATTGGTTACAAAGATTTAATCAATGACATTCCAGCCGACCAAGATCTCAACCGAATTGAACTTTTGATTTTAGAAAAGTTAATCATTGCATGTGAAGGCGCACCAGGATTATTAAAGTTCAATATTTCTCCTCAGTCTTTGATTGATACCTTTTCTCATATTGATCGAGTGGATCGTTTGCAACGACTCATTCAAAATAAAGATTTAATTCCTGAAAACATAAGATTCGAACTTGTGGAAAAACCCTATGATGATTCTCGATTTCCATTAAAAGATGTATGCCATGCTTTTTATTCTCATGGAATGAGTTTTGCAGCGGACGACTTTGGAGTCAAAAGCCAATCCCATCAAATTGTTTTGGATCTTGGAATTATGATTAAAGAATTTAAATTGGATCCTATCAGTTTTAAATTCAAAATAGAAGAAGACCAAATTAAATTTTTGGATAACTTAGCTTTTATTGATTATTGTAAACGCCTTGCCGACAACAGAGAGGCTGTGATCACAGCAGAGGCTGTTGAGGATTATGATACTTTACGATTCCTTATGGAACACCAAATCTATCAGTTCCAAGCCAATATTCTTTTTGGAAAAATGACCGTATCAGATTATAAAAGAGATTTCGATCTTCTCCATTCCATTCATGAAGATGTTGTGAAAGAAGTATTGACAGATAAAATTTTGTCAGAAAAACAAAAGAAAGTTGGGAATTTGTTTCGAGTTGCGTCAGAGGCGGGTTTAATTTAAAATTTTATGCATTTTATCATGGCGATAGAAAACGATCCTCATTCTGCACAGGATTTAGAAAATATCTTCCTTGGTTTACGCCAACGAGTTGTCATAACAAAATTTTCGCAAACTGTTCAAGAATATGTAAAATCCTCTAACCCAGACATCATTCTAATGGGTTTAACTTTTAAAGACAAAAAGGAATTAGAATTTGTTTTGGAACTAAGACGTGACGTGATCACACACAACATTCCCATTTTAGCAATGATTCCAAAAGAAGATACCAATTTCATTGCTAATCATAAAGCTTTGGGTTTTACAGACTATATGGTCAAACCTTTGGTGAAACAACCACTCCTTGATCGAATTCATTCCCATATTGAAGAATATAAATTTAGCGAATCATCAAAAACTAGGGACAATATGTCCTTTATTGTTGTGGATCGTGGCCATGGACGTGTTTTCTTCCAATGCCGAGCCAATCTAAAACGATATGTTTTTCCGGAATTCAAAAAAATATTCACTCCTAATTTTTTAAAATCCATTCTTACAGAACGAATTTGTTTTGATGTTCGCGTAGTCCCGGAACTTGGCAAAGAAGAAGTAGAAGTTTTTGAACGGTTGATGAAACTTTTTATGGGACATGAAAAGGTTGTATTTATCGCAGGCCGCCATATGGGTGCATTCATTGAACACGCATCAGATGACGAAAAAATGTTAGTTTTTATGGCTCCCAACGAATTCGATGAATACGTTAAAATGGAAGATCAGAAAAAAGAAGAACTACGAAAAAAAGAGAAAAAAGATAAGTTTGCCAAAGATAGTGGAAAAGAAGGTGCATCACCCGCACCCTCTTCCTTAGGAGATGTAAAAATTGAAATGCCAATAGGTGAACAGGCACTTCCAGTGACATCCGAAGATCCAGTCCTTTCTGAAACATCTACAGAACCACCTAAGTCTGATTCGAGTGAAAATCCAACTGAATCATAAATTTTAAAATCACAAAACAAAAGAAGTAACCAATGAATTACAAACGCGAAGTCATCGACATCCCCAATGGTAAAGGCGAAATCATTCGCTTTCAAATGAATGAACAAAACTCACTGACTGGTCAAAACATGAGAGATCTTGGTGAGATCTTAAATGAAATCAAAGCCGACAATTCCAAACGAGGTGTGATCTTAACCACTGACAACCCGAAGTTTTTTTGTAATGGACTTGATGCGGATAATTTACTTTCCACAAGTCGTGACAAACTCATCGATGAGGTCGGTGGGATTGTGATCCTATTTGGTGAACTGGTTAAGTTTGATAAACCACTGATCACCGAAGTCACTGGCCATGCGATGGGTGGTGGAGCCGTCATCACTGTAGCATCCGATTTTAAATATATGTTAGATGGAAAAGGAAGGATTGGTTTTACAGAAGTAAACGTAGGCCTACCACTTCCTGGAAGTTTTATCGATCGCATTCGTATGTGCGTGGATCCAAGGTATTGGGCAGAGGTTTGTTTGGAAGGATCAACTTACAAAGGAGCCGAAGCCAAAAAAATTGGTCTTATCGATGAAATCGCGCCTACACCAGAAGACATAAGAAAGATCTCTCTGAAAAAATTAGAAACACTTTCTAAGGTTCCATCCGCTGCGTATCGTTCCACAAAAAATACTTTAAACGGTGCGCTCCTTGCTAATTTAGAACAATATAAAAAGGATACAATCAAATCCTTTGAACAACCGGGTGTTGTTGACAATCTACTGGAAGCAATGACAGCTCTTAAGGAAAAACGCAGACCCGTTTTTAAATAAAAATTTTGATCCATCGAGGGGAAAAATGCGGACAGCCCCCTCGATTCTTATAAGTCTTTTCACCATAACCGCCGAAAATAATAGTGAAATCAGATGTTGCGCACTTTCGTATTAGTACTTATACTCTCTCTTTATCCCCTCTCTGCAATATCTGTCTCTGATTACCCACCAGGTTTTGTTTTAAAAAATCCTTATCTATGGCCTGTGAAAGGATATGATTCCATCACTGGTGCCTTTGGTGAATTTAGAACAGGGCATTTTCATATGGGCCAAGATTTTTCTACCGGTGGAAGAATTGGAATTCCTATCATAGCCGTAACAAAAGGAAAAGTCACTCGAGTTCAAAGAAGATGGACTAGCATTGGTTATGCGCTATTTCTCCAACACGATGATGGAATGATTTCTCGATATGGTCATTTACATAAATTTTCTCAAAAAATCATCAAACAAATATTAAAATCTAAACAAGCCAAACGATATAAAGACAGAACAGATTTTGATATTGCACTTCCCGAAGCGGTAGAGGTGGATGCAGGAGAAACCATTGCCTTCTCTGGTGATACAGGTGTTGGCCCACCACACTTACATTTTGAACTTTTTAAAGACAATGTTTATTACAATCCTATGCATTATGGTTTAGGATACAATGTGGCAGAACCAATTGTATTTAATACAATTCGTATCACTCCACAAACACCACGAACCTTTATCAACGGCCGAAATGAAACCATTGAAATTCCTTTTTATGAAACTAGTGGAAATCGTTTTGAACTCTCAGAGTCACCAACACTTTTTATCCAAGGAAAAGTAGGAATTCAAGTTGCTATTCATCAAAAATCCAACAACAATCGTTTAGGAATTTTCACCTTAGATATGTTAATTGGTGAAAATGTTTTACAAGGATTTCAACTTTCAAAAATTTTAAAAGAACATACCAGAAAAAATGTATTATTATATGACAGCTCTGTCAGTAAACCCAATGGAAATCCCTTCTCTTATTATCTGCACACACGCGATGGAAATGACCTACTCGGAATGAGGAGTAATGGCCGCGAACAAGGTTTACTTGATAGCGAACAAATGCGTCTTGGTGAACCCAAGGAAATTACGATTCGTGCCACTGGTATGGGTGGGCAAATGTCTTTTGCTTCCTTTTATATCCTAAAAGACCAAGGTGATTACAGTCATATTGTAACCAAAGAATGGAAGTACAATGTGTACTATGATCGTTATACAACTTTCAAATCCAAAGATACAAAAGTAGAATTGTTTTTCCCAGTGAATGCTGTGTATTCCAAAGCTTTTTTTGATATTGAAGCACAAGAACAAATTCAAATCAATACAAAGGGACTCAATCAACTTTCCAGTGTATATAAAATTGGCCCTGATTTTAAAGATTTTAATTTAGGTTATGATCTTTATGTAAAAGTTCCCAAAACCAAAGATATTAACTCTGCGGATTTATATGAAGTTTTAGCAGATGGGAATGTAAAAAAGGTCAATGGATCTTCCTTTAGTTCTTGGGGTCAGTTTTTTAAAGTAAGGCTTCGCAAAACTGGAATGTTTGTGGTTCTTTCTGACCAAACTCCTCCCACCATTTATCTACATGATTTGATGAATAAAACTGTATATCCGAGAGAAGACTTTGCATTGTATCTAAAAGCTGTCGATGTTGGATCGGGAATTATGCCTGACGGCTTTGATATCACTGTGGATGGAATTCCGGGCAAAGCAGAATTTTTTCCAAAAGATGGCCGTTTAGAAATCTTTGAACCAGAGATTCTATACGAACCAGGAAAACATACAGTGCTTGCGAGTGTCAGAGATTTTGCAGGGAACTGGAGTTCTACCGTTCGGTATGATTATGAAATCCAAACACCACCAGTCCCGGAAGAAAAGAAAAAACCACCTACAGAAAATCCAAACGTAGATACGATTAAAGATAAAAAGAATACAAAAGAAACAAAAACCAAATCTTCTTCGCCTAAGGTGCAAAAGACGGCAAAACCAATCACAATCGCACCCAAGGCAAAGGATAAAAAATCTACATCCCGATAGCGGCACCACCGTCTACACGGAGGTAAGTTCCAGTGATGTAAGATGCATCATTGCTTAAGAAAAATTTCACAGCAGATGCAATCTCTTCTTGTTTCCCCGGACGTTTGAGTGGGATCACAGAAGGATCAGTCAACTTGTCTTGTACTTCTTTAGAAAGAGTTCCCGTCATTTCTGTTTGCACATAACCTGGGCAAACTGCATTCACAAGAACGTTTCTTCCTGAAAATTCACGAGCAGAAACTTTAGTTAACGCAATCACACCCGCTTTGGAAGTGGAGTAGTTTGCTTGGCCTGGTTGGCCTGTTAATCCAGAAACTGAGGAAATGTTTACGATTCGACCAGAGTCAGATTTTAGAATGAGTTTACTTGCGGATTTAGTCATAAGGAAAACTCCCTTACAGTTCACATCCATTACAAAGTCATATTCTTGTTCAGACATACGAATGAGAAGATTGTCTTTCAAAACTCCCGCGTTGTTCACAAGAAAATCTAATTTTCCAAAAGCTTCTTTTGTTTTGCTGATAGCAGCGTCACAGTCTTCTGGTTTTGTTACGTTACAAGCAACTCCAATTGCTTTCACACCAAATTTTGCTTCTACTTCTCTTGCAGCTTCTTCAATTTTTTCCTGATTCAAATCAACAAGCACCAAACTTGCACCATGCGATGCGATTCGGTTTGCGATTGCTCTTCCCAAACCAATGGGAGAGGCAGCTCCCGTTACCAGTGCTACTTTTCCTTCGAATTCTTTGGACATATGCCCCCCTAGGATTTATTACTAGATTCTAAACTTGAATTTCGAACATCGTTCGGCAATCGTAAAATTCCCAGTTGAAAGAGAAGTTTCTAATGAAAGACTGCCCTTATGATCGATCGTTACAGCCATCCAGAGATTTCGGCCATCTGGGAATTAGAGAACAAATTTAAGATTTGGACAGATATTGAAATTTATGCCTGCGAAGCCCGCGCCAACCGCGGAGAAGTTCCCAAAGAAGACCTAGAAACCATCAAACAAAAGGCAAAATTCAATGTTGATGAAATTCTAGAAATAGAATCGAAAGTCCACCATGATGTGATCGCCTATTTGACCAACCTAAACTCTTATATAGGACCAGCAGGCCGTCATGTTCACTTTGGACTGACTTCCAGTGACGTTGGTGATACGGCACTTTGTGTTCAAATGGTACAAGCGATGGATCTTCTCATCCAAAGAACCGAAACACTTTTACAAACAACAAAAGAAAAAGCAAAAGAATACAAAGACCTTCCTTGTATCGGACGCTCTCATGGAATCCATGCGGAACCAATGACACTTGGACTTAAGTTTGCACTCTTTTACGCAGAGATGACTCGTAACTTAGAACGAATGAAAGATGCTAGGGCACAAGTTGCCGTTGGTAAACTTTCCGGAGCTGTTGGAACTTATTCCAATATTGATTTAGAAATTGAAGAATATGTATTAACCAAACTTGGATTAACTGTTGATCCAATTGCGACACAAGTCATCTCACGTGACCGTCATGCTTTTTATATGTCCGTACTTGGTGTGGTTGCAGCGAGTTTGGATCGTATGGCAACAGAAATCCGTCTTTTACAAAAAACAGAAGGACGCGAAGTAGAAGAACCTTTTGCCAAAGGCCAAAAAGGATCTTCGGCGATGCCTCATAAACGAAATCCTGTCGTATGCGAAAGAATTTCTGGGATCTCCCGTGTCATTCGTTCGAACGTAAACGTTGGATTACAAAACGTAGGACTTTGGCATGAAAGAGACATTTCTCATTCCTCAGCAGAACGAATTGTTCTTCCTGATTCCACCATTGCACTCGATTACATTTTGGAAAAAATGAACTTTGTTTTAAAAGGCCTTCATGTCTATCCAGATGCCACCGAACGCACATTAAATGTAACTCGTGGACTTATATTTTCACAAAAAGTTTTGTTATGGTTGATTGAAAAAGGTGGGATCTCAAGAGAAGATGCTTACCTGATCGTTCAAGAAAATGCGATGGCGGTTTGGGCAGACCAATCCAAAAATCTTCGTGACCTTTTGAAACAAGATCCACGATGTTCTGCCATTCTCAAAGATAGCGACCTGGACGAAATTTTCCAAATCAAACCTTATTTGGAAAGAATCCCACTCATCTTCAAACGATTGGGGATTATCGATTGATTCCGGACCTGTCAGTGAAAATGGTATTTTCAAAGTAAATGGAAACCTGATTCAAATTAGAAAAGGATATAATCTCATGGCTGATAAACAAAATGTTTTTCAAAGACTAGTCGGTAAGGGATTGTATCCTTCGCAAATGGCATGGATGTTACTTCTTCCATTCCGAAACTTATACTTATCACCAGCGAAACTTGCCAGTCGATTGGATCTGAAAGATGATTCTATTGTTTTGGAACTCGGATGTGGACCCGGTTATTTTAGCCCCTTCATTGCCAAAAGAATTCCAAAAGGAAAACTTTATCTTGCAGACATTCAGCCAGAAATGCTTGAAAAAGCACGAAAACGGATGAATCAAAAAGGAATCAAAAATGTAGAATTATCAATTACTCAAAAGGATTCTCTTCCTTTTCCTGATAATCATTTTGATGCGATTTATCTTGTTACAGTTCTTGGAGAAATTTCAGAACCCAACAGTTATGCAAAAGAAATGTTTAGAGTTTTAAAACCAAATGGAATTGTATCAATATCCGAACAGGCTGGTGATCCGGATTCCCTAACTCTCACAAACGTAGAAGAAATTTTATTACCAACTGGACTACGTCTCAAACAAGTTTTCGGAAAAGGCAGGACATACACTGCCAACTTTATCAAAATCTAAATCAAAGATTTTCTTCCAACCATTGGATTAAATCTTTTAACATCTCCCGATTGATGCTATGACCTTCTGGGTATTCTTGATAATGAGGTTGAATGCCAAGTGATTCCAAATATTGTTTTACCGAACGAGCATATTCTACAGACAATACGCGATCGTTGATTCCGTGAGAGATAAAAATCTTTTTGTTCAAAACATTATCTGTTACTCTCACAATTTCTTTGTTCTCTTCTAACAATCTGCCACTCAAAGCGATGATTCCTTTGAAATTATCTGGATAAAGTAATCCCAAAGAATAAGACATGATAGCACCTTGACTAAAACCACCAATCCATACATTAGATTCATCAAATTGGTAATTTGATTTCAGATAATCCAATAACTCTAATAATAACCTTCTACTTTCCTTTTCTTGTTCCAAATTGATCTTAGGTTGGCCGGTTGTGAATAATACTTCATACCAAGCATAACTATCTGGCGCTAAAGTTAACGGACCTCTCACCGAAACAACCAATAAGGAATCAGGTAAATAATTAGTTAAGGAAAACAAATCTTCTTCATTACTGCCAACACCATGTAACAAAAGAAGAAGTGGAGGATTTTCTACAGAAACCTTTGGTTTACGAATTAAATATTCTAGTGGTTTTTCCATGTTATGCTTTTTTCCTCGTCCGTTTCTTTTACGAATCAAACCTTACGGAAGTCATTGTCAAAGCACCTGCTACTGGTTTATCATTAAAAAAAGAAACCTTGTCAGATTCTAATTTTGTTCCTAAGGTATATAACAAAGGTAAATAATGTTCCGCAGTGGGAATGGCCCATTCGAATTCTTTTCCATGATTACGTATTTGAATTAAGGAATCGTTGTCTCCAGCCAAAATCCAATTTTTTACCTTTTGGTTCACATCCAATGCCCAATCAAATCCATATACTTCGCTCAATCTGTCCCATGCCACCATACGCAAGTTATGTACAATATTCCCACTGGCAAGAATGAGAACTCCTTGGTTTCGAAGGGAAGATAATTCTTTCGCCAATTGAAAATGGGCTTCCGGCGAAATTTTATAATCCATACTTAGTTGCACAACGGAAATGTCTGCTTTTGGGTAAATATGTTTGATGACGCTCCAAGCTCCGTGATCCAATCCCCATTCATAATCTAACTGAACATTTTGAGATTTGACAACCGATTGAATGTGTTTCGCGAGTTCTGGACTACCGGGCGCAGGATATTCTACATCAAATAATGCTTTTGGAAACCCACCAAAGTCATGTATGGTGGGAGGATTTTCCATAGCCGTTACAAACGTTCCATCCGTCACCCAGTGTGCGGAAATACAAAGAATGGCTTTCGGTTTGGGAATCGTTTTACTCAGATTTCGTAATCCTTCCACAAATTCATTTTCTTCAATTGCATTCATCGGACTCCCGTGGCCCAAAAAAAACGAAGGCAAAGTAGCTGTTTGTTGAAAGATTCCTGAATTTTCTCTGTTTTCTGCTGGATTCATACGATTACCTTAGAGTTTTTTACTCTAATTCCTCTTCCTAGATAGTTTAATATTAAATTACTTATTGTCAAGCTATTTTCAAAATCAAAAACGGAAATTGTTCTTTTTATAGCAGACGATTCGTTGTTAAAATGATCTGATTATGATAAAGAGGTTTTATGGTTATGAAAGCAATTAAACGGAATTTAGGATTTGGATTTTTGAGTTGGTTTGTACCGTTTTTTATCTCGATATTCTTTTTTTCAAAAGAAGGTACATTACAAATAGACTTATTTCTTTTCAAAACAATTATGATTGTTGTTGGATCTCTGAGTGGTTGTTTTTTATTATTTCGATATTTTTTGTTAGTTGATTTTAACTTTTTTAAAGAAGGAATCATCATTGGAATTTCTTGGATTTTGATTAACTGGATTTTAGACATCATTGTATTACTGCCCATGTCCAAAATGCCGATTGATTTATACTTTATCCAAATAGGATTTCGTTATCTTTCAATACTGTTTTTTGCTATAACATTGGGCGCGATTTTAGAGAAAAAAATTCAACCGAAATGATAATTCCAAAAATCATCCTGGGGAAAATTGATTTTGAAATTCTTGAACCTTTGATTTTAAAACTCAAATGAAAAAAATATTCTATCTCCTAATCAAATTATCTTTTACTTACCTACTCATATCTTCAAGTTATATAGTCTCAACTGGACTCGTAGAAGAAAAAGAACTGAAATCCAATGTAGCCCTTGTTCTGGGCAACAAAGTTGAAATAGATGGATCACCATCAGATCGGTTGCAAGCAAGATTAGACAGGGCAGTCAATCTTTATAAAGAACATTTAATTCAAAAAATAATAGTCTCCGGGGGATTGGGAAAAGAAGGATTTGATGAAGCAAAGGTAATGAAAAAATATTTAGTCACCCAGGGAATTAATGCGGATCAAATCATTGAAGATAATATAGGTTACACTACAGAAAAATCAGCCAACAATCTAAAGGATATCTTAGAATCCAATATTGCAGAACCAATTCTGATTATCTCGCAGTATTACCACCTTCCTCGATCCAAATATCTAGTAAAAAAAGCGGGATTTCAAAATGTCAAAACTTCCTATGCTAGGTATTTTGAAATCCGAGATTTCTATTCTATCTTCAGAGAAACCTTCGCCTTACCTTATATAATTGTTATTAATCTATAATTCTTATAAAACTTATGAATCAAGAAACAAATATAAACTTAATCGATACCCAATTAAAGGCATATAACAATAAAGACATTGATTCGTTTGTCAAATGTTGGGACAAAAATGCAAAAATATATCTCCATCCGTCGACTTTAATTGCAGATGGGATTGACCAAATTAAGGAAAGACATATAATTCGTTTCCAGGAGCCAGATCTTTTTGCAAAATTGATTTCTAGACAAGTGTTTGGTGGTAAAATTGTCGATCAAGAATTAGTTACTAGAAACTTTCCAGAAGGAAAAGCAAATATAGATGTATTAGCAATTTACGAAATAGAAAAACAACTGATTGTTAATGCTTGGTTTTTAATTGGTGAACCGAAATTTTAGCGTAAAAATTTTTTGATCCAAAAGATAGGTAAATAAAAATGTTAATCTCCTTAAAAAGGAACATAATTTTTTTAGCTAATTTCAAATTTATATTTCCCTTTGTTTTCTTCATTCACTGTCACCATTTATACAATGGGCCAGATTACCTCGAAGGATCAGAAGCAAACCAAAGAATCACCAGTCCCATTATATCGAAATTGCACAGTTGTAGTTTGTTAACTCACTCATATAATAGGAATGATACAAACCCTGATCCAATGCGGAGAACTCTTTCTATAGAAACCACAAATTCTTTCTTTCTGATTTTGCATTTATTCACTCGTTTTGAAGTTTTTAATCCATACTCCTACTACAAAACAGAAGATATTGATCGGTGTTCCAAAGATATTGAGTTTTATTCCTGTGACCATTTTAGCCCAAGATGGTCAAACGATGCTAATTTTGGATTCTTTATCGCAAGTATTGTATGTAATGATGTAAAAACATATGAGCCGCCGCTTCAAAGAATTTTTCCAAGCTCAGACGACGAAGAAAGTGAAGAATAATAGTATAAAAGGAGAAAACCATGGCAGCACCAAAGAAGAAAAAATCGAGTGGAATCAAAACAAAAGCAAATCTAAAAAAGTTAGATTATCACTCCAACCCAACTCATAGCATTACACCCTTTCTTATGTTTAATGCAAATATTGAAGAGGTTGCAAAATTCTATGCATCCGTTTTTAAAAAATCGAAAATCATTACCGCAAATCCAATGCAAGGTGAGTTTATTTTAAACGGACAAAAGTTTACAGCCTACAATGGTGGACCAGAGTTTAAATTTACCTGGGGTGTCTCCTTTATGATTAGTGTAGAAACTCAGAAAGAAGTAGATTATTATTGGAACGCTCTTCTCGCAGATGGCGGTACAGAAAGTATGTGTGGTTGGCTTCAAGATAAATTTGGTATGTATTGGCAAGTGACCCCGAAAATTCTTTTACAACTAATTTCGCATAAAGACCCAATCAAAGCGGAACGTGCCACACAAGCCATGTTAAAAATGAGAAAAATAGATATCGCGGTTTTAAAAGAAGCAGTAAGTTAATTGGTTTCTGTTGTTACTCTCTCATAAAAAAATTTCTGATACAGATTTAGAATCTGCTTCTATCATTTGGGATTTTCTCACACAAAAAGATGATCTTGATAAAGCAGATTTAATTTTTGTCCTTTGTAGCCATGACATTAGAATGGCTAAGTATGCAGCAGATCTATACAAAAATGGTTATGCGAATCGAATTCTATTTTCGGGGGGACTTAACTTTTTTACTAAGAATGTATTCTCTGATTCGGAGGCCGAATCTTTTGCCAAGTTCGTAAGGGATGAAGGCATTCCTATACAAGATCTCATCATTGAAAATGAATCTACCAACACAGGTGAAAATATTCAATTCACGAAATCATTGTTAAACAGAATGAATATTAAGGTAAACTCGGTAATTGCGATTCAAAAACCTTCTATGACTTTAAGGGTTAGGTTGGCTTTAAACAAACAATGGTCAGAGAACCAATTCATCATTTCCGCACCTAAATACTCTCTGTTAGAAGCCCCTCATCAATATATCAATCTTTATATGATTATAAACGAAATTGTTGGTGATTTACAAAGAATCATCGTATACCCGAAATTAGGTTTTCAATCTGAAATCTCTATCCCTGAATCAGTTGAATCTGCTTTTAATCATCTCGTTTCCCGAGAATATAACTTACATTTAATTCGATGACTAAAAAGTAACCTTGAGGAACTATTTCAAAATGAATAAAAATCAAATTTCTGTTCTCTTAATTATTTCTTTAAATTTTCTTTTTCCATTTAAAACTGAGGCAATCAATTTAAACAAAAATACAATCAAACTTGAGTGTCAAAAAAAACTACTAGGTGTATTTGAATATACTTACCCAATTGCGGGTAAATTCAATATTACTGATGTAAAAATTATTTATACTAAAAACAAAATTTATACTTTTAGAGAATATCCAAATTTCTATTTTGTAGAATGTATCGAATGGGTAGATCCGTGTACCTACAAAACATACAAATGTGAGCTTCACGATCCTATTCTTGATGAAAAAACTGAAGATACTACCACCTCAGTAGAACAATTCACTCAAATTGTTGGTAATAAATTTTATTTCAAAAGATTTAAAAACCAAAAACTCGCAAATGAAGGTTATATCAGAAAAACTTCAAATGATATACCCATTGAATTTCGATAAATTCAAACTTTTTAGTGAAAAGAATTATCTAGAATCGAAACTATACTGCTGTTACTTGTTTTTCTGAAACCAAATTATATTTTAATTTAATTTGATCGATTTTCTCTTCCATGGCTGCCCAAAGTGATTCTTTTTCTGGATGGAAAGTACAAAGTACTCCCTGTCTCACCAAATCAATGATTTCATCGATAGAAAAATCTAAGAAACGATAGAGTTTAAAAAATTCGTATGTAAGATTGACATTAAAGATATCTGGATCATCTGTATTGATACACAACATCAAACCTTGGTCATAATAATAACGAACCGGGTGGTTTTGTTCCTTACGAACATATTTCCCTGTAAAAACATTAGAAGTAACACAAATCTCAATCGGGATACGATTTTCTTTCATGTAACGAACAAGCTCTGGATCTTGGATGGCAGAAGTTCCGTGTCCGATTCTTTCCGCCTTACAAAGATTAACAGCATCCCAAATTGCCCAAGGTCCATCATCTTCGCCGGAGTGAGCCACACATCGTAACCCAGATTCGCGTGCGACTTTGAATACTTCTGAATAATCCTTAGCAGGGCCCATAAGTTCCGCGCCACCAAGTCCAATTCCGATCACTTCTTTATGTTTTAATCCCAATACTCGTTTGAGGTTGTTCATCGCATTTTCTGGACCAAAAGAACGAGATACATCCACTAACAATCGGATGGTGATTCCATCTTTGACTTCGATTTGACGAATGCGATTGACCATCACTTCTACCATTTCATCAAAATCCAATCCGTTTTGGATGAACTTAGAAGGAGCAAAAAATGCTTCGCAATAGATGATATTGTTGGATCGTAAATAGTCAGCTAAACTATCGATAAAATAACCTAAGTCAGAAGCTTCTTTTACCGATCCTTGCACAAAGAAAAATACCTGAATGAAACCATTGAGATCTTTAAAATTGTATTTATCTTCAAACTCTTTATCTGTAACTTCGATTCCGTTCTTTTTGTACAAAAACTTCAAAGTTTCTTTGTTCACACAGGCTTCCAAATGGAGGTGAACCTCTGTTTTTGGAATTTCTCGAATGAAATTGATGACATCCTGTTCGTTTGGATGAGGGACAGACAAGTCCCCAGCCAGTAAGGATTTTCTCTCTTTGAGAAGAGGTGACTCTGTGGATGGTTCCAAGCCTTCTTTGGAAAGTAACCAAAGGGGAGGGTGGAGGATCGGGAGTTCCATGAGGGAAACCCGCTCGTTTAACAGAGTATTGATTTGTTTATCAAAAGTAAGTTGGATGGTAGGTGAGTACGGTCTGTCAGCCGGCAAACGGCTTTTCAACCGATTGAGCTCAGCAATGTCTCGGTCAATGACAGCAATACGATTTAAAATCTCAGAAAAAGGAACTTCCATGTTCCAGGAAAGAATGCGAAATTTCGTAAGTGCCTACAAGTAGATTTTTAAACCTTGGGTGAAAATCCCTATTCAGCTTTCAAAAATACCGTCGATAGGAAGTTTGGGAGCGGAAAAGACTGGAAATTTTTTCCGAATTATGTCGTATAAATGAATATGCTCACATCTCGCAAAACATTCCTACCGTTTGCTCTTCCTTCGATCTCGGAAGATGCGATTGAAGAAGTAGCTCAAGTGCTTCGGTCAGGTTGGGTTACCTCTGGTCCGAAAGTAAAACAATTCGAGATGGAGTTTGGTGACTTTGTGGGTAGCAAAGAAACCATCGCTGTCAATTCGGCAACGGCGGGCTTACATTTAGCTTTGGAAGCCATCGGGCTTACGGCTAATGATGCAGCGATCACTAGTTCTATTACTTTCACTGCTACGACCGAAGTGATTTGTTATTTCGGGGCCGAACCAATTCTCACCGATGTCGATCCCATCCACAACCTAATGACTCCGGAAACCCTTCGTGAAACAATTACATCCAAATGTAAATGGAACGGAAAAGAACTCACAAGTAAAAAGACCGGTAAACAAATCAAAGCCATTATGCCCGTCCACTTAGCAGGTTATACTTGCGATATGGAAGGACTCATGGCAATTGCGAAAGAATATAATTTATATGTAATCGAAGACGCCGCCCATGCTTTCCCTGCAGTTCATAAAGATAAGATGATTGGAACTTGGGGTGATTTTACTGTTTTTAGTTTTTATGCAACCAAGGGAATTACTACTGGAGAAGGGGGTATGGTCACCACTTCTCATAAAGAGGCAGCTGAACGAATTCGTAAAATGCGACTACATGGAATAAATCGTGATGCATTCAACCGACCAGGTTGGTATTACGAAGTTGTCGATGCCGGTTACAAATACAATATGACAGACATTGCCGCGGCATTAGGTGTCGTACAATTAAAAGAATCCCATGGATTTTGGGAACGCAGAACAGAAATTGCAAAACATTATAACCAAGAGTTTAGCTCGCTAAAAGGAATCAAACTCCCTAAAGAAGATTCGAATGGGATTCATAGCTGGCATCTCTACCGCATTGAATTAGATCCAAAAATTGCCAAAATCGGACGAGATAGTTTGGTAGAAGAATTAAAGGAAAGAAATATTGGCACAAGCCTTCATTTCATTCCTATCTTTGAACATCCTTATTACAAAAAAACGTTTCAATACAATCGCAAAGAATATCCGAATGCCTGCCTGATGTATGATCGTTCTGTATCATTACCTCTATTTGCTGGTATGACAAAATCAGACGAAAAAGATGTAATTGATGCAATGAAAGATATCTTAGGTTAATGGTAAGTTAATTAGAAGAGGGTACGATTCGGTTTTGATAAAACTCCGGATCGTATAACTTTAATAAATCCACCAAACCCAAAACAAATTCTGTATCTGTTCCATCCGCCTTTCTACGAATCCAAAAGCCAACTAATTCTTTTACTACTTGGGCTTCCAGAGTTTCATCACCTTTTCGATAAACAAATCTGGATGATTCTTCAGGGTCTTCATTGTCCGTAAATGCAGGATACATAAACAATATGAACCGATTTAAATAATACGGATCCAAACGATTTTCCTCCACTAACATCAAATACCGATCCGCTTCCTTTCTAAAAAATTTTGGGTTGGAATCTAATTTCTGATAAACAATAAAAAATTCACGAGCTGTGTTTCGAACCAAACCTTCGTAAATTGGTAAAGTTAATGTAAATAATGTTCCATTTGTTTTGGCAGGCAGCAGATATTCGCGTAGTTTAATAGGAAATTCAGGATTGTAATGACCAAATGCATCAGTTGAGTTTAGTTCAAGATAGTATTTAGTATGAGGACCAGATTCAAAAATTTGAATGTCTAAATATTCCGCAAGTTTTCGAAAACTTAGGACTGTTTGGATTTTACAAAATATCTTATGATAGGATAATTCCTTTTCACAATACAATCCCAGTTTCGGAAATTGAATCCAAGTGGAAGCAACAAGTTCTTTGAATTTTGTTTCCCTCTCTACTTTTTTGTCTACAAATACCGAATCCAATTTTTGGCCGATAAGGGAACATGAAAATAGAAAGAGAAACGAAAGTTTACTTAATTTTATAAGTGATTTCCGCAGGCAAATTTTCCCATTCCGAATTAGCATCCTTACGGAAGTATACTGGAGAAACCGAAGATTTGAAATTCAAACTTTGGTACAAAATTAAATCCGACTCTTTTTTTTCAAAATACCGTTTGTCCGTATTACTTCCCAGACCTAAATCCGCAATGGGAATCCATCCATAACTAAGAAGAAAAATGGATAAAGAATCTTGAATGGATTTAGCTTTTCCTTTTTCAAACCGAATCATCCGAAAGGGTTGGATCGGAACACCAATTTCTTTCATTTTATCTTTAAAATCATTAATACTGATGCTTGTTTGACGCGCTTGGTAAATCGCATCTAAATAATCACGAGGTAAAAGTTTTAATTCTTCGTTTGTTTTTTCGTAATAAGATGTTACATCACCTGGATATACGGAATCTTTATCTAAGTATTCATCCGTAACGTAATATTTAATGAACTGATTTTTAGAAGAAAACTTGTATTTTACAATTTGTTCACCAGGCAAATCTTCAATGGACAGCTTCTTTAGATGCACACGATTTCTTTGGATGAAAGCAGGTTGGTAAGCTGTGTCAGAAAATTTCACAGACCGAATTCTCTGTTGTTCATTGGAAGGAGGGTGTAGGATAGCAATTTGTGCCTTTGATAAAGAAACTGAATCCAGTTTGAATTTTAAAGAAACTTCCAAATTGTATTCTTCTTCACCGGATGCAATGAACCTCTCTGTTTCAATGAAGGGAATGTTTTTGATTTCTTTATTTTCGCGATCCACAACCCAAAGTTTGGAACCACTGAGTAAAACTCCACGCACAGACCGAAGGTTGGTTTTGATCGAACCTGTAATTTTTCCTGATTTGGTATCATAACGATAGATACTATTGTCTGCTGAATCAGATATCCATAATGAATCTCTTCCATAACAAATATCACGTGGGCGGGTTCTATCAGTAAAAAATCCACCAATCAAAAGAGAAGAAGATTGGTCATATATTTGCACCTTTCCCGAATCCAAGTCCAAAATATAATAATAATTTCCAACACTTGCGATCCCTGCCACATTCGAAAGAGGGATTTGAATTTTGTCAGTGATACCGCCGGAATTGGGATCCAATTTTAATATTTGTTTCGGAGCTACTACAAGCAGTTTCCCTTCTCTTGAATCAAAACTAATCCCCCGAAGATTCGCCAAACCTAAGTTAAAGATTTCTTGTTCCCCAATTTCATTAATTTTAATAATGGCTCGACGATTAGTATCTATGTACCAAAAATTCACGCCGTCCCATGCCAAACCATAAGCTTTGTCTGTGAGTTTATATTCTTTGCTCTCTTGAGCAAATAGAGTACATGAAAAAAATACTAAATAAATTAAAAAACGAATCATAATTCCAACCCAATGTTATCTGTTATCAGACGAAAAATATCAGTTAGTAAAGAAGAATCATCAAATTTCGATCCCAAGATAATAGGTTTCGGAACAAAAATGATTAGTAATGTTACTAACATAAAAAACCCAAAATAAAATCTGAACTTTCCAATCCCCAATGCAGAATCTTTTATGAATGGATGTTCAATTTTTATTACAAAATAAATGAAAAAACTCCAAAGTAACCATGTAAAATGAAGTAATGCAAAAATCAAAAACAAGACAAACAAACTGCGGATCCATTTTCGATAACTTTCACCAAACATAGAATAGATGACATGACCACCATCCAATTGACCAAAAGGCAATAAATTCACCGCAGTAATGAGTAGTCCGACCCATCCCGCTTTGGCTAACGGATGCGCCTGGATGTCCATAGTTGAAAAATCAATTGGGCCAAGAATCCATTGGCTTGTTAAATAAGTGAAAAGACTGTCTCCAAAAAATAAAAATCCTGATCTATCAAAGTCTGGTGGAATCATAATGACTTTGGAGAAGCTAATCCCCACTAACCAAGCAATAATGGAAAGTACCAAACTGGCAGTTGGCCCTCCAATGCCAATATCAAATAACACTTTTTTATCAGGAATCTGTTGATTGATGTGAATGACCGCACCCATGGTTCCTATTGGCCCGACAGGTAATGGAATGAAGAAAGGCCAAGTAGCTTTGACTCCGTAATATCTTGCTGGTAAATAATGTCCCATTTCATGTGCAACGAGTATGAACAACAAGGAGACCGAATAAGGCCAATTCTCAAAAAAAATAAGTTTATAATTCTCTAATGTTTGTGGGACTTGAGGATTTAAAAATATATCTGAATATGTTAAGGTGAAAAACGTAAGTAGGAATAAAATTATGTGTATTGTTTTTTTTGATTCCAAAGTCGGAACAACCTAGAAATTAATTTCTACTCGAAAGGTTATGGAACCTAACTATAGAAGCAATTAGAAAGTAAAATAACGATAGGAAAATTGATTCAGCATACGATCTGAACCTCATTCAGATTACCTCATCTTTTCCAAATTCCTTTGGAAAATCTGTGTCATTTCCGATCCATTTGGGTTGGATGACTAGGATTCTACGAACATTTGATACCAAAAATTTTCTTCCTTTGGAAAGGTCTTCAGAATCCATTGAACAAGTGGATTTTTTGTACAGACTTATTATCTCATTTCCCTTTACATCTTTCCTTACGCCGGGAATAGTTAATTCGTCTAATCATTAAAGATAAAACCAACTAATCAATGTTTGAAAATATAAGAATCATCAAAAAGTTTGACCCGGCTGCCAAATCGTATTTGGAAATTGTCCTTTGTTACCCGGGATTACATGCCCTATGGCTACATAAATTCGCACATTTACTTTATAAACTTCGATTGCCAATCATCCCTCGACTTGTGAATTACATTAGCCGGTTTTTAACGGGAATTGACATCCATCCAGGAGCCAAAATTGCCCCTGGTGTTTTTATCGACCACGGCTCAGGAGTTGTGATTGGAGAAACTGCCATTATCGGTTCTGGCTCTCTCATCTTCCAAGGAGTGACTCTTGGCGGAACAGGAAAAGAATCTGGCAAACGCCATCCGACCATTGGAAAAAATGTTGTGATCGGTGCCGGGGCCAAAGTTTTAGGAAACATTACGATAGAAGATCATGTTCGTGTTGGTGCTGGATCTGTTGTTATGCGAAACGTTCCAGCAGGTTCAACTGTGGTCGGAATTCCAGGTAAGGTTGTTAAAGCTGGAGACCCTGCTTCCGATAGCGTAGAACAAATGTTAGAACACAATCAAATGCCAGATCCGATAGCCAAAGTTTTTTCAGTATTATTAGAGAAGGTAGAAACCCAACAACAACTCATCAACAAACTATATGAGAAACAACAACTATTAGAAAAATCTTCAACAGATGCTCCAGAGGACGATCGGTTCATCCAAGAATTCATCCATGGAGATGGGATTTAAAATTCTTTCAGTAACTCTTTTTTCTTTAAGTTGTATTCTTCATCCGTGATGAGTTTATTTTTTCTCATTTCCTCTAGGGCTTTCAATTTTTCAGGAACTGATTTCCATTGTTCTGTGGGGACAACTATTTCATCTTCTTTGGGATAACGAAATAACGGAGGATTTGAAAGAAGTTCTGGAATATTAAAAACAACTACATTTCCATAAATTGCATTTTTAACGGCAGCCTTATCTTTATACATACTTGTATTCTGTTTGTCTCGCAACCAAAGTTCTGGTCTATAAATTGGTCTGATTTCTGAAGGATGAAAAATCACCCAATCTTCAAACGAATACTGAGTTTGAAAGCTGATGTTTGTATTCATTTCATGAAATAGTATTACCAGCCCTTCATCTGTACTTAATATATAAAAACTTGTTTTTAAAATTTTTACATTCGGTGAAAGGATATCGTCTACCTTGAAAATACATAGATACACTTTTGGTTCTTGATTTGTTATTATCTTTTCAGAGAACTTTTGTATTTCAGAAAGGTATGCATCGGGAACCAAAACTTCCCAATCTTCATAAGCAAGAACTCCTCGTTTGTATTGGATGGTTTTCAAAACATTGGTTAGCTGAACAAAATTTTTATTGTTGATGGTGAGTTTAGAAATTTCTCTCGGGAAAATGGTTTTCCATTCCTCTTCCTCCACTTCAAAGAAAGCCAAAGAAGCAGATGAATCAACTAGTTTGATTTTTCTTGTCAAACTGGAACAGGCAGAGGTAAAAAAAACGAGAATCAAAACGAAGAAAATTTTTGAACTTGCCGTTAATGAATTTATGAATAGGCTAAAAACTGTGTCACGTTTTGTAATATTTCTTTTAGCAGTATTTTTGGTATCTGGTGAAGAATGGAAAACGCAACCCATGCCACAATTTCAAATGAAGGATCAATATGGGCAATCGTATTCTGATGGTACCATAAAAGGAAAACCTGTTGTCCTTATGGGATGTTTCCTCCGAGATTTGGAAATTTGCCGTAAACAGGGACGAAAACTCTATTGGAAAATGCAAAATCTACTTTGGAAAGATAGTTCCAAAGTGCACTTCCTACTTTATTTGGACTTCCAAGAAACAAACAAAGTTGTGGAAGATTATTTAGAAGAATCTAAAACAAAACAGTTTGAAAGTATTCTTTTGGATCGCAAAGGTCATCTCGCGATTGGTCTAACAAAAGGCGAATCCTATTTACGAATTTATAATAAAGCAGGCAAATTGATTTCATCATCCTATCAGGAAGAAATGGATGAGGCTCTCATCCAAGAAGTATATGGCATTCTTAAAAAAGAGATATAAATTAGAAACTTATTTCATTTGTACATTATTGTTTGTTAGTGTTTCTAATTGTTTTCAAAAAAATGAAAACCACTATCAATTCTGGAAAGGATACGACTATTTACAACGTTCCATCAAATCGACTTCAAAAAACGAAGTTTATTTTTCAGCTTTGGCCGGTAGTCTCAGCGAAGAAAACGAATCCCAATTACTGAAAACACCGGAAGGATACCCTTTCCTTTCTCTCCACGGAACATTAGACAACCAACAAAACTGGAATTTGCATTGGAATGAACCAGAACCACCTAAATATGATTATTCGGCAAAAGTCACATTCACTCCAAAACTTTGGGAAGACCGAGAAATTTATGCTGTGGAAAGGAAAATTGTTCATAAACTAAGCGGTTACCAACCAAGAGATTTTTTTAAGTGGTTCCATGATTTTGTTTTAGCAGTGAATGATCACAACGCTTATCAATCCTTAAAAACATCATCTCAAAACTTAAAATTTCTTTGCAGCGCTATGCAATGCCATATCACAGAAAATGCAGAATGGCATACCTTAGAATTCACAATCAATGATGAAACAAAAGCCAAATTCCCCGGTTTTTACCAACGCACCGGTTCCCGTTTGGAAAAAACCAAACTCAACCTTGAAATCTGGGACAAATTCAATCCAACTCATAAATTAAAAATCACCAACCAAGGAAAAACGATCCAATTTCATTTCCCCGTGAATCCGCCGTTAGATTATTTCCAATCACCAAAGGAAATTCGTTTTTTAGGAGATATCGAAATTAAATCTTTTGGAATCACTGTAAAAATTCAAAATTTAGAATATAAATTGAAAACTACCTTTGATAAACAAACAGATACACTTGACGGACAATTTGTACGGATTGGCAAAAAGGAAATTAATGGAAATTTTTTCTATGTCATTCCGCAAGGTTTTGTAAACTTCTTTATCCCTGGAAATATGGATGAATACTTTAGCGAGTTTTTTACCTTACTCATCCAAGGAACGCAAGGGCGCGGAGGATCACAACTTCACGTGACTTTCAAAAAAACGGAACGAGGTCAAATCAATACAATCACCACATACAACGAAACCAAACGAAAACGTTTTTCTCTATTTGGTGGTGATGACTCTCAAAAAGCCAGCAATGACTTTGATTTTTTTGCAGCCTGGGAAGATGCGATGTTAAAGGATTTAAAGTAAAACGAAACTAAAAAACTAAAGCTAAGGCGCACTTCTAGAATTTAAATTATAGCCAGACGGAAATACGAACGGACTATTTCGAATTGATAAAGTTTCTAAGTAGATCCTTTCCCTCTTCCGATCCAAAAGATTCCGGATGGAACTGAACTCCTTCAATCTTTAAAGATTTGTGACGAAGACCCATGATCTCCCCCTTCCCTTCTCCGGCAGAAACTCGTGCTGTAATTTCCAAATCTTTTGGGAGAGAAGTTTCTTTTGCAACCAATGAGTGATAACGCATAATTTCTATCCCTTGTGTAAGGCCGGAAAAAACACCTTTTCCATCGTGTTCAATCGGTGAAAGTTTTCCATGCATGGCTACATTAGCCCTTACAACTTCGCCACCAAACACAGTGGCCATTCCTTGCATCCCAAGGCAAATCCCAAGTACCGGTGTTGTTTTTCCAAGCTCTTTTAAAATATCTGCACTCACCCCAAAATAAGCAGGATCTGCAGGATGGCCGGGACCAGGGGAAATAATAATCTTATCGTAGTTAGCTGATTTGATGACTTCAAAGGATTTTTCATCATTTCGAATCACATCCAGTTGAAAGAGTTCTTCCCTTTCTTCTAAAATTTCTCCAACAATTTGGTAAAGATTGAATGTAAATGAATCGTAATTGTCTAAGATGAGAACTTTCATTTTGGTTTCTCCATTACTATGGTATTTTTTTAAGTTACGTCGTTTAGCATTTTTAATCGCTACTGACTAGGAAGCTTTGTGTAAATCTAAAGCTTTGCGAACCGAAGCCATTTTATTAATGATTTCTTGGTATTCATCTTCTGGTTTGGAATCAAAAACGATCCCTCCAGAGGCACGGACAAATCCTTTGTTTCCATTTACAAAAAAACTACGGATGGGAATGGCAAAGGTACAATCTCCATTTAATCCAAAACTTCCAACGGCACCGCCATAGGGACCACGTGGAGATTTTTCAATTCGTTCAATGATTTTCATCGATTCAATTTTAGGAGCCCCAGAAAGTGTTCCCGCTGGAAACGAAGAGGCAAGTCCCGAAAACATATCTTCTTTGGATGATAGAATTCCCACAACTTCACTGGAGATATGTTGCACATGAGAAAATCTTTTTATATCAAAACGTCTACGCACCTTTACGGTTCCAAATTTTGCTACCCGACCCACATCATTGCGATGGAGATCAATTAACATATTGTGTTCTGCAATTTCTTTTGGATCTGTTAAAAGTTTACGGGCAAGGAGAGTGTCTTCTTTGGCATCAACTCCACGTTTGGTGGTTCCGGCCAAAGGAAAGGATTCCATTTCCCCTTGCCGCAAACGAAAGAGTAATTCTGGACTGGCACCCAAAATGGCACGAGTTCCAAATTTTACATAATACATATGCGGAGAGGGATTGATTTCACGAAGTGTTTCATAGATAGCTAATGGATTTCCATCCACTGTGTAAATTTCTTCAAATCCAATTTGGCATTGGAAGGTGTTACCCGCTTTTACTTCTTCTAAAGCTTCCTCCACCATTTGTTTGTGAACTTCTTTGGATAGACCTGCCTGTAAAAGAGAAACCTTTGCTTTTGGTTTTCGAGATTTTTGGTTTACTGCAAGGTTTAGGATTTGGTTCACTTCTTCGATTCGGTTCGTTCCGTTATCAAAATAGATTAGTTCACCTGTAAATTTATCGTAAATAAGCCCATCTAAATACAGCCCGAAGATCATTGCTGGAAAATCAGGATGCGGTTCGAGTTTCAATTTTGGTTCAAAGAATTGCATACTTTGATAACCCAAATACCCAACAAATCCACCCGCATAACTGATGCTTAGCGAATTGTAATCTACTAACTCGCGAAGAGCAAAATATGGATTTTCGACAGAATATTTTTTTCCATCAATTTCTAAAACTCCCGTCTCACCCACGAGGAGATGGGATGGGTCGAATCCCATAACGGAATAACGGGAATCGTATTGATTGTCTCCAGCCGATTCGAGGAGGAAACAATTCTCATATTTAGCCTCAATGACCCGGAAGAGTTCCCAAAACTCGATTCCTTCCGGCAACGACAAGGAAGTATAATTTGGTTTTTTGGGGATCTTAATTTTCGGAAGTGTTTGGGTCATAAAAAACTCTGTATTAGTTACCAAGATTCATTTTGAATCTTTTTATGAAATAAAAAAGGCAGGAGCCGGATTCCGGAACCTGCCTTTTGACGTGTGATTCTTAAATCCGTTCTTATTTTAAGTTTTGGTTTGCGAAATCCCAGTTTACTAAATTCCAGAATGCTTCTACGTATTTTGGACGTGCATTGCGGAAATCAATATAGTAAGCATGTTCCCAAACATCAATCGTAAGTAGAGATTGGAGGCCATCTTTCAAAGGGCTACCAGCGTTGCTCGTGTTTACGATCTCTACGCCGTCACCTTTTTTCACAAGCCATGTCCAACCAGATCCAAAGTTAGTGATTGCAGATTGTGAAAACTTTTCTTTGAACGCGTCAAAAGATCCAAAGGATTTTGTGATCAAATCAGCAACAGCACCAGTAGGAGCTCCACCACCTTTAGGGGAAAGAGAATGCCAGTAGAATGTGTGATTCCAAATTTGCGCTGCGTTATTAAAAATTCCACCTGAAGACTTCTTAACAATGTCTTCAAGAGTAGCATTTTCAAACTCAGTCCCTTTGATTAGGTTGTTGAGGTTTGTAACGTAAGTTTGGTGGTGTTTACCATAATGAAACTCTAAAGTTTCAGGTGAAATATGGGGAAGAAGTGCATCCTTTGCATAAGGAAGTTCTGGGAGTTTATGTTCCATGGTGTTCTCCTGATGGATTCAAGTGTAATTGTATTTTGTCTCTAGTATGGATCGCAAAAGCAAATCGTAAACTAAAAAAGTAGAACGATTCTAATCGTTCCCCTCTATTAATTTCGACTGACTGTAGAACGAACTGTCTTCAATAAATTTAAAATTTCCGAATGTAAAACTCCATTAGAAGCCACTAACTCCGGAAGTCCGGTATAGTAATGGACTCCATTTAAGTCAGTCAATTTCCCACCTGCTTCTGCTAAAATCACAGAAATGGCCGAAACGTCCCAATGTTTGACTGTTTTTTCCCAAATGGCATCCATCACACCCTCAGCAATAAAACAAGCATCCAAAACAAAGGAACCAGTCCTACGGAACGAACGAGCATAGGTTAAAAATCCAGAAAGGTCAGCCATGATCTCTTGGATCATATGAGCTCGTTTTGTAGGTAAATTGGGAGAAAAAATAGCACGATTGAGTTCTGAAATTCGCGACGTACGAATTTGTTCTCCATTTTTATAAGCACCCTCGCCCATCACAGCGGAATAAACGGATTCTTGCGGAGGAACGATTACCACTCCACCCACTGGTGTTTCTCTATGTTCCAATCCAAAAGAGATTGCATATAAAGGAAGGCCACGAACAAAATTCATGGAACCATCCACTGGATCTAAAACCCATTTAAAATCCCCACCATCAATGGTTGGTTTGTCTTCACAAATGATTCCATCTTTAGGAAAAGATTTTTGTAAAAAACGAATCAATATATCACCTAACTTACCGTCGGCGGCATCAATTCTTTCTTTTTCATCCGCATCAGTTTCCGAACGAATCGAAGATACTTCTCTTTGGATTTTTTTTGCTTCATGGATGATACCCATGGCATTTGCTTTTACGTATTCGATCCGTTTGATGGTTTCATCAATGGGAAAACTAATGGTTGGTGACGATATGCCCATACTACCTGCTCTTTAATTATCGGATGATTTCTGAATGACTTTCCATAAAATATTACCGGACTTCGACTGAGTCCTCTCTACTTCAAAAGAAGAAAGATATTTATGGTATTTTTCTAGAGTTTCTTCTGGAATTCCCGCTTCTGTTTCCGTCAGAACGGGATAAAAATTTCGAAACTGCTGGATGGTTTGCGGAAGACTAGGAGTTAAAAAACGTAAAGATAAAGACAAATAATCAATTCCAATAGGACTATAAATCCTTCCCAATTTCCAAACTTCAGGTGTGATACCAAGTTCTTCACGAATGGTTGATTCTGTGTCTGAAAAATCAATTTCATCAAAAATTTCTGAAAATCTACGGATGGGTTTGTTATCATCTTTTTCTGATTCCACTCGGAAAATCCCACCCTCGAAACGTTTCGCTTGAAAGTCGGTAACGTTTTCACCCTCTTCTTTTGTGGAATGAAGGTGAATGATTTTTACTTGGAAGTACAACCTGTCCGTAAGAATGGAAGGTGTCATATTTTGTGAGCCGGGTTTTTTAATTTCTGCGGAACTGGCACCACCCAAATACAACATATCTACCGAAAAAACATACAAAAACCGGGACGACCCGAAGATCATGGGACGAACAAAAAACAATTTGCCTGTTTCTCGTTTGGGTCTTGGCTCTGGTAATAAACAAGTTCCTTCAATCGCCTCGGGAATGTATTTCAGAACTGTGTGCACAAAATTTTTAATATCACCAAACTCTGGTTGTGTGCTAGATGTTCCTGGAATCAAAAACTTTTCTGCAAACTGAATGTATGGAGAATGTAGGTTATCTACAAAAATTTCACCGGGTTTGTTTTTTGCGGATGTTTCATTCAGGATCCGGTTGATGGATTGATAATCTTGTACTTTCATTTTTTATTTTTCAAATAACAAATTTCTATTTTGGAATCCTTTTGATCTTATAACCAAAGGGTTTTAAAATCGAAAGGCCAGCCAATCTATACTTCGACGAATGATTCATCGTGATTTGGTAATTGTATTTTTTTCCTTCACGATAATGGCGTTCAATCGTTGCCCCAAGAAAACCAAAAGGAACTCCTGCCCCTTTTAGAATCTTTCGGTATAATAGAATGAAACTTTCAGGAGTTAAGGAAGTTCCCACATAATAAACTTTGCCTTTTCCATATGAATTCACTGTGATGGCTGGTTTGCCGGAATAAAACTTTTTAGAATCGTTATATCTGGCGACAACCTTCGCCGTTTTTGGTTCCAGAATTTCACAAAACTTAGCACCTTTTAGAGGTAATATTCCCATACGAATTCGGACCTTATCAGTAGCTGGCGCTTCAAACTGAAATACTTCCACCCCAGTCATTTCACCGAATACACCAGGAACAGGTTCTTCAACCATCCAGTGGTCCTTGTCTTTGATTCCCGCGCGGTAACCAAGAACCAAAGTTCCCCCATTCGCTACATAGGTTTTTAATTTTTCCACAACTGCTGGATCAAACATTGTATAGAGAGGGAGTGTTAATACTTTGTATTTTGACCAGTCGTTCTCTGCACTAATGGGTAAGGAATGGGAGTTTACATTCAAAACATTGGTTCCTGCAAACCAAGTAGCGAGTTCAATATCGTAGCCAACTTGAGCAAAAGGAACCGGAGCAAATTTTAAACCATCACTAAGAGGTTGGTGTTTGTAATTACGGGAATTTTCAATATCATGTAAAATTGCCACCTCTGCGTTGTAAGGCGAATCAGCAATGTCGATAGCAAATTCACGAATGTCTTCGATTGTATTTTTTAATTCAAAGTACTTGGCAGTTTTTCTTTTTCCATGGTCTAGAATTCCATAACAAAGTTGTTCTTGGCCAAATCTTGCCGTCCGGTATCGAAAGAAATAAATTTGGTTCGCTCCATTCACAATGGCTTGTGTGAGCCAAAGGCCAATTTGGCCCGGCGGTGGAAGGTAACCCAAAGTATCGTGACCTTGGACACCCGAAAATTGTTCCATCACAGTGTATGGTTTGTTCTTTAAACCTCTAGAATATTGTTGTGTGGCTGTAACAAGAGGATGTGGGTATGGCTCTTGTTGGTTCCCCCAAACAGGATAGTTATCCCAAGACACATAGTCCAATTTGGAAAACATATCTGCCATATCTGTGATTGGTAAAAAAGGAGAAGGATAAAGATTCGTTGTGAGTGGTTTTCCTTTGCTATATTTGCGTAATATCTCTGCTTGGAAATGAATGTAGGATACCAGTTCATCCGATTGGAATCTGTAATAGTCTTGAATCATGGCAGGATTGAAATTACTAGCGACGTGGGCTGCTGGTAACGGAATTTCATTCCAGTCTGAATAGATGACTCCCCAAAAAACATTCCCCCAACGTTTGTTAAGCGAATCGAGAGTTTTGTATTTTGTCTTAAGCCATGTGCGAAAGTTTTTAAGAGCTAATGGAGAATAATCAACATCGGAACCTTCGTGTCCTGGTTCATTGTCAATTTGCCAGCCTGCTACTGCCGGATGATTGCCAAAATGTTTGGCCATTGCAGTCACAATCCGTTCCGTAGCTTTTTTGTAAGCAGGCGAGGAAAAACAGGCCTGGCGTCTCGTTCCAATCCCTCGAACAATCCCCTCTTTGGAAACCTGAACGATTTCAGGAAATTTTTTGTACAACCAGGGTGGAAAGGTTGCCGTCGGTGTTCCGAGAATCGCAGTCATTCCATGATCTTGGACTTTTTTTAAAACAGCATCAAACAAAGAAAAGTCGAACTTTCCTTCCTTGGGTTCCATAAGTCCCCATGCAAACTCGGCGAGCCTTACAGACGAAAGACCCATCTCTTTCATTATTTTAAGGTCTTCATCCCAATCCTTAGGGTTCCATTGTTCGGGATAATAACAGGCGCCAAAGATCATATTTTTCCTTTTTTCAGATTGCAGAATCTATCTTGTGACACAGACTGAATCAGAAAACACCCCTTTCAATCAAATAATGTCTGACCAAGTTATTTTAGGTATATCCAACACCCACCACTATCGATTTACTTTAGTCGATTTGACAGAAACAGCCAAAGAACCCATGTTTCTGCATTCTCTAAACAAAGAAATGTCCGTATTCCTATCCAAAACCATGATGGGCTCTCTCTTTCTCGCAGAGATGACAAAAAACCAACAAAAAGTAAGCATCCAATGGAAAGACGATTCCAACAAACAGGCTTTAGCCTATAGTGATCGGTATGGAAAGATGAAGTCTGTGGCCTATTCCGCAAGTCATGAAGAAGGTGACATTCGAAATGAATTTATTTTAGGCCAAGGAATCATGAAAGTGATTCGTTGGGACTTTGATTCAGACACTTACCAATCTTACACAAACCTTGTGGAAGATACCTTCGAAGTTAATTTTATCAAATACCTAACCGAATCAGAACAAATCAAAGCCATTGTAGGAATGGAAGTGTATCCTTTTGATTTTCCAGGAAATGATTTTTCCGCAAAAGGTTTGTTCTTTGAAGCCTTGCCCGATGCACCCGAAGAAAGTTTTAAGTTTCTCATTTCTAAAATCCAACCACTTGTGAGAAAAGAAGCATTTTGGGCACTCAGTATCGATGAGATGCTTACTTCTCTCCAAACAGAAATCGGATCTGAATTGGAAGTTTTAAGCAAAGAAACTCCAGAATTTTTATGTGATTGTTCCCGACATAAAGTGGCCGATATCATTGCTTCCCTTGGCAAACAAGAAGCCGATTCCATCATCGATGAAATGGGAAAAATAGAAATCACTTGTGAGTTTTGTAGAACAGCTTACCAATTTGATTCTTTTGATGTGGAGAAATTCTTCAATCAATGAAAGCCAGTTTTCTTTCTCTTAGAGAATCAGAACTGAACCCAGTGTTTTTAAGTTTGGACCAATTGGTAAAACAATTCTTAGAGAAAAATAGATTCCCCACCATTCTGATTTCTGGCGAGATGGGAGCCGGTAAAACTACTTTCGTTCGAGAATGGTATAGCCGATTCGGAACCGAAAGTTCCATCAATTCTCCTACTTTTTCTTTATATAATATTTACGATTCGCCTAACTTTCGTTTATACCATTTTGATTTGTACCGACTAAAATCTTCCGAAGAACTGGATGAACTTGGATTCGAAGAAATTTGGGGAAAAGAATCAGTTTCTGCGATTGAATGGTGGCAAATTGCGGAACCATATTTACCAAAAAAAAGTCGAATCCACTTGTCGATTGATTCGGATTCACAAGAGGTTCGTTCCTATACTTTGGAATGGTCAGATGAGGAAGTTCGATGAAGGTTTTGTATTTCGACACAACCCAAGATTGGATCCAAGTCCTTGTTGCTGAATATAAGGAAAATACGCATTTGGAAATTCTTTCCGAACAAACAGAAACCACACCAAAAGAATCTTCTTATAAGTTGGTAGAATACATTCGGTTGGGCTTAGAAAAAGCTAAAATCCAAAAACCAGATCTTATCATTACTCCAAACGGTCCGGGTTCTTTTACAGGCATTCGCATAACAGTGACTACAGCTAGAGATCTTGCCCAACTGTGGAAAATTCCAGTCTTTGGAGTCGATAGTTTAGAAGCATATTTGGTTGGAATTGGTGGAAACAGAGTTGATGGCGAAACTTCCCTACTTTGTTTGGATGGCAAACAAGGAAAATACTACACAAAATTTGCATCTAAAAGTGGTTTTTCCGAATCCTTCGATATGAAACCAGAATCCATTGAATCGAAACTGAAAACTAATGAATGGACACCTAACAATTGGTACTATACTGGAAATTTGCCTAAGTTTTACCCTAATACTGCGATAAAAATTGAAGCGACAAACCTAAATCTTTCGTCTATACTACAGTATAGTTTGAACCAGTATTTCAAATCAGAAACTAATAAAAACGACTATTTATCTCTCCTGCCCAACTACATCCGCGGGACCTACGTAGATCACAAATGAATTTATGGATACCTATAAAATACAAAGAAAAATCATAGAATTTCTGGATCAAAAATCCGGAAAGGACATCACAAGACAAGAGATCAAAAAAAAATTTACCGAATCAAGTGAATTCAAACGACCCGACCCAAAAACGAAGAAAGTAAAATCCTTCAAACGAAAAGAAAAAGTACCTAGAAAAGAAATCGAATTTCTTATCGACCAACTTCTCAACTTGTTAGAAGCCGAAGGATTACTAATTCCTAACAAAAAATACTTAACAGTAGCAAATCCCTTTCGCCTAACAGGCAGAATCTCCATTTCCCGTAGGGGTGATGGTTTTATCTCTCTCCCTTCCAAAAACGAAATTTTTGTTCCGGGGCCAATGACCAATTCAGCCATCACCGGAGATAAAGTAGAAGTCATCCCTTTGGGTGTTGGCAAAAGAGACAGGCTCGAAGCAGAAGTGACTAATATTGTCAAACGTGGCCGTGTTCTTTACCGAATGCGAGTTAGAGAAAAAACCAATAAATTTGTTTTTGGAAATTTTCTCGATATGCTTGGTGAAGGTAAAGAAGGTGTACTTCATGTTAAGTCCATTCTCAAAGACACATTTGATTCGATTCAAGTAAACGACACACTGATTGTAAAATTTAAAGAAGGCACACTTCCACAAGACAATCTTTATGATGTGAGTTTTATTCGATTTGAATCGGATACTAAAGAAGACAGCGACTTACAACGGATTCTAATGAAGTACAATTATGATCCGGTGCATCCTGATTTTATCCCTTTGGACTTTCCAGAAGAAGTTTCAGAAAAAACAGTTACGGATTGGAATACAAGAACTGATCTACGAGATTTATATGCAGTTACAATCGATGGCATTACTGCAAAAGATTTTGATGACGCCATTAGTTTTGTCGACGAAGGGAATAGACTTCGCGTATGGATTCATATTGCAGATGTTTCTTATTATGTAGAAAAAGATTCTCCTCTCGACAAAGAGGCCTATGAAAGAGCTACTTCGGTTTATTTAGCCAACCGTGTGGTTCCTATGTTGCCACCAATTTTATCAGAAGACCTTTGTAGTTTGGTGGCAAATACCAATCGCCTCGCCTTTACCGTAGAGATGGAAGCAAGTAAAACAGGTGAAATTTACAATGCCAAGTTTTATAAGTCCGTCATCAAAGTGAATACAAGATACACTTATGAAATGGCCGAAGAGGAAATCAAAGCCAAAGATCCCAAAAATTGGATGTATCAGGTTTCCCAATTCACGGAAGCCCTTCGCAAACGTAGAATGGAAGCAGGCCGAATCGATTTAAATTTACGAGAAACCACAATCACTTGGAACGAAAGAAAAGAACCTGTGGGAATAGTCAATCGTGAACGCCTAACAAGTCATATACTGATTGAAGAGTTGATGTTGTCTGCTAACTTGAAAGTAGATGAATTTTTAAGAAAAAGAAAAGCTCCGTCATTACATCGAATCCACGAAGCTATGGATGAAGAAAAGTTAGAGACACTCAATCATTTCCTCCAATTGAACGGTTATAACATCCAAATCAAAGATACAAGTTATACAGAGATCATGAAAGCAGTGAAAGAAATTGAAGATGGTTCCGTTGGAAAAATTTTCAATTATTTACTGTTGCGAAGTTTTATGCAGGCGTATTACGGATCTGATCCTCTCGGGCACTGGGGTCTTGGGTTCAAGGACTACTGTCATTTCACCTCACCCATCCGAAGGTATCCTGATTTAATAGTTCATAGAGTATTACAGGCAACCCTTTTAGAAACAGAAAGAGCATACTCTGAAAATGAAATTGCTGTGATGGGGCTTCATTGTTCAGAAGAAGAAAGAAGAGCCGCAGATGCGGAACGAGACATTGTCAAAATCAAATCATTTCGTTATCTGGAATCAACGGGAATCCAAGAGTTCAAAGGATTTATTGTGGGGATCCGACCTTCTCAAATTTTTGTGGAATTAGATATATCTAATTTGGAAGGTGTTCTCGATAAATCAGAGTTTACCGATGAATTTGAAGTTACGATTAAAAATGATTTCTCATTTTATTCGAAAAAATATTCAAAAATATTTTTTATCGGTGATCCAGTTTCTGTAAGCCTTGATCGAATCGACTTTGAGGAGATCAAAGTTTTTTTGAAATTAAAAGATTTCAAAAAAGATGAGCCCCAAACCAAAAAGAAGTAAATTAAACTTCCGAATCTATTTTATAAAGATAGATTCGGAATTTCTTCTCGTTTCCAGACCTTTCTAAAAAACTGCCTCTCTTTCATTTGAATCGACATAATTTTTTGAATGATGGTCTCTTCACTGATTTGGTGTGTTTTCATCAAATCACGATCCAAAGACAATTGGGAATGAGCCACCCATTTGACTAAAGATCGTTTGGTTCTTTCTGATTCTGGTAATAATTCATTCACTGAATCAAAAAATCTTTCATGACTTAGAAAAAGACCATTGGAGATTTCTGGCATAGGGGCCGCTCCGTGATCTGCGGTTACCACCATAATGAAGTTATCACCATAATTTGTTTTTAGAAATTCAAAGATGGTTTCGATTTCTTTGTCAGTCGCTTTTAAAACTTGTTCTGCCTCTTTAGATTCCCATCCATACAAATGACCCACAGCATCGGTAGCCTTTAAAGTTACATAGGCAAGATCAGTGATTCCATCTTTATCTTTCTTCGTATTGATAATCGTTTCAGTAAGCGTATCACGAAAGAGAGCGCCATCCATCTTTGCTTGAAATTCGGATCCTTGGAAATGATGGATTTTTGCGATTAAGTCGATTGGATCTTTAGCTTCAAAATGAGTGGAAATCTCCTTTTTATGATCTAAATAGAATTTGTACAGATTGTACTTTTGGACTGATTTAGGAACAAGGAAAGCATCGTTATACGTTGACCAAGATAGATTTTTTACATCTTGCCAATAAACATAATCATTATCTGGAGAAATTGTTTCAGATCCTTTTTTTATCGGTGTGAAAAGTTTTCCATGTCCTCCCATACCAACGGCTGCTCTTGCCGCATAACACTGACTCACGATGACTGGTTCATTATTTTTGGAAAGATCCCATTCATCGGCAAAACTCGGGACTTGCATCTCGCTCAAATCCCAATCTTTGTTTTTTCCTTGGTAAACAGGTCTATGGAGGACTTTTCCGTCTGCATAAGTATAAATTTCATTTGAAAAGATTTTTGAATCTTTGGGAAAAGCGCCGGTTCCAATGGCCATGTGACCGACTGCTGTATGGGATTCTAAATGACCAACTTTTGCTTTTTTGAAATAAGCAGATTTGTTTTTTAAATCTTCTAAGAAAGGATAAGCGCCTTTGTGTGCTTTGTAAAGTTGTCTTCCACCTTGGTCTACAACTACGGTAACAATGATTTCTGGTTTCTCTTTTTGGTTTTGGAATATTTTTTCCAAGTAGGATACATCAATTGTATTCTTAAACTGAAAGTCTAAAATTCTTCCATAAATGGAAGGGATATGTTGTTGGTTGATTTCATCAGAATACTGACCTGTGCGAATCCATTTTGGCCCATAAATCCAAATGGGAATTTCTGTATCATAGAAATATTGTGTATAGTGTGATGTGTAATTGACTTCTTTGGAAAAATGTTCGTCTTCCGCATCGAGTTGCCATTGGTTTTTTAAATCATCCCAGGACAAATCATGGTCTTCTAAAATATTTTTTATTTCCTCCTTTGAATAATGGGAAAGAGTGATTGCATCTCTTGCTTCTCTATCAAAAATATAGAATGGATATGGTGCTAATATTAAATCGGTATCAGGCTGCATGGAAAGATAGGCAGCGCGCTTATAATCTTTTTCCCAACCACAATTAAAAAGTGCCAAAAACAGACCAACTATGACTGCAATATTTCGATTTCTATATATTTGGTGTATCACTGTTTCCTTCCTATCCTGTTACACTCTACCTGATGTTTACTTTACTAGGCAAGTGCGAATTAAAGTTGTTGGTGATCTCATGTGCCATAACTCACAAATCTCTACCTATTACCGTGCAAAAACAAAAGATTATGATTCTAGTGGTAGTTTCGAATACGTTTCAAATTCATTACAAGATGCAGATTTAACTTTAGGTAATTTAGAAACGACTATCGCAACAGATCCGAATGAATTTACAGGTTACCCAAGATTTGGATCTCCTATTGGTTATTTAACGGGAATACAAAATTCTGGGTTTGACATTTTATCCACAGCTAACAATCATTCTGCTGATAAAGGTGCGTTTGGAATTGATCATACAATTGAATCTGTTAAACAAATGGGAATGGTTCCGATTGGAACTTTTAAATCCAATTCTGATTACATAGATAGAAAGGACTTTTTTATCGAGGTCAATGGAATCAAAATTGCAATTTATAATTATACATATTCTACAAATGGAATTCCTGTTAAAAATGATCGTATTGTTCGCTTATTAAATGAAAAACAAATTCAGGAAGATGTGGCTTTTGCCAAAGAAAACGGAATTCATTTTGTCATCCTATGGTATCACTATGGATCAGAGTACGAAGAAAAACCGGATAAGTCGCAGACCAAATGGGTGAATCTTGGACTCGAAGCTGGTGCTGATATCATCATTGGAGGCCACCCGCATGTGGTGCAAAGAATCGATCAGTTCCAAGAAGAAAAAACCTGGGAAGACCGACTGGTTGCTTATTCTCTTGGTAATTTTTTGTCTGCTCAAAATAGAGAAAACACAGATGGTGGAATCATTTTATCTTTCGAATTAGAAATCAATTCAAAGAATCAAAAGCGAATTAAAAATGTAATTACGGAACCGGTTTGGGTTTATTCCCATGGATATAAAATCATACCTATTTTAAAATACACAAGGAATGAAATTCCTTTAAAACTTCCGAAACATTTAGAAAAAAGAATGTATGGCTATGAAGCCCATCTAAAAAAAATTCCAGGTATCTTGTTTTAACTTTTTTAACCAGAGATTTCTCCGGCTATTAGATCGTATCCTTTTCCTTCACGAATCAAATCGATTGAGTCATCATTGATTTGTAAAATAGTGGAAAGTTCCATTCTGACAATCCCACCATCCACGATCCCATCGACTTGGTTTCCATAGATAGATTCTAAATCATCAATATCGATGATAAACTCGTCATCACAAAAGGCAGAAGTGGAAGTGAGAGGAGAATCATGGATTTTTAAAAGTTCAGTCAAATAGATATGATCAGGAATCCGAATGCCGATTTGTTTGTCTTTATGGTGAACCACTGAAGGTTTTGGAAGGTTTTTATTGGCTTTCAGGACAAAGGTAAATGGGCCAGGTGTCACTCGTTTCATCAGTCTATAAGCTGAATTTGGTAAATATTCAATGAAATTGGAAGCCATTGAAATGTCTTTACACATAAGAGAAAGTGGTTTGTCTTTGGGTAATTTACGAATGGCGTATATTTTTTCGACACCCAACTTTGAATGAGAATCGGCAATGATCGCATAAACAGTATCAGTTGGAAATATAAATACAGCTCCATCCTTCAACCTGTCCGAAATTTGTTTGAGTTTTCGGATTTCGGGATTTTCTGGATGGAGATAAAGGATCATAAAAATTTCACTGCAACTATTGTGCTGTGAGTCCCCCATCCAGAACAATGCACTGGCCTGTCATATAAGAAGAAGTATCTGATGCCAAATATATTGCTGCACCTAATAATTCTTCTGGTTTACCAAGTCTTCCCATTGGAATACCAGCAAGCACTTGTTTCATGATAAATTCTTTGTCTTTGATCATGTCAGTCATTTCTGTATCAATAAGGCCCGGACAAATGACATTCACTCGGTAACCATTATTGCACCATTCGATGGCAAGTGCTTTGGATAAAGTGATGACAGCGCCTTTTGTCCCGGAATACACGGATGCAAGTTTACTACCTACCATTCCCAGAACAGAAGCTACATTGATGATGTTTCCACCTTCTTTTTTATGATGTTTGTAATATGCTTGGCAATTGCGAAATACTCCCACATAGTTTGTTTGAACTATATTTTGTAATTCTTCTTCTTTAAATCCAGAAGCTGGAGTATTTGTTGCAATCCCTGCATTGTTGATAAGAGTATTCAGTTTTCCATGTTTTGCTTTGATTTGGCCAATGATTTCATAAGCCGCACCTTCACTTCGCACATCCAAAACCACACCATTGATACCTTCTTTGGCCATCCATTCAATGGATTCTGGTCTCGAACCTGCACCGTAGACAATAGCACCAGCATCTCTAAATCCTAGAGCCAAAGTTTTTCCAATACCTCGGCTGGCACCAGTGATCAAAATTGTTTTCCCTTTTACATCAAATAAACTCATTTTACCTCGTGATTGGAAGGATAACAATCGCTAGCTTGAGGTTTTGTGTCTTCCAAAAGTTTTTTATAATCTAAAGTATTATCATCCCGAACCAAATCTCTTCTTATGTAGTGTGTTCCTTTTTCATAGTAATCTGCTACGGGATTACAATCTTGGATGTCTTCCGAAAGACCTCGTTTGCATCCAAAAACAAAAACGATCGCCCATAAAAAAATAGCCAAAAGTCGAGGACTCATCATTATGAAATGAAACAATATCCCGTAAGGAATAGCAAGAATTTGTTTATACTCAAATCGACATCACCAAGACGGATCCAAATACTCACCGATCTTGGATTTTCATTCCAAGTGGAACCAGCAAACATTGATGAAACGCAAATTCCAGGAGAAGTCCCTTTAGTTTATTTAGAACGAATGGTTCACTCTAAATTGGGAGATCAAGCTGATAAAAACAACTTATACCTAGCAGCCGATACCATTGTTGTATTTCAAAATGAAATTTTACACAAACCGATCGACGTGGAAGATTCGGTTCGCATACTCAAAACCCTTTCGGGGAAAAAACATTCAGTCTTTTCTGGCGCTGGTTTACGGATTGGAACAATGTTTGATTTCTTTTACGAAGAAACCGAAATTCAATTTAAGGATTGGAAGGAAGCCGAGATTCGAGATTATGTTTTGCGATGTCGACCTTTTGACAAAGCTGGATCATATGGAATCCAGGATGAAAATGGCCCGGTATTAGAGCGAGTTGGTTCCTATACCAATGTGATGGGATTCCCTCTCCGAAGTTTTTTTGCTCTTTCTTCGGTGTGGTTACCATTCTGGGAAAGGTCTATTACGCGTATAAGTTGACTAAATTTCCCGGTTTGTAGGCCGCTTTGGCATCCGGACTTGTTTGGACTTCTGCTGCTTTTTTTTCAGTTTCACCAGAAACATATTTAGGCTGGTAGGAGCGAGACTGAATTTCTTCTACTTGCTCCACTGCTTGGGTATTGTATGCGGGAGACACATACATATACGGTTCGCCTAGTCCTGAAACTCTTGCCACATTACTTGAGATTTCCATACTATGAATATCGCCTCGATCTTATCGAAAGATTAGACCGGATTTACGAAAATGGAAACAAAAAAATCACAAGCCAGAGAATTTACCTCTCTTTTCCAACTCTTCAAAACCCAGACTAGTAACCTTCCGCAATTTTTTGCCTATACGGGGGAAGATTCCTATGAATTTGAACTCATCATCGACCATTACAAAGAAGCACTTTCAAAATCATCAGGAGCCTATGAGATCATTCTGATCGTTTCGGAATCAGGAGAACAGGCAAAACTTTTTGCTGAACTATTTACACCTGATATGTTCTACCCAAGAAAACTCATCATTGTCAAACAAGCTGCCGCACTTTTTAAACCCATACTTGATGCAAAAGCCGCACAAGAATGGAAAGACTTTGCTTCTGGATTTCGTAAAAATATAACCGCGGTTTCTGATGAAATTTTCCTCATTGTTCATTACGATGGAAAAGATATCCCACAAGGTTTGATCCAACTCTTTCAAGGAACTTTAAACTATTACAAAACTAAGTTTTTATATCCAAGTGATTACCCAAAAGTATTCAAAGAAGTTTGTGACCAAGAACAAGTTCATTTTGAACCCAATGCCGCCGATGAATTCATCCATCGAATTCCTGCCAATGTAGGTGCTTATCTAAAAAGTGTAAAAAAATTAAAACAATACTTACACCGTTCTAAATTTACAATCGATGATGTGAATTCGGTTTTGTTTAGCCAAAATGAACTGAATACCAATGTACTTGTAGAAACTTTGGTGCAAAAACGTAAGGTAGATTTTTTTAAAGAATTCACAAAGTTTGGGGATCAAAACTCAGAGATACTCAGTTTCTTAACCAGGCTCAGTTACAAACTAGACGAGATTCGCAAAATCAAAGTCATTCGAGCAAGGCATAATGGGGAAGTTCCCATTCCGATCATGGATGAACTTTTAAAAACAGGAAGTTATTCTGATGCCAGAAAAAATTTTGTAAGAAGGCAATTGGTTTCTGATTCTGCTCTATTTACAGATAAAACTTTAGATTTGTTTTATGACCAAGTGATTGAAATGAATATCAAATTCAAATCAGGTCTTCGCGATGAAGAAGGAAGAAATTATTTTTTACAAAAAATTATGCACCTCTTTTCTTTACTTCAAGAAAGATCTTCCAAATGATATTCATGTAATTTGCGATATAAATTTCTTTCAGAAATTCCAAGTAACTTTGCTGCTTTTTCTCTGTTTCCTTTCGTATAAATCAAATTGGCTTTAATGATTTCCTTTTCATAAGTTTCCAAACTAATCCCTGGTTTTACCTCTAAATCAGACAGTTGGTTTTCAAAAAAATGGGAAGGAATCTGTTTCCAATGCAATTGTTTGCCAGAAGAAAATCCCACAAGGGCAAAGATCATATCTCGTAATTCAGAGAGATTCGAGGTAAAGGTTTTGTTTTTAAAGAAAACAAAAAACTCTTCTTCTATACCTGTGATCTTTTTACCCAGCTCTGTGTTTGCTTCTTCTAAAAACTGAGAAACAAATAATGGTAATTCAGATATTCTTTTTTTCAGATTGGGAAGTTCAAAGCGAAAAGACTTTAACTGATCATAAAAATCTGCATACACATTCTTTTGGTTTAAAGTTTCTAGTTCCTCAGAATGAATTTCCCAATATAAATTTACTTTGGATTTTTCTTCGTATTTCTCCGATTTCCACCATTGTTGTAATAACAAAACTTCTTCCGGTTTGGCCTTCGTAATACGATCAATCAAAATGGTAATCATTTGTTTTGAAGATTTGATTTTTTCCAAAGATTCCGCGAATGGCATTGGATACGAAAAATCCAAACGAATCATTGAGTCTGGTAATATATTTCTTTGTTCTAAACTCTTTTGGATCCAAAAACTTTTTCCTACGCCTCTTTCTCCAATGATTAACATCGGTAAGTTGGAATTAGAAGTTTCGATCCATTGATTACGAATCTTTTGAATGTCAGATCCGCTGGAAATCCATTCTGAAGTGGGTTTACTTCTTTTTGATGACACTCACTGTCCCTTGCAGATATCCATTAAATTCTCTAATTTTATTTATATCTAAAAACTTTTTTGCCTGGGAAGGTTTTACCAAAAGCGTTTTTGGATAGGTTGTATTGATTTTAAATAAATTTGTTTCTGCTGGGGCATTTTTTACGCCCCATGTAGAAAGCGGATCCAAAACAAAAGTAGTTTGGATCAAATACTCTTTTCCTTTGGTAACAGCCACATCATAAGGCAACTGAATCCAAATAGCTTCTCCTTTTGATTCCACAAGAACTGTTTGAAATCGATCTTTTTCCGTTTGATCAGTATTCGATTCTGTTCGAAGTATATACTCCAAATCGGTTTTGATTTCTTCTTTTTCCAATACACGTTTGTCGGAAATTTTTTCGTAAGCAAGGTAAAGATTATAAGGAGTGATCACATCCACTGCGGCGCGAACGAGCGAGGCATCATATTTTTTAATTTGGCTTTGGTTCCAGTTGAAAGGCATCGGCAATTCTTCCACCGAAGAATACACATTGAATTGGTTTAAGTAAAGGTATTCATATCCTTCGGAAGTACCTATCTTTTGGTATTCCGTAATACCTACAACTCGGCTATTACTTGCCTTACCAATCCTTTGTAATTCTCTAATAGTGCTTAGTTCCGAATGATTTGGAATTAATAGAACCGGTTCAATTTCCATATGACGCAGATCGTTCAAAGCCATGATGATAGAACCCGATTTATCTTTTACTGCGGAGGAGAGTAATAAAAATAGTTTTCTAGATTCTTTTTTTCCAGAGGAAATTTTTGACTTTAATCCTTGTAATGCGGATAGAATTGATTCGGCTTGGTTGTTACCTTGCCATCCCGTTTCTTCCATCAATTTTTTAATTTCAATATGATCTTTCGTTGGCGGGATTGTGACAATTTTATCTTTTTTTACCAGCGTCACACCCAAAAACAATCCATCTTGATCGTACATGGAAGTTAAACTTTTTAAGATGTCTTTTTTGTAATAGGCATAAGAGGAATTGATATCGATAAAAACATTTATCTCGTAATTGGGAGCAACTTTGTTTTTCTTTTCATAAAAACGAGGAGGCAAAAATCGAAAACTTTTATCGTTATGTTTTTCATAGGCTAATACAAAATTAGAAATGAGTTTGGATTGGATCGTTTGTCTCGTTTGGTTTTTACAATTGAAAATAACGGATTTAACGAGAATGGGGTTCCCAAAATCAATCTGATCTTGTACCACAAAATGCGAATCCCATTCATTACAATATGAATAGAGATCCTGATCTTTTAACTCTGCCTCTTCGTTCCACTCTGATTCATTTAAAAAATTTTCTACAAGTTTTGGATCCGTAATTTCAGTAAAAAAATTTCGTTTTAAATAGTGTCGTGAAAGACGCGACAATTCAAAACCCGCCTCTCGTCGTGTCCCAAGAACCGGAGGAACTTCGCCTGAAATATAGGCGGGAAGAATAGAAATTTCTTTCCCAGAAATAAATTGCGGGAAGAACGCAATAAAAACGAGGGTTAGTGTATAGAAAATGCAAAAAGAACGGCGAGACATAAAATTAAAATCGGTCGATTCAGTGAAAATGTAAATCTTTATCCTACAACCCTCATTCGTTTTCTTTGAGAAAAGATTGACAAGGGGTTTTTATAGGACCAAATTCTTCGGAAAAGGAGTAGATTCTTTATGAAGAAATCGCTTATCGTATGTGCCTCTCTAATCGCATTTGTTGTATCTTGCGGATCCAATGATGGAGGCAGAAGAGACGCTACGACCGTAGGTAAAAATGGTTGGATTTTTGAAGGTTGGGCTTGTGCGCCAGACGCCGCTGCTGCAAAACGTGGTGAAAGCCCTGCTGAGTATTGCAAAGGAAAAGAGAAAGAGTTCGATTATCTTTACATGAAATTTTCTGCACGTGCTTCTGACAAAGCCATCAAAGCTAACTCAGTTGCTATGAAACAATCCACTTGCCGTGAAGCAGCTCGTCTTCAAGTTGCTGGTGATGGTTTGAAAAAAATCTTAGGTGAATACTTAGAACAAGCTTCTGGTGTATCTGATGGTCAATCCACAGGTTCCGTAATTGTTTCTGAATCAAAAGGTATCATCAAAGGTGTTGGAGTTTATGACTGCTGCTCACTTAACAACGATACAGGAATTTGCGCAAATGTTGGCGAACCTGAAACTTGGGAAGAATGTCAGTGTGTTGGATACTTGCGTTATGCGGGTGGACAAAAAGCTCTGGAAGCAAAGGCAACTGCAGCTCAGTAATCTGACTGTTTAGCACTTAAACTTCAAAAAGCCTCCTTTTAAAGGGGGCTTTTTTTTGCCCTGGCCTTAAATTACTTTTTTAGTTTTGGATCAAAGTAATGTTTATGGATGAATTCTTGAACAATTTTATGTTCCGCTGCTGCCAAAGGTTGGAAAATCACCGAAGTTGTTTTTCCTGCCGTTCTGTGCACCGTTCCAATGATCTCTAACGGATTTTGATGAAGAGAAAATTGGATCTTAACTTGATCCCCTTCGTAAAAGATAGCTGTTGTTTGAAAAGCAAGTCCGCCTGTTCCTAAATCGGAAAGATGTCCAGTGACTGCAGAATTTTTTGATTTAATAAGTTCTACAGTACAAGGTACGTCTAATTTTACCCTTGCATCTTTACGTTTTTGTTTTGCTCCACCATATTTACTATAACTATCTGAAAATATTGACTGCTTAGAATCTGCCATTTTAACTTCCTTTATGCGAGACTAACAAATGTTTCACAGTTGATATTCTCATTTTTTATTTCGCTTGTTTCCAAAAACTTAGAATCGATTTGCACGGACTCTAATCTATCTATAAATTGATTCACATTTGTGATTGCTAAAAGTTCTCTTTTTGTTTCCTCTGGGAAACCAGTATTTTCTATATATCGTATAAAATGTTTTCTAAAAAGGATCAAAGCATAATCATCTTCGGAAGGATAAAAATTTAACATTAAATTTAAATGTTCCAAAATGACTTCTTTGATTTCTGACCAGCTAACCTCTTCCTTGGGTCTTTCAGAAAAAATCCAAGGGTTTCCAATCGCCTTGCGACCAATCAGAACAAGATCAACTCCATAAGCCTTTTTCTTATTCAATGCTTCTGAAAAACTGGCCACATCCCCGTTTCCGAAAATAGGAACATTTGCTTTTGATTTGATTTCACCAATTGCATTCCAATCGGCTAAACCGGTATAAGCCATAGCTTTTGTCCTTCCGTGAACGGAAATAGCCGATACTCCAGATCCTTCCAATACTTTGACTGTTTCTAAATAATTTAAGGAGTTAGAATCCCAACCGAGTCGAATCTTTGCAGTCACCGGAAGACCCGTTTTTTTTCGAATCCCTTCAATCATTGCACCAGCCAAATTAACATTTCTTAAAAGACCAGCACCTGAGCCGTGATGGGAAACTTTAGCAACCGAACATCCCATATTCAAATCTATTACATCTGGTTTTTTAGAAGCAGCAATTTCTGAGGCATTCACAACCGTTTCTAAATCCGAACCAAAAATTTGAAAAAAGATGGGTCGTTCCGTTTCTAAATAACGAAACATATCCAACGACTTTGTATTTCCCATTAACAATTGTTCTGTGGATACAAATTCCGTGTAAGCAAAAGCTGAACCATACCGTCTTGTGATTTGCCTGTAAGGACTGTCAGAAATACCCGCCATCGGAGAAAGAACAACATCACCTTTGATTGTCACTCCCCCGATGGTAATCATAATCCCTCTTTATTCCGACTCGGATTCTGAATCTCTAACGACGGCAAAGTCTTTTACAAAGTCATCATCTTTGGTATTCACAACTTTGACACCCATAGCAGAACGACCCACCATTGAGATTGTTTTCACTTCTACGCGAATCGCCATTCCGGATTGTGTGATGACGAGAAGTTCATCTTCTTCTTTTACAGAAGCAATTCCAACAGCCCGTCCATTTTTTTCACCAATCTTTAAGTAGGTCATCCCTTTGCCACCACGACCTTTAGTAGAGAACTCTTCAAAATCAGTTCGTTTTCCAAATCCGTTTTCGGAGACGCAGAATAAATTAGTTCCCGGTTCTACTTTTGTAATCCCTGCAATGGCATCGTCATCTTCCAACTTCATGGCAGTCACACCGGAAGCCGTTCTTCCTTGCGAACGAAGTTCATTCAAATTCATTCGAATTGCGAGACCATTTTTACTTCCGATAAACACATCAAAGTTGTTTGGATTGGCAATCACATCGATGAGTTCATCTCCATCACGAAGGCCAATGGCTATGATTCCCGATTTTTTAGTATTTGTGAATTCATCTAATTGGATTTTTTTCACAAAACCTTCTCTTGTTACCATGAGAAGATAGGACTCGTCGAAATTTCGGAATGTAAACAAGGAAGTGATGATTTCATCATCATTTAAGTTGATGACTGCTTTGAGTGATTTACCACGTGCTTCTTTGGTAGCAATTGGTAACTCATAAACTTTCATTAGGAATGCTCTTCCTTTATTAGAGAAAAGCATCAAGTTATCATGAGTCATGGCACTACTTAGTTTTTTAACAAAGTCTTCTCTTTTGGTTGAGATCCCTTGAACACCTTTTCCGCCACGTTTTTGGCGACGGAACGTATCCATAGGAAGGCGTTTGATAAACATATCTTCTGATAACTGAACGACTACTTCTTCATCAGCAATCAAATCTTCTGCGTTGAATGTTGAGGATTCTAAAGATTCAAGGCTGATTTCTGTTGCGCGAGTATTTCCAAAAGATTGGGCAACCTTTCCAAGTTCATCACAGATGATCGATTTAACTCGTTCTGGTTTGGCAAGAATGTCTTCTAGGTCAGCAATGAGAAGTCTAACTTGTTCTAGTTCTTCGATAATCTTTTGAACTTCTAAGGAAGTTAAACGTTGCAAACGCATTTCCAAAATGGCATCCGCTTGGATTTCAGAAAGGGAAAAGGTAGCCATGAGGGAGCCCTGGGCTTCTCTTGCATCTTTCGAAGCACGGATGATACGAATCACTTCATCGATGTTATCAAGAGCAATGCGAAGCCCTTCTAAGATATGAGCTCTTTTTTGTGCTTTGTCTAAATCGAATTCAGTACGTTTGATTACGACTTCGTTTCTGTGATTAGCATAGGCTTTTAGAATTTCTTTAAGAGAGAAAATTTTAGGACGGTTGTCTAAAATCGCAAGCATGGTAATTCCATAACTCACTTGTAGTTGTGTCAGTTTGAACAACTGGTTTAGAATTACCTGAGCGTTCGCATCTTTTTTAACGTGAATCTCTACTCGAATTCCTTTTCTATCTGAAAGATCTAAAATTTCAGAAATACCCTCTATGATCTTTTCGTTTACCAAGTCCCCAATTTTTTCGAGTAAATTCTTTTTGTTTACTTGGTAGGGAATTTCATTCACAACAATGATCTCACGACCTTTGTTGTTTTCGATGATATCCACTTTGGAACGAATGCGAATGGAACCTTTTCCTGTCGCGTAGGCTTGGTAAAGTCCCTCTCCACCAATGATCGTTCCACCAGTAGGGAAATCCGGTCCGGGAATGATCTTCATGAGTTCTGGAAGCGTGATATCAGGATTTTGAATGAGTGCAATCACCGCGTTCACCGCTTCTTTTAAGTTATGCGGTGGAATGTTCGTTGCCATACCCACGGCAATCCCTGTGGAACCATTGACTAAAATATTTGGAAAATTAGCTGGTAAAACATCTGGTTGCTGTCTCGTATCATCAAAGTTTGGTGAAAAACTGACTGTATTTTTCTCAATGTCTTTGAGAAGTTCTTCGGCTAGTTTTGTAAGACGAGCTTCTGTATAACGATAAGCCGCAGCATTGTCACCGTCGACAGATCCAAAGTTTCCCTGTCCATCAATCAAAGTTTCTCGCATAGAGAAAGTTTGGGCCATACGAACCATAGTTTCGTAAACAGGGGAATCACCATGCGGGTGATAGTTACCAATCACTTCCCCAACAATTTTCGCTGATTTTACATATGGACGATCGGATCTCCATGCTCTTTCATTCATCGCATGGAGAACACGTCTATGAACTGGTTTTAATCCATCTCTGACATCGGGAAGTGCACGTCCTACGATTACACTCATCGCATAATCAAGGTAAGCTTCCTTCATCTGGTCTTCGATTTCTACCGGAATGACTCTTACACCTGCTTTGAGAGCACCGGCAACGTCTGGTCTACCGGAAAGATTCAGTGCTAAGGTTTTGTTTGATTCGTTTTCTTGGCCGTTTTGTTCGGTCATTTTTTTATCCTAATTCCGATTAAAGATCTAAATTTGCAACTTTGTATGAATTCGCTTCAATGAAACGACGGCGTGGAGATACTTCATCACCCATAAGGATATTGAATGTATCTTCTGCTTCTACAAAATCTTGTAACTTTACTTGTAACATAACTCGTTCTTTTGGATCCATTGTGGTGTCCCAAAGTTGTTCAGGGTTCATCTCCCCGAGTCCTTTGTATCGTTGGATCGTTACTTTGTCATTGGATCTTGCTTTTAGGATTTCATCCTTTTCGCGATCGGAATAAACATAAACCGCTTCGCGACCAAATTTCAAAAGATACAACGGAGGTTGTGCAACAAAGAGAGAACCTGTTTCAATAATGGGTTTCATATACCGAAAGAAGAAGGTAAGTAGTAGAGTTCTAATATGAGATCCATCCACGTCCGCATCTGTCATAATGATGATTTTTTTATAACGAAGTTTATCGATATTAAACTCATCATCACCGATTCCCGTTCCCATAACTGTAATTAGGGTTCGAATTTCTTCATTCGACAAAATTTTATCCAAACGAGCTTTTTCCACGTTTAGAATTTTACCTTTCAGAGGAAGGATGGCTTGGGTATTTCTATCCCTACCTTGTTTTGCAGATCCACCAGCCGAGTCCCCCTCGACAAGATACAGTTCACAATGTTCAGGATCTTTTTCGGAACAGTCTGCTAACTTTCCAGGAAGGCCACCACCTTCTAAAACCGTCTTACGTCTTGTGAGATCTCGTGCTCGTCTCGCTGCTTCCCTTGCTTTGGATGCTAGAATACATTTCTCTAAAATCTTTTTAATGACAGCAGGATTTTCTTCAAAGAAACGATTGAGCCCTTCACCCGTGATCGTTTGCATCAGACCCTTCACTTCTGCGTTCACTAACTTTTCTTTTGTTTGTGAGTTGAACTGTGGTTGTGGAATTTTAATCGATATCACAGCGCAAAGGCCTTCTTTGATATCATCCCCTTGTAAACCATTGGGTTGTTTTTTGAAAAGGATTTGGTCTTTCTTTAAATGGTCATTTAAAGTTCTTGTGAGAGCAGTTCGAAAACCTTCTAAGTGAGTTCCACCTAGGTTGTTATTAATCGCATTGGTAAAACAAAAAATGTTTTCGCTGTAAGTATCGCAGTATTGAAGAGCAATTTCTGCCCAAACATTTTCCTTTTCGCCCACAAAGTGTAAAACTTTATGTAAAGGATGTTTTGCATCCGTGATGTATTCAACGAAGGAAACAATTCCGCCATCAAACTTAAATTCATGTTTCGCAACTTCTTCTTTTCGTTGGTCTTCGATACGAATGAGTAACCCTTTGTTTAAAAAAGCAATTTCTCTAAATCTTGCAGAAAGGGTATCAAAAGAAAAATCAACAGTTGTAAAAATTGTGTCGTCCGCTTTAAAACGAACGACTGTTCCGCGGTGAGTTGTATCACCAATAATTTTTACATCTTCAATAGGAACACCAGCTTGGTATTTTTGGTAATGGAGTTTTCCATCTTGGTGGACTTCTACTTCTAAATAAGTAGAAAGAGCGTTCACCACAGAAACCCCTACCCCATGCAAACCACCCGATACTTTATAAGCATCGTTTTCAAACTTACCACCGGCGTGTAGTATAGTTAATACCACCTCAATGGTAGACTTACCTTTATCCGGGTGAATTCCTGTGGGAATTCCGCGACCATTATCCCGAACTTCAATGATATGGTCTGGTAAAATGCGGACATCAATTTCTGTACAATGGCCAGCCATTGCCTCATCCACAGAGTTATCCACAACCTCATAAACCATCTTATGTAGGCCGGACTCATCTTGGGTTCCGATATACATTCCGGGGCGTTTCCGCACCGCTTCTAGACCCTCTAGGATCTTAATTTTCGAGGCTGAATAGGCGTTTGGATCGGTTTGGTTGGACATAGATTTATAAGATACCCTATAGGAAGTATCCTAGAAAGACCCTCGAAGGGCAAGTGAAATCGGGGAGATTTAAGTGACTTAAGACCTGGGATTTTGGAATTCGTTTCCTGTTTTAAATTGAATTTTTTCCAATAAAACTGGGTTCGTAATTGAGTTCACTTTCGCTAAAAGTTCTGTCTTTTGGAACTCTAATTCCTGGGAGATCATCGAGTGACGACAAACAACTGTGAGTTTTTTTCCATCAATGGATTTGGGAAAACTCTGCTTTCCAAAGTAATCACCTACTATGTCATTCCATTTGAGTCGTAATGTTTTCAGAATTTGATCCCGAAAGACAGCTTCCCTATCCATACCCATTTTTTCCAAACTTTGAAATAGTTCTGAGAGTTCGACCTTTTTCATTTCTCTGAAAACACCTTTACTTTTCCCGCTTCCACTTGGTAAATTTCTTTATCAACTGTTAGGTTTCCCACATATTCATGAATCCCTTCTAAATCTGTGGTGGTAAAAAATGCCTGACCACATTCAGAAATCAAATTCACAAAGTATTCTCTTCGTTTCACATCTAGTTCCCGAATGATATCATCAATCAGTAGAACGGGAGCTTCCCCCGTCGTATCACGGATCATTTGGAAACACGCAGTTTTTAGAGCAATGACAGCACTTCGTTTTTGACCCTGGGATCCAAATCCACTCAAATCTTTATCATCAAAACCAATCGGTAGCGTGTCGCGATGATTACCGCAACTCGTGTAACCGATGGCTCTGTCTTTACGTAGATTATCGGTTAGTTTTTGTCTATGTTCTTCTTTGGATGCGATATTGGGTTTGTAAGTTAAAAAGAAGGGATCTTTTCCAGAACTTAACTGTTGCAAATTTTTATGAAAGTATCCAGCTAAACTTTCAATGGTTTTGGTTCTAATTTCACGAATTTCTGCATCGTGTTGGATGATTGGTTCATCCCAAATTCCGATTTCCCGATCTGTAGAATTATCTTTTTTTAAAGTAGCATTTCGTTGTTTCAACAAACGATCATACTCAATGAGTTGTTTTAAATAATAACGATTGGTGGATGAAATAAAGGCATCTAAAAAACGACGACGTTCGACATTCCCATCTTCAATGATGAGGATGTCAGGTGGACTCATCACAATCGAACGAAAGTATCCTACATAGTCAGAGATTTTTTTAAACTCTTCTCCATTGACTTTCAGTTTCTTTCGTTTGGAATAGGAATGTTCAATTCCATACTCAAATAAATAATCAGTTTCTTCGGATTCAAATTCAGCACGAATGAAAGTATCTTTTGTATCCCAACGAAGGAGTTGGTTTTGGTCTGATTCGCGAAAACTTTTTAAATAGGAAAGAAGTGAAATCGATTCGAGAAGGTTTGTCTTACCTTCTCCATTGTTTCCAATAAAAAAGATAAGACGTGATTTGAATGTTAACTGAGTTTCTTCGTGGTTGCGAAAATTCTTTATGTAAATTTTCTTTAGAAACATTAAAGTTTCATTGGCATAATGACAGAAACAAAGTCGCTATCAGAAGGATCCTTAAAAAGAACAGGAGCACTAGAAGTTGTGAATTCTAAAATCACTTCAGGATCATCCACAGCTTTGACTACATCACTCAAATAATCTCCTTTAAACGCAATGGTGATTGCTTCTCCATTGTATTCAATTGGCATATTGTGATCAAACATCATCGTTCCAGGATTGGAAGAACTGATATTGACATTTCCTTTAGTAAAAGCCAAACGAATTTGTTTCGAAGGTTCTTCTGCAGAAATCAAAGCTTGTTTCAAAAATGTTAAAAAGTCAGCTTTTACAACTCGAACCGATTCTGAAGTTTGTTTTGGAATGACTTGTTCGTAATCAGGAAAGTTTCCATCAATGAGTTTGAAAAGAAGTTCTACGTTTCCGGAAGAAACATAAATTTGTTCTTCTACAAATCCAATCTTTGCAGTCTCTTTTCCTTCCATCATTTTAAGCATTTCACGAACTGCTTTGTGAGGAATGATCACACCATTTTTGAATGGGAATTGTTTTGGAAACTTACGAACGATTTTAGAAAGACGACGTCCATCCGTTCCAACAACAATTAGATCAGTATTGTCTGGTTTTAAAAAGAGACCATTGAATACAAAACGTGTTTCTTCAATCGCCATCGCATAAGAAGTTTTACGAAACATTTCACGAATGGTCTGGCAAGGAAATTCAACAACGCTTGTCTCATCTACTTTTGGAATGGTTTTGATATCTTCAGAATCAATTCCATTGACTTTAAACTTAGTGTCCATCTTACCACTGGCATCAGTGATAGTTGTTTCCGAGTTTTCTGATTGGTCAGTGGTTGTGAGCAAACTTGTATCAAAGTTTAAGTTTTTAAAAATACTCGATAGCTGTTTCGCAGGTAAAGATGCTGTTCCTTTTTCTCCGATTGTGGAAGGAACAGATGTTTTGATCGCGATCTCGAGATCGGTAGCAGAAAGATAAACTTCATTTTCACCTGTTTGGATTTTGAGATTGGAGAGAGCAGATTTAATTTCTCGAACTGAGATGACTCCATCCACTGAGTTGATTGCTTTTAGGAATTCTGTAGTATTGACAGTGAATTTCATTTTTCCTCTTCTTCTTATTTATATTATATATCTTTATATATATTATGTCGTTTCCGTTGGTTCTGTCAGTATGTCGATAAAGCCTGGAAACATCAATTTTTATTGAATTATGTCAGGATTTTTCCTTTTTGCAACTGTCAATATTTATGTCACTTTGAACAGGTTGGGAAAAATTTAAGGGACAATAAGGACTGACTATGTCCTATCGACAGTTTATCGACAGGTAATGGTCGGATTAATCACAGGTTATTGGAAACTTATCTTGTGTTTGATGGTATGAAACAGGTCTTCCCATTGTGGGTCTGTTTTCATACGCTCTTTGAATTTATCGATTCCGTGGATGACGGTCGAATGTGTGGTTGAAAAAATTCTTCCAATTTGTGCCTTCGGAACATGGAGGACATCGTGCAGGAGGAGCATACAAAGATGCCTAGGCGGAATGAAATCTGCTTTCCGACTCTTTCCTAACAAATCCTTGCGAGCGACATTGGATCTTTCGCAGACAAGATCAATGACCATATCGGGGCTGAATCCAATTCGTTTTTTATTCGTCAGAAAACGTGCTTCGGCAATTTCCTGAATTTTTTCTTCCGTGAGTAAAAAGTATTCATAAGCTTTTTTGTATAAAACCAAATCGTTTACGATTCCAATCAGAGCCCTTGAATCCCCTTCCAATCGTTCGGCAAGCCAAAGAAGAAGTTTGTCACTGGCCGGAATATTGAATTCAGAAAAATTGGCTCGCAAAAGTTCGATCCGCAGTGCCAAGTCATGTGATTTGATATCCGCTTGGAGACCGTGCACAAACCGAGATTTTAGCCTTTCGTGTAACGGGAGTTCGTAACTTGGTCTATCGGATGCAATGATAATCTGGCGTTTTCTATCATAAAGGAAATTGAAGAGAGCAAAAAACTCTTCTTGGGTTTTCTCAGCCCCACCATTTAAAAATTGAATGTCATCAAAGAGTAAAACATTATAAGACTGGTATCTGATTTTGAAAGATTCGAGTGACTCGCGGTTATTCTGACGAACCGTAAAAATAAACTCATTTAAAAACGAGGTACTATTTACATACCGTACAGTCTTCCATGGATCTTTCTTTTTGATCTCGTTTCCGATGGCATGCAATAGATGGGTTTTGCCCACACCCACTGGTCCAAAAATATACAATGGGTTGTATTTCCCTGGTTGTTCTGCTACACTTTTTGCGGCCGTATAAGCAATGCGGTTGGAATCAGAAGTGATATAATTACTAAAAATAAACTCTGGATTTAGATCCGAGTCGGATTCATCAAATTTGGATTGGATGACTTCCTTAAAAATCTGTGTGGATGATTCTGATTCAGCGAGAATGGATACTTTGAATCGATCACCTACTACTTGATAAACGGCGTCTTCAATGAAACTTGTGTATTTGGTTTCCACATGGCGTTTGATTCCTGTGGAAGGAGCCGTTAAGTGAACCACCTGGTTCTCTGATTTATCGAATTTGAGTGGTGCAATGAAATTAGAAAAGTACTTGGGAGGTATCTGTTTCGATATTTCTTCTAAAATTTCTTCCCAACGTCTTTCCAAGTTTCCCCGCCCTAAATGTGAAATCGGGTACTATACTTTTAGCAAGTAGGTAGAATTCAAATGAAAAATCCGAAAACGATCCAAACTAGAAAAAATAGTCGAACCGAATAAAAAAATTATGTCCCTTAAGTGATTTGACTGGAATTTACCTTATAATTTGCGTTAGGTGTTCTTTATTTCAATTGCTGACTTTACGATAACAATCGGCTTTTTATTACTATGTTGCTAAACGTAAAAATAACTGTGATAAAAGAACATACTCGAGTGCAGGAATTTCATAATGTAGTTTCATTTTAAAATCTAAGATGGCTTCAATCCTTCCTACATTGGCTTCAAAGTTTTTTTGTCTGTATTCATAAAGAAGTAACAAACAAATCATCTCTAAAAAATCAATTCCGGTTAGTCCTTCTTTGTTGGAGCGAAATTCTCCCAGTTGGTCTCGCACCCAGTTTTCCAATTTAAAAAGTAAAATGGAATCGTGACAATGTTCCCTTACATTCTCATGCCATTCTTCCAAAAACTCATCAGAGATTTCAAAGGGATTGAGTGATCCACCATAATAAAGTTTGGATTCAGTCATTTCATTTCTACGAATTTTTTTGATTTCGTTTTGAGGGAGATAGTTGAAAGGAACACAAACTGATCGAGAGACAATGGTTGGTTTTAAGTTTTTTAAATCGTTAACGATGAGAATGAACTTTGTATGAGGTGGAGGTTCTTCCAAAGTTTTTAGAAGAGTGGTTTCTGCTTCATTATTAATGCGATTTGCTTCGGGAAATAAAACCACTCGGTAATCTGATGTATGTGGTTTGAAAGGAATCCTCGCTGATAACAACCATCGGATGGTAAAATCTTCTGGATCTTTTTCTTTTCCAATGGCTATGTTTTTTCTTCTCGGAAATTGAATGAAGTCGGGATGCACACCTTTCATAAATTGTCTGCAAGAATCACAAACCCCACAAGAGGTTCCTTCTAAACAAAGAAGTTGTCTCGAGAATCTTTCAGCGGCTGTCCACTTCCCCACCCCATCGGGTCCGTAAAAAATGATAGATCCAGGAATTCGTGACCTATCATTTAAAAAAGATTTTAAGTAAGTCAGTGCAACATCTTGGCCTGACACTTGGTCGAATGAGAACAAAGCATCAGCCATTGGTCTTTAGTATACCGGTGTCAGCCAATTCATATAACTTGGTTGTTCACCACGAACCGCTTCAAAAAAGATAGATTGGATTTTTTTGGTGATGGGTCCGATGTTTCCATTTCCAATCACACGACGATCCACTTCTTTCACCCAAGCCACTTGCACACCTGTTCCTGAAAAAAATAATTCATCAGCAATATAAAGTTCAGAACGAGCAATGTCTCTTTCCACAACTTGGATCCCTAAGTCTTTTGCAATTTGAATGATACTTCTTCTTGTGATCCCTTCTAAAATTGAAGAAGGAATTGTCGGTGTATGGATCACTCCATCACGAACGATAAATAGATTTTCTGCAGAACCTTCCGATACAAAACCTCTAGCATCTAAAAAGATAGCTTCATCCATTCCATTTTGAACGGCTTCTGATTTCGCAAGAGCTGAGTTCACATACCCACCACTTACTTTAGAAAGAGTAGGAATTTGGTTATCAGAAAATCTTTGCCAAGAAGATACAATGGTTGTCAGTCCATTTTGAGTATCGAGGTAATCATCCAACTTCAAAGCATAAACGGTGATGTCTGCTTTTACGTCATGAAAACGTGGTGAGAGTTGTAAGGCAGAAGTGTAAATGAAAGGTCTTAAATATACATTTTGTTTTGCTTCATTTTTACGAAGCAGATCCAAAATGATGGATTGGATCTCTTCCGGTGTGATCTGAATTTGTAACTGCATGATCTTTGTGGAGTTCACGAGTCGTTTGCAATGTTCTGGCAATCGGAAGACATAAAGATTTTTTTTCGCTTCGTTGTAGTAACCGCGGATTCCACCGAAGACACCTGTCCCATATTGTAAGGCGTGGGTTTGGACACTGACTTTCGCGTCCTCGGAAGGAACAATCTTTCCTTCAAAGTATGTGTAAGGGAATGAATTCTGAGCCATTGAGATTCCTATCCTTCCAATCTTCTGAAGTTTCAAAATTAGAAAATGAATTTTATCTTTTTTTCTCTCGAAGCATAGGCCGATGCTTTTGATATCGTTCTAAGGAGTAGATTTTCTGATCCCACTCCCTCGCAATTTTTAAGAACTGAATCACTAAGAAGACATAATATGAATCCATCCTTTTATCCCAACCAATTTGATTGTATCGTTGTTGGTGCCGGTCATGCCGGAACAGAAGCTGCCTATATCTCTGCCAAAGCAGGACTCAAAACTTTACTGATCACAATGAACTTGGATACCATCGGACAGATGAGTTGTAATCCTGCCATCGGTGGAATTGCAAAAGGACATATGGTTCGTGAAGTGGATGCTCTTGGTGGACTTATGGGTCGGGTGATTGATCAAACTGGAATTCAATTTAAGATGTTAAACACATCGAAGGGTCCTTCGGTTTGGGCCCCCCGTGCACAAGCTGAGAAAAAACAATACCAGCTCATGATCAAACACCAGTTGGAAAAATTAAAAACTCTCTCCATCCGACAAGACACGGTTGAAGATTTGATTGTGGAAGGAAACCAAGTGACTGGTGTTATCACTGGTCGTGGATTTACTTTTTATACAAATCATGTGATCCTAACCACAGGAACTTTTTTATCCAGTGTGATTCATATTGGAACTTACCAAAAAGAATCAGGTCGGATTGGGGAACCTACAACCAAAGGTCTTTCCCATACACTCGCTCGTTTTGAATTAAAGCTCGGAAGACTCAAAACAGGAACTCCGGCTCGTGTTCATAAAAATTCCATCAACTTTGATGGACTCGATGTGCAAGATGGTGATGAGAACCCTCGTCCCTTTTCTTTTTCAACTAGTAAGATCGATCGCAAACAAATACCTTGTTACATCACTTATACCAACGACACCACACATGAACTGATCAAACAAAACTTAGAATACTCACCGATGTATTCGGGTCAGATCAAAAGTGTTGGCCCAAGGTATTGTCCTTCGATTGAAGATAAGGTCGTTCGGTTTGCGGAAAGAGATCGTCATCAAATCTTTATCGAACCGGAAGGATATGAAACCAACGAGATGTATCTCAATGGTGTGTCCACAAGTTTGCCCGAGGAAGTGCAATGGAAGTTTCTTCGAAGCATCAAAGGTTTAGAAGAAGTGGAACTCATGCGTCCGGGTTACGCCATCGAATATGATTTTGTAGATCCAACAGAACTAAACCCAACTCTCGAAACCAAAAAAGTAAAAGGCCTGTATCATGCAGGTCAAATCAACGGAACTACCGGGTATGAAGAAGCCGCAGCACAAGGACTGGTTGCTGCATACAATGTGATTCGTTCTGTCAGAAAGGAAGAACCAATTCTTTTCAAACGAAGTGAATCTTATATCGGAGTGCTTGTGGATGATTTGGTTTATAAAGGTGTGGAAGATCCTTACCGAATGTTCACAAGTCGCGCCGAATATCGATTGCTTTTACGCCAAGACAACGCCGACCAAAGACTCATGCAATATGGATATGAGATGGGACTTGTAGACGAATCTCTCTATACAGATATGAAAGATCGTTATGCTAGGATCGATAAAATCAAAACCCAAATGTTTGTAACATCGATGAAGCCAACAGAGGAACTCACAAAAGTTTTAGAAGAGAAGAAGATTGAAAATTATAAATTTGGTCACACGGTAGCTTCGTTTTTAAAACGATCTGATATCAAAATTGAAGACATCGAAACTTTTCTTCCTGAACTTCAAAACCTAAACGAAGATGAGAAAGCTGTTTTAGAAATGGAAGTCAAATACGAAGGTTATCTGAAACGAGAGTTGGAGACGATTGAATACCGTAAGAAGTTTTTAAACTTTCAGATCCCGCCTGATTTTGATTACGCCGCTGTGAAGGGTTTGAAGACGGAAGCTGTGGTGAAGTTAGAAAAACACCGTCCTATGAATTTAGAAAATGCGCTTCATATCTCTGGGGTGGATCCTTCTGATGTGGATCTTCTCCTCTATCATTTGGTGGACAGACGATAGAAATCGAATTCTGAAAAAGAATCACAAAGTTATCGATTCAAATTTTTCCTTAATTAAAAAACCAAGAAGGACTCCCCTCTTGGTTTTTGTTTCTCATCTATGAATCTGTTCATTTGAATTAGAAATCTTTAGGTTCATTCATCATACTGCGTTTCATAATTTGCAGTCTTCAACTACCGTTGGTTCCGAACTTACAATTTGAAAGCTACTTCTATCGATTGCCAATATGATCTGCTGAAATTGACTCTAATCTTTTCTATTCGTAAACAAGCACATGGGTCTTTTCCAAGATCCAGTTGTCCCCTTGTTTCACGTGAAACGAATGTGACTCCAGACTTCCATCTGCTTTGTATTTGAGTTTGTGAACCCGGCGGTTGTCACCTTGGAAGAATTCTCTCTCCACTAGGTTTCCTTTTGCATCAAACTTAAAATGAATTTCACCAAGACCTTTTTTCTTATCATCATTCAGATATTGAATTTGAACATTAGGACGTTTTGGATCGATTTGGAATCGGAAAGATTCATTGTCTTTGGTTTCTAAGTTCTTTCCTTCAGCAGCAAAAACATTTCCTTCACCATCGCTCTCAATGGAATAGACAATGAGCAATCTACCTTCACCATCTTTCACATTCATCTTTTTCAAAGCGCGTCCTTTGAATTGGAAATCCTTTCGTTCGACTAGATGACCACCGTTATCATAAACTTCTTCGCTCGAAAGTAAACCATCGGTATAACGAAAAGATGTTTTGCCGTCACCCTTCCCTTCTTTATCAGAATAAGTTTCGGTGATTAATTTTCCGTCACTGTTGTATTCATATTCTGCGACATAAACAACCTGACCTTCGCCGTTACGAACGATCTCTTTGTTAGGAACTTTTTTAACTTTTTTAAACAAGTAAGCATCTTTGTGGGACCACTTGCCGGGTGTGTAACCTAAAATAGGAAAGGAAAGGATGATTAAAAAACTAATGATTCGAATCATGGAAAAGAGTTCTCCTACAGGAGACATCGGCGAATTCATTTAAAACGATAATACGATTATGTCAGAAAAAACCATCCAAGAAGAAATCCAAACCATCATCCCCGATCTGTTCCCCAAGTTGGAGCCAGAGTTTGATTGGGAACTAGTGAAAAACTTTTACGAGTTTCTCAAACGAGACAACGAAAAAGGAGGATTTTTTTCTCGAAATGATTCAGAGAAGATTCTCGAGAGACATATTATTGAATCTTTGATCTATGTTTGGAAACTAAAAGTCAGCGGATATGTTTCACGTGAAACAAATGTAGCTGATGTAGGAACTGGGCCAGGTCTTCCCGGTTTTCTTTTTGCTCTCTTAAAAAAAGCGCCGCATGTTTTCCTCGTCGATTCACAAAAACGAAAACTTGCACTTCTTGAAACAGAAATCGAAACGGGAAGTCTTTCCAAAGTCAAAAAGCGAGTGGAGTTTATCTACGCGCGGACAGAAGAAATTAATTCTAATTTTGATGTAGTCACTTCCAGGGCGATGGTTCCCTATCCATACATTGCTGAAGTCACAACACGAATGGTAAAACAAAAAGGAATCTTATGTCCCTTCCTTGCCCAACCCTACCAAGATTTGGATAAAGAAACAGAGGTTCTTAGCAACAACGGGTTCTTTATGAAAAAAGAAATTCCCATTCCTGAATTAGAGTTTGTGGGAAAGAGACATATAAAAATACTACAAAAGAATTCCCTTCCTAAAAAGGGATTCCCCCGCGACTGGAAAGAAATCGTAAAGGAGACGAAAAGCAAGAATGGGTAAAATTGTTTCTATCAGTAATCAAAAAGGTGGAGTCGGTAAAACGACAACAGCGATAAACTTGGCATCCAATCTTGTTGATTTGGGAAAAAAAGTTTTGCTCCTTGATATCGATCCGCAGGGAAACTCAGGCTCAGGTCTTGGGTTGGAAGTGCAGTCTTTACAAAAAACAACTTATGAAGTTTTGATTGGGGAACTTTCTGCAAGAGAAGCGGTTCAAAAAACTTTCGTAAACAATTTGGATATCATTCCTTCCAACATCAACCTCTCCGGTTTGGAAGTGGATTTCCTTGGAATGGAAAGAAAGGAATTCAAGTTGAAAGATGCTTTGGCATCTGTGAAAGAATCTTATGATTATATTCTAATCGATTGCCCACCTTCTCTCGGTGTTCTTACTATCAATGCCCTTTGTGCCTCTCAATCTGTGATGATCACTTTGCAAACAGAGTACTTTGCTCTCGAAGGATTGTCGCAGTTGATGCGAATTATTTCTCTCGTGCAGTCACAATGGAATCCATCCCTCGCACTTGAAGGAGTACTTCTCACGATGTATGACAAACGAACCAACTTAGCAAACCAAGTTGCTGAAGATGTTCGCAACTATTTCAAAGAGAAAGTTTATGAAACTGTCATTCCAAGAAATGTAAAATTGTCAGAAGCACCTTCTTTTGGAAAACCAATCAACTACTATGATCCAGATGGTGTGGGTGCAAAAAGTTATAAAAGTTTAGCGGAAGAAATTGTAGGGAAGGCATAACGTTATGGCACTCGGCAAAGGAAAAGTTTTAGGAAGAGGACTTGGGAATTTAATTCCCGTAAATGAAAACAACGTTGAGATTTCTAAAGACGAACAAACTGGTTTAAGAGAAATTAAAGTCACAGAAATTTTACCGAACCCACACCAACCAAGAAAGCAATTTTCGGATGCCTCCATCCAAGAGTTATCTAATACAATCGTGGAACATGGAGTGATCCAACCGATCGTTGTACAAAAAAATCCTTCAGGTTCAGGATTTCTATTGGTAGCCGGTGAAAGAAGATTACGTGCATGCAAACTTGCAGGTTTCGCAAAAATCCCAGCAATTGTTCGCGATCTTTCAGAAGCAGATATGATGGAACTTGCCCTCATTGAAAATATCCAAAGAGAAAATCTAAATCCGATGGATGAAGCTTTGGCTTATCAGGCAATTATCGACAAACGAGGGTTAAAGGTAACAGACCTTGCCACTCGTGTGGGAAAAAACAGAGCTACCATTTCTAACTTAATTCGTCTTCTTTCCCTTCCTAAATTATTACAAGACTTAGTGAAGGAAGGAAAACTTTCCGAAGGACAGGCTCGCCCTCTTCTCTCTATCCCTGATCCAAAAAAACAATTGGAAGTGGGTCAGAAAGTGATCGCCGAAGGTTGGAATGTTCGCGAGGTTGAGAACTTTGTTTCAAACCTTTTGCACCCTGATAAAAAATCTAAACCTACTTCTTTTGGTGCTGATAAACGAGATGCGAGTATTGTAAAATTAGAATCCAAACTCAGAAACAAATATAGTTCCAAAGTGGAAGTTGCCCACAATGAAACGAATGGAAAAGGGAAAATTGTTTTTTCTTATGCCAATCTAAATGATATGGAAAGGATTTTAGAGCAGCTCGGTGTGAAACTGTAGTTTCGCCAAACGTTCATACAATTCACTTTTTCGAATGAGTTCGTCATGGGTTCCGACGGACTCAATTTCCCCTTCTTTAATTACCACAATCTGATCCGATTTCACAACTGTAGAAAGTCTATGAGCTATCATAATGGTTGTTCTTTCTTTCACTAAAAAATCCAAAGCCCTTTGGATCATTTGTTCTGATTCCGAATCGAGAGCGGATGTTGCTTCGTCCAACAAAAGAATTCTTGGGTTGCGAAGGATGGCTCTTGCGATAGCGATTCTTTGTTTTTGTCCACCAGAGAGTCTAGTTCCTAAATGTCCTAAGTTGGTATCATACCCATCAGGAAGTTGGTTTAAAAATTCTGTGACATAGGCGTTGGCTGCGGCCTTTTCGATTTCTTCAAAACTTGCATTTGGTTTTCCGTACGCGATGTTCTCTCGCAAAGTTCCACTAAAGAGAATGGGCTGTTGGGGAACAAACCCAATGAGAGATCTCAAATCTTTCAAAGTTAATTCTTTTAGATCAACACCTTCGATGGAAATCTTTCCGGCTGTAGGATCGTAGAACCTAAGGATGAGTTCAAAGAGTGTACTTTTTCCACCACCGGAGGGACCAACGAGGGCAGTAGTTTTGTTGGCAGGAATTTCTAAATCAATTCCGCGAATGGCTTTGTGTTCCGGACGTGAAGGATACGAAAATTCCAAATGATCCAAATTGATTTTTAGTCCTTTCTTTTCAGTGGAGCCGTTGAGAGATAAAGATCCATTCCCTTCCGTTGGAAGTAGTACGTCTGCGATTGGTTTTGGAAACTTTGGATCTTTAATTTCTGATTCTGATAATAAAAGTTCCATCAATCGTTCTGTGGCACCCGCGGCTCTTTGTAGATCTCCAAGAACCTCCGATACAGCACCGACACTGTTTGCTACCATAATCGCATAAAAAGAAAATGCGATGAGTTCCCCGCCTGTTATTTTTCCTTCGAGTACATCTGTTCCACCGATCCATAACATGACACTGATTCCAGTAAGGATGAAAAGAATGACTGCCGCAATGAGAAGAGCTCTTTGTTTGATGCGAGCAACTGCGACATCAAAAGCTGCTTCAACTGTATGAGAAAATTTTTCAATGTCTTCTTCTTGGTGGTGGAATGACTGAAGGATTTTTATATTGAGAAGGGATTCACTGACGTAAGTCCCAATGCTTGCAATTTTGTCCTGCGTTGTGCGCGATAAATTCCTTACTTTTTTTCCATAGAACAAAATCGGGAACACGATGAAGGGAACACTCAGTAACACAATCATAGTGAGTTTTGCATTGGTGATAAAAAGAAAAATAATTCCACCGACAAACATCAAAACATTGCGAAGGGCAATGGAGGCGGAAGATCCGATCACTGTTTGGATGAGTGTTGTATCCGTTGTGATCCGCGATTGGATTTCACCAGGAGAATTGAGCTCAAAAAAACTGGGATGGATGAAGATGATATGTTTGAACACATCCCTGCGAATGTCTGAGGCCACACGTTCCCCAATCCAAGAAACTGCGTAATGACGAATGTAAGTTCCAATCGCAAGGAAGATCCCCACTAGAATAATAAACGCAAGTGAGTAACCTAATTCTTGTTTGGATCTAGCAGAAAATCCTGCGTCCACTAAATGACGTAACCCTTGGCCAAGTCCCAAAGTCACTCCGGCCGTAAAAAGGAGAGCCAAGGAAGAAAGGGTCATTTGGAATCTGTAGGGTTTTAAATAAGAAAAGGTTTTAGAGAGGACACGGAGATTTTTTGACTTAGCGCGGTCTGGAGTATGCAAAGATTTATCCTTTTAGATCAACTAGTAGACCCCTAATTTCATCTAATTGTTTCAAAATCACGAACGCACTATTGTTGGGAGAAAACATTGTTTTGGCGAGTAGATCCAATTTTTCATCCACAACCTTTACATAACGTACGTCTTTTTGGTCATTTCGTCCACGCTGTGGTGCTTGCATGACCTTGTAATTTTTTTTCAAAATTAGTGCTGCGATTTGTTTGATGTGTTTTTTGTAGGATTCGAGATTTCTGTGATTGGGATCTTTGATGAGCTCTTTTTCCAAATCAGGTAAATCTTTCCATAGTTCGTTTAGCTCTCTGGTTTCTTCTTTTCCGGCCGGAACAATGGATTCTAAAATTTCTAAAAAACTCTGTTTGGATTCATCGACCGGTGCAAACGAACCTGAGAGTTTTTCTTTGGATCCTTTTTTCGCCTGAGTGGATACCGACTTAGGGTTGTTGTTTTGAATGATCATAAACCCGCCTAATGACGAGTGGGATTAATAGTGCATTTTCCGTGAAACACGACACCTTCTTCTACGATGAGGCGAGGAGTGACAATGTCTCCTTCCAATCGACAGCTAGAAAGTAATGTAACTCGTTCGGTTGCATAGATGTTCCCGCGAATTTCTCCACCGGCAACTACCACTCTTGCTTTGATATCTGTATCGACGATTCCAGATTTTCCTATAAGTACCTTTCCGGTAGTTTCGAGGACTCCACGAAATTTTCCATCGATACGAATGAGGCCAGGGAATTTGAATTCGCCTACGAACTCGGCGCCTTCCCCAATGATGCTATTAACTAAAAATTCTTCTTCTGTAGATGGATTCGGCATTATTCTTGAATTTGGTTGAGAAACGAAAACGGATTCAACGCTTGGGTACCAACATGTACTTCATAATGAAGATGGTAAATCGGATTTTCTGGTGATTTTCCAACATAACCTAAGATGTCACCCTTGGAGAGTTTTTCATTTTTCTTAACACGAATTCTATCAAGGTTGGAATAGATTGTTTTCCATCCAAATCGATGTGATAATTTTACATAGTAACCTGTAGCTGGAGAGTATCCAGTATCAAAAACAATTCCAGGAGCCGTTGCAATGACTTCGGCACCAGGAAAGGATCCAATGTCTAATCCTCTGTTGAGTTCTTCTTTTCCTGTCACTGGTGAAATGTATTTTCCAAAAGGAAATAATACATAACCTTTTGTTGGCCAAATGGACGGAGTGTTACGAATGATGCTCTTTCTTTTTTTGATGAGTTTGATGATCTCTTCGGAAAGTTCAGAGGATAATTTTAAATTATGAATGTCTTCTTTGATGCGAAAGGATTCATCAGTGATGTCGGACTGCGGTGTACCTTGTAATGCGAGAAATTGTCCTGCTTGTCCACCCATCCCTTTGGAAACTCGGGAAGGATCTCCGCCGAGTTTGATATAGAGGTTAGAAATTCTTTCGTAGTAGTATTGGATGGTTTCGTGAAGAGAGTTTACCTCTTCTTTCATCTTGGAAGATTGTCTGATAAAGTCTTTGTTGGTTAAATTGAGTTCTGTGAGTTGGTGGATGGATCCACTGTGAGATAAAACGTTCACAGCACTGATCACAAGTAGGATCACCATGATTCCGATGAAGATGGAAATGGCTTTGTAAGAGATCACAAAGTTAATTGTTTTTCGATCGGTGTGAGGAATGACCATAATTGTCAGACGTTCCCGACCTTTTTTGTCAAGATCCTCATAACGTTGGGATAACTTAAGCTTCCATTCCTGGACTTTATACCGTAATCGGTAAAAAATTAGATGTAGTCTTTGTTTTGCTTCCACGTTCTTTTATTGGCCTTCGACTATTTAAACAAAAGTTAATGCACCCACTATATCTTTCGATTGAATTTTCATTTTCATCCAGTGGAAATTACAAATCTTGCTATTTATGGGATATTCAACCATTGACACTCATTGCCACTTAGACATAATTCGGGAACAAGGCCAAGAGATTCAAGAAACTCTGGCGAAATCCCGAATGGCTGGAGTAGACCGTATGGTTCAAATCGGGATCGATTTACCAAGTTCTATCGAAGCGGTTCGTATTTCAGAAACTCATTCGAAAGATGATTTAGAAATTTTCTACTCCATTGGTTGTCACCCAACGGAAACTCATGAATTCCCTAATGCGGATCAAATTTTAGATTTAGCAAAATCCCGAATGAATGATTCCAAATTTTCGGCGATTGGCGAGATTGGTGTCGATCTCTATCATGATGCGAGCACACGATCTGCTCAGAATGAAGTTTTACGCAAATTTTTAGAATTTTCTTCTGAATATAAATTACCGGTTGTGATTCATTCCCGCGATGCATTTGAAGATACCTACGAAGCGTTGAAAGAATATAAATCAAAAGCCTTTGGTGTGATTCATTGTTTCACTTATGATTATGAAGCAGCCAAACAGTTTGTGGATTTAGGGTATTACGTTTCCTTTTCTGGAATTGTAACTTTTAAGTCAGCAACGGAAATCCAAGAAGCAGCACGAAAGATTCCTTTGGAAACCATCTTGATAGAAACAGATGCTCCTTTTTTATCACCGATGCCACATAGAGGCAAACGAAATGATTCTTCCCATTTGCCATTTGTTCTTGAGAAAATGTTTTCTTTGCGAACAGAAACCAATGCAGAAGTAGCAGATCGCATTTATCAAAATTCATTAAAATTCACACAAAGAAAGGCTTATCACCATGCTTGATATCAACCGTATTGTTCAAAACCCTGAAGAGTTACTTTCCACCTTACAAAAACGAGGTGTTGCCTCCACAGACATTGAAGCAAAAATTAAATCTATCTCTGAAAAACAAAGAAAGCTAAAACTAGAAGTGGAAGACCTTCGTGCTGAGAGAAATCGAGTTTCTAAAGAAATTGGAATTCAAAAATCACAAGGAAAAGATATCACAGAAATTTCAGCTTCGATGAAAGGAGTTGGTGATCAGATCAAAGCAATTGAAGAAGAACTGACCAAACAGGAAGAATCTTTGCATGATTTGAATCTAGGCCTTCCAAACTTACTGGATCCATCTGTTCCAGAAGGAAAATCAGAAGCAGATAATATACTTGTCCGACAGTGGGGAGAAATTCCTAAACTTTCCTTTGAAGCTAAAACCCATTTTGATATTGGTGAGGCTTTGGGAATTTTTGATTTCGAACGAGGCGTTAAACTTTCTGGAGCGAGGTTTTATACCTACCGTGGACTTGGTGCCAAATTAGAAAGAGCACTTATGAATCTAATGCTCGATACACATACTTCTGAAAATGGATATGAAGAGATGTGGGTTCCCGTTCTTGTGAATGATGAATCCATGACGGCCACAGGCCAACTTCCCAAATTTGCCGAAGATTTCTACCGATTGGAAAAAGACGGACTCAATTTGATCCCAACTGCGGAAGTTCCTCTCACCAATTATTACCGGGATGAAATCATTTCTGAAAAAGAATTACCTATTTCAGTTTGTGCGCATACTTCGTGTTTTCGCAGAGAAGCTGGATCTTACGGGCGTGATACACGCGGTCTTGTGCGAGTACACCAATTTCAAAAAGTGGAACTTGTGAAGTTTGTAGAACCAGAAACTTCGCAAAACGAACATGAAAAAATGCTCCAAGATGCCGAATCCATTTTGCAAAAGTTAAAACTTCCCTACCGTGTGATGTTACTTTGTAGCAAGGATATGTCCAGTGCTTCCTCCAAAACCTATGATATCGAAGTTTGGATGCCGGGTCTTGGCCGTTTTATGGAGATTTCCTCTGTTTCTAACTTCAAAGACTATCAAGCAAGACGGGGAAAAATTCGATACAAGTCAAAGGAAGGAAAAAACCTGCTCGTCCATACTCTGAACGGTTCCGGTCTTGCGATCGGTCGAACACTCGCGGCAGTGATCGAAAACTACCAATCAGCTGATGGAACCTTCCAAATTCCGGATGTATTGAAACCATACATTCGTTAGAAATTTTGGGCAGATGACCGAGGTGTCAAATGCCCTATTCCTTTCCTTTAAAATATAATTCAAATCTTAACCTAAGCATTCTCTCATTTGATGGAATTAATCCTAGGTCATCTATAAAGGATGCGACGTTTTATCGGCAATACAGATATCCCACCGGTTTGGCGGAATATACGCTCCACGCAAATTCAGAGATATATGGCGGTTATGCGAATAGCAAATATCCCCAGTTTGAAATAGAAACGGGGAATATCCGCAGTGCGTATATTTCCAAAAGTATCATCGGGTGGATAAAATCATTCATTCAATCAATACAAAATTTAAAATTTTCGTTTGGTATGTTTTATCTATTTGTTTCGATCTTTATGTTTATCTCAATTTCTTCTCCCCTTCGCATTTATAGCCAAACTCAAGGGAACGAACCGACTCTACTTGTGGCCCCGATCCAAGGCCCAATCAATACAGAGTTCCAAGAATTTGGTCCAACGATGACTCCGGATGCAAAAACCTTATATTTTTATTCCAAACGTTCTAATCGTGGTTATACGGAGATTTTTAAATCGGAAAGAAAAAAAGATGGGACTTGGGATTTTCCAGAAGAGGTAGATGTTTTGAATTCGCCATTCGATGACCAAAGCCCCTTTATATCGAGAGATGGAAAAACACTTCTTTTATCATCGAATCGTGATGGATCTGTCGAAGTGGTGTTACCTGATGGAAAGGTTGGAATTTCTCGGGATTTGTATGTATCAAACTGGAATGGAAAAGAATGGGGTAGTCCCGTTGCATTACCTGCTCCCATCAACACAGAAGAAATAGAAGAAAATCCACATCTCCTCGGTGATACTTTACTTTTTACAAGATATCCATTTGGAAAACCAAATTTGGCAAAAGTCTATTTTAGCCAATACAGAGGAGATAAATGGTCAAAGCCAAAACTCTTACCATCTCCAATTAATGATAATTATGCGACCATTGCGGCTGCCTTCAATGATGATGGTAGTATTTTGTTTTTTTCCTCGAATCGTCCTGGCGGTTATGGCGGGTTCGATTTATACATGGCAAAAATTGATGGGGATTCGTTTAAGGATATAGAGAATTTAGGATCTCCTATTAACTCAAACGAAGACGAAGCATATATTGTTTTCCAACAGGTAAAAAAAACATTTTTGTTTTGTAGAAGGGTGGAGGGAAGGTCGTTTGATCTTTTTACGGCTTCCGTTCCTAAACAAGAAAATCTAGTGCAAAAGAAACTTGAGGAAACCAAAAAAATATCTTTGGACTCTGTATATTTTGAAAGGGCTTCTTCCATTTTAAAACCAGAATCATCCGTTCCTTTGGATGCCATCGTCGATTTTTTACATGAAAATTCTGATAAAAAAATGAAGATTATTGGTCATACTGATTTAACAGGTACATTTGAAGACAATATGGTTCTCTCCAAGGAAAGAGCGGAATCCGTTAAACAATATTTAGTCTCTAAAGGTGTGGATCCCAAACGTTTGGTGACCGACGGGAAAGGACCAACTCAACCAGTGGTGCAGGCAACTGACGAGGTTTCCTCTAAAAAAAATCGGCGCACCGAATTTGTCCTAATAGATCCTTAATTTTTCCTTGCCGTTTCCATTTCCGAAGAAAAGGTAATGGGGATGTTGTTTCTTATTAAGGTTCGAAATTTTGGATTTGTTTCCATTTTGGTAATTTTGTTCTCTAATTCTATTTCTGCGCAAGCGAGCCAAGTTTTAGAAAAAATAAAAAAAACAAAAACGCTTACAGTTTCTGTGAATGAATTTTACGATCCGTTTTATATTGAAAATCCCAATCCCAATTTTCCGGGGTTAGATGTTGAGTTAGCTCAGGAATATGCAAAATTTTTAGACGTTGATTTAAAAATTATTCCACTTCGCACCTTCGACCAACATGCAAGGATGTTAGAAAAAGGTGATACGCAAATTGCTATGGCAGGAATTTCATCTTCTATCAATCGATTTAGAGACGTGTATTTTACAGATCCTTATTTGATTTCGACTCCGGCCGCACTAGTGAATCGAACAGCTTTACCACCAGAACCAGAAGGACAAATCGTAACTGTACAATTGTTTCGAAACTTAAATGACCTAACAAATATTACAGGAATTTCTTATTCAGTACTTGCAAACAGTTCGAACCATCAATTTTTACGTGATGCCTTTCCTAAGGCACAAACCTTTTCTTATTTTACTAACGAAGCTGCCTTAAGTGAATTAAAGAAAAATAATGTAAATGCATTCGTGGCGGATTCGTTTTACATTCAGGCACTTTTACAAAAAGATTCTTCTCTAAGAGCCAACTATTTGCCAATTTTGGGAGTTGTGCAAGAAGATCATATCAGTATGGCCACAGCAAAACGAGATGTTGAATTTCTTTATAATTTAAATTTCTTTATCAAAGAATTAAAACGTACAGGAAAAATCCAAGGTTTGATCAACAAATATTTTAAATCAAACCAATGGGTAAAAAAAGAATAAACTGAAATGTCATTACGAAATTTATTCTTCTTCAGTTTAGTTTTTCTTTTGATTCCGTCAGGTCTTTTGATCGCGCAGGAAGAAGAATCACAAAGAACTTTTATGAATTTTAATGGTTCCTTTAGGGTTCGGGCGACAAACGTTGGACGAGATGTTTTATTAGAAAGAAAAACTCCCGTTACACCAATCAATAATTTAGAAAAAGAAAATACAGAACGCCAACAAGCGGAACAACAAACAATCCAATCGGATTTAGAAAGAAGACAACAAGGTTTACCTAGCCAAATCACTCGAAGAAAGGAAGACGTAAGTTATTACGATTCTAGGTTTTTATATAACATGAGTTTTTCCGCTAACAAATATGTGGAAGGAGTCTGGGGGATGCAAGTCGGTGATATTCCTTTTGGTGGAAAGGGATTACGTGCTACTGGGCCTGATGGATTTGATCCTGGACTTGTTGGTCCAGGATCCGGTGGGGAAAGAGGTCGCACGGCTGCAGTGAATGTGCAAACCAACTTTTTGTATTTGAACTTTCGAATACCTGAGTCCGGGCTCTTTATCAAAGTTGGACAACAACTTTTTAGTTCCGCACAAGGACGTGTTTTATTTTCAACTGGAACAGGCGTTAGTATTCTTAAAAACTTTCAATTTTTACGTTTGTCATTGGAAGGTGGAATTTTACGGGCACGCGACCAAAGTTTTATGGATGTAGATAAAAATGGATTCGCGGATAAAAATTACCAAAGTTCCAATATTTACTATAATCGTTTAAAATTTGAATACTTTCGCAATATTCGAAATGAAGTGTATGCCTACTTTTTGGATGACAATGATAAATCCGATAATGAAACCGCAAGACTTGCTTGGTATGGACTTCATAATGAATTTAATTTTCAAAAATTTTCATTTATTGTTCATGGAATTTTAAATACAGGAACGGTTAAAAAACTTCGTGCTGTTACTGATAGTAACGATGTTACTATTTATAATACGACACAGAGAAATTTTATCAAAGGTGGAATGTATGATTTTCAATTTACCTACCGTTGGAGTGAGTCGTTAAACTTTAATTTGATTGCTCTTGGAACAACGGGAAGACCTGGTTACGATGAAAAAGGCCACGAAGCCAATTTGAAAGGAAATGGATACAGAACTTTAGCTCCCGGATTTTCAATTTCAAACATAGCAACGGACTTTACAGGTGGTTATGCTTTGTTCAATGGTTCTAGTTTTTCTGGTTTGAATGAGTATGGTTTTTATTCTAATATCATTGCCTTTGAACCATATCAATTCACGTTGGGTTACTATCAATTGTGGGCAACAAAATCCCCTGAGATACGTATCAATCGCGAGTTTAGTGAACTGAATGGATATAGAACATCCACTTATATGGGGATGGAATATAATTTTAATATTCGTTATAACGTAACATCAGACTTCCAAATTATTTTTCGATCTGGTTATTTCGTAGCTGGGGATGCTCTTTTTGTATTGCTTGATTCCAAATATGGGCGCGTGTTACGAGAAGCATTCATTGTGTTCGAACATCGGTTTTAAAATATTGAACATTTTCTTTATTCACTTTCTACGATCAGGATTATAAATTCAGAAGGTACAAAATTGAAGATTTGGTTAATTCAAATTATTTTGATTTTTTCATTTTTGGTGAATTGTTCTGCATTCAATTCATTTGAGAGCAAAGAAGAAAGAGAGAAGGAAAAGTCAGATAAAAAATTTGAATCTATTTGTATATCTATGATGGCTTTATATTTTTCCACATGTTCGGATTCAAATAAACCTAGGAACCTCTGTTCTGACATGTATTTACAATGTCTTTATGTTTGCGGGGCGCAGACTTCACTCCCTGGATGTGGATTTTAATTGAATACTTGACTATTTTTGTATTTTAATGTGATTCAAGTTGTAAATTCGAATCATGAAGATATCGTGCAAAAACTTATCAATTACAAAGGGAATGATATGTTAAAAGTAATCGATTAAATATCAGTTAAGGCTCCAATTCATAAGATTTGGGATATACTCACAAATCCAAAGTTTATCAAAGTATGGGACGATATTCCTGAAAATTATTCGGGAGGATCGTTAAGATTGAATTCTGTTGTAGAATGGGAAGGGCACGCCAGGATGGTTGTGACTGAATTTGATGAATTAAAAACTTTGAAACTTAACTTATATTTACCAAAAGTTAAATTAGATCCCTCCGACTATGATGTTAGTTACCGATATACTTTAACAAAAGAGGATGATGCTGTTCTAAAATTTGAAATCGGCGTTTTTTCCCCTCTTCCTGATGCTAAAGACTACTATGAAAGTACAATCGAATGGTTAAATATAGCCAAAGTAAAAATCAAAACTCTAGCAGAGAGTTGATACAACATTCGCATAATATCAGTTAATGTTATAAAGTTAACCTTGACTTGATTGCTTTACCTAAAGTGTATTGGTCAGAATATTCTAACGTACCACCAATGGTGATTCCATGGGCAATTCTTGTAATTTTAATTTCCATTGGTTTGATCACTGTGGAAAGGTAGGATGCGGTTGCGTCCCCTTCGAGTGTAGGGTTCGTTGCGATTAGAACTTCTTTGATTTCTCCATCTTCTAATCGATGGATGAGTTGGCGAATTCGTAATTGATCAGGGCCAATTCCATCTAAAGGTGAAATGGCTCCATTGAGTACATGATATTTTCCAACATATTCTTTTGTGTTTTCAATAAAGAAAATATCTTCTGGTTGTTCGACAACGCATAGAATTCCTGTCTCTCTTCTGTCAGACAAACATATAGAACATACAGCATCTTCTGTGAGTCCGCCGCATTCATCGCAAAACCGAAGTTTGGTTTTGGCCTCTTCTATGTTTGAAAGCCAGGAACGGAATGTTGATGGATCCATTCGTAAAATATGGAATCCGATCCTTGTAGCACTTTTTTTTCCAATTCCAGGAAGGCTTGAAAAAGATTGGATTAGTTTTTGAAATTGTGGATCAGACAGGTGGGAACCCTCCATCCTTTTGGAGTTGGTTGAACACTCCTTCAAAATCACTTGGATTGAATCCCAGAACATTTTTCATTTCATGAGCCATTGTTTCTTTGGCTTTTCTTTGTACTTCGTTCGTAGCAGAAAGAATTAGATCTTCTAACATTTTTTTGTCATCAGCATTGAACATGATGGGATTGATGTTGAGATTAGTAAGAATTCCGTCAGCAGTTGCCGTTACTTCTACCATCCCTGCTCCTGCGGACGCCGTTACTCGAATCTGAGCTAGGCGCTTTGCGAGTTCTTCTTGTTTTTCTTTGATGTTACCGAGTTGCGAGAATGCTTCTCGCATTTGTTTCATTTGATCAAAAATTCCCATGGTACCTTTTGGACTTATAAATTCTTAAATTGGTTGGGATCAACTTCCATCCCAGAGAACTTTTCTTTCAAAAGTTTTTCCATGTCTTCTGGGCTGGATTGTGTTGTCTCGGCTGGTTTCGGAGGATTTGGTTTTGGTTCAGACGTTTGTTTTATTTCTACATCCAAATTTGATTTTGGCTGCGAAGGTTGTTTTATTTCCGGTTCTCGATTCTCTACTGGTTTTTCCGAAATGGTTTTTGTCGGTTCTGGTTGTGTGTTCGTTACAGTATCTTGTTTTTGTGTAGCAGCAGTAGTTGCGGTAGCTGCTTTTTTGGGAGTCTCTAAATTGTCAGGGATATGAGAGATATCACCTTGTACCAGTTTAGTGAGTTCTGAAATTTTAGCAAGTAATCCCGACACACTTGGTTTTTCGCGATCCAAAATTAACTTACGAAACTGAATTTCTAAATAAACTTTCATCTCGTAAGAACTGCGAAGTTTCATCAGATTCAATTTTTCATGTACGGAAAAAATACGTTCTGCGAGTAAAACTAAAACTTCACGATCAAGTTCTCTGTAGTTTTGTTTTAATTTTTGCAAATCCTCTTGAGGGATGTTAATTGATTCTCTATCTGCCAAATTGTCTTTGATGAGAAGAAGAGAATTCAAAAATTCAATAAAATCCCAAACAAACTTACCAAGATCAATTCCTGCTTGGAAAAGATTTTCGAGAGTTTCAAAAATTTGTGCACTTTGGGAGGAATCAAGTAATTGATTTAGAAAATCTGTAAAGGTATCAATTCCATGATACCCAATCATTTTTCTAAGTTTGACACCTGTTAGGTTTCCATCCGTAAAAATAACCGCTTGTTCCATAAAGGAAAGTGTGTCGCGAACGGAACCATCACCTTTTTTTGCAATCCAGAACAATCCTTCTGAATCGTATTTCAAATTCTCTTTTTCACAAAGAGTTTCGATGTAATTTTGTAAAACGGTGACAGGTACTTTTCTAAAATGGAAGTCTTGGCAACGGGAAAGAATGGTCTCTGGAATTTTATGATATTCGGTGGTCGCTAAAATAAAAACAACATGAGCAGGTGGTTCTTCTAAGGTTTTGAGGAGAGCGTTAAAAGCCGCTCCACTTAACATATGAACCTCATCCAAAATATAAACGCGGTACTTTCCACCCATTGCATTGAATTTTACATTTTCGCGTAATTCTCGGATATTATCCACACCACTGTTGGAAGCGGCATCGATTTCAAATACATCATTTGAATTTCCCTTGGTGATTTCCAAACAAGAGGTACATTCGTTACAAGGTTCAACACCATCTGGCCTTTCACAATTGAGACGTTTGGCTAGAATTCTCGCGATGGTTGTTTTACCAACACCGCGGGGGCCAATGAAAATATAAGCATGGCCAATCTTTTTCGATTTAAATGCATTTTGTAAAGAACCAACCGCAAGATCCTGATAAATTACATCACGAAAGAATTGAGGTCTGTATTTTCGAAAGAGTACTTGGTGGTTTTCGCTCATGTAAGTCCGTGTCTCAAAAGATAAGAAAAGGAAAATTTGTGAATCACTTTGATCCTGTAAGTTCGTATGTTGGAGGCAATGAAATATTTACAGTTGTATTGGATATTTTCTTCTTAAAATTGCGGCGACTGGATCTCGGGAAGTTTCAAGGAATATGGGAGATTTCTGAGACAAAGCAAGGTTTCGGTCATTCGAAACTTTAGGATTAGAAATGAAGAAAGAGTAGAACCTGGCGGAGAGACCGGGATTCGAACCCGGGGTGCTTTTGGCACACATGCTTTCCAAGCATGCACAATAGACCACTCTGACATCTCTCCAATGGTTTCTACTGGCTTCCATAAAAAGAAACCGTCATTAGAATTCTACCTTTTCTCTTTGAAAAAACTCAGAAATTCGAATTTTATGTGGGATCTTGGGATGAGAGTGCATTTGGGAAAATGATTCAATAAATAAATGGACTCGGTTGTGTAAGAGGAAATTCCTTCGCCCGGTTTTGCCGGAACAAAATAAACCACTTCAGGAATTTTCATTCGTAAAATGGCACCTGCACAAAGCAAACATGGCTCAAGAGCTGTAATCAAAATATGATCTGTGAGATAACGACCTTCTGTTTTAGAAAGGGCATCTTCCATTGCTAAAATTTCGCTATGTTTTGTGGGATTTAATGTTTGTTCGACGGAATTAAAAGCAGAGGACACAACTTGACCGTCTTTTGTGATGATTTCTGAATAAGAGGGAATTTCGTCAGGATGGTTGGAAACCGCTTCCGAGTATCGTTTTAGAAACGAGTCGAATGTTTCCACGTGCGCCCAAGAGGATTTGAACCTCTAACCTTCTGATCCGTAGTCAGATACTCTATCCAGTTGAGCTATGGGCGCAATGAATGCTTGAAGCACTTTTACCCAGTCCAAAAGAACGGGTATCTCTATGCTTTTTTTAAAGCGGATGGAGTAAATCAAAAATCCAGAAATTCCTAGATAAAGTAGTATAGAAATTAAGTGGATGGTTGCAGCCAAATAAAGCCCAACAAAGGGTAGAGCGGAGACAACTTGTGCAAATAGAAGGATCAGCAAGAACAAACAAGTATTAACTGCAGAATACAAACAAACTGTCACAAATTCGGGAACACTTCGTTTCCAAGTAAAAACGGGTACCCAAGAGAAATACAAAGGTAAAACAGCAAAAATTTTTGCAGCTTCCTCAGTGAGTAAGTAAGCCTTGAGTTTCTGGATTTTTTCTTTGATTTGGGCGGTATTCATGGCAGTATCAACGGAGACGCAGGGATTCGAACCCTGGGTACGATTGCTCGTACGACGGTTTAGCAAACCGCTCCTTTCGGCCACTCAGGCACGTCTCCAGCGACTCGGAGAAGGTAGGATTCGAACCCACGGTGGGATTACCACGACGGTTTTCAAGACCGCTGCTTTAGACCACTCAGCCACTTCTCCAAGAGTACCTATCCGTTATGTTAAATGCGAGTGCAGTGTCAATTGAATATTCAATGAATGGTTCTAGAGAATGGAAAAGTTGCGTATAAAACTAGAAAAGTGGGTGAATGGTGGCTTCTGTTTAGCGCATCATGAGGGTCATGCCGTCTTTGTAGAAGGCGGAATCCCTGGTGAATTAGTAGACATAAGTCTTTATAAAACTGGAAACAAAGAATGGTTTGGAACTGTTTCTGAGGTGATTGAATCTGCAGAATCCAGAATCCCATCTGATTGTTCTGTGTTTACGGAATGTGGTGGATGCAGTTATCGCCATATTTCTTACCAAGATGAGATCAAAATCAAAACTTCACTCCTAAAAGCGATGTTTCCTGAATGGACCGGGAAAATTGAAGTAGTGACCGGACCGGAAAACGAATACCGAAACAATGTGCAGTGGCAATCAAATGGAAAAGAAATTGGATATTTTGCAAAAAATAGCCATCGGATTGTGAACGAATCTCAATCGGTTTGTAAAACTGTCGATAAACGATTGTTATGGGCTGAAATTCCACAAGGGATAAAAAAATCGGTAGCCAAACAAAAATCCATCCAACTAAGGCTTTCGTCAAAATCGGTTGTGAATTATGAAAGGGACCAAACAGAAATCAGTGTTTTTAATACTAAACTCAAAGTCCCCGAACGTGGATTCTTTCAAATCAATAAATTCCTTTTAGAACCGTGGCTTTCAAAAATCAAATTTCTCATACCAGATTCGGCCAACATTCTAGAATTATTCTGTGGTTCTGGAAGCATTGGCATTTCCATTCGGGAAAAAATTGCCTCCCTATACGGAATCGAATCTCATGAAAAAAGTATTCGGTATGCAAAGGAAAATGCCAAAACTAACAATGCGTTGCAGTTTGAATATGAAGTCAGCGATTTGTATCAAAAACATTTACCGAAACATACTTCAAAATTTCCCATTTGGATTGTAAATCCTCCAAGAGCTGGACTCACGGAAGGAATCATTGAATCAGCTTCTATGTTTTCACCAAAACAAATTGTTTATTCTAGCTGCAATCCAAGTACATTAAAAAGGGACATTACAAGGTTAGAAAAAATTGGGTACCGATTGCAGTATATTGGTTTGTTTGATTTTTTTCCAAGAACACAACATTATGAAGTTCTTGTGAGTTTAAAAAAATAAAAGAACATACAACTCACAGAGAAAATTCTGTGAGTTGGTTCTGATAACTTTACTCTGTTATTTTTCTTTCGTTGTGAATTTAAAAGGAAGGTAAGCTGGACAGAATCCAATGGCAGAGGTAGCAATCATCACAAGCCCAATTACAAAAAGTACAATTGCAGTTGTTCCTTCTACAACCCCACCTAGATAGAGACCACCTAATACTAATCCTACGACAACTCGAATGATTCGGTCATAAAGACCCATATTTTGAAACATATCCAATCTCCTTAAAGTAAATTGGACGAAAAAATCTCTTTGGATTTTTTATTTATTTTTTTCTAACCATTCTAAAATCGACTTCGTCACTTCTTCCCTTTTTTCCCAATGGAGGAAATGTCCGGCATGATCGAATCCAATTTTGCGAAACCCACAGGGGAAGTCTGTTTCATCTAATCGGTGTTCAAATAGGTTTTTATGAAAACAACCATCGTTTAACCCGTAAAGAATTTGCGTGGGAACGGTAATTTGTGAATCTAAAATTCCTAATATACTTTCTCTACCTGACTCGGTAAATAAGTCGTTTAAATTGCGGTAATAGGCAAGAGCCGAAGACAAAATTCCTGGATTTTGGAAATTGGCTTTAATCTCTGCTAAATGGTCTTGGTTTGGCGAATATCCAGGTGACCAATCTTTCCATAAATAATCCACGAGCGCAAATCCATTGGAACGAATGGTAAGTTCTGCTAAAAAGGGAATTTGAAATAAAACTACATACCATGAATGGACGGTTTGTTGGGGTGCCCAAAAGAAGGAATCTTGGTAAGTGCGAAGGAGCGGTACTCCAAGGCTTGTGATGGATTTGATCCGATTGGGATAATACATTCCGGCCGCAAAGGCAATGACAGACCCCCAGTTATGACCAACAAGATGTACTGAATCCCAACGACGGTCATCCATCCAACCAAGGATATCATCCACTAAATCCACAACATGTAATTTCTGAGCATGAGAGATGGTAGAAGGTTCATATCCACGCATAACAGGCGCAACACATTGGTATCCCTTTTTACCAATGGATTCCATGATGGGAGCAAAGGTTTTATGATTATCAGGAAACCCATGAAGGAAAAGGACGGGTGCGCCTGTTCCTGTTTCTAAAGTGGTAAATACGCTAGATGAATTTCTAATTTCCGAGTGATGCATTGTGATTTGCCAACTTTTCTTTTTTATAATTCGTTCGAAAGAATTGTAACACAATCTCCCTTGTATCCAAGTCCTTACTTAAGTATCCGTATTGTTTCTCGTTTTGGTAATAGAAACCATTTGGCCAGATATGCCCACCACCAGGGATCAAATACCCTTCCACAATTTGGTCACTGGAACAATCAGTAAATTTTGTGTATTGAATGTCTCTTTTCCAAAATTTGTTTAGATGTCTTTTATGGGATTTTGATTCTTCTTTGCAGGAAAAACTAGAAGTCCAGTATTCTAATGATTCTAAGTAAGACATCACATCCCCGGCTGGAATTCTATGTGCATTAGGACTTGGATCAGTAGGAATAGAAACAGTTCCACCTTTATAAGGCACAACATCATCCGCAGTTCCCATAATGAAGCCTATGGATTTTTTTGGAGGTGGATTACAGATCTCTTTTAAACCCTTGGACGTGACCGCAGCAATCGAATATCCTGAACTAAATAAATCCTCAGCTTCGCATAACAACCGCTGAGTCATAAAACCACCATTGGAGATTCCCACAACATGGATTCGGTTATAATCAATGGGAATTTCTTTATCGATAAAACGAACCATATTACGAAAAAATTCCACATCATTTGTATTTCGTTTATCTGTAAGAGAATGTGAAATCTTTCGTCCATCATTCCAACGATTGGCATACCCATCAGGATATACTGCCACAAATCCATATTCTTCGGCTTTTTCTGACATTCGAGAAAGGTAAATCATTCCTTCTCCACTGCCGCCACCACCATGTAAGATAAAAATCAAAGGTAGACGATTTTCTTTAATTTGTTTGGGAACGTAGTAACGAAATGTACGGATGATTCCATCAGAAGAAATCGATTCCAATCTATGTTCTTTTACAGGAACAATGGAAGGGAGAGATTTACAAAAAAAAGAAAAGGAGATCATAAGAATTAAAGGGATTAACTTTTTGTTGAATGAAATCAAATTCATATAAATAGGGATTCAAAGGATTTGATCGTTTCTATAAACTTAGGATCACTTTCTAACGGATAGTTTGGATGAAATTCTTTATCGATTGTCGGATCATAAGGACCCGACTTCCCTTCAAAACAAACTGCCGTTTCAGACAAACAAACCAAACTATGCCAAACCCCAGGTTGTAAGTCGATTCCTCGTTTTGGTCCGTTTCCAGAAAGTTTATGTGCTTCTTTTACTTCCCCATTCTCATGGAAAATTAAAAATCCGATTTCCCCTTCGAGGATGACGAAAGTTTCCGGTTTTGGATCCGACAAATGTCTGTGAGGTGGAATGTAGGTATTTTTAGAAAGAACGTTGAGAAATCTTTGGTACACTTCCTTTTGTTCATGGAAGTTGTGATTCGTACGTTTTCTATCTGCGGTTTGAGCTTTTTTAACGAGGTTTCCGATTAAGTCGGAATCAATGAGTTGTATTTCCTGCAAGTTGACCTTCCAATTCCTGCTCGATGAAGGCTAACATATCCGGAACACAAGCCGTACAAGTATCAGCCGCTCCCATCTCGCGGGCGACTTCTAGTATAGGGCGGTTTGTATCTTTGACAACATTTAAGATAGATTCAAAGAAAACTTCTGCACAGTGACACTTGATCATGGTTCTGAGAATCAGTCTCTTGGTTAAAAACAATTCTGACAAGTACTTTTGGTCTTCAAAGTAGAGATTTTTAGCCCTTTGTACCTTTTGGCGTTTTGTTTTTTTGGTAGTGAGAGACTGCCCACTGAGTCAATTCCCTAATCACTGCTTCCAATGATTTGCCGTGTGCCGTGATTGAATATTCTACGCCAGGAGGAAAGGAATCGAGGACGGTGCGTTCAATTAGAAGGATTTTTTCCAATTCTTTCAATTCTTTGGATAACATACGATCCGTGATTCCTGGTATTTCTTCACCAATTTCCTTGAAACGTTTTTTTCCAAAAGAAAGGGACATAATAATTGGAAGTTTCCATTTCCCACTTAGAAGTTCTAAGGCTTCCCTGAGTGGTAAAATTAGATTTGCACACTCCGCGTGATCTTTCTGGCAACTTGTTTCTTTTCCTTTCATGACAATGCTTCTAGAATTTGTATTCCACACGTAACGTCAACCCAAGGATTCTATCTGATTTTCCTTCTTTTTTTTGGACGAATGGGAACAAGACTGATCTGATGATAGTTACTTACAAAAGAATAGTAACTATTATTAATGTCAAAAGGATAGAATTATGAATTGGATAAAAACAATATATTGGATCACTACTTCAGTCATTGCAGCGATGATGTTGTTTAGTGGGTATAATTCCTTAAACAATGCAGAAATGATCGAAGGATTCCGTCACCTTGGTTTTCCTGATTATTTCCGAATAGAACTGGGAATTGCGAAATTATTGGGTGCAATTGTTCTAATTGTTCCAAAAGTTCCGATACGTTTGAAAGAGTGGGCTTATGTTGGTTTCGGAATTACCTATATCTCAGCAGCGATAGCACACTTGCAAGTCGGTGATCTAATAGGTAATGTGATCGCACCTTTTGTGTTTTTGGCTATTTTAGTGACTTCGTATCTAATGTTTCACAAAACTAAAACATAAAGAGATTTTGAAAAACTTGATTGTAGATACCAGAAAATTTTTTTGAATCTATAACGACTGATACACTTTTAGATATGGTTTTAATACATCTCGCCAGAGGAAACGTTTTGCATTTTCCAATCCTTTTTTCTGGTAAGATGTTTGTTGTTTAGGATTTCGAAGGATCATGAGCAATTTCGTTTGGAAATCTGCTCCATCGTTTGGATCAAAGAAGCTGGCAGAATCATGGAGCACTTCCGGCAATACAGAAGCATTTGAAGAAAGTACAGTGGTTCCCACAGCCTGTGCTTCTAAAACAGGAAATCCAAACCCTTCAAATAAGGAAGGATAGACAAAGACTTTAGCTCCTTGGTAGGCAAGTGGCAAACGATCGTAGAGAACATGATTTAAAAAATAGATTCGATTTGAATTTTGTTTTTGGAATTTTAAAAATTCAATAGGGATTTCTTTACTTATGCCACCCACAACAAGAGGAAGTGTAAGCGATCCTTCTTTCCACATACGTTCCAAATTCTTTAATAAAAAAGGAAAGTTTTTATGCGCTTTCCCGATCCCCACAGTAAAAAGATATTCCTTTGGTAACTTTTGTTCTTTGACAAACGAATTCACTTGGGCAAGGGAATGTTTTGTAAAATTAGAAAGATCAATTCCATTGTAAACCACAGAGATGGAACCATCCTTATATCCAAAACTTTTAATGAGATCATCTTTGGTGTACTGAGAAACAGTGATGATTTTGCGAGCAAACCATTTGATCCACCGGAAGACAATTTGCATATACACTCGTTTGACGAGGGAACTATGGGCGGCTTTAAAATGATAAGGAATGAGATCGTGAATGGTAACAATGCATTTACGAATGTATGGAAAGGGAATATTAAAATGTGGGATGTCTAAAAGATCCATTTCTGCCATTCTGGAATGACCTAAAAATTCTTTGAGGGAATAGATATTTGTTTTGTATTCTATGATTTCCGCGTGTTTCGGAAGGTCGTATTTTTTTAAAACAGAGGGATCACCAAAAATATATAAATCGGCAATCTTTGAAGGAATGGGCCAAAACTTCAAAATATGTTGGATTCGAATTCCAATCCCAGAATTTTCGATCATCCGTGCATCGTATCCAATTTTAATCCGCATTCTGATTTGATTATGTCCTTTAGAATTAATTTAAAAAAAAAGGAAATGTATCTTTTCCCGATAAGTCAAGTCTAGTCAAATTACTAGTAAATATTCTGCATTCATAATTTGGAAGGCAGGATCAAGACACCAGGAACATATCTGTCAAAAGGAATCGAATGGAAAACTTAATCGAAGAAATCCTAAAACAAATTGGTGAAGATCCCTCGCGAGAAGGTCTTGTGAAAACGCCTAATCGAGTAAAGAAGGCTTACGACTTTTTGACAAGTGGGTATAAAGCTGATTTGAATCAAATTGTGAATGGTGCGATCTTTGAAGAAAATACCACAGGGATGGTACTTGTCAGAGATATAGAAATGTATTCTTTGTGCGAACACCACTTGCTTCCTTTTTATGGAAGGGCCCATGTGGCTTACATTCCCAATAAAAAGATCATTGGAATTAGTAAAATTCCAAGAATTGTTGATGTGTTTGCTCGTCGTTTGCAAGTACAAGAAAGACTCACTGACCAAATTGCCCAGGCTATCCAAGAAACTTTGGATCCTTTAGGTGTGGGTGTAGTTATCAAAGCCAAACATTTATGTATGATGATGCGTGGAGTGGAAAAACAAAACTCAGAGCTATTTACATCTAGCCTACTTGGTCTCTTCAAAACGGATCCAACCACACGAAGTGAATTTTTAGATCTGATCCGAACCGGCTCGCATTAAGTTCAATTTTTAAATTCGATTTTTCAGATTCATGCTGGACTTTTCTAAAAAAAAGTTCAGCATTCTTTCTTTAGAGGGAATCTATGCCGAAAGAAAGAATCGTGGCACCGTCCAAAGACTTCGCTAAATTAGCGAACGTTAGTTTAAAAGAATACAAAACAAAATACAAAGAATCCATAGAAAAACCAGAAAAGTTTTGGGCCGAACAAGCAAAACGCCTAACATGGTTTAAAAAATGGACCAAGGTTCTCAAACATGATTTCGCCAATGCAAAAGCCGAATGGTTTGTGGGTGGGAAACTCAATGTTTCCTATAATTGTTTAGACAGACATTTAGATTCTCCTTTAAAAAACAAAGCGGCTCTCATTTGGGAAGGAGACAACCCTGATGAATCCAAAGTCCTTACCTACCATGACCTCCACCGCGAAGTGAATCATTTTGCAAACGTTCTAAAAAAGTTTAATGTAAAAAAAGGGGACAGAGTCCTCATTTATCTGCCTATGATTCCGGAGCTTGCCATCACTACGCTTGCTTGTACACGAATTGGTGCGGTACATTCCGTTGTGTTTGGTGGATTTTCGCCAGAAGCCCTACTTGGCCGGATTGAAGATTGTAAACCTACACTTGTCATTACTGCAGATGGCGGGTATCGCGGCGGCAAACCAGTCGAACTCAAAAAAAATGTGGATGTTGCTTTAGAAGATAGTAAATACAAAGTCAAAGACGTAATCGTTGTTAAGCGAACTGGAGACGAAGGTAATTTGAATTGGAAAGAAGGTAGAGACCACTGGTACCACTACCTGATGAAAGAACCGGATGTAAAAAAAGAATGCCCTCCTGTGATCATGGATTCCGAAGACCCACTTTTCCTTCTTTATACTTCAGGATCTACGGGAAAACCAAAAGGTGTCCTTCATACCACAGCTGGATATCTACTCGGTGCCAATCTTACCTTTGCCACCATCTTTGATTATAAAGATACGGATACGTATTGGTGTACGGCAGACATTGGTTGGATTACGGGACACAGTTACATTCTCTATGGACCTTTGTCCAATGGTGCCACATCTCTTATGTTTGAAGGCGTTCCTAGTTATCCGGATGCCGGTCGTTTTTGGGATGTGATTGATAAATATAAGGTGACTGTATTTTACACAGCACCGACGGCCATCCGTGCGCTCATGCGAGAAGGAATTGAACCTATCAAAAAGAGATCTTTGGCATCGCTGCGTCTTCTTGGTTCTGTGGGTGAGCCTATCAATCCAGAAGCTTGGGAATGGTATCATACCAATATTGGTAAATCAAAATGCCCGATTGTGGATACTTGGTGGCAAACAGAAACTGGATCCATTATGATCTCTGGAGTTCCTGGTGCCATCCCACAAAAGCCAGGTTCGGCGAGTTGGCCATTTTATGGAATCCTACCAGTCCTTGTGGACAACGAAGGTGTGGAGATCAAAGGCAAAGGAGAAATCTCTGGAAATCTATGTATCGCGAAACCTTGGCCTTCCATGATGCGAGGTGTGTATGGCGATCCAAAACGGTTTTTTGATACCTACTTTTCGCAATTCAAAGGGTATTACTTCACAGGTGATGGTGCCAACAAAGACAAAGATGGATACTTTCGCATAACAGGAAGAGTTGATGATGTACTGAATGTGTCGGGACACAGAATTGGTTCTGCAGAAGTGGAGAGTGCTCTTGTTGAACATAAATCTGTTGCTGAGGCTGCGGTTGTGGGATTTCCACATGACATCAAAGGCCAAGGGATTTATGCTTATGTGACTGTGAAACATGGAGTGACCACCAATGATGCCTTAAAAAAAGAACTGATTGCCATGGTAGAAAAAGTGATAGGTAAAATTGCAAGGCCAGAAGTCATCCACTGGGCTCCGGGACTACCAAAAACCAGATCAGGGAAAATCATGCGTCGGATTCTAAGAAAAATTGCCAATAACGAATTTGATACTTTAGGAGATATCAGCACCCTCGCTGATCCATCCGTAGTGCAGTCGTTAATTGACGATAAGAAAAAATTCCACAGTTAAGATAAGGTTTTAAAGATCCTGCGGGAGAGCGGAAAACACTCCCATCACTCGCAGGAATTCAGATTCTTCAAATTCCAAATCCCTATCTTTTAATTTTTGACGGTATTCGTTTGCTTTTGCTGTATCTCGTTTGGAAAACCAGTGGATACAAAACAACAAATACTCTCTATTTTTACGATACGTGTTTTGGTGATTTTCTAATTCGGTGGCCGTGAGTTTGTTTTGGTTTTTAAAGTCTTTAACAAGGGAATCAATTGCAAGAGTGTCTCTGTCTTTTCCAAGATTCGCATAACTTTGACGAATGAGAAATAAAATTTCACCTGCATCCGAATCGGGAAAAAATTTAAGTAAATTGTAAAATCCTCGGCGAAATAAAGTTAAAGCTTCCAGGTATCTTTGTTTTTCTTGGAGAAAGACTCCATACCTTGTGAAGTATCTAGTTTCATTTAAAAATACGGTAGTTGTCCATTGATAGGCTTGTTCTAAAAGGTCAGACTGTCTTCCTCTACGGGCCAAAATTAAGGTTTCATACATCCCTTCTTCACGAGGGAAATAAACCAAGTATCGTAAACTCAAGTCATCTGCTTCTTTCCATTTTTTGCTTTTGATATTTTTTTGAAGGCTAGTTTGTAAGGCATCTTTTTCAGAAACAAAAGTTTTGTCTGATTCTAATATTTGAATATAGGATTCGTAATCGGATTCCAAACCAAGTTGTCTAGATAAAATGGCCGCTGTATACAATCTGTACTTAGCACTGGGTTTTTGTTCTAAATACAATTTGGTATAGAACAAAGCTTCCTTTTGTTTCCTTTCCTTTTCGTAAAAGTCTGCAATGTAGAGAACCAAATCGAGTTGGTCTTTTTTCTTTTTGATGGATTCTTCATAGGCATGAATTCCATCAAAGACCTGCCCTAACTTCATGTGGGCGCGTGCGGCTAAATTATAGTACCGATAGTCCGGATCAGGATTTAATTCTTTGGCTTTGATGAGAAAATCGAAGGCTTTGGTCGGGGTTTCTTGGACAATTTTGTCTTCGGCCATTCGCAAAAGATCTTCGTATCCATAAAAAACCTTAACAGGGTTCAGAACCTCTGTCTGCGCTAAATTTGGCCTCGAAACCAGAAATAGACTTGTTACCAGAACACCAAATTGCCATATTCTCCTAGACCGAAGTATCATCTATGGATTCTCATCGGTCATCTTCTAAATAATCTTAGAAATTCAAATAAACAATCTCAAAGAGGATCTCATGAATGTAGAGTTAATCATCATCGTCATGGCACTGGTTTCCATAGTCACGGCGATATTCTACGCGGCTCGGGTGGTTCGCATCCAAGTGGGCGCAGGCGGCGGAAGCGAAAAAGAAACCGCTAAATTGAAAGAAATCTCCGCTGCGATCGCAGAAGGGGCTATGGCCTTCCTTCTCAGAGAATACCGAGTCATTTTGCTATTTATCAGTTTCATGACGGTTCTCATTTATTTACTTTTGGATAATCCAAAAACTGAATTCAACGAAGGAATTTATACTGCCGTTGCTTTTGTTTCAGGTGCCCTCATTTCTTGCCTTTCTGGTTTTATAGGAATGAAAATTGCGACTGCTGGTAACGTTCGTACAGCAGAAGCCGCAAAAACTTCTCTTTCCAAAGCTTTCCGTGTTGCTTATGATTCTGGAGCCGTAATGGGTTTTGGTCTGATTGGTCTTGCGGTTCTTGGAATGATCGGACTTTTTCTTCTATTCACAGGAACAAACGTAGGTGTTGCCAAACACATCCTTATGGAATCACTTGCTGGTTTTGGTCTCGGTGGATCTTCTGTAGCACTCTTTGGTCGTGTGGGTGGTGGTATTTATACTAAAGCCGCTGACGTTGGTGCTGACCTTGTAGGTAAGGTAGAAAAAGGAATTCCAGAAGATGATCCTCGTAACCCAGCAACCATTGCTGATAACGTAGGAGACAACGTGGGTGATATTGCTGGTATGGGTGCTGACCTTTTTGGTTCTGCTGCGGAAGCAACTTGTGCGGCTCTTGTGATTGGTGCAACAGCATCCGCTCTTGCTGACAATAACTCTGCTCTACTCTATCCACTTTTAATTTCTGCAATTGGAATCCCAGCTTCCCTCATCACTACATTCTTTGCTCGAGTGAAAGAAGGCGGAAATGTAGAAAAAGCTCTCAAACTCCAACTTTGGATTTCTACATTCATCGTAGCAGCAGCTCTTTACTTTGTAACTGACATCTTTATGATCGATAGTTTCCAAATCGGAGACAAAACCATCACTAAGTGGAATGTTTATACTTCAGTCGCATTAGGTTTGTTTGCTGGTATGTTCATTGGTTGGATCACTGAGATTTATACTTCTCATTCTTACAAACCAGTACGTGAAGTTGCTGATGCTTGTGAAACAGGTGCTGCGACTAACATCATCTACGGACTTGCTCTTGGTTACAAATCCACTGTAGTTCCAGTGATTTTACTTGTGATCGTAATTGTTGTTTCCAATATCCTTGCAGGTATGTATGGAATCGCAATCGCTGCTATTGGTATGATTTCCACAATTGCAATTGGTCTTACGATCGATGCTTACGGTCCAGTATCTGATAACGCCGGTGGGATTGCTGAGATGGCGGAACTCGGAAAAGAAGTTCGTGATAGAACTGACAACTTGGATGCAGCGGGAAACACCACTGCGGCCGTAGGAAAAGGTTTTGCGATTGGTTCTGCTGCGCTTACTTCCCTTGCCTTATTTGCAGCCTTTATCACTAGAACACAAAATGCTTCCAAAGAAATGGGTGAAGGTGCGATTGATCTAACTTCCATCGAACTACTTGATCCACTCGTATTTGGTGGTCTTCTTTTTGGTGCCATGCTTCCTTTTATCTTTTCTGCGATGACTATGAAGTCTGTAGGAAAGGCAGCTCTTGATATGGTAAAAGAAGTTCGTCGCCAATTTAAAGAAATTCCAGGTCTTATGGAAGGAACGGCAAAACCAGAGTATGCTAAGTGTGTAGACATTTCTACTTCTGCTGCTCTTCGGGAAATGATTCCTCCAGGTCTATTGGTTCTACTTAGCCCGATTGTCGTTGGTTATTTGTTTGGTGTGAAGTCACTTGCTGGTCTTCTTGCAGGCGCCCTCGTTTCTGGTGTGGTTCTTGCGATCTCATCTGCAAACTCCGGTGGAGCTTGGGACAACGCGAAAAAATACATCGAAAAAACTGCTGGTGGAAAAGGTTCTGAGAAACACAAAGCTGCGGTTGTGGGTGATACAGTAGGAGATCCATTCAAAGATACTTCTGGCCCTGCCATCAACATTTTGATTAAACTTATGGCGATCACCTCACTCGTGTTTGCTGAGTTTTTTGTAACAAAAGGTGGGATCATTTTAAATTTCTTTAAATAAGAAATTTCTATAATGAATACGATCAAAAGGATTTTGTCCTTCTAAATCAGAAGGGCAGTTTTTTAGATCATCCAATCTCTGAAAAAGTGATTGGATCTTTGGAAGAGCCGGCGGAAACGTCGGCTTTTTTTATAGGGTTGTAAAACTGAAACTAGTGTTTGTGCCGAGGGTCAGCCCAAATATGGATTGGATGTTTTGACCGAGTGTGATGGTGTAAGTGGTTCCCGTTGTCAGAGCACTGGCAGGTGTTAGGGTAATGGTTCTATTGGACGCACCACCGCTAAGACTGGGGCAAGAAGGCGTACAACTAATATTCGTGTTGAGGGAAGTGGTATCCACTGCTTGGGTCAAAATGATCGTGATTGTGGGGCTCAGCGCAACACCCGTTTGTCCATTTGTTGGGGATGTGGATTCAATGGTAAAGTTTGACGAAGTTTGTGTCACGAGTGGAAGCACGAGGACACCCAAAAGAGAGGGTTCGGGTTCAGGAAGACAAGTTAGAGAGGAAAAACCAAACAGAAACAGAATTTGAATTTTCTTCCACATTGTCATAACGTCTAGATTTAGTTTCGACTAATTTCCCTTGGTAACCGTGCAGAGTTTTGCGTAAATCCCGAAGAAATTAAAAGTTTCTAGTTCAATAGACGTAATTTCCCTAATATTTCCGTTCCTTTGGGCGACCTCTACTGAGGCATCCCCCAAAGCAATTAGGCCTAAGTAGGATTTTGCACAGGCAATCCCTTCTTTCGTGGCAAGGATACCCGTTTCCATCATACTGATCCTTTGGTCTTCGTAGAGTAACCCTTGGGTTCCAAATCCGGAACTGGCGCAGGATGAACTGAGAGTGAATGAAAAAAAGGCTAAAACAAGGATACGGATCTTCGGCGGGTAAATTTTATTTTTTAAGTTCCAAATCCAAAAGTTTAGAAAGTTTGTTTTGTAAAATGATGATATCGTCATAGAGTTTTTCGATTTGTTCTTCTTTCTTTTGGATTTTAGCGGTTAACGCATCCAATGATTTGTTTGGTACATTGTTTTTTTTAGAATGGAAATCCTTCAATTTGGATTCTATCTCTTCATAGATAAGTCCACTTTTTAATTTCTTTGCAAATTCACTAAGGGATTCAATGTTCTGTTTCATCTTCCGGTAATTCGCAAACAAAGTTCTTGGAAAAAGAAATATTGGTTTTTATAATAATGATCTAAACTGTGAATTTCTTTGGGTCGAGTGTTCCGAGGAATGAAATCATAACTAGCATTGCCCAAACTCACAAGTCCAAAATAATTTGTGGTGCAGGATTCAACAAAACGATCGGTTGGAACCGGGATTTTTCCTGGAGAATGCCAACCTTCTTGTCCTTTGTTTTGAAATATTGTTACCGACGGATTTCCAATTTGTATACTGAGACAATGAAACAAAAAAAAGACCATCGGTAAAAATAAAACTTTTATCATACTCTACTGGCTTGTATCAAAAAAGTAGAAATAGGAGAATCGAACACCCCTGTCCATCGCGTTGTCTGCTTTGGGAAGAACACCAAGTAAAAATGAAAAACTAAATGTACCTAAACTTTCTGTACTCATGGAAATACCGGGATAAAAATTAAAATAACGCAAATTTTTATCAGCAGTTTTGTCTAGAGGTTCTCTATATTCAAGTTCCGTGAAGATTCGAACAGAATCGGCAATGGCAAAAGAAGGAGCAATGCCTACTTGGTAATAACGTTTGAATTCTTCCAAACTTGATTCTTTACCATGTCGGTTTGTTTCTGTTTGGAATCGGAATTCCGACATAATTTGAAATATACCACGTTTGTAACCGAGTCCAAAGTTCGGTCGGATCAAATAAAAATCTGGATTTTCTTTTTCACGAAATTCAGCGTTTCTTTTTTTGTCGTAAATTCGCAAACCACCACCAATCAAAAATTGGGAAGATCCATTATCAAAAATTTTTCCGTATTTGATTCCCCCATTCCAACGATCCCAAGTGATTTCTTTTGCAGAATCGGTTTGAGAATATTCTGTCCTTCCAATGGAGGATATGACAGAAAAAGATTCGGAGAATTTATACTCACCTTCGACATTTATGTTTTTATTAATTTCCTTCACACCGTTGAAGTTTTTATCCCAGTAACCTACGTTACCTCTGATTTTTGTATAAACTGCAACAGGTTCTACTTGGAGGGGATGGGCAAAACCAGTATTTGCAGATGTTGGCTGTGAATATAAGGAAACAACCGAAACGAAAAAAACTAAAGAAATGATGATTATATTTTTCATATTTAAAATCCTACATTTGTGATCGGATAAATTAATCTTGCAAATTTGTCGGCAAGAAGTGTATAACCCAAGTTATTTGCATGAATGCAGTCTAACATAAATTCAGCGCGCGAATATGGTTTTCCACCCAAAGTATTCCTTAAGTCTACATAGATAAAAGATGGTTCTTCTCTAGAGATATCAACTAGCAGATTGTTGAAAGAATCTAATTGTTCTGAGGTAAATGCAGCCGCATCAGGAACAATTAGTCCTACACGATCAAATTTAGTTTTACATCCTTCGTCGGATCCAGCAATCGCTGGTGACATATAAGGATTGGGATAGTCGTATCCATGGATGATCCATTTTATAGGGGCTCCACCGAATCTAGCGATTTTGTAAGCATTACCAGTAACAATCATTTGTTTGAGATTGGCTTTGATGGTAGCAAATCTTTGAGCTTGGACTGTACTTACGTTTCCAATGTATTCGGAAAGGTTTGCTTGGATGTCATTACCACCGAGGGAAAGGATGATGACTTTCATATCAGCCCCTCCTTGGTCAATGACTTGGAATTGGAGGCCTTGGCTGACTACTTGTTGTAAAGTTTTTCCACCAAGAGTGGCACCAACAAATTTATATTGGAAACGGTTTTCTAATTGGGGTCTTAGAGTTTCGACAACTGGATATCCAAGAAGAATGTCTGTCCAACTGTCACCAATGATTCCAGTTTTTGCGGGAGTTTCCCCATTACAAACAGCGTAGGTGTTACAAAGGAAATGAGCCCCAACATCTTCAAAATAATCCTTTTTGGTATCACAATGGATTAGGAAGGTTAAAATTCCTAAAAGAGCAGCGTATTTAATTTTTTTCATTGGGTTTGGTTTCCTTCCAGATATGGTCCATGATAAAGGCACAAGATAGATCGCCGGTCAGATTTACTGAAGTTCTACACATATCTAAAAAACGGTCAACCCCAAAAAGGATAGTGATACCTTCGATGGGAATGTGAAAGGTATAAAGGATGGATGCGAGGATGACAAGTCCCACCCCGGGTGTGGCAGCAGTCCCAATCGAAGCGGCTGTTACTGTCCCAACTAACAAAAACAAGTCTAGTGGGGAAAGGTCTACTTGGTACACTTGACTTAGGAAAACTGTAGCTACGGCTTGGTACAAAGCTGTTCCGTCCATATTGATGGTTGCACCAAGGGGAAGAACAAAGTCAGAGACTGTTTCTTTAAGTTTTAATTTTTCCTTTGCTAGTTTTAAAGAATAGGGAAGGACAGAACTAGAGCTAGAAGTAGAAAAACCAAGTAGGGGAATTTCACGAACCTGGTTCAGGAAACGAATCGGATTTTTTCCTGTAAAAAATAAAATCAAAACTCCATAGAAGATTAAAATACAAAAAAGTCCTAAAAGAACGGTTCCAATATAAGATACGAGTCCTAACAAAAGAGAAAATCCAATTTGGACCATTGCATAACTCATGAGCCCCAAAACTGCTAAGGGAGCTAATTTCATTGCAGTAGCCACAACCCATAAACAAAAACTTTCTAACGAATGACAAAAGGCTTTTAAGGCAGCACCAGATTCACGAGAAGTGAGGAAAAAAATTCCCAAAATCATTCCAAAAAAAACAACAGATAACATTTGTTGTTTGGACCAAACATTGACTAGATTTTTAGGAATGATGTTAGCAATGATTTCTGGAATGGATTCACTTTTTTCATCCAAGTTTGTAGAAGTAATGTTTTGATTTGTAACTGTAGATTGGTTCTGGATATGGTTCCCTGGTTTGATGATTAGGGAGAGAGAAATTCCAATACTTACGGAAATTACAGTTGTGAAAATAAAATATAAAAGTGTTTTGCTTCCTAAACTCCAAAGATCCTTCAAATTCCGTAAACTAGAAACTCCGAGCGCAATGGATACGATCACAAGGGGAATCATAATCATTTGGAGTAGATTTAAAAAAAGATCTCCGGGAAGTTTCATCCATGGCAGATAAGGTTTTAAATTAAAGGCAGAGATAAACCCTGTTTCGGGATTCAACAGAATTCCAAAAATCAAACCTAACAATAGAGATACGAGGATCTGAATCCAAAAAGGAACTTTGGGAAAGAACATTCCCAAAATTTATCTTTTGAAAATTTTATGTAAATGAATTTAAATACTGATATAAGTTTGGAACAACCGAATTTTATGAAAAATCTTCGCACCATTTTTGATTTTTCGAATTTCGACTGTATATTCGTCTTTTGCTCGTTGGATTTCTTTCATCGTTTTATGGAGGACTGCTTTTTTTTCAGGACGATTGTCCCATTTATAAGCGGCCTCTTGGCGCATTAGTTTTTCTTCCAGTTGGCGGATGGTTTTTTGGTGAGAAAGTTCTACTTTGTATTCTTCCTTTTGGAATACGGACAAAGTCTCTTTTCTGAGGATTTCTTTTTTTGTTTCTGCTTCTGATTCAACAATCGGATAACAATGAATAAATGCTTCTTCTAGTTTTGACAATGGAATTTCTTTTTCGGGAACATACGTTTTTGCTTCTGCCCATTCGTTAGGTTTTTCCGTATAAACTAAAGTTCGCTTTTTCTTTAAATCAAATTCCATAAAAAAGAGATCTTTTCGTTTGAGAGAAAAATCGAATTCTACTTGGAAGACAAAAAGAATTTTTTGGCCTAAGTTGTCCGATAGTAAGTATTTCTTTTTACGGCCTACATCACTTTGAGTGAGTAACTCGGTAACCTTTTCAACAAAAGGATGGCCAAATGCCATAAATTCTAGAGAATCATTTGTGAGTGCTAAATCGGAATCAAAAGTTGCTTTTTTGATTTTACCTTCAGCATTTTTATATTCGTAAGATCCTTTTCCAACGGATGTTAATGTTCCAGGAAGATGAGCTTGGAAAAACTTGGAACCTTGCGCTACCACTTCTTCTAGATGGCTATTGTTCCATTCTCTTTCTTCCAGAGTATGATCGTAATAATCTTTTAAATTAAAATCTAATACTTTAGGTGTCACAAGTGCGTTTAGTTTTTCAAAACCTTTCTGAGCTACTTGGATGCGAAGGTCAAATTCCGTTTCTAATTCTTCTTTGGTTTTTGTACCCGTCACAAATTTCATAAGGCTTGAGTTGAAATCAAGTTCCTCTTCGATGGTTCCAAGTAAATCATCAGAAGCACCAATGGATTCTTCAAACAAACGAATTTTATTTGTGAGTACTTCTAAAATTCTTTCTGCCACTGTATCTTTGGACGCAAAGTTAAAGATATAAACATTATCTTTTTGACCAAAACGATGGATCCTTCCAATTCGTTGTTCGATCTTTAGTGGGCTCCAAGGTAAGTCATAATTAAAAAGTATATTAGCAAATTGTAAGTTACGGCCTTCCCCACCCGCTTCCGTACAAATGAGAATTTCGTAGTCTTCTTTGAATTTTTGGATGGCGACTTCTTTTTCATCCATACTTAGGGAACCATGGAAAGGAGAAACTTTGAAGTCTGGTTCTAAAACCGATTGTAAATGGTCTTGTGTGGTTCTGAATTGTGTGAAGATGATGAATTTTTTATGGCCCTCTTTCTTTAAACGATAAAGAGTTTCCTTTAGTTTTTGAGTTTTTTTATCTTCTTTGATTTGTTTTCCCAAATGGATGAGACGGTTAAGAGTAAAGAGCTCCCTTTTGATCCTTTGGAAACTAGACATTTCTTCATCTTCTAATTCGGTGATAAAGTCTTCGACACCTTCCGTTTCATCTAAGTCCCAATCATCCAAAGTGGTTTCATGTTCTTTCATGTAATGGAATTTGGATTCCAACATAAACTTTCTTTTTTGTAAGGCAGAAAGAAGGGCAATCACTGAGGAATCCAAAAGTTTTTGGAAAACCACCATCACAAATCCAATGGCACGGTTTTTAGTTCCCATAGCCATATTGTATTCTCGTTTTACATAATCAGTAGTTTCATCATAAAACGCACGTTCAATGGGAGAAAGATCGATCCTAACCGTTTTTGCAAATCGTTTAGTAAACCCACCTACTTCCACTTTCCGACGACGAAGGAGAACTTTGGAGATTTTTTCTTTTAAGTCCCCTTTTTGACCAACAACATAGTCATTTACAAAAGTGTGATATGGCCCAAGGATATTTGGATCAACTAAATGGAGTAAGTAAAATAGTTCTTCTAACTTTCCTCTAAACGGTGTTGCTGTGAGTAGGAGAAGGCATTCCGTTTTACGTGCAATTTTTTCAGCAAACAAATATCCACGAGTGATTTTCGAATAATCTCGACGAAGTCTATGTGCCTCATCAAAAACAACGATGTCCCATTTGGTACCAAGTATTTCTTCAGCATACCTTGGATTTTTGATAAAATCTATTGAGGTAATGATTTTATTGAAGTTTCTCCAATGGTCTGCACCGTTTGTAACAAAATTCCTTCTACGAACAATCGCAAACTCTTCATTAAATTTGTTTTTCATCTCTTGTTGCCATTGGACAAGGAGGGGAGAGGGAGCAACCACGAGCACTCGTTTGAGACCACGACGAAACATTAGTTCCTTAACCGCAAGACCCGCCTCAATGGTTTTTCCAAGACCTACTTCATCGGCTAAGATAAACCTTGGTTTTAAACTATTGGCAACAATGAAAGTCGACTCAATTTGGTGAGGGAGCAAACGAGTTCTAGAATTGGAAAGTGATGAGAGTTTATTAAAATTATAAGTAAGTTTAAGTTGGCTTGCTGTAAGTGCCAAGTCCATTGCTTTTGGAAATTCTTCCCAAAGACGAAGCGATTCAGGGTATTGATTTAAAAATTGTAAGTTTTTGTTTGATTTATTAACATTTCGAAAAATTTCTTTGGATTCAAAAAATAGTTCTACGGAAGTAGGTGATTCTTTTGTAACTTTTGCTAGACCTAACTCCGGTTCATCGATGAGAAACCCATACTCATTTGTTTGTTTTGGTTCAACCGTTGTTTCAAAATCTAAACTTAATTGAGTAGGGATGTCCATCAAACTCCTTTCTGATTTCCCCAAAGAACTTTGTGAATTTGAAGCGACAAACGACACTTAGGTGGGTTGTCTACCTTGATCCATTCGACTAGTTCTTTGGCATCCACTTCACCGTGGACGGGCGAATACAATATATTTGTGTGTATTTTTTGTTCGCGAATGACTTCGATACTTCTTTCAAAGTCGATTCTATCTCGCACAACGAACTTGATTTCGTCAAGTGAATTATGTCTCTTTTCTAGAATCCGGAAATTTTCCTGATCCATTCGGTCTTCCATACCCGATCCAGGAAGTTTGTAGTCCATTGTGAAAATAAAAAAAGGATCTTCCGAAATACGTTCGCTTCCATTGGTTTCCACACGTGCTGCGGGATAAGGCAAACTAGCCTTTGTCCGGTGTTCGTAGATTTTGTTTGCTAGCGAGATGGAAAGATCGCGGTTTTTTCCTTCTAAGGGTTCACCACCTGTCAACAGAACCTGATAACCATGATGGGGATCTAAACTTTCTAATTCTAACCAAAGGGAATCCAAACTTTTTTCTGTACCTTGGTTGGGTCCTAAGGCATAAGCTGTGTCACACCATAACGCCTTCGATTCTGTTTTGCCACAACGTAAGGAACAACCTGCAAATCTGATAAAGACAGTAGGGATTCCTTGTGAAATTCCTTCGCCTGAAATGGAAGAATAGACTTCATGAATTTTTCCAAACATTGTGATGTTTCCTTCTATGTCAGATTACAGTAAATTGTTCTTGCGAAAACATTTATTCAGAATTTGCTTTTTAGGGTCATGTTCGTAGACGCAAAATTGGAATACCCAATCATCCAAGAAAATGAGATTCAAGAAACTCATCTTTTGTTAAGGTTTAGAACTCCTGCCAACCCAAATACCGATGATCGTAAACCTTTGGTCATTGGTCTAACCATCGATAAAAGTTGGTCAATGAAGGGTGAAAAAATGGAAGCAGTGATTGATGCTTCATGTGCCCTTGTGAATTGGCTCACAAGAAATGATGCCGTTTCGATTGTGGCTTATTCTGCAGATGTACAAATTGTTCTACCTGTCACTCACCTAACAGAAAAAATCTCTGTGACTGATAAAATTCGTAATATCCAAGTTGCTACTTCTACAAATTTAAGCGGGGGATGGCTTTCTGCTTTAAAAAATCTTAACCAATCTAAAATTCCCAATGCATACAAACGAGTTTTATTACTTACCGATGGAAATCCTACTTCAGGAATTAAAGAAAAAGAAGCACTCGTAAAGATAGCGGCAGACCATTTGGCCTTAGGAATTTCTACGACAACGATTGGAGTGGGAAACGATTTTAATGAAGAAATGTTGGTGGAGATTGCAAAAGCCGGCGGCGGAAATTTTCATTATATCGACAATCCTGAAAAAGCATCCGACATTTTCTTTGATGAATTTGGAGACATCGGTGCTTTGTATGCACAGGCAATCGATGTGGAGTTACAATTTGCTCCCGGTGTTCGATTGAAACAGGTTTTATCAGAAACATCCCACCAAATTGCAGAGGAATTTGATGAATTTTTAGGTGATTCCAAAACAGTTTCGAGGCAAAAAATCAATTTGCAGTTAGGTGACCTCAGAGCCGACGACATTCGTAATTTAGTATTGCGTTTGGAAATAGATGATCGATTGAACCAATCAGAATTGCCTTTTTGTGAAGTGAATGTATCTTATTATAATTTATTACAACAAAATGCTTTGGAATCCGTAAAAGATTTTTTTGCGTTTCCTAAAGGCAAAAATCGTGGCAAACAAGATCCAGATGTTCTCGTTGAAATTTTGATTACAAATGCAACCAGTGGGATTAGAGAAATTTCGGATTTAATCAAACAAGGCCATAGTGAAGACGCCAAAGCTTTGTTATTTGGACTGATCCATGATATAAAAGAAAATTTACATTTTGCTCCCAATGCCCTGGGATCTGTACTTGGTCGTTTGCAATTACTGGAATCTAAAATTACCACTAAGTCCGATGATCTTTCTAAACATCTATTTATGAATTCACAAATTTTGATGAAAGGCCCTGAAAAGTTGGATTTAAAAGATCTAAAACTTCATGATGAAATATTTGAATACCGCACGAATGGGGATATTGATTTGTATAAATGTCCGGAAATTAAACTTTTAATAGAACAGAAACTTTCAGAAGGATTCAGATATATTGTTTTTGATTTTGCCAACACTTCACATATTGATTCTTCAGCGATTGGAATGGTGATTCAGATTGTAGGTTGGTTACGAAGACGGGGTGGTGAACTTGTGGTTGCCAACATTCATGATTCCGTAAAAAAGATTTTTGAAATCACTCGGTTGTACAACCACATCCGTGTAGCAGAAAATGTTTCCTCTGCCAAAGATATTTTGCAGAGGATTATTTATGCAAACGAAGGAGATAAAAAACCTAGTTAGTTTAAGCCAACCAACGTTCTGCTTCTTCGATGGCTTCTTTTAAGTCACCAACGAGTGCGGGCGCAATGGCGATTCCTTTTTGAGTAGGTTTTAATTCCCCATTCGGATCGGTATACCAAACGCGAATATTAAAAAAAGTTTGGCCTTTGTATTCGGAGATTTCCACGCGGATTACCTCTCCTCTACCTTTGTCAATGTCTCGAATGATTCCTGTTTTTGCCATTTTAGTACGTCTCTACAAAAAGTTGTTCTTTTTCCTCTAGGTGTTTTTTGAATTCATCATACGAAAGATCAGTTCCGCAAGCAGACATGATTTCTTGAATGACTCCTTTTTCCATTCCCTTCGGGCCGCCACAAATATAAAACTTACCGTTTCCATTGACAGCATTTTTAATGGATTCTGCATTTTCTTTTGCACGGTGTGTGATGTACATCTTTCCGCCATCAAAAGAGTTTTTTTCTTCTCGACTAATGGCCGTTATAAAGTGAAAGTTGGGATGGTTTTTTGCCATATCTTCGAAATAATCACGAAGGACAATTTCATCTGAATATGGTGCGCCGTAAACCAACCAAACATTTCCTTGGAAGGAAATTAGTTTTTGGACGAGTAATTCTTCCACCATTCCAAAAAAGGGACTGATCCCTGTTCCTGTTGCAAAAAAGAAAATATCTCCTGAGTAATCCACTTGGGGTAAAAGGAATTTTTTTCCAGCGGGCCCTGTCATGGTAACCGTATCACCTGGTTTCAAATCACAAAGGTAATTGGAACAAACACCTTTGTGAACTAGGTTTCCATTTTCGTCGTACACATTGTCTCTTTTGACTACAAATTCAATATTATCCTTGGTCTGACCAAAACTAAACGAGGGTGAGGCGATGGAATACAAACGGATGGTATACGACGGATCAGCTGATCCTTTGGCTTGTTTTTCTGGGTCTACACCTGGAGGAATGATTCCCGCACTTTGCCCGATCATGTAAGGGTAAGTATTGTGGTCTACGGCAATTGTGATCCGGTGTACTGCAGAATCCCCTTCCTTTGCGGGACGTTTGCCTTTTCCTGGTTCGGGAGTCAAACGGGTGTTGGCCAAAACTTGGGCTAAGATGGGATTGGATTTTTTAAACAGATTGATCTGAGGGGTAAGCAAAGTCGTCCTCGTAACGGGTGGTTTTTGGTCAAGTTTGGCATTCCGATGGTTCGGGAAAAGGAGAACTTGGAGTTTCTATTTTTCCTCCCCGGAATTATGTCTCTTGTTGACTCATTTTTTGGAGTTTTTAAACTTTAGTCATTCCGGCCCCCTCGCCGATCTTAAGGACAACGGGGAAAACAAATTGCATGAGACCAACTGAAGCACAAGAAAAGAAACCGTTTCCACTTTCCAATACAGTCCTTCACCAAAAATTGGAATCATTCACAAACTCGATGATCCACTCTCTGCAAACGAAAACCAAAGAAGAAAAATCATGGGCCGTTCTCTCCATGTCGGGCGAAATTTTGGCACATGGCCACAGACTTCCACAAATCGATCGTAATTCCGATACTTTATTTTCTATCTAATTCACGAGGTTTTATGTTCAAACCTGCTATGTTCTTTTTTTTTAAGATTCAGCTAATACTTGTTAGTGCTTTTTTACTTACAATTCCTAATCAAATTTCAGCAGAACCATATGGGATGGCTGGATGTGGACTCGGATCTATGGTTCCTGTTTGGAAAAATGATATTGGTCAGGTTCTTGCTGCTACAACCAATACTAGTTTATCTTCACAAACTTTTGGAATCACTTCAGGAACATCAAATTGTACCACGGATGGGATTGTCCGAGCAGATCGTGTTCAGGAAGTTTTTATCAGTTATAATGAAGACCCTCTACAAGTGGAAACAACAAGGGGAACAGGAGAAAGAATTCGAACGATAGCGTCTCTATTAGGTTGCCCGACTCATGACCAGGAATTAGGAAAGTTAATGAAAGAACAACACTCCTATATTTTTCAAACGACAGAAGATGATTTTGTTCCAAGATCCAAATTAATTTTATCTAGACTCAAATCAAAAATTGCAGAAGATCCAACTTTAAAAAAAGCCTGTTTGTATTAGTCGCGGATGACCCGCGAAATTTCTGAATTGTATCTGTGTGCAGCTTCCGTTGGGTTGAGATAACCATACGCACCTAATTCAAATAAAAATGCAGCAGTGATCCCGTAACCACCATCGACAACCGAATCACACCCCTTTTTTCCTGCGGGATGGATTTTCCAATCACGGGGATTTAAAAATTGGAAATTTTCAGGGCAAACCACATGGCCATAATCTTTTCCATCTGCATGCCTTGCTTCATGTAATAAAACAAGTACTCGATCCAAACGACTCAAATTAAAAAATGGGCGACCAAGTAAAACGTCACCGTCATGATACATCGCTATGTATTCCCCTGTGGAGCCGTAAGAATATTTTTTGATTCGCGATTGGATCCAACGCGATAGTTTTTTACCAGAAAATCCAAACTTAAATATAGATTCAAATTGGGTGAGTTTGGTGTATGTGGGTTTGTCGATTTTAATTCGTTTGGGTTCGAGAGATTCTAAATAGGAAAAAGATTCCTTTAAAACTTTGGATTGTTTTGCATTTAACTTGGATTCATCGGCGTACAAAACGACACCGGAAACCAAGTATAGAACAAGACCAATGAATGTTGTTTTATGAGAACTAAGTTCAAAAAGTGGCTTGGAGTCCACCATAGTAAAACCTGGGACGAATGGGATTGTATGTAAGCTCGTATTGGTCTAGGACGTTGTCCACTCCTAAAAACAAAGACATCCTACCGTCGAAGAATTTTTTTTCCATCCGTACGTTCAGTAAGGTAAATGGTTTTCCGTACACTACCTTATTGTTTTCTTCCACACTTTTGGTTTGTTGGTCGATGAGAGCTGTGCTGGTTCCCGCAGTAAATTCGTTGGTTGTACTATAAAACGGCCGTTTGTCTAAACGTTTGGCACGAAGAGCAAATTCCCAACCGCCAGGAGCATTTACAAAAAAGTTCATTGTTCCTTGGTGTAAGGCTCTTCCTTCCAAGGGTCTATCGGTTGTTAGGTCTCTTGTATCGGTTTGGTTGTATCCTAATTCCAAAGCAAAATACTTTAGAAAACGTACACGGGAACCAGCTTCCACACCTCTTGTATAGGCACGCTGTATGTTCTTTAATTGGAAGTTGGCAAATTCACTGGTTCTTGTTCCAAAACTATATTGGATGAGATCGGTGATATCGTTACGAAATACGCTTAAGGATAGTGTCCAAAATTTATAAGGAGTGTATTCGATGTCTGCATTGACGGTGGTCGATTTTTCGGGCCTAAGTTTGTCATTTCCATCTACCACATACCCAACACCTGGGTTTTCAAAGCGTAAATATAATTCTCTAAAGGAAGGAGGACGAAATCCTTTTCCGTAACTGGCACGAAACACTAAATTACTAGTGATATCTACTTTGGTTGCAATTTTTGGAGTGGTTTGTCCACCGAATTGGGAATCCACATCATGTCGAACCCCAGGAACGAGTCGCCAAACAAAACCTTGCCGCCAAATCACCCATTCATCTTGGATAAAAGCAGCTCGTCTTGTTCGGTAAGCATTTCTTCTTTGGAGCCTGTCGGATTGTAATTCTTCCGAATAGGATTCCACCCCAGCGGTGACCATATGATCATTATTGATTTCGTGATCAATTTGAGCGACACCTTGGGAAGAAAACTCATTGGTAATTTCTGTTACATCGAGTTCATTCGAATTTCTTTGATCCAACTTATAGTGGTTTTCCCAACGAGAAAAATTTCCTCGAAAAGAAACCATATTTCGTTTTCCATAAGTATACTCAAGTGCACCTAACCCAAGAAAGTCGTTTGTTAGATTGGTTCGGTCAAAAACACCACCATTGGATCTAGAATCAATCCCTGCTTGGTTTCTGTTTAAATAATTAATTCCAGTTTTTACTTTTAATTGGCCGTCGGGATTGAAGATCATGTTTCCACCAACGTTGGCATCTTGGAATGCATTTCCTGTAGTGGATGGAGTTTTTGGATCTAAGTCGTAAGCCGCTGATTGGTTGAATCCTCCAAAAAAATTGGAAGCAACATATTCATTTCTAAACCCAACATCGGCGATCATATTCTTTTCACCTTGGGAACCAAAATTGGTTTGTCTTCCGTTTCCGTAAGTAGTTCGGAATTGGTAATGTTCTGGTTTTTCAGCTTGTTTGGTGATGATATTGATCACTCCACCAATGGCATCGGCACCATATAAAGAAGAAGAACTTCCTTTTACAATTTCAACTCGTTCGATATTTTGAACTTTGAATCGAGTGAGGTCAATTGTATTGTTCAATCGGCCTGCAATTCGTTGTCCATCTACAAGAAACAATACATACTTAGAATCAAGGCCCAACATTTGGACCTGTGAACCACCAAAAAAAGGAGTTACATTGATTCCCGTTTGAGTTTCTAGCACCTCACCTAAGTTACGTGCTCCTGTTTGTTCGATTCGTTTGCGAGAAATGACTTCTGTAGCTACAGCCGAATCTTTTAAACGGCGTTCCCCACGAGATCCTGTAACAACAATTCCATTTTTATTGTCTAAATCTTTGAATCGATCAACTTCCTCTTGTGGAGTTGTTGGATCCCCATTTCCTGTTTCTGAAACAGGTGCGGTAGTGGTTCCTGTGGATTGAGGAGTTTCCTTTGTCGGTTCCGGTTCTTTCGGAACTACGGTGGTATTTTGTGTTTGGTCAGTTGTTTTGCTATTTTTTCCCGTATCTTTCGGACGTGTTTGGGAATGTACTTCACCAATAAAAAGTACAAAGAGGCAAAGGATGGGAAACAAAAATTGGATGAAAGAATGCATTAGGGAAGTTTTTTCCATCGGATGGTCGGATAACCAGAAGTTCCCGCATCACTATAATAATTTTCAATATGAACGGCGTAAGTAGAAAGACCAGTTCCTCCTCGAATGAGAAAGATATCAGGTTTAGGGGTTAAATTCCCAATCGTGTAATAATACCATTCGGTGACGATTGCATTTCCAATATAAGTGGCTCCAGCTCCACCAATCCCTTGTGTGGTAGTGGCAACATCAACCGTAAAACTGGAACATCCTTGGCTTGCGGCAGAAGTGGAACTAGCAGTACCGAAATCAGTTGTATTACTTGTACAAGCACCACCCAGACCAAAACGGTTGGTTTCACCGGAATTTGTGGCCACCTTGTATCTGTTAAATGCAATGTCCCAGGTAAGGGAGTCTTTTTCTGAAAAAGGAATTTGTTTGTTTCCTTCGAACTGAAAGTAAATATAAAAATCTAAATTGGTCGCATTGAACCTAGTTGTATAACTTCCATCTCCATTGGACTTGGAAAATACAATTTTATCCAAAGCATTGGGATTCCCTGCATTGACCAGGTTGGTGATCAATTGATTTACAAACAAATCTTCGTCGGACAAGGCAGATTCCTGCCTTGCACAAAAGGATGTTAGTAATACAAAAAACCCAATGCTAAGAAAACGAATCACGATTATGGGGTAAATGTGTAAGTAACCGCTGCGGATTGACCGTTTCTTGGAATTGCGTAGATAAATACGTAATATCCACCTGCACCGGAAGTTCCATTAAAAGTTAAAGTAGCTGTTTGGTTTGTGATTTTATAGGAACTTGGAAATTCGCTATTGGAATCAGTGGCACCCGTAATGGAAAAATTCGCAGGCGTTGCAGCAATATTGTCAGTGGTCAAAGGACAAGCTGTCGCTTTATAAACGATAATGAACGCGCTACCGTTAACAGTCAGAGTCGTAGAAGCATCAGAAGTTAGTTTCATAGCAGCTGTAGTATGACCGACGATTGGAACTGAACCTAATTTAGAAAGAGTGGCACCGGTAGTCCCCGTGATGTCAGTTGTCCAAGTATTGATTGTTGCCTTTCCAGAGGCAGAAACAGAACAGTCACCGGAAGAAGTTGTCAATGCTGCAAGACCAATCAAGAGAGTTGTGTCTTTGTCATCGTCCTTTTTCTCACACTGAAGGGTAAGTCCAGCTACCAAACCTAATAGAATGATTAATTTTGTCTTATTTTGAAGGGATTTCATAGAACCTCGGTCTTTTTTATCCAAACTTGAGTACTAGTAATGAGAATCAAATTCATTTTACTTAGAATCTAAATTTTTTAAAAAACTGACAAAAACAGGACAGATCCCTTGGGAATGTCCGAACTTTGGTCTTCAAAATTTTTTTACACTGATACAAGATGGTTTGTATTCATCCGCGAGCATGGTTTCAAAAAAATCAATTGTAAGGAAAACGTTTTTTCGTCTACTATGCCAAGGTCATGTCACTCAAACAAATTACTATCTATATTGAAGAGTCTGATCATGAATTTTATAATCGCATACTACGTGACATAACAAACATTGAATCATGTAACGTTCATAGCTTTCATTCCATCTTAGATATCAAACCGGGAACCATTAAGGAGTCTGCTGTCTTCTTATTTTGGAATGATCCTAAAGTTCTAGAGAAACAAAAATTCATTTTTGAACAATTTCCAGAATCTCCCTACATATTACTCTCAACAACACCATTAACACCGGATGAATTAGAAAAATCTGCTCATCCAACGTTTCTACACCTTGCCGAACCAACCTATTCTGTAGGAATTTTGGATTTAATATTAAACTTTGCAGAACGACTCATTGAAGATATGAACCGTTCGATTGCTTATGATAAAATTAGAGAAAAGGTAATCGTCCTTCAGAATGTTTTTGAAGAGTCATTAGATATATTAATGCAGATCGATCCTGGAACGAATCAGATCATCAACGCCAACAAACAAGCAGTAGTTGTATTAGAGTATCCACTTGAAGATATAGTGGGGAAAGAATTTTCTTTTTTTATGCCTCCAGTGGAGGTAGATGAGGATGAAGAATTTGAAGGTAACCTAATCGAAAGTACCGCCTTAAAAACTAAATCTGGAAAGTTTATACCAACAGAGTCTTCTTTTCGGTTATTTCCAGTGAATGGTAAAATGGCGATTTGGGCAACGTTCCGTGATATCACAGAAAGAAAACGATCCCAAGAACAAGTAAAAAACCAAAAGGCTTTTTATGAGTTCATTTTGGACAACTTGGACTCTGACATTGCGGTGTTAAATTCCAATTATCAATATGAATATACAAACCCAGTTTTTTTATCGAACAAAGAAATTCGTAAATGGTTATTTAAAAAAACAGATGTCGAACTTGCAGAAAAATTAGAACTTCCCGCAGAGTTTCATGAAAAACGAAAAAAATATTTAGATGTAGCTGCCAAAGAAAACGAAATTGTTCAATTTGAAGAACTCATCCAAGATAGTAACGATAAAGTAACGTATTTATTGAGAAAATACATTCCAATTGATGATGCAGAAACTAATAAAAAAAGGTTTATTAGTTTTGGTGTTGATATTACTGAAAGAAAATTATCTGAAGAAAGAATTACGTATTTAGCTTACTATGATGCGTTAACAGGATTATCGAATAGAACTTTATTTATTGATCATGCAAACCAAGCACTAAAAAATCATAAGTCCACTGAGACCTTACTTGCTTTTTACTTTTTTGATATCGATAACTTTAAGTTTATCAATGATAGTTTGGGGCATACCAAAGGTGATATTCTTTTGCAAATGGTTGCCGCAAGACTCAAACGAGTGATGACCGAGGTTGATACTGTTGCTCGGTTTGGTGGAGATGAGTTTGCCATTTTAAAAGTAGATGTTTTGAATAAAAGTGCCGCAGCCGAATTTGCACAAAAAATTTTAGATATTCTAAGCCAACCATTTCATATCATGGGTCGTGATTTATTTACCACCATTAGTATGGGGATTGCTCTTTCTCCCAACGATGGAGTTTCAACTTCTGAATTGTTAAAAAATTCGGATATGGCAATGTACAAAGCCAAAGAACTCGGTAGAAATAATTTTAAATTTTATACCAATGAACTCATCCTTCGTTCTGAAAAAAGATTATACATTGAAAATTCATTACGTAAGGCGATTCAAAACGAAGAACTAATACTTTTTTTCCAACCAAAAATATCGACTGTGACCAATCTAGTTTGTGGTGCGGAAGCCCTCATTCGTTGGAAACATCCGGAACGAGGTTGGGTTCCTCCTGTAGAATTCATTCCTGTTGCGGAGGATTCAGGTATTATCGAAAGAATTGGTGATTGGGTTTTAGAAGAAGCCTGTCGGTTAAAAAAGGAATGGAAGAGCCAGGATTTTCCCAGTTTTCCAGTAAGTATCAACGTAAGCGGAAAGCAATTAGCGCGCGCTAATTGGTCGCATCGTGTCCAAGCAACAATTGCCCAATTTGGTATTCATCCTGAGGAAATCGAGTTGGAATTGACCGAAAGTTCCATCATGGAGAATCCAGAAAAAAGTATCGAAGCTTTTGAATATTTGGCAGGTCTTGGAATCAAGGTATCGATTGATGATTTTGGTACAGGATATAGTTCTCTGAGTTACCTGAAAAAAATCAATGCAGATGTTCTAAAAATTGATAGATCGTTTGTGATTGATTTGGAAATCAACGAGGATGACCGAGCCATTTGTAAGGCCATTATCAATATGGCGCACTCTTTGGGTATGGAAGTCATTGCAGAAGGTGTAGAAAACCCTGTTCAAAGGGATTTGTTGCATGATTTGGGATGCCATATGATCCAAGGTTATCTTTATAGCAAACCTCTACCTGCTGAAGATTTTGTTACTTTCGTTAAAAATTTTAACGAATCTGCTAAAACAAAATAGCCGAAGTTTAAAGAGATGATACGGTTCTTATCTTTTATAGTTTTAATTTTATCTTTTGTTCGTGCTGTTCCTGCGGAATCGCGCGAGGTGAAAAAAAAATCAGTTAAAGTATCTTCTTCCAATTACTTTGTAAAAAAAGAAGAAAAGAATTTTTCGCTCCTGATGGAAGCAAGAAGATTTGGAAGGGGAGAGGTGATTTTCCTTCGATTAACTCCAAAAGATAAAAAATGGATTAACGAATCCTTTAAAGTTAGTTGGCTTGGAAAAGATGTGATCCTCACCAAAAGAGAAAAGAGTATGGTTGCTTTTTTACCTGTTTCTCCTGATACACCGGCAGGAGCTATGACCCTCGAAATTGTATCAAAAATCTTTTTTGTCAAACGAGGACAAAAACAATACCAAATCATCTTAGAACCAACCAAGTTTCAAGTAATCAAAAAAAACCAACAGATCAAAGTGGATGAAAAGTTTGTAACAAAAGAACTTCCTAAAGAAACTTTAGATTTTATCCAAGAATGTAAAACGGCAAAAGAAGCTGCTTTTGCGAAACAAAGTCCGTTACAATTTGCGAGTAACTTCAAAAACCCATTGGAAAAAATCTTTATTACTAGCAAGTTCTATGTTAGGCGAGATTATAATAACAAACAAGGTAGGCCGCATGGTGGTGTAGACTTTCGTGGAAAAATAGGAACACCAATTTTTGCGATCCAAGATGGGGTGGTGGTTCTTGCGAGAAAAACTTATTACGAAGGAAATTTTACCATTGTAGATCATGGGAATAAAATCTTTTCCTTTTATATGCACCAGGATGAGATTAAGGTGAAAGTAGGTGATGTTGTAAAACAAGGTCAGATCATTGGGGCTGTAGGAACCACAGGAATGTCTACGGGACCTCATCTCCATTTGGGTGCCAAAATTAATGACACACTTGTGGATCCACTTTCTTTGATCGCCTTACAGTCGATTGCCGAATCTAATTGAAGCTAAAAATTCACGAATGCCTTGTTCGTGAATTTCTCCTTTTTCTAAATTCTCAGTAATGTGTAGTAAAAGTTTGTCGTGGTTAGAAGTTTCCACTAAAACAAATCCAGTTTTCGCATAACGAGGTCTTAGTAGATCATAAAAAGTCCAAAACTTTGATGTGATAATAAAAGGTTCCAATTCTTTTTGTTGGATTTCCTGGATATCTTCGATATCTCCCTTACTCACTTCTATTTTTAGAAATTCAGAAAATTCTGAGACAGCTTGGTTTTCTTGAAATCCTAAATAATCAGGAAAATAAAAGATCCGCACAAAAGGATATCTGTTGGCATCATGATCACTAAAAGCAAGAAGCCCTGCAATTTGACCTGCACCCGTTTTATTCTCCATAGTTAAATCTTCTGGTTTGAAAAAATAAAATCCTTCAGGTAGAGTAAATCCAAACTGCAATTCCTGGTTCCAATATTGGTTATTGTCTGTGACTTCCCAACCATTCATGTCCTTTTCTTCAATTTGGTATTTGTTTTTGAAGAGGAGATAAGCAGATAATTTTTCTGCACCTTGTAAAGCTTTGAAAGCAATGAGTGCGTTACTAGCAATCAGACAAGCTGCAATCAAAAGGCGCGCATACTCCTCGAGATGGAGGACACGAATGAGAAATGCAATGGCCACAAATATAACTAGGAACACGGCTCCGGCTTCAAAGACCAGAACCTCAGCCAACCATAAAGCGAAAATAAATAATACAACAACACCTAACTCGATGAATGGGTGAAAAGTTTCTGCCCAATAACGATTGATGACATACAAACTCCCATAAGTGATCAAAAGCCCAACGACCAAAGACACTATGCAGAGAACAAAAATATAATGCCATGGCAAATGGGATTCATGATAAATGAAAAAAGGAATGGCAATGATTGAATATAAAATGAGTAAGTTTCTTGGGGATTTGGGAGCCAAGAATTTGATAAAGAAACCACTTGCATGATTTTTGATTTTAGTTAGTGTTTGGAACATGACGGCGATTACAGACTTCTTTCAAAAAATCCAAAACCAAATTGTTGAAATCCAAACTACCATCAACCAGATCAAAACCAGTTGGGAGAATTTTCAAAAGTTTTGGGATTTGTTTTTTACTTTAGTCCCTTGGGAAGTTCTCCTTTTACTTATCTTTTCTGTCATCCTCCTTTCCGTTTTCAATTCAGTTTCTCCCAAAACTCCGAAGGCCAATCTCACCATTGCAATTTTGTTACTCTCTGCTCTTTGGATCTATTTTTGGGGTTTGTTTTCGAAAGAAATCTCTTATGGAAAGGTAATCTTCGCTTCGCTCTACATTCTGATTCCCTTACATGCCATCGGTCTCGGCCAATGGGTTTATGGATTTGGAAAAAAACTCTATTGGAAAAAAAGACGGATCCAACCAAAAATTTGGGAATCTGCCCTCCACCAACTTTCTTCGGATTATCATAAGCTGGTAGGCAATGCCCATTTGTTTCATGAAAATATCCAAGAGAATCGAAATTCTTTGTTAGAAGAGATCAAACGGATGGAAGAATCGATCCAAGGAATCAAATCTTTACTTTTGCAAGAGAAACAAACAGATACTAAAAATCCAGAGGCAAAATAGAAGAAAAATCTAGTACTAGGATTTTCATCTTGGATTACAAATTTCTCGTGAGTATTTTTTCATTCCGTTTGGTTTCATCGAAGGATTAAAGTTCTATTTCCCCACAACTTGTGGATAAAATCCTAGTACAGTTTGTACATCATGGTCATGCGCTGGGATGATTTGCAGTTCTGGATTTTTTTGCCATAAATGGTGCACACGAGAAATTTCTTCTCCAAGACTTTTGGTATCAAAATCTACGATCCATCTAGCACCTCGTGGTTTGTGTTTTTTTTCTGTAAAACCTTCTTTTCGCCAAACAATGTCCCCTGTGAGAAAATAAACTTCTCCATTTTTCGTATGTAAAAATAATCCTACCGAACCTTCGCTATGACCTTTCATAGGAACAAATACAACTGTTCCATCTCCATACCAATCGATACTCTTCGCATAAGACGCATAAGGTTGATTCATAAACTTTAAATGGCTCCAAAGGACGGAATCGCCATCAAACTGAGAAGGGATATATCCTAGTTCGATTTTTGGATTGTTCAATTCATTTGGCAAACTATGAATTTTAGCCAATGGAAAGTCTTTGAGTCCACTGGCGTGGTCCCAATGGAGATGGGAAAAAAATACATCTTGAACGGAATTTGAAAGAACACCATGGGAATCCAATTGTTCTTTTGCCGTTTGGAATGGTTTGTAATCCATTAAAAGTTTTAGATACAAAGGAAAAACTTGAAACTGTTCTTTGACTTGGGTTCCGAGACCTGTATCAAATAAAAAATTTCCTTTGGAATGTTGGATGTAAAAAGCGGAATGGGCAACCGTTACAGTTTTGAATACGGAACCACCTTCTACGACAAAGGCTTCTAATGTAGTCGCCTCTCCTGTTTTGAGAATGGAAAAAACGACATTGGATTTCGCAATTGGTTTGGGGATGAGTCCAGATTCTTTTTGTTCATCAAATACAAAAGGGGGAACTGTTTCTTTTGGGTATCCAAGAAAATAAAGAAAAAAACCGATTCCTATTATTAGGCCAATGCTTAGAAATATTTTTGATTTAGATTTGAGTTTCAATTTTGATTTGTCCTATAAAAAATTAGTTTGGTTTGAAAAGTAATTCAGCAGTTTTTGCGGCCACTCGTAATGGTTCTGGTGATTTTTGTAATTTAGAAAGTAACAAGGCACCTTCCCATAAAGAGAGTAGAGAAAGAGATAGATTTTTTGCCAAACGATTGGTGTATCCTTTTTCCACCAAGTATGTTTCAAAGGTTTTTAACCAAAGTGAATATACCTCAGCACAAACATTCGATACACCAGGAACCGACCCAGAAGTTTCCATAGCAGTTGTGGCAATGGGGCATCCTTTTTTATAACCACTGGAAACAATTCGGTTCTCTAAAGCATGAAACACTTGTTTAATGGCTTGTGCTGGTGAATCCGCTTCCGCAAGAACTGATTGGAAGAACAAATTCAATTGGTTTCCCGAATGGAGGATAGCAAGGTTTGTGAGTTCGTCTTTTCCGCCAGGAAAGTGGAAATAGAGAGAACCTTTGGGTGTGCCAGTTTCCTTTCCTAGTTCGATAATCCCGGTGGCTTCATACCCAGATTCCTCCAAAAGACCAGCCATAACCTCAATCATTTTCTGTTTGGTTTCGATTCCTTTTTTGCCCACAAAGCCAATCCATTACAAAATAATAGACCGGTCAACATAAAAATATGGTATTTCCTAAACACCATGTTTGACCCAAAACATGGCTTTGACAAATCCCTATTTTCAAAGGCAGAAGGAGAAGGGCTAAACCTAAAGTCTCTATTTTTCTCCAAGAATAAATCTCATTGTTTTTTTACGTCTCGGCCGATAAACTAAGTAGTACGGATTTCGGGAAGAAGTATGATCAATAAGAAGCCATCGCTCACAGGAAGACAAAAGGCCGCCATCTTTTTGGTTGCGGTTGGAAACGAAGTGGCCTCCGAAATCTTCAAACATCTTCGTGAAGACGAGATCGAACAAATCACGTTCGAAATTGCTCGTTTAGATAAAATCACACCAGAAGACAAAGAGAAGGTGCTTGTTGAGTTCAATGAACTCATGATGGCCCAAGAGTTTATCACCAATGGTGGTATCGACTTTGCTCGGGGACTTCTCGAGAAAGCCCTCGGTAACCAGAAAGCCATTGATATCATCAACCGGCTCACTTCGTCTTTACAAGTAAGGCCCTTCGACTTTATCAGAAGGACTGACCCGGCCCACCTCCTCAACTTTATCCAGGGGGAACATCCGCAAACCATCGCCCTTATCCTTTCTTATTTGGATCCGCAAAAAGCATCCAATATCTTATCGAACCTTCCACACCAGATCCAAGCGGAAGTGGCCAAACGGATTGCTACGATGGACCGGGTATCACCGGACGTACTCCGCGAGGTAGAACGGGTGTTAGAGCGTAAACTATCCACTCTTGCTTCTGAAGATTACACCTCTGCGGGGGGTATTGATTCTGTGGTGGAAATTCTAAACCTTGTAGACAGGGGAACAGAGAAAACCATCATCGAAGCCTTGGAAGAGGAAGACCCCGAACTTGCCGAAGAAATCAAAAAACGAATGTTCGTATTCGAAGATATCGTTTTACTTGATGACCGTGCGATCCAAAAAGTAATGCGTGAAGTGGATAACACTGACTTGGCGAAAGCACTTAAGTCGGTGGATTCTGAAGTACAAGATAAAATCTTTAAAAACATGTCCAAACGTGCGGCAAACCTACTTCGGGAAGATATGGACTTTATGGGTCCTGTCCGACTCAAAGACGTGGAAGATGCACAGCAAAAGATTGTAAACATTATCCGTAAACTGGAAGAAGCGGGCGAGATCGTTGTGGCTCGTGCGGGAGAAGACGAACTTGTGGTTTAATCCACAAGTTTTTCTTTTAGAACATTCGAATATTGGAAAAATCTATTTGTTGCGATTGCTGAACTTTCCCCATTTAGGAGGAAATTCGATGAGTGCATCTTTGGCGGAAATTTCGTTTCGTTCTAATTTTTGATTTAGAGTGATGAGTTTGTGTAGGTTTCCCATCGAGAAGGATAATTCTGTAATATCAAAATCATCCAAACGAACTTTGGAATTTCGGCAGAAAAGTTTGAGTTCCGATAGAATCAAAGTGACACGTGCATTGGCATAACGGGCCACAATTTCCTCAAATTCTTCTTCGTTAAAAAATTCTTTTTCTAAATCGTAATCGAATTCTTGTTTAATGAGTTCAATCAGAGAAAGTCCCAGTTCTTTGGCGACCAAAACGACATAATCAAATTTTGATCGGATCCAATCATCGGATTCTAAGAGTTCTAGCGCCGAACGAGGTATATCCAATTTCTCAGATAATTCAACTCGTGTTAGCTTTCGTTTCTCGCGATAGGTTCTAAAATAGTTCTGTTTTTCCATGTTGTAAAAAAAAATTCAAAAATACCGTTAATAACGGTCTGAAAAGGCTCCAAAAACGTTCTTAACGTTCTGGATGAATAAGATTCGCATGGAATGGATTGACTTACAGCAGGAAAGAACCGTTAGGCTCAAGTTACGCTAAATTTCCTTTCTGGAGTCCACCACCGAGGTTACCCTAGGCGGTGGACTCGTTTTTTCCACCCTTTTCTTATTTCGATCATTCGAATTCTCTAATTTTACAGCCTTTCCGGGGTAAAACTCTGTCCATTTCTCCGTAATTCTCCTAGATTTAGAAAAAGACAGAGGTTTCTTTTTGAATCGGGAGTATAAAAATTTCTTTATCACCGTCGTAGATGCGTAAGATGGAATCCTTTAGAAAGGATCGAAAGGAAACCATTGATGAACCAAATCCGGAAATTTAGAATCAGTTTAATCATTATTAGTTTGATTGGCTTTTATTTCACTAACTGCGCTACGGTGGAGACCCCAAAGCGATTGCGTAAAGGCTTGGATTTACAAGGCCATCGAGGTGCGAGGGGTCTAAAACCAGAAAATACTTGGCCTGCCTTTGAAGAAGCGATCAAATATAAAATGGTTACTTTGGAACTTGACACCGTTCTTACTAAGGATAAAAAAGTTGTCATCCATCATGATTCGGATACAAACCCAGTGATCTGTCAAAATGCAGATGGAACCGAACTTAAAAAAACTTCTCTTTATGAATTAACATTAGCTGAATTACAATCTTATGATTGTGGATCTAAAAAAAATCCTAATTTTCCGAAACAAATTCCTGTGCCTGGGACCAAACTTCTGTCCTTAGAAGAATTTTTTGAAAAAGTAATTTCTTACGAAAAAAAATCAAAGGAAGTTTATGAATTTAATATCGAAACCAAATTTCCTGATGATGGATCTGCTCCTGATAGTTTGGTAAAAGAACATACAGAAAAACTAATTCAAATCATTGAAAAGTATAAAGTTGTAGAACGTTCTACGATCCAATCTTTTGACCTTCGCACCTTAACTTTTTCCAAAACTAAAAATCCGAAAATAAAAACCAGTGCTTTGTTTGTTCCGACCTATTTTCAAGGTTTTTTAATGACAATAGGATTTGGAAATGGATACCGAGATACAATTGTTTCCGTAGCAAAAGAGAAACAAGCGGACATCATTTCTCCATACTTTTTGTATGTAACTCCTAAGTTTGTAAAAAATTCGCATGACAAAGGTTTGTTTGTAATTCCGTGGACAGTCAATACAGAAAAAGAAATGAAACGTTTGGTTTCTTGTGGTGTGGATGGAATTATTTCTGACTATCCAGATTTGTTGGATGGAGTGGTTCGCAAAGAACCTTAAATTCCCCAAACCACTGTACAAAGTGAAGAATAGAGAGAGAGGTAATTCGTTGCCTCTTTTTCGATTCGATAGATGTCAGAAATCTCACCTGCACTTGCAGCAGATTCAATACTTGCATTTCCTGAAGTGAAAAAGAACCCATAACGTTTTACACATGATTTTCCTTTTTTTAAGGGAAGTTTTGGTAAGTTACGTTCAGACAAACCCAAGGAATAGGAAGCATACAAAAAACCCGTAGGTCCTAGTCCTTGTGGTTGGCCTAAATTAATACAATTGCAAATAGATAGAGTTAAGGCGATGGAAACCAAGATTACGAATGATTTTGTTTTAAATTTGGAATTTAGTTTCATTCGTTACCAGAGATTTCGACACAGAGGTTTGCATAAATTCCAAGAATGGCGAGTGTTGTCCAATTGGTTTCGGTAACATTTTGAATTTTGGATCTAGACTTTAAAAATTCCAAAGAAGCATCTCCAAAAGAAACAAGGCCAAGTACAGAGTGTACGCAAGAAGTGGCTCGTCTTTTGGATGATTCTCCCGTTCCAAAAATTCCAATTTTGGTTTTTGTGTACAAAAATCCCCGGGGCCCAAACCCAGGGGAAGCGCAGTTTTCAAAAAACAAACTAAAAAAAACCACAAGAAGAGTAGAAAAGAAAAAAGTTCGATTCAAAAAATTTCCTTAGTTTGTGATGAGATCTTTATGTTTGTTTTTCATCTGGATGCATTTTTTCTCTGAATCAATTTGTTTCAAAAGAGTTTTTTTGATCGTTGCAGGAAGTTTTGGATGGTTCCCGGTAAACTTTTTTAAAATAAGTAAGGTTTCGTCTGTGCAAAAATCTGGAGCCAAACTTTTAGCAAAGGCATCTAAATAATTTTCATCTTCACCTCGATTGAAGCGGTCGAGGGCATCAAAATAGGTATCTAAAAAACCTAATTGGATGTCTTTTTGGCTTTCGGGGAATAAAGAATAAGAAACCACTCGAAGCGTAGAAGATGAATATTGACTCGACTTAGGGTTGAGAAGGATTTTGATCCATTTGTCTTTTACAGTGCGATTGGGTTCTGCAGCTTCGGCCGCCAAACTAGAGTTTACTCCTCTACTAGAAGGATCTACTTTTTTCTCACGATCGATGATGGATTGGATTTGGGTTCTGTCTGTTTCCAAGGAACTTAGTTTTACGATTAAGTTCCATCTTAAGTCTTGATCGATTTTTAATCCGTTCACGGAGAGTTTGTTTTCCAAAAAGTCGTATAATCGTTTTTTAGCCGTTGTGGAATAAGTTGAATCGATTAAGGAAACAAATAAATATCTTTGTTCATCACTTCCCGGTTTTGATTTATTTAACTCTTCCCAAATAAAACTTTGTAAGGAATCAAAATCACGAATTCGTTTTTCTTCAGGAAACCAATAACGACTGGTGATATATGTGGAACCATTGTCTCCAGCCACACGTGATAAAATCCATCGTTTGATTTTAGTATCAGATTCTTTTGGATACAAACGAATGGCAGTATCTTTAAATTCATCAAAGGTAATATTTGCTAACTGGACTTGTCTAAAATAATCAGTCCACAAAATGAGTTTTCTCATTGGGTCTGTATCATATTCTAAAACATATTCCAAATTTTCTTTATTTGGTTCTGTCCATTTCCAAATGGCAAAGTCATGATCTTCTGCATTGATAAAACGATAATCAGGACAAGTTTTTACAGAAAAAATTGCGTTGGAAGAACGACCAGAATAAACTACAGGAAATTCTTCATAACTAAGTAGTTTGTTTGGTTTATCAAAATAATAAAGTCCCAGTATGGTTTTATGGTCTCTAAGTTTGTTATCCAAACCAGGAGCTGATTGTACAATTTTCCAATACAATTGGTTGTCTGCACAAATCGTCGTTAGTTCCACTTGGTTGGTACCTTTGGTTTCCAACCAATCTTTGGACCATTTTTTCATTGGGAAACCACTCGCAAATTCCAACTCTTTTAAAAAGTCAGTCAGTGTAGAATTCGAATAAGAATATTTACGAAGATAATTTTGTACACCGCGTTGGAAGGCCTCTTCGCCAATAAAATATACTAATTGTTTGAGAACAGAGGCACCTTTTCCGTAAGTGATTCCATCAAATTGGGTGAAGGCTTCTTCCGTGTCAGAAACTTTTGCTTCTACAGGATGGTTCGTAATATAACTATCTTCATCGTAAGCCCATTGTTTCATTTTTTCAAAAAAACTAATCCAAGTTTCTTTGAATTCTGAATTTTTTGCTTGGGCTAGGCTCGCCATATAAGTCGCAAAACTTTCGTTAAGCCAAAGTCCATTCCACCAACGCATCGTAACAAGATTTCCAAACCACATATGTGCCATTTCGTGTAAAACAACATCAGAAAGATTTTCTCTTTGGGATCTTGTCATTGGTGCTCGAGAAACAAATCGTTCCGAAAAAGTTACGGCCCCAACATTTTCCATGGCTCCAAAGTTAAATTCTGGGACGATGATTTGATCATATTTTAAGAAGGGATAGGGGATTCCAAAATAAGAATTAAAAAAAGCAAATCCTTCTTTGGTAAAAGTAAACCAGTCTTTTGGATCTACATACTTTGCGAGAGATTTTCTAACAAGTAATCTTAGAGGGATGGATTCAAAGTTATCTTCCCAAACTTGGTAAGGGCCTGCGTGGAGAGAAAAAACATAAGTCGAAATTTTTGCTGATTCTGGAAAGGAGTAAGAAATTTCCTCTGGGTTTGTTCCTTTGGATTGCCCGTTGGGAAGAGTAGTGGATATGACTCTCCAGTTTTTTGGTGCAGTTGTACTGAGTTTGAAAGTGGCTTTTAAATCAGGTTGGTCAAAACAAGGGAACATTTTGTTTGCATGGAATGCTTCGAATTGTGAATACAGATATACTTCTTTATCATCGGGATCAGTGAATTTATGTAGACCGTTTCCAGTTTTGGCATAAGGAGTTTCAAATTCAACAGTGAGAGTGTTGTTACCAATCATTAGATGGTTTGCAGGCAATTGGATATGACCATTTTCGTAAGGGAGGTTTGTGAGATTTTCTTCGTTTAAAACGATACTTTTGATTTTCCCTTGGTAATAATCCAGTCTCAGGTCTCGGAGTTTTTTTCCCAAAAATCGAATTTTGACCTTTCCTGAAAAACTATCTTCCGGAGTTAAATGGACATCTAATTCGTAGTGTATGTCTTCTATAATTTCGAACCTAGTTTCTGCTTCTGATTGTGTTAGGTGGTAAACTGGTTTTTTCAGACGACAATCCAAAAGCAAAACAAAGGGAATTAAGGTAAAAATTTGTAAAAGTTTTTTCATAGAAGCTCCGTCTCGTTATGGTTGAAAATTACGATATAAAATGGCCCAATCGATCGACTTTCGATTTTTCCATTCTGGTTCGCTAAAGTATTTGCCACCAATCGAATTTAGGATCATTTCCATATAGTCTTCGCCTGGATCAAAGTCTTTTGCGTTTAGGAAAATAGAACCACCCCACTTTTTCTTGGCTTGGGTATGGCTAAAAACACCTGATAAATCTTCCACTTTTTCATTCGAAAGAGGGATTTTATATTTTGATGTGAGTTCAATTACAAGATCTTTCACAGTTTGGATTTGTTCCGGTTGTTTGAGTAGTTCTTCTGTGTCTTTGGCAACAATTTCGATTTGGATACAATTATCGTTCGTGCCGGTAGCAGCCGCTGCTCTATCTTCTAAAACATCAACTAGTTGGTAAGCCTTTCCGTTATTATCGATCATGATAGATGCGGTTAGGTTACGAGCTTCCAGTGTACGAAGGGATTTAAAGTATTCCGAAATGGCAGTGTAGTGTAACACCACACAACTTGGTTTGATTTTTCCTCGGAAAGTGTATTTCACGCGATATTCTTCAGGAGGAAATCCTTTCTCATCTTTTTCAATCTTTGAAAAAACAATTTTTTCTGCTTTGGTTATCCCTCTTCCATTGGTAGGTTTAAAAGTTTCTTTTAAAATATCTTTGTTTTCTTTTTTTAAAACCCAACCAGTTACAAAACGATCTTTCCAATCATCTTCCTCGTAATATTTTCCATCGATTTCAGAAAGAATTTGTTTGAGTGCGAGTTCACTTCCACAAGGAGAAAAATCAACAAATCCGCCAAACCGACGTTTGGTTTGATTATGAGTGAAAACTCCACGTTTAGAAATGACATCATAATTGGATTTGGGAATGTCGAGTTCTTCGGTTAAATAAGAAATGATTTGGTTTAGAACGTTACGTTGTTTGCGATTGTTGTAGAGAGTTTCTTGAGTGCCTTCATAGATAATATGAATGGATTCTAAGTCAATTCCTGGAGCGGCCGACCATTCGTGATTTAAAAATTGCGGATCTCCAAAGATATTTCCTTCCGAGTCCACATAAACATGAAACATAAATTGGTTATCAACGGAAAGTTTGAGAAAATCAGGGAACTTACGTTTTCCCGAATTGTGTAGGATGATGGCGGAAACTGATTTTGGGTCTCGTGATTTGGAGAGAGAACTCCATTTAACATTTTTTACCGACTCCAGTTCGTTATAAGGTACCAAACCTTGGATGCGCATGGACGGAAAGTCGGGGGCCCTTCGAAAAATACCAATACATCCAGTAAAAATAAGGAAAATGAGTGATAATTTTACAAGTTTCTGACACAATGGGTTCAAAAATAAAACAAGGACAAGTGACTTGGAGCCGTATACACCCTTTATCCTATCGCGAAATCGTTTCTTAAAGTTTTCTCTCAAATGTTTTGCCTTAACTGCCGTTTCGATTCAGGGAGTGAATTGTGGTCCTGGACTCTCCACACCTGTTCTCCGGGGAATTTCCCCAGAACAATACCACAGTTTTCGTAGTTTGCAAGAAGTCTTCTTAAGCGACAACCCCATTCCGAATTTTGATTTAGGACTTGCATTGGATAATTATGTGTACGGCCATCCTTATCCCATCGAAACAGAAAGCGTTATACAATTGTTAGCTACTGTTCCTTCCTCCATCTTAGCTGCTATTGCACTTGATTTTTCTTTCACTCCTATTGTGAAACTTCCTATGGAAGAAAGAATCAAACGATTGCAAGAGTGGAAACATTCCTCACTTGGTCTCAAACGTGGGGTTTACGCCATCCTAAGACAAATTTCATTTTTCCTTTTAAGTTCCGACAAAGAGTACCAAAAATTTGTCGGTTATATCCAATAAGGCGGACACCATGGGAATTCCTGTTTTTAACGAAAAAATCATCACACCAAAAAAACACGCAGAGATCATCAAAGAAAACAAAATTGAAAATGGAACTTGGGAACTGAATGCCGATGTTGTCATCATTGGGTCTGGTGCCGGTGGATCCGTTGCAGCCAGTGAACTTGCTAGAAATGGTTGGAAAGTAGTTCTCATTGAAGAGGGAAGTTACTTTACCCCTGCCCAGTTCAATTCTGATGAATTCATTTCGCAAGCTAGACTTTATCGGGATGCGGGGTTCATTGTTAGCGAAGAACAAACACTATCGATTTTGCAAGGGAAGTCCATCGGTGGATCTACAACCGTCAATTGGCAAACCTCACTTTATCCTCCTGACTATGTAACGAATGAATGGAGTGAACGATTTGGATGGCAAGGTTATTCCCGGGATGAAATGGATTCTTATGTTTCCGAAGTTCATGAAAGATTGGGTGTTCACGAAGTTCCGGATAACTTAGTGAATGCGAATAACAATGTCCTTCGTGTCGGTGGAAAAAAAATTGGCCTCACTCCACAGGTACTTCGTAATAACAACCGTGGTTGTATTGGGCTTGGTCGTTGTGGACTTGGTTGTCCTATCAACGCTAAACAATCTGCATTTTTAACTTGGATTCCCGATGCGATTGAAGCGGGTGCGATTGTTGTTTCGAATATGCGAGCGGCAAAAATCAAAGAAGGTAAAATTAAAACGGTTATTGCCGAATTTACACCTGATGCTTATGAAACGGCTCCGAAAGAAGTCATACAAATCATGGAAATCAATGCTCCTGTTGTGATTGTCAGTGCTGGTGCCATTGAAGGTCCTGCTCTTCTACAAAGGAGTGGGATTGGGAATGGATGGGTGGGTAGAAATTTAAAAGTCCATCCAACATCTACCATCTTTGGAAAATTTGATTCGGAAATCAAAATGTTCCAAGGCCCACCACAGTCTATTGTCATCAAAGATGGTCACAATCAAAATGGAACTGGTTATGGTTTTTGGTTGGAAGCGGCGCCTTACCGACCTACACTTGCTTCGTCCCTCGTTCCTTTTTACGGCAAACAACAGTTTGATGTGATGAAGGATTTTACAAAATACAATGCAGGGATTGTCCTTGTTCGTGATGGAGCTGATGGGGAAGCCAATGCGAGTGTGAAGTATAGTTTGGGTAGGCGAAAGGTTTATTTTGAACTAACACCCACAGACGGTCTCAATATGTTACGTGGATTAAAAGCCCTTGCGGAAGTGACTGTGGCTGCCGGTGCCAAAGAACTCATTTTTCCATTCACTCGGTTTACAGAGCCATACAAAGTCACAGGAAACGACAACTTTGATTGGATTTTGAAAGAAAGTACAAAACCTGGGGATCTAACGGTTGGTTCGGCACATCCACATGGCTCCATCCAGTCAGCAAACGATCCGGAAAAGGGCGCAGTTGATTTAAATTTGGAAATTTATGGTCATAAAAACATATTTGTCATGGATGCCTCAGTTTACCCCACTGGACTTTCGGTGAACCCACAGATAACGACGATGAGTATCGTTCTCAGAGCCTCAAGAAATCTGGCTTCTCAGAAAGAAGAAAGAACGAAGATCTAACTTTTTTCCAAAAATCCCTTTCATTCCCATGGGTTCCAACTAGTTTGGAATCCGTGCGGAAATATCTTTCCTTAGTTTTTATCTTTGTAATCTTTCAACCTACACTCTTCGCGATTGATAGCGATGCGATGAAGGAAGGAAAAAAGGCTTTTTCAAAAAAAGCTTATGGCGAAGCGATTAAAAAATTTACAAAACACGCCGACTCACACCCGCAAGACGGTGAAGCTTATATGTATTTGGGTTATATCTATGAATATAAAAAAGATTATCCCAAATCCATTCAAAACTTTAGAAGGGCTGCCGATTTGGATTTGGACAAAGACCAAAGAAAAACTGTCCTTCTCAAACTTGCATTATTTTTTAATTACCACCAAGACTGGAATTTATCAGCAACATACTCTTCTCGTTATCTGAAATATGATCCTAAAAACGAAGAAGTACAAAAGATTTACAACCGTGCTGTTGGAAACAAAGGAAATCCTTCATCCACACATTCTTATTCGCACCCAACAAAAGTAGAAACGAAACCCACTGAGACAAAACATTCGGAAACCAAAAAGGATAATCCTAAAAAAACTGAGGATGTATCGGAATCAGGAGAAACTACGAAACCAAGTGAATCCTATGAACCAATTTTGGCAAACCAACCTCACCTAGAGGATGTTCGTTGGGATTATGTTTTGGCATTGTTTGAGGAAAAAAAATACGATAAAGCGGAAGCAAACCTCAAAATCCTGATCGAAAAAAATCCGTCCAGATCTAGATACCATTACAAACTAGGAATCGTGAAATTACGACAGGACGATCCTAAGTCAGCGATAGAATCTTTTGAGCGGGCCAAAAAAAATCCGTTTTCCAAAGATACAAATGTATTTTTATATTATGTATATTTGAATGAAGGATTTGCCTTCCAAAAGTTAGCCGAGATTGATAAAGCGGAAACATCTTTCCAACAGGCTTACAAACAATTACAAAAAGATCCTCCCCTTTTGGCATTGGCAAGATTGTACGAACAAAAATCGGATTGGGAAAATTGTATTTCATCGGCCGACAAAGCCTTATCACTCAATCCCAACCAAGTAGAATCTCATATGTTTCGTTTTGTTTGTATGTTTGAGGCAGGCAAAAGAACAAAAAAATTTGATGCAAGTTTTGCTAAGTATGCCGAATTCATTGATTCTAAATTTTCAGATTTAACACAAACTCCAGAAAAATACCAAGTTGGGTTTATCAAACTAGCAAGACGTTATACGGAAACGAATGCCTTTGACAAAGCGGAAACCTATTTTTCAGTTTTAGAAAAAGATCCTACTCGGGCAGAATCTCGGGAATTTTTGTTCTATCGTGGGCGTAATTATTTTTATTCAGGGAAAGTGGACTCTGCCATTTCTATCCTTCAAAAAGTAACAGGTTCCTCCTCGGGACATTATCTACTGGCTAGATGTTATTCCAAAAAGGGTGACGTTCCTAAAACCAAAGAACAGTTTAAGTTAGCGGCTGATTTAAAACCAGAGTATTGGACATCTGAATCTTTAGAGAAAGACTTTAAAGAGGTATGGAAGGATTCTTCGTTTCGAGAATTTATTGGCACCAAAGCTGGAACTGTGAGTGCCCAAGTAAAACCTTAAAATCGATTAATCTTCTTTAGAATCTTTTCCAGAACCTGGGCTTCTAAACAAATCTGCGCGTAGTTTTTTAAAAGTATCTACGGAGATTTGGCCTGGGGCTTTTGGTTCACCGAGTGTCATATAGGTGAAAGTAGAATGAAACTTATCACCGAACACTCTCGAAATTAAGCCAAGTTCACCCATACAAATTCCAATCATGGTATTTGATTTAGATAAAAGTTTGATATCGTTTAGAAAATCTGCAGTTTCTTCAATGTCTTCCGGTGTGATCGCAAACTTAAAAATTGGATTTTTCTTTTTAACGGGTTTTGCTTTGTTTATGAAATTGGTCATTTCATTGGCAAGGATAGACTTTTTAAAAGAATGATACGAATAAATGATTCTATAGTTTAGAGTTTCGTAATTTCGAAAGATGGTATCTTCACGATTGAGTTCAATGTCTAGATAGTTGGCGTTATCATTAAAATCTTTTAAAATTCCTTCCACATCTTCATGGAAAAGTTTTACATAAGACCTAACACTACTATCTTCTGCTCTTCTATATGTGAATAGAACGGGAAGACCGAGTGCCTTCAGTTTTTTTTTCATTTCTTTTTGGATGTAATTTCTAGAAAAAAGATCCAATCGGACTTCGATGACATCGACATCTTTTACATCTTTTTTTTGTAAATGGCGAAGGTCATCTTCACCAACAGAAGCTACGATTTTATAAGAATCTGGCATAATAATTTATAATCCTCTTTGTAATAAATCGTGAAGGGATACCATCCCCACAAATAAACCCTTTTCATCCACAACAGGAGCCACGGAGATAGGTCTTTCGCGGCCTTCCATTTTGATGAGAACATCATAAGCCTTCTCTTCGGGTCTGAAACTATTTGGATTTGCATTCATCATTTCTTTAGCAGTGACCGAAGGTGAAAGTGTATTTTTTGTAAGGTACTTTCTAATGTCATAATCGGTAATCAGACCTACTAGTTTGGAATTTGAATCCACAACGCCTGTAGCACCGATCCCTTTCTCTGTAATTTCTTTGAGAATGGTTTCAAGATTTGCATCTAAAGGAATAGAGGCATTTCTCTCTCCCTTTCGCATAACATCTGATAGATACAAAGAAAGTCGTTTTCCCAGTCTTCCTGCTGGATGGTATAATGCAAAATCATTGGCTTGAAAATTCTTTAGTTCCATAAGAGCCACGGCAATGGCATCACCTAGAACTAGAGCAATGGTTGTACTGGAAGTGGGAGCTAAATCCAAAGGACAGGCTTCTTTTAAAACAGGGGTAATGATGACCACGTCGGAAAGGGAGGCTAACTTTGATTTGGCGTTTGCTGTGATCCCAACAATTTTTGCTCCAATTTTGCGAAGGGTAGGAAGAATGTAATTGAGTTCTTCTGATTCCCCACTTTTTCCAATGGCAAGTACCACGTCATCTGGCCCAACAATTCCAGAATCTCCATGAGATGCATCTGTTGGATGTAAAAAATATGCAGAAGTTCCTGTAGAAGAAAGTGTATGGGAAATTTTTTTGGCAATGTCACCCGACTTACCAACACCTGTGACGATTACTTTTCCATTGGAATTTAAAATGAGATCAATACAATCTTTGACGGAAGGATCAAGTTTGTCACGAAAGTGAACGAGAGATGAAATTTCATCATCTAGTGCTTGTTTTACGATTGATATAGTATCTTTTTCTGTCATACGAGCAATTCCTCCCAGGCCAAATCATCCACTTTGATTTCATAAGAAAACGCAGTTTCAACTCCTGGAATCCTTAGAACCACTAAGGTTTTATTTTTAACTTTTAAAATTTCCATTGTTTTTCCTTGGAGTGGCCCACTGATGATTCGAACCATTTTCCCTTTTTCTAAAACGGATTCAGGACGTACCGTTAAGGAATCAGCATACTTTCTAAGGCCTTCTTCTAAAATATCTAAATCGTCCTGAGATACGGTAGCAGGTTGACCCTTATGAAATACAAAATGATGAGAACCCGGTAATTGGAGGACTTTATTTTTATCTCTCCAGAAGACAATATGAACAAAAATATAAGAAGGTAGGATTGGGACATGGATCCATTTAAATCGGTCGGTCCATTTTTTCCTTTCTTTACGGATGGGGAGATAGTTCTCCAAATGATATTTTTTTAGAAGTTCACTGAGTTTTTTTTCCGCTCTTGGTTTTGTATACACAATGTACCAAGCACTCTCTTCTATGGGGGGGTTAGTCTCGGACATCTAAGCGGAACCTAATGGGTAGAACAAATTCTTTACCTTTGGAATATTGAAACTGCCAATCGGCGAGTTGCCGACGCACCTGTAAATCAAAGACCTCATACCTGCATGGGGTGACCACTGCAATTTTTTCCAGAGAACCATCTTCTTTGATCGTAAGTTTGTACGCGCAAACATCTTCTAATTTTTGTTCCAAGGCGAGAGCTGGATAACTCAGACAATTTTGAAATTCGGTGATTTCGTCTTCCCAGGTTTTGGTACCGTCCACCTCGGAAGCATTTGCCGCCGATGAGGTTGTGGTATTTCCAAATCCGGAAGAAAATTGTAATCGGATGGAAGAAACAGCTCCTCCTTCTGTCAGGTGGAGGAGTGGCGAATCTATGTCACTTTGAAGGTTATAGCTAACGAGGGCCAAAACTAAGAATAGATGAGATCCAAAAGCAATGAGTAATGCCTTATATTTCGGACCTTCAAAGAGAATGTGCATTCCAAGTTCATGAAAAACTTTATTGGAGAGAATGCAATCTCCATTTTCATTGTCCGTATATGCCTTCAAGTTGGGGAAAAATTTTCAGAGTGTCTACCTATGGTGAATCCCACGGAACTTCCGTCGGTGTGGTTGTGGATGGAGTCCCAGCTGGTTTGCCTTTTCCCGAAGAAGAAATCCAAAAAGATTTAACGCGCCGTAGACCAGGTCAAAATGATCTCACCACTCCAAGAGATGAAAAGGATCGGATGGTAGTGGAATCAGGTGTTTTCCAAGGAAAAACAACGGGAAGTCCGATCCTAATGAAAGTGAACAACCAAAACACCATTGGGAGTGACTACGATGAAATGGCCCATGTCTTTCGGCCTTCTCATGCAGATTATACTTATTCAGAAAAATATGGCCACCGGGCCCATGTGGGTGGTGGTCGGTCTTCAGTTCGAGAAACGATTGGTAGAGTTGCTGCCGCAGGCCTTGCCCGAGTCATCTTAGAACGCGAGTTAGGAATCTCAACAGTGGGTTGGGTGGATTCTATCGGTCCAATTGATTCCAATATTGGTGAATCTGAATTTCCTATGACAAGAGATATTGTAGATAATTTTCCAACAAGATGTCCTAAACAATCTGTGAACGATGAAATGGAAGTTCTCATTCGTAAACTTAGAGATGAAGGAGATTCTGTGGGTGGGGTTGTAAAAATTGTGGTTCGCAATTTACCTCCTGGCCTAGGTGATCCCGTCTATGACAAGTTAGATGCCGATTTGGCAAAAGCAATATTATCAATCTCTGCGTGTAAGGGATTTGAAGTGGGTTCGGGATTTTCTGGTACTCGCCAAACAGGAAGAGTTCACAACGATGAATTTTATATTGAAGAAGGAACTGGAAAAGTAAAAACAAGAACTAATAATTCTGGTGGAATCCAAGGTGGAATTTCCAACGGAATGGATTTGATTCTCCGTGCGGCTTTCAAACCTACTTCTACCATCAAACTAGAACAAAAAACCATTAACGATAAAAAAGAAGAAACCATTTTAAAAGCGAAAGGTCGTCATGATGCATGTGTTTTGCCAAGAGCAGTTCCCATTGTGGAAGCTGTGGTAAACCTTGTGCTTGTGGATGCTTATCTTTACCAAAGAGCATTACAACCAAAATGGTTTATGAAATATGCTAATTTAGATTCGATTCCAGAACAATAAAGGTAATCTAATAAAATGAACCGTCCAAAAGTTTATAAAGTCCTTTTACTCGAAGATGATGAAAGTAGTGCCAAACTACTGTTACATACTTTGGAAAGATATAACTTTGATGTCACTCATGTTGTGGATGGGATGTCTGGCCTTAGTAAAATCAGAAACAATACTTATGATTTGGTCATTAGTGATGTCAATATGCCCTATCTCGATGGAATTAGTTTTTTAGAAAAAGGGAAAGAGATGTTGAAGATGACTCCTGTCATCATGTTGACGGCTGTTGGTGAAAAAGACCAAGTGCGAAGAGCTGCTCTCAGTCATGTGACAGCTTATCTTTTGAAACCAATTGCCAACCAAGCTCTTCTTGAAAAAATCGCACAAGTATTGCAGTTAAAACCAGAGAATATCATTGATAAAAAGGAATATCCTTTGGTGATCAATGTCTCGGAACTTTCCATTTCGCAAATGCTTTTGGAGATTAAGGGTTGTCCTGGTAAAAAAGCCTTAGAAGAGATCTATGACCGGTTTATGTTATCTCTTGGAGGCCGAGGGACATTCACCAATTTGAGAATCAATCTCGATAACACCTTCTTTTATGAAGTTCGATCCTTACAAGTTTTGGATGATCTCATTGCAAAAATACTCAAACAGACCAATATCCGAGCCAGTTCCTTGTTTTTGGATTCTGAGTTCTTCAATAATCATGTAGTGGATTTACAGCCGTACTCCTATCTTTCTGAGGTAAATATAATTTCAAAATGAAGGTTTGACAAAAACAAAAGACCTAGGTCTAATCAAACCTAGGGGGCCTGTTCTTTGGTTAAGATAAAGATAGACGGAGTCGAATACGAAGTCGACGAAAAGAAAAACCTCATCGACGCCACAAAAGAAGTAGGAGTCGAAATCCCTTACTTTTGTTACCACCCAGCACTCAGCATTGTTGGTATGTGCCGCATGTGCCTGATTGAAATTGAGGGTGTTCCGCGTTTACAAGCGGCATGTAATACTCCTGTAAAAGAAGGAATGGGAATTGTTACTAAATCAGACCGAGTGATAGAAGCTCGTGCTGGTACAATGGAATTTTTACTCGCAAATCACCCGTTAGATTGTCCTGTTTGTGATAAAGCTGGAGAATGTCGTTTGCAAGACAACGCATTTGGTTCTGGTTCTGGACATTCCAGATTTGAATTTGATAAACGAAATATTCCACAAGAAGAGATTGGAACCAATCTCATCATCAATCATAATCGTTGTATTGTTTGTTATCGTTGTGTTCGTTTTGAAGAGGAAAAGGTGGGTGAGTCCAATCTTGGTCTTTTTGAACGAGGAAACCATTCCATCATTGGTCTTGCCAAGTCAGAACCAATCGATCATAACTACCAAGGCGCTTTGGCGGATATTTGTCCTGTTGGAGCACTCCTTAATAATAAAACATTGTTTAAGTCTCGAGTTTGGTGGTACAAATCACATAAATCGGTATGTCATGGATGTTCCACTGGTTGTAATGTAACAACGAATGTGCGAGACAATAAAATGTATCGTTATATGGTTCGTGAGAACTATGACCAAGGTATGTTTTTCCTTTGTGACAAAGGCAGATTTGATTTGGATTGGATGAATGAAAATCGCCTCCATAGTTATTTGGAAGCTGGTAATCCTTCTACATCAAAAGAAGTTCTTTCTAAAATCGCGGATCGAATGAAAGCAGCTAAGTCCATTGTCGTTTTGGGCGGAGCCCATGAATCCAATGAAACGTTAGAATCTTTGAAAAAAGGTTTTGAATTGATATCACGTGAGTTAGGTGGTAAGTCCATCCAATGGGAATCACGTGTGATCGAGGCTCAAAACAAAGATACCGAACAAGTGGATTTTTTACTCACAAAAGACAACCACCCGAATACAAAAGGAGCTGTCGACTTAGGTATCACTACAACTTCAGGAATTTCTGGAATCATCAGTGCTGTTAAGTCCGGTGTCATTGATTTGGTGATTGTTTTGAAGGAATCCATTCCTGAAGGAATTGATCCATCTAAAGTGATTGTTTTTGATACCAATTTGACAGATGCAGCGAAAAACGCAAGTTTGGCGGCACCAATTCAAATTTTTGCAGAATCGGCAGGTAGTTTTACCAATAAAACCGGGCTCAAACAAAACTTTGAACAGTCAATGAATCCAATCAAGGGATTAGAATCGTCTGCTGGTGTTGTGAATTTGATTTTCCAAAAGTTAACTGAAAAAGTGGAGGCATCCGTTGGGAACCGTTAATGTAGTCAACGTCGCCAAAAAACACCAGTTTTCTTGGTATGAGAAGTTCTATTTTTGGTCCATAGGCAAAGGCCTTTGGATCACGCTGAAACATTTCATTAAGGTAGCTTTGTTCAACAAACAAGTGACCATCGAATATCCTGATAAAAAACGTCAGTATTCGACTCGGTTTCGTGGAATGCACTCCATGAAACGAGATGAAAAAGGTCGGGAAAGATGTACGGCTTGTTTTTGTTGTATGTGGATTTGTCCGGCCAACGCGATTCATATCGAAGCGGCAGAAGTTCCTTCGGATCGTCAACACCTTCACCCAGAAGATAAGTTTGCTAAGAAGTTTGAAATCAACTTACTCCGATGTATTTTCTGTGGTCTTTGCGAGGAGGCTTGTCCTAAGGGTGCGATTTACCTAGATGGAACTGGGGAAATGGCTGCCGACAACCGTGAAGATTTATTTTTAACCAAAGAAAGAATGATGGAAAAAACTGGCGGATCAATTCTCGGCCAAAGGAATTAAGTTTATTTTTTCTTTTTGATCAGATCACCCGGTTTTTGTTTTTTAAAGAATCAATACCGGGTTTTTTTAGTAATACCAACTTTATTATAACTTCCGTGAATTCACTTTCTTTGATTCAAAAATCCAAATACAGTTTTTCTTATATAGAATTTGTAAACCAATTGATAGTCATCAAAAGTTTGAAAATTCTTTTTAGTATTTTTGTTTGGATACTTTTGTTTGGATTTCATTTTGCACTTTCTGCAGAAACAACCATCATCGAAAACGAAGAAGATGAAAGACGCGTATTAGAGAATCATGCTTTCGAGAAATTACGATTTGGTCTCGCCAATCATATCCATTATTATAAAGTAAAAAAAACAAAAAATACGGTGGTGGAACAACGATCGGGTCGCAAACGATTGTATGATCATAATTTGATTTTGAGATCGATCTTTCGGAATCGAATTTTACATCATCAATATGGTTCCATTGGGCGACTGTTAGATGGTGCGAGTTTTATTGATTTTGGAAGTGCCATTTTGTATGAAGAAGGTGCTGTTACGGTTAGAGATTTGTACGAAGACCAGTTTCTTTCAAGGTACATCAAAAAAATTGTGGCAACCGACATCAATGACCCGGAATACGATCACACTCGTTATATAGAAATCCATATGACGGAAAGAGATCCTTTTCCTTTTGCTTTCAACGAAATACCTTACCGATTGGACGACCCTGAATACATTCGAGTCCTCACAAGGATCTACACACCGAATGAATTTTCACCGGTGATCTTTCGTAGTACCAATTCTGGACCTGATTTGTTTTATACTGTAGAAGAAATGCGGGATCATTTCCGATCGGTTCTCGATGCCAATCCCCACCGCACCATTTTGTATTTCTTCAATCGTTACATTTTCTTTCGGACTCCCTGTGAATCCAAATTCCAACTCCTCGGAACCATCGATGAAAAGGTGGGAGTGAACCATAGTTTCAGTGCCTGGCGTTATGTGGACTGGAACAAAAGGGAATTTTCCGAGGCCATCGAACCCAACAACCGATACATCCGGATTGCTGAAGAACGCAATGAAAGTAAGGCTGACAGGCTTGATTCGATGATTTCGGGGTTTGGGTGCCAATTCCGAGCAAAAATGATCTACTACCGTCACAAATTCATGAAAACTATGACGAAATGATGATTTTTTTACTTTTCTTGTGAGGCGAACTCTGTACGTTTTTCCTAGAACACCCAGAGAGAGGTAAACCCATGGGGAATTCCTATATTATTGATGCTGTCCGAACTCCGAGAGGAAAGGGCAAAAAACGTGGGACACTTGCATCCGTCCACCCACAAGAATTAGCTGCTGCCACTTTAAAAGCCATCCAATCACGTACCGGAATTGATCCCAAAACGGTTGAGGAAGTTGTAATGGGTTGTGTATCCCAAGTTGCTGACCAAGCTGCATGTATCGCGCGTTATGCGGTTATGGCGGCTCATTGGCCAAAAGACGTTCCAGGTTATACTGTGAATCGTTTTTGCGGATCTGGATTACAAGCACTGAACAACGTAGCAAACCATGTTGCTTCCGGAGCAATGGAACTTGGAGTTGGTGGTGGAGTTGAATCCATGAGCCGTGTGAAAATGGGTGATGATATGATTGGTCGTGATTTTAACGTTGGTAACGATAAAATTGCTGCACATTACAACCTAGTTCCACAAGGGATTTCTGCTGATTTAATCGCAACTAAGTATGATATTTCTCGCGAAGAAGCAGATCGTTTTGCAGAATCTTCACAACAAAAAGCACATGCTGCCATTCAAAACGGATACTTTAAAAAATCCGTGATCCCAATTACTTTGGATGATGGAACCGTTGTAACCGAAGAAGAGAACCCACGTTTGGAATCAGACTATGCTTTCCTTTCTAGTCTTGGTCCTGTATTCAAAACTATCGGTGAAAAAGAATTGGATGCGATTGCATTACGTTCTTACCCAGAAGTAACAAAAATCAATCACATCCATACACTAGGAAACTCTTCCGGTATTGTTGATGGTGCTGCTGCGATTCTAGTGACTAATGATGATGGACTCAAAAAATACGGTTTGAAACCACGCGCAAAAATTCTTGCAACGGTAGCAACTGGTGAAGATCCAACAATTATGTTAACTGGTCCTGTTTCTGCTTCACAAAAAGCATTGAAACAAGCTGGCCTTAGTGTAAAAGACATTGACCTTTGGGAAATCAACGAAGCATTCGCATCTGTAGTGTTATACGTAAAGAAAACACTCGGAATTGATGAATCCAAAATCAATGTGAACGGAGGAGCGATTGCTCTCGGACATCCACTCGGAGCAACAGGTGCGATTCTTACAGGAACCGTTCTTGACGAGTTGGAAAGAAGAGACCTTCGTTACGGACTCATCACTCTTTGTATCGGTGGTGGTATGGGTATCGCTACGATCATCGAAAGATTGAAGTAAGATAAAACTTTAAGAATTTAATAAACACGTTTGGATCTCGTAAAACCGGGGTTTAAACGTGTTTTTGTTTTTTTGCTCCCTATCCTGCTTGGTTTGCAGATTGTTTTTTTAATTTCCGTGTCATTACCTTTATAAATTCCTCTTTTCCCTTTTTTACTTCTTTGAGTTGAGATTTGATTTCTGCGGGAATTTCAAAATACTTTTCTGCCCACAATTGTATTTCTAGAAGGATTGGTAAAAGTTCGATTGCTTTGTTTGTCAGTTGATAAAGGACTTTTGCTTTGCTAGTTGGATGGTCTGTTTTTTCAATGAGTTCGTTTTCTTCTAAACTTTGGAGTCTCGCAGCCAAGATGTTTGTAGCGATCCCTTCCTCTGATTTCAAAAAATCTCCATAGGTTGATTTATTAAAGAACATCATATCTCTAATGATGAGTAAAGACCATTTGTCACCAAATATGTCTAACGAGCAGCTGAGAGGGCATTCTGACCTTTTTTTGGCTTTTTCCATTCATTTTCCTCCAATAAAAATTTAAAAAATATTACAAAATAATCACTTGCAAAATAAAAGTGATATTTTTACTTGCAAATTGCAAGTAAAAATTAAAAAACAGAGTCCAATCTATCATGAAACAAACAATTTTAATTACCGGTGCTTCCTCAGGTTTTGGTTTGATTGTCGCAACGAAACTTCACGAAAAAGGTTACAATGTCATAGGCACAAGTCGTAACCCAAACAAAGTAAAAGTGCCTTTTCAAATGTTGCCTTTGGATATTGCCGATGATAGTTCTATCAAGGTTTTTCGTAATGAATTGTTCAAGCATATTTCCCATTTAGATGTTTTGATCAATAATGCCGGCTTTTATTTGTCGGGACTTGCAGAAGAAACTTCCATTGAAGAAGGTAAAAGACAATTTGAAACAAACTTTTGGGGAACTATCAAACTGACTAAAGAATTATTACCTGACTTTAGAAAACAAAAATCCGGCAAAATAATTACCGTTGGATCCATTATGGGTCTATTGAATTTTCCAAGTGCTTCTTATTATGGTGCTTCCAAACATGCGTTAGAAGGTTTTTTTAAATCATTACGTTTTGAATTAAATGAGTTTAATGTTAAAGTGGCAATGGTGGAACCAATGGGTTTTAAAACCAATATCATTACTAATGCTATGAAAGCTGAAATCAAAATTGATGACTACAACCAATACCGAGGTAAAATCGAAAGATTTGCAAAAGATTTGTTTGGAAATGCACCTGAACCAACTCCAGTAATTGATACTTTAATCAAATTGGTTGAAACTAAAAATCCAAAATTTAATCATCCAGTAGGGAAAGGTGCTTCTGTTATATTGACAATACAACATTTCGCATATAAATTATTTGAAAATTCAATGATTAAAAACATCAATCGATTTAAGGGATAAAACGATGAAGGCTTTTCAAGTAACACGTTACGGTAAAAAAGAAAAACTGGTACTTTCAGAAGTACCAGAACCAATTATCAAAGATAACGAAGTTTTGGTGCAAATTCATGCAACGGCCATCAACCTACTGGATTCGTTGGTAAAAAATGGTGATTTTAAAATTTTCCTCCCTTATAAGACACCATTTACAAACGGACACGATTTGGCAGGTGTCATAACAAAAGTGGGTGCCAATGTTTCCAAATTTAAAGTTGGTGATGAAGTTTATGCGAGGCCTTCTGATTTTCACATCGGAACCTTTGCAGAGTTTATCGCTATTTCGGAAAATGATTTAGCCTTGAAACCTAAAAATGTTAGTATGGAAGAAGCAGCATCCATTCCACTTGTTGGACTAACTTCTGTACAAGCACTTGTAGAGATAGCAAATCTTAAAAAAGGGCAAAAGGTATTTATCCAAGCAGGTTCCGGCGGTGTTGGGACATTTGCGATCCAACTGGCAAAACTTTTGGGTGCCTATGTAGCAACTACAACAAGTTCGGCAAATACGGAATTGGTGAAAAGTCTTGGAGCTGATTTAGTGATTGATTACAAAAAAGAAGATTTTTCCACTATATTAAAAGATTATGATTTTGTGTTACATAGCAACCGAGAGTCTAAAATCCTTCATCAATCTTTGCAAATTTTGAAACAAGGCGGAACTTTAGTATCTCTTACGGGGCCACCAACCAGTGAATTTGCAAAAAAAATCGGCTTAGGTTGGCCTTTCCAATTTTTGATGAGTTTGTTAAGTATGTCGGTAAAACGAAAAGCAAAAAAGTTAAATGTTAATTTTGAATTTTTGTTTATGAGGGCAGATGGAAATCAGTTAAGTGAAATTACGACATTCATTGAAGCTGGAAAAATTCGACCAGTCATTGATAAGGTGTTTCCGTTTGAACAAACAAACGAGGCCATATCTTATGTAGAAACAGGCCGTAGTAAGGGCAAAGTGGTTGTAAAACTCAAATAGTTTGGATTTTGATTAGGAAAGTTCTGGATTATTTTTCTGAATTTCACCTAACAATAATTTAAACGTATTGCAAATTATTCTAGATTAAATGAGAAATGTATTATGAATGTAACCCAAACCTTCGCTGGCACTGTTTGTAACCAATGTAACTTTAAAGTGGCCGAAGTTTTACAGGGTTGCCCCTCCTGTGGGAGTGAATCCACTGAAAAAGTGAACTTAAAAGAGAACGGAACCATCCATTCCTTTACTGTTGTGTACGTTGGGTTTGGACATATGGCAAACCGTGCCCCTTACGTTTTGGCAATTGTACAAACGGAAGAAAATGTAAAACTGACAACTGTGATTGAAGGTGTTAGTGATTTTAACGCTGTAAAAATTGGCGATAAAGTTCGTTTCAAAGGTATGGATGATAAGATCGGCCCTGTATTTCAATATTAGAAATTTCAAGTAACATTTATCTTCCCTCGAATTTTAGAGTGCGAATGAATAAAAACAAAAGGTGTAAGTTTTGAAAATCATATAGCGAAAAATGAAACCTACTTCTTCCAAACAAAAAACCAATCCAAAGCCAGCTGCAAAGTCCAAATTAAAATCGAAAATCAAATTTCCCTCGGAAGAAATTTCCTCTTATTATTTTAATTTAACACCTGTAATGTTTGATTTGTTTATGGAAATCCGAACCTGGATCTATGAATTGTCGAAATCAGATGAAAAAATCGGTGAAATTGAAGAATGTTTAAAGTGGGGGGAACCTAGTTTTTTAACTCCCAAAACAAAATCGGGTTCTACCATTCGGATGGCAAAAGTCAATGAATTCGAATTTGCACTTTATTTTAATTGTAAAACTACGATTGCCCAAGAAATCGCAATGGAGTTTCCAGAATTAAACTGTGATGGGAGAAGAGCAGTATATTTTTCTGTCAGTAAAAAACTTTCTAAAGCAAAATTGATTGCATGTCTAAAGAAAGCATTGTTATATCATAAAAGATAATAACTAATTATAAGCTGATTCTACAAACGTACTCGCAACAATATATTATCTTAATACTTCGATAAATTTATCGAATATATCTTTTTTTGAAACAGGTTTGGATAGAAAACCATTAAATCCTGCCTCTTCTATTTCACGTTGTTCCTCCAAAGTTACATTTGCCGTAAATGCTATTATGGGAGTAAATTTAAATCGATCAGCGTCTATTTTACGAAAAATTTTTAGTAATTCGAATCCATTTAAAGTCGGCATTTGAATATCCATTAATACAATATCAAACAAATTTTCATCAAATAAAGTGACGGCTTCATAACCACCGGAGGATAGCGAAATACGAAACGCTACTTTTTCTAAGAATTTTTTTACGATAAGCAAATTTTCTTGAACATCATCTACGATTAGAACTTTTAAATTATGAAATTGTTCTTTTGTTTGTTTGAGTTGAGAATTTTCTAAAATAGCAGAGGTAGAAATGATTAATGGGATTTTAAATACAAATTCTGATCCTATACCTAAGGTACTTTTGACAGCGATATTTCCATTCATAAGTTCAACTAGTTTTTTAGAAATTGCTAAACCTAATCCTGTGCCTCTTTGAAAAATTTGATTCGATTCATGAGCTTGGTAAAATCTTATAAATAAGTTATTAATTTTTTCCTCAGTCATACCAATACCAGTATCTTTGACTGTAAAAACAAAATACTGATTATTTTCTAAGCTAAGTGATAAACTAACTTGTCCATCATTCGTAAACTTAAATGCATTACTCAGCAAATTAAACAAAATTTGAGAAATTCTATTTGAATCACCTTTAACAAGCAAAGGAACATCTTTTTCAATTTGTATATTAAATGTTAACAGCGTTCCTTTAGTTTTGAATTGAAAAATTTTATTTAAATCATTTAATAAATGATCAATTCTAAATTCATGCGTATCAATCGAAAGAAATCCTTGTTCCAATTTTGATAAGTCTAAGACGTCATTAAGAACGTTTAATAATGTTTTATTGGCTATATTGAAAATGGATACATATTCTTTTTGTTCAGGTTTTAATTCTGATTCATCAAGTAGCTCCGCCATACCTGAGATTATGTTCATTGGAGTCCGAATTTCATGGCTCATGTTTGCTAAAAAATCATTTCTAGCTTTAACGGACTTTTCCATTCGTTCGATTGCTGAATTTAATTCAATTGTTCTTTCATTCACCTTATTTTCTAGGTTTTCATTGAACAAAGTTAATTCATTTGTAAGTTGTTCATTTGTGCTGAACGCTTCGGAGTGTCTGACTGCTAATATGATTCCTTGAGTAAAAATCATAAAAATTAAACCATAAGAAGCGGTAAATGGTATTTGTATTTTCTCCTGAATAATTAACATATCAATAATGATAGTGACTAGCGCCACGAACATACTGCCTAATGATAACCAAGAATGTTTTATCTTTTTAGTTATTGCAAGAACGTTGAGTCCGATAGCAGATAGGCTCAAAATTAATACAATATATTGAAAATGTAATACTGTATTTGAAATTGATAAAGTATCAACTATTAATGCGTAAACAAAGTAGCCTATAGAAATGGTATAACAAGAAATTATGATTTTATTTTTAAATCTAAATTCGATTGGTAAAGAGAAAAAATGAATTGCTAAACTTGGTGCAAAATACATCGCACTATACTCAATTAGCAAAAAAAGTTTATAATTCCCATTCGGAAAATATTCGCGTAAAATTTGTTCATTTTGCACTAATGCTCTTATTAGTAAGAACAAACATAAAATTGAGAAGATCAAACTAGACTTATCTGAATTTCTAATTAAAAAATAGAAAAAATAATATAAACTTATAATAAATAGAACACTAATTGAAAATAGATCCGAAATTCTTCGTTCGTTTGAAATTGAATTGATTGCTTTTGGAAGACCAAGGTATATTTCTCTGCCAATTCCTCCAACCCTATGTTCAAAATTAGATTCGTGGATAACAATGTTTAGAATATCCGAATTCGAATAAATATATCCTATCGAAGGTGCATGAACATTTTTTGAAGTTTCCTTCTTGGTTCCGAACATCCCCACTGATTGTGATAGTAATCCGTTAACAAATAATTCATAAGCACCCGCATGGTAATCTGCTCTCAGTAATAAAACTTTATTTTTCCAATCTTCTGGTATTTTAACTTGGAGGTAATAAGTTGCATATCCGGTGCTGCCTAATTTTTTCCCATGAATCATTTTTTGGTTCCAAGAACTGGGAACTACAATGATTTCTGATTCGGATTCTAAATTTTGCAGTTGGTTTGGATTTTTAGATTCGTTCCAAAAAAATTTCCATTCACCTTTTAAATTCGCGAATTCATTTTTAATAATTGGATCATTTTGAATCGACAAATCAAGATACCCATTCTTAGCTACTGGTGAATTTGAGTGGGATTTAAATAGGTTGCACTGCAAAAAAGGAAGTTGGTTTAGTAAAAATAGAAATAATAAGATTAACTTTCGATTTTTTAAAACCACTACTTTTCGAAAATTTGATATTAATCATTGTTTGTCTACTAGAATTAGCAGATTATTCTTGAAGTATTGATTTCTCCTTAAAATGATATAAGAAAAACGGGTAACTTAGAAGTTACTCGTTTTTCTTTCGCCTTCTGGTTCTTTTTGTCCTCGCCAACCGCCACCAAGTGCTTTATACAAACCGACGTTAGATTCTAATAGACTATATTTTAATTCATAAACTTCGATCTGAGCTTCTAGGAAGTCACGTTGTGTGAATAAAACATCAATGTAGTCAATGCGGCCAGCCTTAAAGAGAATGTTTGAAATTTCTACAGACTCTTTTAGGTTTTGGACTTGTTTTGTTTTTGCCTCGAACTTTTGGTTTAGGTTGTTAATTTTTACGATTTGGTTGGTGACTTCTGTAAATGCTTTGAGGAGTGACACTTCATAATTGTATAAAGCTTGGATCTGCATATTGTTTGCCGTTGCATAGTTTGCTTCAATGGCCTTTCTGTTGATGAGTGGAGCAATGATTCCACCACCTATTCCATATGCTAACGAAACGGGTGTTCCTTTGAAATGTTTAGAATTAAAGGCTTCATATCCAATATTTCCATCAATCATCAGTGATGGATAAAATTTGGCCCGGGCAACTTCGACATCTAACTTTCTAGATTCTAAAATTAAAGTAGCTTGTTTGATATCTGGTCTATTTTCCAGAAGATCCACTGGCACTGACTTTTGAATTTCAGGAAGTGTAATCTCTAAAAAATCACCCGATTTCCTTGTGATTTTTTCTGGAAACCTTCCGAGTAAAAAATTCAATCGGTTTTCTGTGATGGCGATTCGTTGAACGATATCATACTTTCGTGCTAAGTTTTTAGAAACTTCTGCTTCAAACCGTTTGACTGCTAGAGAAGTAGTTCGACCCGCTTCTCGTTGTAGGACTACGATTTCTTTGACTTTGGTTAGAACTTCAATGTAGTTCTCGACCAATTGGAGTTGGTTGTCTAGGGCAATCAGTTCAAAATAAGTATCAGTAATTTCTGCGACTAAGTTTGTGACAACATATCGTTTTCCTTCAATTCCTGCCAGATAACGAAGGTAAGCTGACTTAGTAGCGTTTCTTAATTTTTTCCAGATATCGATTTCCCAACTCATCACAAGGCCACCGTGGGCAAATAGAGTTGGGGAATTGGCATTGGGTGTACTGAAGCGTTCTTTTTGTTCGCTTCCACCGTCAGCTTGGAGAGATAACTTAGGAAGGTATTCCCCTTGTCTTGCAAACACTTCGTTATTAGAAATGTTAATTTCTTGTTCTAAGATGGCAAGTTCCTGGTTATTTTCAATTGCAACGTCAATGAGTTCGACTAACTGTGATTCTTTGAAAAATTCCTTCCAAATTTGATTAGCCAACTTCTCCGATTTTTCTGAGTTTTCCCAATTTAAAAATTCATCTGGAAGTTTTAAATCTTCTTTGTCTCTTTCTAAAAGAGCGGGAATACAAGAAAATGTGAATAAAAATACAGAGGCAATGATAATTCGTTTCATCTTATTTCTTTCCCCTTTTTGATTGTTTTCTTTCGAGTTCTGAAGTTAAGTAACTCTCTGGTGATTCTGAGAGTGGCATATTGTCTTCTTTGTAGATTAAAGTTTTACCCTTTGCAATGTTTGCAAAAATAATGTATAATCCCGGAACGATGATCACACCAAAGATGGTTCCAAATACCATTCCACCTAACGCACAAGCACCGATGGTATGGTTGGCGATGGCTCCTGGACCTGTTGCAAAAACGAGAGGTAACAAACCCGCAACAAAGGCAAACGATGTCATAAGGATGGGCCTAAATCTTGCTTTGGCTCCTTCGAGAGCAGCATCAAATACGCTTAAACCTGCTTCCTGTCTTTGCCGCGCAAATTCTACAATTAACACCGCATTTTTTCCAAGTAAACCAATCAACATGATCATCCCGATTTGTGCGTAAATGTCGTTAGCAAGACCTAACAATTTCAAAAGAAAGAAGGTTCCAAAAATTCCTGGTGGGAGAGAAAAGATCACCGAAAATGGAATGATAAAACTTTCATATTGAGCAGAAAGAACTAAGTAAACGAAGACAATCACCGCTAAAAAGATAAAGATGGCTTCGTTTCCGCGCGCGGCTTCATCATAAGAAAGACCTTCCCAACCCACTTCAAATCCAGCCGGAAGATTTTTAGATGCTTCTCTGATACCTTTGATGGCGTCACCAGTCGTATAACCTTTGTTTGGCAAAACGTTGATTACCGATGATGTATAAGCATTGTACCTCGTAATTTCATTGGCTCCTTGTTTTTGTTCAAGGGACAAAAATGCAGAGTAAGGAACCATTTCACCTTTGTCGTTCGGAGTGAATAAACTCAAGATGTCCGATGGCAATCTTCGAAATTCAGGAAGGGACTGGACATAAACTTTAAAGAACTGGTTAAAACGAATGAATCCTTGCTCATAAGTACTACCAACAAGGATATCCAAATTGTCCATTGCTTCTCCAATGTTGACACCTTTTTGCATTGCCAGTTTTCGATCCAACTTCACTTCGAGTTGTGGAAACTTGGCTGAATAAAAAGAGAATAGTCCTGTTAATTCTTCTCTTTTGCGAAGTTCACCCATAAACTCCTCGTGAACTTTGTCAAAGGCCGTATAATCCCCGCTATTTGTTTTGTCTAACAATCGAAACATCACACCACCGGCCGCCCCAAATCCAGGTACTGCGGGAGGTTCAAAAAATTCAATGATGGCACCAAAGTTTTTTGTATTGTGTTCGAGTTCTTCCATTACATCGTGAACGGAATTTTTTCTTTCAGACCAATCTTTTAAACTGATCAGACAAGTTCCTGCGTTGGAACCTTCTCCCTCTGTTAAAATCTCATAACCAGCAAGTGACGCAACTGAGTCCACACCTTCAATTTTTAATGCGACCTCTTGAAGTTTGCGAGCAACATCATTTGTTTTTTCAATCGTAGATCCAGGAGGAGTTTGTATGACAACGTAAATCATACCTTGGTCTTCTCCGGGAACAAAACCTGCGGGAACAATTTGTGTTAATAACAAAAATCCAACAGTAAAACTGAGAAGGATAGAAACGATAAACACCTTCGATCCAGAAAAACGGTGCATTAAATTCACATACTTTTCCGTAACGATATCAAAATAGAAATTGAATTTGTTTAAGAAGATATCAATAGGATTGTGAGTTTTTTTATCATGAGTATGGGATTTCAGAATCATAGCTGTAAGCACTGGTGTGAGTGTTAATGCTACGAATCCTGATAACACAATGGACGTTGCCATCGTGATCGCAAACTGCCTATAAAATACTCCCACAGGTCCCGGCAAAAAAGTAACCGGAACAAAAACAGCAGTCATAAGGAGCGTGATGGCAATTACGGCACCACTAATTTCACCTAAAACCGTTTTTACCGATGCATAAACACTTAAATGTTCTTCGGCCATTTTTGCATGCACTGCTTCCACAACCACGATGGCATCATCCACAACAATTCCGATGGCAAGAACCATAGCAAAGAGTGTGATTAAGTTAATGGTTAATCCTAAGGCCATCATAAAAGAAAAGGCACCAATCAAAGATACGGGAACTGCTATGATGGGAATGAGAGTGGAACGCCAGTCTCCGAGGAAGATAAAGACTACAATAGCCACTAAAACAAAGGCTTCCACAAGAGTATGAATTACTTTTTCAATCGCGGCATCGATAAAGTTTGAAACATCATAACTGAGTTTGTAATCCATTTGTGGAGGAAATGTTTTTTTCAGTTCCTCTAACTTGGCTTTGATGTCTTCAATAACTTCTTTTGCATTACTCCCTTCCGTTTGTTTGAACATGATGGCTGCAGCGGGATGACCATCCACATCGGAATAAATATTATAAAACTCGCTATCAAGTTCTACTTTTGCTATATCTTTTAAGTATAAAACCTCGCCGCCATTTTTAGCTCGTATGATGATGTTTTCATACTGCCCAGGTTCATTATACCAACCTTCATAAGTTAAAGTATATTCTAAAGATTGTGCTTGTTTTCCAGAACTTTGACCAAGCCGACCAGGTCTTGCAATGATACTTTGGTTTTTGATGGATTTCATCACTTCGTCAGTGGTTACATTGTATGCTCGCATTCGATCTGGATTTAACCATACACGCATAGCATATTGTCTTGTTCCAAGGATCTTTGCTTGTCCAATTCCATGAATACGTTTTAGTTCCGGAAGTAGGAATACTGTCGCATAATTATAAAGAAACTTTTCACTGGCATTCGGGTCTTTGCTGTATAAATTCACATACAACAACATACTCGGTTGTACAGGTTGTACAAAAATACCTTCTAGTCGTACTAACTCAGGAACTCGGTACATCATCTGATCCACCCGAGTTTTTACTTGTACAAGGGCATCATTTGGATTGGTTCCTGGTTCAAATAAAACTTGGATGATGGCATCACCAGAACTGGTAGATGATGAAATCATATACCTCATCCCTGCAACCCCATTGATCGCTTGTTCGAGAGTTGTGATGGTTGATTGCACTAATACTTGTGCACTTGCACCTGGAAAGGATAAGGTGATGGTTACCCTTGGTGGTGCAATTTCAGGAAATTGTGATACAGGAATGTTTTTGATGGAAATCAATCCAACAAAAACAATTAACACGGATAAGACGATGGCAAGGACGGGCCTTTGGAGGAATTTAGTAAACATAAATTGGTCTCCTAATGCGCAGCTAAGTCAAAACTTTTTAAGATATTCTCACGAGACTCCACTTTGTATTTAATTACATCGTCATCGTGAACTTTACCAAGACCTTCTAAAAGTATGATATCATTTTCGGAAATTCCAGATTCTACAACGAATAGATGGGGAATTTCATTTGCTATTTTGATCTCAGTGGCTTTGATTTTACCTTTAAGATTAATTATATAAACATAGTGTTTATCTAGAACTTCGAAGGTTGCCTTTTGTGGAATGATCAAAGCATCTTTTAGTTTTTCATGAACTACAACGTTACCAGTTTCTCCGTGGCGGAGTAGTCTATCGGGATTGGGGAATGTGGCACGAAAGGGAATGGTACCTGTTTCACTATCGAATTCACCTTCAATGGTATCGGCGATTCCTTCCTGTTGAAAAAATTGGTTATTCGCCATTAAAAATTTAACCTTTAATGGTTTATCACCTGCTTTCTTCTCACTCGTGAAATTCAGATAATCCTTTTCTGATACATTGAAATAAACCCAAAGTTTGGAAATATCAGAAATGGTTGTAAGGAGAGTTCCTTCTTCTACTAAACTTCCCAATCGAACTTGGAACCTGTCGGTAATTCCTGTAAACGGTGCAGTCACTGTAGCTAAGTTAAGGTGAATTTGAGCCAGATCCATGGCGGCTTTGTTTTTTTTCAGCCTAGCTTTAATGAGTGATAATTCTGTTTGAGATACTACATTTTCTTTAAAAAGTTTTTCTGTGTTTTCGTATTCGATGGAAGTAGATTCATACTCTGCTTTTGCTTTTTCATATTGAGCATTGACAAGCATGGGCATCACTTGAAAAAGTTTTTGTCCTTTTTTAACCACTTTCCCTTCATCCATATAGATGTTGGTTAAGTAACCTTTTTCAAACGCTCTGACTTCAATTCGTTGGATTGCTTTTACTTGGGCCACATAACTTTTTTCAATGGTTACATCTTGTTTCCAAGGGTATGCCGCCATAAGAGAGTTTTTTTCTTCGTGGTCTCGGGAATGGCAGTTAACCAAAATAATATTGATTAAAGTGATGCTAACGATCAGTATAAAAAGTTTACGAAAATACGAGTTTGTTTGTTTCAAAGAAAATTCCATGGTATCCTCACTTTGTCCAATCCGAAGTCGGAACAAATGATTAAGATCTTAATTCAACCGGCAGCATTGGTATGCGCCTTTAAAGATAAAAGATGTTAGATGGAAATTTTGGGTGGGGCGCGGTTCTTCTGTTTTTTTAAGATTTCGTAAGAAACGGGTTCCAGAAGGTGGAAACTTAAAAATTCAGAGGAAATGACAATCGTTTGGGGAATATACGAAGATAAAGAAGAATGAATGTGATTTTGATGTAGCGAATCTAACTTAGCTTCTTCTTCTGTAGGTTCAGAAAAATTGCTAATGAATCGGTTGAAATCGTACAAATTTGAAGTATTGTAAGATTGAGTTTTTGTGTAGTGAGTGAGGTTCGACTGATACCCTTCAGTGGTTGTACTGATGAATACTAGTGAGAATAGTATAATGGCTATTCTACTTAGGAGTGTATTTGAAATAACTCGAACCATCTACTGCCAGCGAATTCTTGAAAGGAGAATTGTCAACAGTTTAAAACAATTCTAAATTCAATTCTAATTTAATGATACGAAACGATTTCATGGATTGTTTCATAATAATTTTCTATTTTGCAAAAATAACTGCCTCATTCGGGAACAAAAGTAATCCACCAGTGTCCAACTCCTTTTCTAATTCAAAAGAAGAGGTTCTATTCTTTGTGCTGAATAAAATTTGATTCAAATCCCATTTTCTTGGGTAAGAAACATTTACTGGTTTTGAAGAGAAGTTTAAAAATATATATGTCTCTTCTTTTCCTTCTCTTCTTCTGTAATATAATACTTGTTTGTCGGAACTTAAGTGTATTTTTAATTTTCCCTTTCTTAAAGACTTTCTATCCTTCCGAAGTTGGATCAGTTTTTTATATGTAAAAAAAAGTGAATCCGGATCTTCTTTTTGTGATTCTACATTGACAGTGTTTGCATCCTCATAGAGTGGAAGCCATGGTTTGCCTGTTGTAAATCCAGTGGTTTCTGATCCATTCCAAGGCATAGGAATTCGTTCTGGGTCACGGCCAGGATGGAAAGGCCAATACCTTTTTCCCACAGGGTCTTGGATTTTCTTATAAGCAACTTTCTGACGTTTCATCCCAATTTCTTCACCGTAATAAAGAAATGGAGTTCCACGAAGAGTTAACATCATACAGGCGGCAAGTTCTGCTCGTGCTTTTGTATCGACTCCTTTTTCGTACCTTGTGATGTGACGTGGGAAATCATGATTGGAAAGAGTGTAGTTCGGCCAATTGTCCTCCCCTAGGGCCGATTCAAAATCTTTTACAATTTGGAAAAATCGTTCGGCCTTCCACGGCGAAAATAGGAACATAAAATTAAATGCAAGGTGTAGCTCGTCATTACGTCCACAGTAGGTAGCAGGAAGGAGGACATTTCCTGGAAAATCTTGCATGATTTCACCAACAAACATTCGTTTTTCGGAATAGGAATCGAGTAGTTTTCTCATCCTACGTAGGATTCCGTGCATCTCTGGGCGATCCCGATCATAAGCATGCACTTGTTTGTCATAAGGCCTTGGCCCCTTCATAAAATAAGAAACATTGTTACGTAAAAATTCATCTTTTACATATAAGTTAACAACATCGAGTCGGAATCCATCCACTCCCATATCCAACCAATACTTCATCATTTTGAAAATGGCATCTTCTACATCGGGATTACGCCAATTGAGATCTGGTTGTTCTTTGAGAAAGGAATGGAAATAATACTCACCGGTTCGTTTGTCATATTCCCAACCAGAACCACCAAATGCACCAAGCCAATTGTTAGGTGGCCCACCTTGTTTTGGTTCCTTCCAAATGTACCAATCTCTTTTAGGACTGTTGACTGAAGATCTGGATTCGACAAACCAAGGGTGAAGATGGGAAGTATGGTTGACCACAAGATCCATGATGATTCGAATTCCACGTTTGTGTGCTTCTTTCAACAATCGTTTAAAAGTTTGGATGTCTCCATATACGGGATCAATTTCTTCATAGTCAGATATATCGTATCCAAAATCAAACATAGGAGATGGATACACGGGCGATAACCAAATGGCATCAATTCCAAGAGAGTCTTTGGAACCTGCAAGGTAATCCAATCTGTTTATGATTCCTTCTAAATCACCAATTCCGTCTCCATTGGAATCTTGGAAACTACGTGGGTAAATTTGATAGATGACTGCTTCTTTCCACCATGCCATATTAAAAGTTAATCTCCATGATTCCTTGGTTTTCTTTCACACGTGCTACGGATAAAATTCTTTCTTTGATTGCGAGGAGTAAACCCGTGTCTTCAATTTTTCTACCGTTTTTAGTTTGAATATGAAATGAGTCATAAGCAAAATCTGCACTGGTTGAGATCCTAACAAAAATGACTTCTAACTCAAAGTCGAGTAATGTTTTCAAAATTCGATACACAAGTCCAATAGAATCGGGAACTCGAACTTCTAATACGGAATAAGATTCTGATAGATCGTTAGCAAATTTTACTAGTTCTTCTACCATTCCATCGGGAATTTGTGGTAATGTTTTCCAAATGTTGGTTGTGGATGCAAGGTCTTCGATATTGGTTTTACCTTCGATACAATCCGTTAAAGTAGATTCAATATCGGATATTTGTTTTTCTGCAATTTCTCCACTTCCAAATTCGTCAGTGATTTGCGCTTGTAAAATGAGTTGGTTTTCTTCGGTTCGAAAAAGTCGTAATCCTACCAAACTAAGTCCTAAAGAAGATATGGTTCCAGATAAATAAAGTAACATTTGTTTGTCTGCATTGGCAAATATAGACAAGGTAACAAAGGCCGGTTCTCGTTCTGTAATCATTCGGAAAGGTAATCCAGAATTTTTCCATTCATAAAGTAATCCAAAATGTTGGAAAACACGTCTAGGAGTGTTGTAGTTCAAATAAGAAGTCGGTCTTATTTTCATCCCAAAGGTTACAATGTGTTCGGATTGTTCTGCGGTAAGTCCTTCTTTTTCGATTAAGTAAGTTTCTAAAGTGGTTTCGATTCGTTCTTGGGTGTCGGTTAGATTTTCTTTTTTTTGTAAATAGGCAAGTGTAGAAGTAAATAGAAAGTGTAAAATTTCCTTTTTCCAGTTAGTCAGGATTCCTTGGCCTACCGATTTTGTATCAATGATGGTAAGGATGTACAAAAGCCTCAGAGTGTTTTCGTTAGAAAATTGTTTTGCAAAGGAAGAGATTAGTTTGGGATCGTAAATGTCTCGTTTGGAAGATAATTCCGACATAACAATATGTTCGGCAACAAGGAATCGTAAAAGTTCAGTATCTTCTTCTGACAACCGAAACCTTTCCGCAATGATGAGTGCAAGTTCTGCTCCGTATTGGCTGTGATCTCCTTCCTTTACTTTTCCCGCATCATGGATGAGAATGGCGAGTGCTAAAATTTCAATTTTTTCACAAACATTAAACACATCTTGGACTTGTCTATCTTCCCATAAGTCAGCAATGAGAACATCCAATTCTCGCAAAATCAGAAGAGTATGTTCATCAACAGTGTATTGGTGGTGATAACTAAAAAGAGGAAAGTTTGTACAAGCTCCAAACTCTGGAATGAGTTTTCCAAGAATGTTACATTCATGCATCAAAGTGAGTGTGTGCCCAATTCGATTTTTTTTGCGTAACATTCCCATAAAAGTATCTAAAACAGATTTTTGATTTTTGAAATCATCATCTAAGAAGTGTGATGCGAATCGAATTTGGTTTAAATCAATACGAGATGGTTCTTCTGCGTTTCCTTGGGACTCATCAAAAAATTGGATGATATCATCATACAAACTATCTGGATTCGAAAGTTCTTTTTGGATTCTTTTTTTGTTAAAATTGGTTTTTTCATCCAAATAAGTTCCAATATAAAAATACACATCCTTTTGTGCTTTGTAAAATTGGCTCATAAAGGATTCGAGAGTTTTGATTTCGTTTTTTGGACCAAATCCTAAAAACTCAGCAACTTCCGGTTGGAGTCCTAAATCCAATCTATCATTTTTTCGCCCACTGACGATGTGAAGTGCTGATCTGGTTAAAAGTAAAAAATCATAAGCAGATAAAAGAGTTAAACTATCTCCAATCAAATAAAAATCAAAAATGCCACCATCAGCGGAATCTGCGAGTGGATTTGTTTTTTCGATCCAATACATATGTTGGATATCACGAAGTCCTAATGGATCTATTTTAATATTGGGTTCAGAAAGTAAAATGGGGTTATAAGAATTGATGATTCGTTCGCGAAGATAAGAAAGTTTCCATTCATTAAAAACTTTGATGGTTTTTTCAGGAATTTTTCCGAGGAACTCTGTTTTGTATTTTTGGAAAAGGACTTCGGAACCTACAAGGAACCTGGAATCAAGAACCGCATGAAAAGTTTCAATTTGATCCAAATACAAAAAAGATTCTTTGATGGTGCGGCAAGAATGTCCTACTTCCTTTTCATTGTTATATAAAAAAGTATTAATCTTGGAAATGATTTGCCCAAGGACTTTGTCAGATAATTTTCCATCGTGAAGGTAGAGAATGTCGATGTCAGAGTAGGGTGCGAGTTCTCGCCGGCCATACCCACCAACGGCAATCAAACAAAGATGATCTTTTAAAGGGATACCATCGGATACTTCGTTAAAAAGAGAACGAATGGACTCGTCGACAAGATTACTCAACTGGCGTGTGAATAAACGACCGGAAGAAACTGTTTTGGCTTTTGGAAACGTCCGTTGCAGTTTTGCCTTGAGTTCTGATTTCATCATGTTAAGATGTGTTCCTACCTTATTGGACAACTTTAACATGAATCCGAAGATTAAAATCACAATTCAGTTTATTTTCAGCCATCTTTCTGCCTACCTACTGGTTTCTATCCCTTATTTCCAGTTAGTGATGAAAGATTATTATGAAGGAGAAACTGCGGTTTTTCCATTGTTTCTTGTCACTGCAAACGATGGTGCTGCTTGGGCGAGGGCCATGTCTTGGTTGTTTCCTACACTTATTTTCCAAGCCATCCTTATGGTTAGTTTTTTAATTGTGATTTGGGATTGGTTTCGATTGCAAACCTTCGGCAAACAGATGTTTGTTTTAGTTTGGATGAGGACTGTGCTTGGTGGACTTGCGGCCATTTCCCCGGCTGTAGGAAGTTTGGAAGGAATGGTATTTTTAATTCCGGAAGTGACCATCTCCATTCATCTATATGTAGTGTTTGAAATTTTTTTGCAATCACTGGTCCAAGCAGGGATTTTTTTAGGTTTGGTGAACCGGTGGAATCCAAAAACATAGATTTGCTAACTTCAATACCAAAATAGAATTAAACTTTGAAACATTAAATAATAAATTAAGTTGAGATCTTGTTTTATGCACATTCGTAATTTTCAAATTCCAATTGTTTCGATTCCAAACTTGTTTGGTTTCACAAATAAAAAAGTAATGATTCTTTTTATCGGAATTTTTTACCTTTCCACCAATCTTTTATTTGCTGATGGATGGGAGACTTCTATTTGGAAAGATAAAACCTATCGCAACCAAAGAGTGTCAAGTGCAGATCCAACCAACGGAAACGATGACTTCATCAAAATTCCAAAGAAAAAAACAATCGCGATTGCAGAGATCAAAACAAGGGGAGTCATCAAACACATTTGGATGACCCTTGCCAGTAAAGATCCCATGGCCAGAAAAAATGCGGTGATTCGGATGTATTGGGACAACCAAACCCATCCATCCGTTGAGGTTCCGTTAGGCGAATTTTTTGGTCAAGGTTGGGGAGAAGAATACATAATGAATTCATCACCTCTTGTGGCCGCTCCCAAAAAAGGAAAGTCAATGAACTCTTACTTTCCTATGCCATTTGAATCTGGGGCCAAGATAGAAATTGAAAATGAATCGGACGAAGACATCAGCAATTTTTATTTTTATGTTGATTATGAAGAATGGAAAGAACCTTTAAATTCCAATTTACGTTTCCATGCGCAGTGGAATCGTTCGGTGACACAACCTAACACAACGAATGGGAAAGAAAATGAGTGGGGTCTTCTCGGAGAAACAGAAAAAACAGTTTTTAAAAAGGAAAATTACTTTTCTGTTCTCGAAACGGAAGGCAAAGGCCAGTTTGTTGGTCTCAATTTGTATCTCGATTCCCCTACACCACTTTGGTATGGAGAAGGGGATGATTTGATTTTTATCGATGGAAATCAAACGGAGGCCAATTTAAAGGGAACTGGAACCGAAGATGTTTTTAACACAGCTTGGTCACCAAAAGAAATCTTTATGCATCCATACTTCGGATATCCACGAGTTTCTGATTCTGTGGGTTGGTTAGGCAGAACTCATTTATATCGATTTTGGGTGGAATCCCCTATTCGCTTTGAAAAAAATTTCCTATTCTTATTAGAACATGGGCATGCAAATTCCTTGACCTTAGATTTAATCTCTGTTGCTTATTGGTATCAGAGTCTGAATTCAAAACCAATGAAGGTTTTGCCGAAAAAAGAATTCCGAACCAATAAACCGGAAATTAATTTTCGTCACATCCATAAGTGGCGGGATTCATTCCGAAGCGAAAAAGGTTATGGGGAAATTTGGGGTTATGAATGAGATTTATTCAGATATGTTTGCGAGAGAAATTGTCTCTCAATCCATCGATGCAATCGTAGTTTTAGATACGAATTACAAAATACTTTTTAGTAATTTAGCATTACAATCGTTAACTGGTTTTTCCGAAGACGAGTTAAATCAAAAAACGTTTTCTTTTCTTTTTCCTCCTAATGAAAAAGGGGAACAAAGTTCTATAGAATCGTTTATTAGTTCGAAAGATTCCCACTACATCGCTGGGTTTTTAAAAGAACTGGAACTGGTCACGAAACCAAAAGGCACCATTCCTGTGGAAATTCGAGCCTTTACCATTCATAACGAAAACCAAATGTTTTATGCGGCCATCATTCGCGATGTGCGGGAACGTAGACGTCTGGAAGAACAAAAAAATGTTCTCATTAGTAGTTTGAAACGTTTGGCCTATATGGATGAACTCACCATGTTACCGAACCGCCGATCCTTCTCTGAAAGTTTACAAAAAACAGTGGCTACAGTCAAACGTCGCAACAGGGAATCAGTGCTTGCCGTTCTTGATATCGATCATTTCAAAGTCATCAACGATACCTATGGACATGACATCGGGGATTTGGTTCTCAAAAAAATGGCCAATATCTTTGTGGATTGCCTGAGAGAAGAGGATACAGTGGGAAGGATTGGCGGAGAAGAGTTTGGTTGTATCCTTCCTGACACAACCACTGACGGCGCAACGATTGTACTCGATCGCCTACGAGAATCCGTGGAGAACCACAGGTTTTTTATTTTTGATAACTATTACCTCAACATAACCCTAAGCATTGGCTACACTAAGGTTCATCCCATCCAAAAACCGGAAGAGATTTTGAAATTGGCAGATATCGCACTCTACCAAGCGAAGAATCATGGCCGAAATCGGATCCAAGTCTACCCTGTGTGACATAATTTTAGCAGATTCTCACAAACTCTGCTAAAATTCCAGACTCCAATCTTCTTCCTGCTTGACGAAAAAATCCCAAATCCATAAACTTTAAGCATAGATTGGCACTCTAATCATCAGAGTGCTAAAGGAAGTGCCAGAAGGATATGGATCTATCCCCTAGACATCGATCTATTTTGAAAGCCTTGGTTGAGGAATTTGTATCGGACAACAAACCGGTCGGATCCAAAACCCTTTCTGAAAAATACGATATCGGTGTTTCCCCAGCCACCATCCGCTCTTGTTTGGCGGAACTGGAAGAGATGGGTTTCATCGTGGCAAGGCATACATCTGGCGGTCGTGTTCCCACAGAACGTGGCTACCGGTTGTATGTGGATAGTTTGGTGACTCTTTTTGAGTTAACCATGCGGGAGAAACAAAGGATCCAGGAAGAGTATCTTCGGATGCAATTTCGATTGGACCAAGTTCTCATTGCCACATCTAAAGTTTTGGCTTCCCTTTCGCAATCAGCGAGTGTGGTTCTTGGCCCTGAAGGGTCACTGGATACACTCAAACATATAGAACTCATCCACGTAAACGGTGGAGAAGTTCTTATGATCCTTGTGATGCGGTCAGGTACTGTGCTCAATCGAAATATATTTTTCGATTATCACATCTCACAAGAGACCCTGTATCAAATTTCAAGATATTTGAATGATAACGTCAAAGGTTTTGATGTTCATGAAATTCAAAGTAATCTGATCCCTCAGATGATGATGAAAAAGGAAGGTCCAGAAGGATTTTCACAATTTGCACCATCAATTGCAAGAGCCATGGGATCGGACAGTTTGTCCGTTGATAACCTGTATATCGATGGATTAAAAAACTTATACGAAAACTTTAAGGATGAAGAGGAACAATTAGAAAACATCCTGCATCTATTTGATGAAAAACAGTTCCTCAAAGAGTTTTTTAGCGATTATGTTCCGATGGATGGTGTTTATACCATTATCGGAAAAGACGGTAATGAAAAGTTAGGTGGTGTTACCATCATCACTACTAATTACCGAATGGGAGAGAAGAGGATTGGTTCCATGGGAATCATAGGTCCTCAGAGGATGAATTACAACAAGGCATTACCTTTGATTGAATTCACTTCAAAGTTAGTTTCAGAAATGATTACGAAGTTAAGTAGATAAGTAGGAGGAAAAATGGCAGAAGAAACAAACGGATCCGTTGATGAACAAAATGTGTCAGTCGAAGAAGGGCAGGCCATTACGGATGAAGCCATTGAACAAGCGGTAGAGGGTGCTGAAAAAGAACTCGATAACGCTAAAAAGGAAATCGAAACTTTAAAAGATTCTTGGTTAAGAGAACGTGCGGAGTTTCAAAACTACAAACGTAGAACCGCAAACGACTTGTTAAATGCAAGAAAAGAATCTATTAAAAAATTCGCGGAAGGACTCACTGGTGCTTTGGATAATTTGGAACGAGTATCAAATGTTCCAAACCAAACTCCGGAAGTGGTGGCTTTCGTAGAAGGTATCAAGATGGTTCAAAAGGAATTTTATTCCGTATTGGAAAAAGAAGGAATCAAACGTTTGGATCCGAAAGGAATGGCGTTTGATCCAATGCTTATGGAAGCAATTGCTTCTGAGGAAAGTGCAGAGTTTACGGAAGAGACGGTTGTGGAAACTTACCAAGCTGGTTATTACCATGAAGAAGGTGAAAACAAACAATCCATTCGTCCTGCACGTGTGAAAGTGGGAAAACCACAAAGTTAATATTAGTAAGAAGGAGAAGACTATGTCTAAGGAAAAAATTATAGGTATCGATTTAGGAACCACTAACTCTTGTGTGGCGGTTATGGAAGGTGGAGATCCTGTTGTCATTCAAAACTCAGAAGGGGCAAGAACCACTCCTTCGATTGTTGCCTTTACCGCAAAGGGTGAAACCATTGTGGGTCAGTTCGCAAAGAACCAGGCAATTACGAATGCAGTAAACACAATCCGTTCTGCGAAACGTTTTATCGGTCGTCGTTTTAACGAAGCTGGTGACGAATCCAAGATGGTATCTTACAAAGTGATCCGTGCTGGAAATGATGGTGTGAAATTTGAAACCGTTTCTGGTGAATTCACTCCACAAGAAATTGCGGCTCGTGTTCTTCAAAAAATGAAGAAAACTGCCGAAGACTTTCTTGGCCATGAAGTAAAAAAAGCAGTAGTAACTGTTCCTGCTTACTTCAATGACGAACAAAGACAAGCAACAAAAGACGCAGGTCGCATTGCTGGTCTCGAAGTAGAACGTATCATCAACGAACCAACAGCAGCAGCTCTTGCTTATGGTTTTGATAAGAAAAAAACCAGTGCAAAGATCGCCGTATACGACTTAGGTGGTGGAACTTTTGACGTTTCTATTCTCGAACTTGGTGACGGTGTATTCGAAGTAAAATCCACAAATGGGGACACTCATCTTGGTGGTGACGACTTTGATAACGTAGTTATGCAGTGGATGATCGACGAATTCAAAAAACAAACTGGAATTGATATTTCTGGAGATAAAAACACAGTACAACGATTGAAAGAAGCTGCTGAAAAAGCAAAAATCGAGTTGTCTGGAACATCTTCCACTCAAATCAACCTTCCATTCATCACAGCTGATGCTTCTGGTCCAAAACATTTGGATATGACACTCACCAAAGCAAAGTTTGATGAAATCACAAGATCTCTTGTCGAAAGAACTCGTATTCCATGTATCAATGCATTAAAAGATGCAGGTCTTTCTGCTAGCGAAATTGATGAAGTCATCCTTGTGGGTGGATCGATTCGTATCCCTGCGGTGCAAGCTCTTGTAAAAGAAATTTTTGGTAAAGAACCAAACAAATCTGTAAACCCTGATGAAGTGGTAGCCGTTGGTGCTGCGATCCAAGGGGGAGTTCTTGCAGGTGATGTTACTGATGTATTGTTACTCGATGTAACTCCACTTTCTCTTGGGATTGAAACTCTCGGTGGTGTGATGACAAAACTCATCGAAAGAAACACTACCATCCCTACAAGAAAGTCACAAGTGTTCTCTACTGCTGCAGACAGCCAAACAACAGTTTCGGTTCATGTATTACAAGGGGAACGTGAGATGGCTAGTGCCAATAGAACCCTCGGTCGTTTTGACTTAGTGGGAATTCCATCGGCGCCAAGAGGTGTACCTCAAATCGAAGTAACATTTGATATCGACGCAAACGGTATCGTCCATGTATCTGCGAAAGATTTAGGAACAGGAAAAGAACAAAAGATTCGTATTGAATCTTCTTCGGGACTCTCTGAAGAAGAAATCAAAAAGATGGTGAAAGATGCAGAAGCTCATGCGGAAGAAGATAAAAAACTTCGCGAAGCTGCTGATACTAAAAACGAATTGGAAGCTATTGTTTACCAATTAGAAAAAACCATCGGTGAATCTGCTGACAAACTCGACGAATCAGAAAAACAAAGAGCACAGGACGAAATCAAACGCGGCCGTGAAGCTATGGAATCTGGTGATGTAGAAAGAATGAAAGCTTCAAGAGATTCTATCCAACAAGTAGCAATGCAAATTGGACAAAAGATTTATTCACAAGCAGGCCCTGAAGCAGGAGCTCCAGGTGCAGACCAAGCGGGTGCTGCAGGTCAAGGTGCAAGTGAATCTTCTGCCGGTGGCGAAAAGGTCGTTGATGCGGATTACACCGTAGTTGATGAAGATAAAAAATAAATAGAGAAAAAGAAGTAAAACTATGAGCGACCGTGGTTACTACGAAGTATTAGGCGTTTCGAAAGGTGCCTCTGATGATGAGATCAAGAGCGCCTATCGTAAGTTAGCCATTAAATATCACCCTGACAAAAATAAGGGTGATAAAGAAGCGGAAGAAAAATTCAAAGAGGCAACAGAAGCCTATGAAGTGTTACGTGATGCGCAAAAACGTGCAGCTTATGACCAATTTGGTAAAGCAGGCGTAAACGCTGGAGCCGGTGGAGGATATGGTGCAGGAGCTTATACAGACTTCTCCGATATCTTTGGTGACTTCGGTGATATCTTCAGTGAGTTTTTCGGAGGCGGAGGTGGTGGCGGTAGCCGCGGTGGTGGAAGAAGGTCCGGTCCTCAAAGGGGATCGGATCTCCGTTATAATTTAGAAGTTAGTTTAGAAGACGCTGCTCTTGGAAAAGAATATAAAATTGAAATTCCAAGACTTGAAACCTGTGTGGATTGTTCAGGTTCAGGCGCATCAAAAGGATCTTCACCTACAGTTTGTCCCGATTGTTCGGGAACAGGCCAGGTGCGAAGAACCCAAGGTTTCTTTAGTGTGACAACCACTTGCCCTCGTTGTAAAGGAAAAGGAAAGGTTATTTCCAATCCTTGTAAAACTTGTAAAGGTGAGGGCCTAACAGAGAAAAGACGAACCATTCATATTAAAATTCCTGCAGGTGTTGAATCGGGTAGCCGACTCAAAGTTTCTGGCGAGGGAGAGTCTGGTCCTAACGGTGGTCCAAGTGGTGATTTGTATGTAGTCACTCATATCAAAAAACACCCAACATTCGAACGCCAAGGGAACGATTTAATTGTTCAAAAAACAATTTCATTGTCCATGGCTTGCCTAGGTGGTGAGATTGAAGTGCCTTCCATTGACGGAAAGACCATCAACTTGAAAATTCCAGAAGGAACAGAAAGTGGACAAATCTTCCGATTGAAAGGACATGGAATTCCTTACCTTGGTTCTTATGGCAAAGGGGATCAACACGTAATCATTAAAGTAGAAATTCCTAAGAAACTTTCTAAAAAACAGAGAGAACTGATGGAAGAATTTGCCCGTGAGTCCGGCGAAAAGGTCGGCAGTGGCGGAAAATCTAAGTTGTTTTTCCGCTGAACTTTTGGAGTATTGAGAGCATCTATGGATAAAAAAGTCCGACTCGGAGTCATAGGTACTGGCCATATGGGCCAATACCACGTAAACGTTGCTAAACAGCTTTCTGATGCTGAACTCATCGGAATTTTTGATGCCAACTTGGAACGTGCAAATCAAATTGCTGAAAAACACAAAACAAAAGCATTCGCAACAATTGAAGAATTGTTAGCGGAAACAGATGCTTTGGTCATTGCAGCACCAACGTTCCTACATCACAAAATCGCTAAACAAGCGTTAACTGCAAAGAAACATGTATTGGTAGAAAAACCAATTTCACAAACTGTAGAAGAAGCCAAAGAACTTGTAAACCTAGCAAAACAAAACAATTTGATTTTGCAAGTGGGACACGTGGAAAGGTTCAATGGTGCTGTTTTGGAACTTGGAAAAATTGCTGAACACCCACTCCTCATTGAATCTAGAAGGATTGCACCTTATAACAGTCGTATCACTGACGTCGGTGTGGTTTTGGATATGATGATTCACGACATTGACATTGTTTTGAACTTAGTAAAGTCTGAAGTAAAAGAAGTGAAGGCTGTTGGATCTTCTGTTGTTTCAAATCACGAAGACATTGCAAGTGTGGTTTTAACTTTTGCGAATGGATGTGTTGCATCTCTAAATGCATCGCGTGCTTCCCAAGCAAAAATAAGAACTCTAAATATTTCTCAAAAAGATTCATATGTATTTTTAGATTTTACAAACCAAGAAATTGAGTTACATAGACAAGCAAGTTCAACCACTCAACTCGGAAGTGGTGAAATCAAATACAGACAAGAATCCATCGTGGAAAAAATCTTTGTTCATAAAGATAACCCTCTCAAACAGGAACATGAACACTTTGTTAAATGTATCAAAGGAGAATCCGATCCTATGGTGAAGGGTGATTCTGATATTAAAACATTAGAAGTGGCTTACAAAATCCTGGAAGAAATTCACGGAAAAAAATAATGACAAATAATCCTGATTCAACTCGCGGAAAGTTACTGATTTCCAATTCTAGTGTGATTCAGGATTTTTTTCACAAATCCGTTGTCCTTATGGTGGATCATGACGACGACGGGGCCTTTGGTCTGGTTTTAAACAAACCAACTGACCAAACCATGGAATCATTAATCAAAAATCTTCCAGAAACGGCTTATGCCAGCAAACAAGTGTTCTCTGGTGGCCCAGTGGACAATATGTTCGTATCAATCCTTCATAACGGAAAACAAACAGAAGATCCTGGTGTAGAAATTGTTCCTGGCATTTATATGGCCAGAAGTTTTGACACGATGATTGAAGTTTTATCCTCAGATCAAATTCAGTTTCGTGTTTTGCAAGGATATGCAGGTTGGTCGTCGGGCCAATTGGAAAGTGAATTTGAAAGGTTATCTTGGGTTGTATCGGATTTAGTAGACGAATCGATCGTTTTTAGCGAAGGTGAGTCTGAGGTTGTTTGGCGAGAGGCCCTCCGCAACAAAGGTGGAATCTACAAATACTTTGTTGACCATACAAAAGATCCATCTCTCAATTGATCCACTTATTGACTCCGTGTTATGAAACTTTCGTCGAAAAAGATTGTACTTTGTTCAGGTTCTTCTCTTTTGGGAAAAGAACTTTTGCCACTTCTTCTAAAAGAAGGTGCATTAGTTGTAGTCGGCGATTTAAACCCTGAGGAAATTCCCAACCATCCAAATCTACAAAAGTACAAAATCGATCCATCCAAACCCGAACAGATGGAACGGTTGATTGAATCGGCCATCGAAACATTAGATAAAATTGATGTTTTTATTTTAAACTCCGAACAAATCACTTATGCGGAAGACGAAAAAGAAGATTGGAACAGATTAAAAATCCTTTTTAACGCAAACACCTTAGCTCCCATCCACACCATACAACGATTAACCAATTTAATTTCTGTGGGGCTTCATATAGTCGTAGTTAGTTCTGATTTAAGCAAAACTCCAACCCCTGGATTTGGACTTTATGGTTCTTCTAAATCTGCTTTGGATTATTTTTGGGATTCTTTCCGTGGACAAATGGGAAGAGAGTTTCGGTTCTCCCGAATCATTGCTCTGGAACCAAAACTTTCCAATCCAAGCCGATTGGCAAAACGAGTGTTTCAATCAGTCCTACGCCCGAAAAAAAGTAGATATGAACATTTTTACCAATTCGGAAATCGAATTTTATTAAATTTTTTGCCATTTTTACATTTTTTCCGAAGTTTAGCCTACGTATTTCGACTCAAACAGGAGAAAAAAAGAAAAATTGCGCCCTCTGATTTGGCCCCGACCTCTGAAAATTAGTCATTTCGTACTCTTTATATACACCGTCTCCTTCGATTCTTTACTGGTGCTTACTTTTTAAACAGATACAACCCTTCGTTTAACGGACTTATGTCGGATGGGGAAGAAATCCATCCTTTCTGGTCATTTCATCCATTTGGTACAAATATTGCTAACTAAGTAAGCAGAGGGTACCCCCATGTTTATCGCCGACTATAGTGCCAAAAATATATATGATGAGATGTTTTCCAGCGAAGGTTTTCCTCGCAAAAGTTATGACTTCGTAAAAACAAAAATGGAGAGTTTGGGTGGGATCGAACTCGTAAAACGCAGTAGCTCGGCGGAAAGGGCTTTAATGTCACTAGGGATCACCTTTACTCTGTATGGTGATGGTGGAGAACAAGAAAGGATTATGCCATTTGATGTCATCCCTCGTATTGTTCCAAGTGAAGAATGGATCAGTATGGAAAAAGGACTGAAACAAAGAATCCAGGCTCTCAATTTATTTTTAACAGATATTTACGGTGAAGGAAAAATTTTAAAAGATAAAATCATTCCTCGGGAATTGATTGAATCGAGTTCTGGATACCTCAAGCAGTGTATCGGGATCAAACCTCCAAAAGATATTTGGATTCATATTACAGGAACAGACTTGGTGCGTGATGGTGCGGGCGCCTTTCATGTGTTAGAAGATAATTTACGTTGTCCATCTGGAGTTTCTTATGTATTGGAAAATCGGGAAGTAATGAAACGAACCTTTCCCGAACTTTTTGAAAAATTAAACATTCGCCAAGTTTATGATTACCCTTACCACCTAAGATCTATGTTAGAAAACCTAACAGATGTTGTTGATCCAGTGATTGCTGTTTGGACTCCCGGTGTTTTTAACTCAGCGTATTACGAACATAGTTTTTTAGCACAAAAGATGGGTGTGTATCTAGTTGAAGGATCTGATCTCATTGTTGAAAATCACAAAGTATATATGAAAACAACCAAAGGTCTTCGAAAGGTAGATGTGATTTACCGTAGAATTGACGATACCTTTATGGACCAATCCACTTTCAGACCAGACTCTTTACTTGGTGTGAAAGGAATTTTTGAAGCATTCAAAAGAGGGAACGTAGCTCTCGCTAATGCTCCAGGAACGGGTGTTGCTGATGATAAAGTAATTTATTCTTACGTGCCTAAGATCATTAAATACTACTTAGGTGAAGAGCCGATCATTCCTAATGTTCCTACTTACCTTTGTTCTGAAGCAGCCGACTTAAAATTTGTTTTGGATAACATTCATAACTTAGTAGTAAAAGCGGCCAACGGAGCTGGTGGTTACGGAATGATCATCGGTCCAAAGGCAAGCAAACAAGAACAAGAAGATTTTAAGGAACTGATCAAAGCGGATCCAAGAAATTACATTGCTCAACCTGTTTTAAATCTTTCTACAGTGCCTACACTCATTGCAGATAAAATCGAATCAAGGCACGTTGATTTAAGACCGTTCATTTTGTACGGAAAAGATATTTATGTAATGCCAGGTGGGCTCACTCGCGTGGCACTCCGTAAAGGATCACTTGTGGTCAATTCATCCCAGGGAGGCGGTTCAAAAGACACCTGGGTTTTAGGATAGGGTGTTATATGTTAAGCCGAGTTGCCGAATCAGTTTTTTGGATGAATCGATACATCGAGAGGGCAGAAAATTACTCGAGGTTTATTGATGTCAATCACCAGTTATCTTTAGATTTGCACGAAGAGGTTCCCAACCAATGGTTGCCTCTCGTACATACAACAGGTGACATTGAGTTATTTGAAAAAAGATACTCTAGTCCTAGTCCGGTCAATGTCATACGGTTTATGACCTTTGATGAAGAGAATCCGAATTCCATTTTTCAATGTTTGTCTAGAGCAAGAGAGAATGCACGAACCATTCGTGAGAATATTTCTACTTCTATGTGGGAAGTGTTAAATGAGTTTTATCTCTTTGTAAAAGACTATCGTAAAGTGTATATGGAAAGTTCTGAAATTCATGGAGATACACTTTCCATGGGACTTTCCGACTTTCTCAGCACAGTACGAAAAAGTTGCCAAAGTTTTTATGGATGTTCTGACGCTACCATTTCTCATGATGAGGTTTGGAACTTTTCCTTGCTTGGAAGGTTCTTGGAACGCGCAGACAAAACCACAAGAATTCTAGATATGAAGTATTTCATTTTACTTCCGTCCGTTCATGATGTGGGTTCAACATTAGATTTGTTACAGTGGTTATCCCTTTTGAAATCGGCTTCTGCACATGAGATGTACAATCAAAAGTATAAACGTGTCGATCCAACGGATATTGCTGAGTTTTTGATTTTGAATGAAACTTTTCCTAGATCGATTTTTTTCTGCATCCAAGAGATGCAAGAGGCTCTAGATAAAATTTCTGGAATTAAAGAAGGTTTGCCAAGGAACTTAGCGCAAGATGCGACGACAGTTTATTTGAATCGTTTGAGATCAGAAAATATCAAATCCATTTTTGATAAAGGTCTACATGAATATTTAGATGATATTCAGATAGAACTCAATCATATAGGTTCCAAAATTGTGGAACGATTTTTTACAAACTAACTATGAGTATAAGAGTTGCCCTTTCCCATATCACAACCTACCAGTATGATAAGTCGATTAAACTGTCTCCTCATGTGATTCGGCTGAGACCGGCACCGCATACTAAAAATCATATAGTTTCATATTCACTCAATATACTACCGGAACAAAAATTTCTCAACTGGCAACAAGATCCATTTGGAAATTATCTAGCAAGGTTAGTATTTCCTGAAAAAACAAATATTTTGCAGGTAGCTGTTGATTTAGTCACCGATTTAAAGGTAATCAATCCCTTTGATTTTTTTGTAGAAGAGTATGCGGAGAACTTTCCTTTTACATATGATAAGGTACTAAAAAAGGAACTGGCTCCTTATCTTAAAGTTAAAAAACCTGGGAAGTTACTCGCACCGTACTTAAAAACAATCGATAAAACTCCAAGAAGAACGGTTGAGTTTTTAGTAGCATTAAATGCCAAAATATACTCTGACGTTGGTTATGTGATTCGAATGGAACCCGGAATCCAAACACCAGAGTTGACACTTTCTTCAAGAATGGGTTCTTGTCGTGATTCTGCTTATTTACTTGTCCAAATTTTGAGAAATATGGGTCTTGCTGCAAGATTTGTGTCTGGTTATTTGATCCAATTAAAAGCAGATGTAAAGTCACTCGATGGACCTTCTGGTGCGGAATCTGATTTTACTGATTTACATGCTTGGGCAGAAGTATATGTTCCCGGTGCGGGATGGGTAGGCCTTGATCCTACTTCGGGTTTATTTACTGGTGAAGGTCATATTCCTTTGGCAGCAACACCAGAACCGGAATCAGCAGGACCTATTTATGGTTTTGCGGAAAAAGCCAAAGCAGAGTTTTCCTTTCATATGGGCGTGGAACGAGTTTTAGAAACACCACGTGTCACCTTACCTTACCAAGGTGAAGATTGGGATCGGATCATTCGATTGGGTGATTCCATTGATAAACGAATTCGAAAAAATGATATCAGGCTTACGATTGGTGGTGAACCCACGTTTGTTTCCACTGAAAATAGGGAAGCACCAGAATGGAATTTTGATGCCTTAGGTTTTGAAAAGTACTCTAAATCAGAACAACTTATCAAACGTCTGGGAAAACATTTTGCTCCTGGTGGACTTTTGCAATATGGCCAAGGGAAATGGTATCCGGGGGAACCACTTCCTCGTTGGGCGATGATTTCATATTGGAGAAAAGATGGCGAACCTATTTGGAACCATCCCTATTTACTAGCTGACGATCGTTATACGGGATCTGCAACTACTGAAGATGCAAGAAGATTCATTAGTGTTCTTGGAAGTCGTTTAAACATTCCATCTAAATCAATTCACACAGCTTACGAAGATAATTTGTATTATCTATGGCAAGAAGCAAATTTACCAACCGAAACCGAACTTATGTTGGATGGTTTAAATACTTATGATAAAATGGAACGAGAACGAATTTTAAAAGTGATTGATTCTGGTTTACATCGAGAGGTTGGTTATACCATTCCATTGGACTATGATGTATCTTTGTCTGCTTGGATATCGGACGAATGGAGTTTTCGCAGAGGCAAACTATTTTTAATTCCTGGAGATTCTCCCATTGGACTCAGGCTACCCTTACATTCCTTAGGTGGAAAACAATATTATCCTTATCCGGAAGACCCAGCGGCACCAAAACCTTCCTTACCAAAGGCAAAAGAATTGGGTCAGTCTCCATTTTTGGCAACAAACTATAGTTATTCTATTGGAGAATTACACACTAGAACAGCTCTTTGTGTGGAACCTAGAAATGGAAACATTCGAGTTTTTTTACCACCAATCAAATCTTTGGAAGGTTGGCTCAGGCTTATTTATGCAATCGAACAAACAGCTTTAGAAACTGATATACCGATTGTTTTAGAAGGGTACGAGGCTCCTCATGATCCTAGGCTCAATCGTTTTAAAATCACACCAGATCCTGGAGTGATTGAGGTTAACTTCCATCCATCTTCTTCGTTTGGAGAAATTGTAGAAAAAACGCAAATTCTATATGAAGAAGCCACGCAACTGCGATTGACTGCAGAAAAATTTTTGATCGATGGTCGCCACTCTGGCACAGGTGGTGGAAATCATATCACACTTGGTGGTGCATCTGTTGGTGATAGTCCTTTTTTAAGAAAACCTTCACTTTTGCGAAGTTTGGTGGCCTATTGGCAAAATCATCCTGGTCTTTCTTATTTGTTTTCCGGAATGTTCATCGGTCCTACTTCTCAATCACCTAGAATTGATGAAGCGAGAAATGATTCATTACATGAATTAAAAATTGCTTTCCAACAAATTGATTCCAGTCGTCATACACCTCCTTGGATGTTGGATCGAGTGTTAAGAAATATCTTAATTGATATCACTGGAAATACTCACAGAACAGAAATTTCTATCGATAAACTTTTTGATCCCGGATCACCTACCGGACGTTTGGGGCTAATTGAAATGCGTGCTTTTGAAATGCCACCTCATTATCAAATGAGTGTCATCCAACAAGCGTTTATGATGGCTATCATTTGTAAATTTTGGGAAGATCCGTATTATGGAAATCCTATCAATTGGAATACAGAGTTACATGATCGATTTATGTTACCGTACTTTGTGTACCGTGATTTTAAAGAAGTAATTCAAGATTTACAAAATAGTGGTTTTGGATTTTTATCTAAAGACTTTGATCCTTTTTTTGAATTTAGATTCCCTCAATATGGAATTTGTTATTTGGATGGAATGGAAATTGAATTACGAATGGCACTTGAACCTTGGAACGTACTTGGTGAAGAGAACACGGCACAAGGAACTTCACGAGGTGTGGATTCCGCCACTGAACGAGTCCAAGTTAAAGTAAAAGGCTTTCATCCAGAGAGATACCGACTGAGTTGTAATGGGTACGAAGTTCCGCTACAACCTACTTCCGTTCAAAACGAATTTGTTGCGGGTGTCAGGTTTAAGGCTTGGTCTCCTGTTTTTACTTTACATCCACAAATACCTGCGCAACAATCTTTAGTGTTTGATGTTTACGATTCTTGGAATCATAGGGCACTTGGAGGTTGTACTTATCATGTTTCTCATCCTGGAGGATTGTCTTACCAAACCATCCCAATCAACGGGTATGAAGCAGAATCCAGAAGGATCTCTCGTTTTTGGACTCACGGACACAAGATTGGAAAAAGCCTTCCACCAATTCGATTGGAAAATAAAGCCTTCCCATCAACCTTGGATCTTAGGATGGTAACATTCAAGTAGATGATGACTCAAGACCCTTATCATTTAATCGGAAATTATAAAACGATACCTGGAGTTTATGATGAACTCTATGATGCAGAAGGCCAAATCCGAAATAAATATAAATTCTTAGTCAAATCATTTCAAGAGTTAGGACCTGCAGAACTTGTCAATCGCAGACGAGATACAGATCGTATTCTTAGAGAAAACGGAGTTACTTATAATTTATACCAATCGGACTCACCAGAAGCAAAGGAAAGACCTTGGGATTTGGATTTGTTTCCTTTGGTTATGGAAAGTGAAGAATGGCGTGTATTAGAAAGAGGGCTAAACCAACGCGCGGATTTACTCGATGCCCTTGTCAGAGATGTTTATTCCAAAAGACGCCTGTTATACGAGAAAAAAATTCCTTCAGAAATTCTTTTTAATGAAACATCGTTTTTGCGTGCTTGTGATGGAATGTATGATTCCAATCATTTCCTTACTAAAAACCCGGCTCTTTTATTTTTTGTTTGTGATTTAATTCGCGCTGCTGATGGCAATTTTTATGTTTTAAATGACCGAGTCCAAGCTCCTTCTGGTTCTGGATATTCATTAGAAAATCGAATTGTTTTATCTCGAATTTTTCCAAGTATGTACCGCGATGCTATGGTGCATCGTGTTGCAGTTTATTTTAGGTCTCTGCGTAAATCATTGACTCAACTAGCGGGTGTTACTGGGCGCGAGCCTGTGATTGTTCTTTTGACTCCAGGGCCTTCCAATGAAACCTATTTTGAACATGCTTACCTAGCTGGTTATTTGGGTTATACACTGGTTCAAGGTGAAGACTTAACTGTTAGAAAAAATAAAGTTTATATGAAAACCGTAGAAGGTTTACAACAGATCGATTTGATTTTGCGGCGTGTTGATGATGATTTTATGGATCCATTGGAATTAAGAGGGGATTCACTTTTGGGAGTTCCTGGACTTTTGGAATCAGTTCGTTCAGGACATGTAAAAATCGCCAATCCCATTGGAACTGGGTTTTTAGAAAATCGTGCCTTACTACCTTTTTATTCTGATTTATGCCGCTTTTATTTAGGAGAAGATTTAATCCTTCCTATGGCTCCTACCTATTGGATGGGAACAAAAGAACATTTCCAATTGGTATTACAAAATCCGGAAAAATATGTTTTTAAAACAGTGTCGCGGACAGATGAAGAAAAACCGGTTACCTTTATTGAACTGAGTGGAGATAGAAAGGATTCATTTTTACAAAAATTAAAATCTTTTCCCAATCGTTTTATTGCACAAGAAATGATTGCTTCTGCCACAGTGCCAGTGTTAGGTGAAAACGGGTTTCGACCTGGTCGAGCGATCATGAGAACCTTTGTATCTTCCTCCGGCTCTGGTTATCAAACTATGGCTGGTGGTTTAGTGAGAGTATCTCCTTCCTTGGATGATTTTTTTATTACGAGCCAAAGAGGAGCTTGGAGTAAAGACCTTTGGGTTCTCGCAACCGAAACACAAAAAGAAGAATCTTTACTTGTGCCAAAATCAGACCAAGTGATGATTTCCAGGAAAAGTTCCGGAGTCCCCAGTCGTGTGGCTGATAATTTATTCTGGTTGGCAAGGTATTTGGAACGATCAGAAAACCAAACAAGAGTCATACGAGAAGCTGTTTATAAAATTTTACAAGTAGAAGACGGTTACGAAAGAGAATCTTTAGAGAACTCATTAAAACTAGTAACACAGGTAACCAATAGTTATCCAGGATTTCTAGGAGATGACGCAGGAGAATTATTTTTAAACCCATTTCCTGAACTACAACGGTTGACTTCTGATCGTGGAGTTATTGGGAGTTTAGCATTTCATTTACGAAGTTTGGTGATGGCATCAAAATCTGTCAGGGATCGTTTGTCTGATGATATGAAAAAAATTCTCCTTCATTTAGAAGATCAGTCTCAACATGAAATTGATTCGTATGATCAGATCATCGATTTTTTACAGAAGATAGTGTTGAACTTATCATCTCTAACAGGTTTATCTTTTGAAAATATGAGTCGGGAAGCTGGTTGGTATTTCCTCAACCTGGGTCGCCGAATTGAAAGATCAATCAATATGATTTTGATGTTACAAGGTATGATTCGGTGGGATAGTTTTCGGGACAAAGCATCTTTTGAGACTTTTTTAAGAATTAACGATATTCGCTTAACGTACAATAGACGATATAGTGGGAAAATTGACCAAGAGTCTGTTTTGGATATTTTATTATTTGATACAACAAATCCAAGGTCTTTTGCTTATCAACTAGAACAAATCAATTCAGACATTAAATTTTTGCCAGGGAAAAATGAGAAGGTTGTGTATTCAGAAGATCGTGCTGCGTTACAACTTTATACTCATTTTAAAATGAAAGATATATCCATCTTCTTTGAATCGGAAAACCCGTTGGAATCTGTTTCTATTTGGTTAGAAGAATTACACAACCATTTGAAAAATTTATCTGATGCATTGGCATCAAGATACTTTAACTATACCGAAGAACAAACTAGGATCGGTGATGGCAATGGCTGATTTTAAAGTAATTCATAAAACTAAATACAGTTACGACGATACAGTTGCTTATTGCCATAATATGGCCCATATGTATCCTTTGACCTCGCCGCACCAAGATTGTTTTAGAACACATGTGACTGTAAATCCCAAACCGGTTGTTTCTTCTTTTCGCAGAGATTATTTTGGAAACCAGGTATTTCTTTTTTCAGTAGAGGATCCGCATCGTTTTTTAGAGGTTGTGGTTGAATCAACAGTGCGAACGCACCAATCCTCCGGAATCGATTTGTATAAATCGACTCCTTGGGAAAGTATCTATTCTCTCATCCATGAATCAACATTAGATGCAGATATCTTATCCATTGAATACATTCAACCTTCCTCTTTTATCGCAGCAAAACAAAGTTATTCGGAATTTGCTCGAATGTTTTTTACGGAAGGGAAACCAGTTTACGCTGCTGCATTGGAGATGACAACTTACATCTACCAAACATTTCAGTATGATCCAAAAGCTACAAGTATCAACACTCCCATTGATCAAGTTTTAAATGAAAGAAAAGGTGTGTGTCAGGATTTTTCACATTTGATGATTGCCGCCTTACGTTCCTTAAAGATTCCGACTCGTTATGTGAGTGGATACTTAGAAACTTTGCCTCCTCCTGGAACAGAAAAATTACAAGGAAGTGACGCTACACATGCATGGGTTTCTGTCTATTGTCCTACATTTGGATGGATGGATTTTGATCCTACCAATGGAAAAATCATTACCGAAGAATATATCATCACGGCAATTGGACGTGACTACGCGGACGTTTCCCCATTAAAAGGAATTTTGTTCGGTGGTGGAAAACATAAATTAAAAGTCGAAGTGGATGTAATCCGTGAATTAATTTGAATGTTCTTTTTTAATTCTCCGTATGCCTGTCTAATTTTTAAAAAATACATTTTATCAAGTTTCACTAGCCAGAAAAATCAACTTAGAGAGTCTGATATATAGTAAACTCTATGATTGAATCAATTGTTGCCTTTTCCATTCAAAATAAATTTAAAGTAATGGGGATTGCTTTAGTTTTTTGTTTGGTTGGCATTATAAATGCATTTCATTTACCTATCGATGCCGTACCTGATGTAACCAATGTTCAGGTAACTGCGGTAACATCTTCACCTGCTCTGACTCCATTTGAAGTGGAACAATTTATTACTTACCCTATTGAATTAAAGTTAAACGGAATCCCTGGTGCTACGGAAATTAGATCCATTTCTCGTGCTGGTGTCAGTTCTGTGTCTGTTATCTTTGAAGACGGAACAGATATTTGGTTCGCACGACAGATAGTCAATGAACGATTGAAGTTAGTAGATGCAGAAATTCCACCTGAGTATGGAAAACCGGAACTAGCTCCCGTTGCCACTGCGTTAGGTGATATTTATGAATTCATTTTAACTTCAGAAAATCATGACGAAACAGAATTGCGCAGTTTTATTGACTGGGATCTTTCCAAAAAAATTAAAAGTGTTCCTGGGGTCATCGAGGTAAATACTCTTGGCGGTTCTCTCAAACAATATCAAATATTAATCGACCCAAGGAGATTGCAGGTTCATAATCTTACAATTTCAGAAATCTTAGATAATTTAAAAACTGCAAACTTCAACACAGGTGGTGGTTATGTTCAAAAAGATTATGAACAACTTGTCATTCGAGGTGAAGGACAATTTGAAGGAATCGATGAAATCAAAAGAGTAGCAGTGCGAACAGCTGCTGATGGAATTCCGCTTTTGTTGGGTCAAATTGCTACTGTGAAGGAGGGGCCAGCATTACGTTTCGGAATTGCAACTAAAAATGGTAAAGAAGTGGTCGCTGCCACTGTCATTATGTTACTCGGCGAAAATTCTCGCGAAGTTGTAGGCGATGTAAAACAAAGAATCGAGGAAATTCGTGCTACACTTCCTCAAGGTATGAAAATCGAACCGTTTTATGACAGGTCTGAGTTTATCAATCGTGCCTTAAAAACAGTTTTTATTAATCTTACGGAAGGTGCTATACTAGTATTTTTTGCTTTGATATTAACTCTTGGGACTGCGAAAGGAGGGATCCTCGTAGCCCTAGCCATCCCAGTATCTATGTTAGTCGCTGTTATATTTATGAAATATATCGGAGTTGTTGGGAATTTAATGTCGTTAGGTGCATTGGATTTCGGATTACTTGTGGATGGTTCTATTGTAATGTTAGAATCAGTGTTAGCTGGTTTTTATATGGGTAGAAAGAAATTTAATCGCCCAATGAATGAAGATGAAATTAAAAGTATTACTGAAGGTATTATTTTAGAAAGATGCCAGAAGGTAGGTAAGGCAGCCGCATTCTCTGTCGCAATCATTATGTTGGTATATTTACCTCTAATGGTTTTAGAGGGAGTAGAAGGACGTATGTTTCGTCCGATGGCAATCACGGTTGCGTTAGCTCTCGCAAGTGCACTTGTATTCTCAATTACTGTATTTCCTGCAAGCCTTGCTATTTTTTACAAAAGACCTTTCATTCATAAAGCACATGCTTGGGAAAAAATTGAAGAATATTATGTTTTACTGCTAAACTGGGGAAACATAAGAAAAAAGAAAATTTTATCATTCTCATTACTTTTAGTCATCATTTCTTTTTTTCTAGGATCTTATTTGGGATCGGAATTTTTACCAAGAATTGATGAGGGGGAAATCGAAATTGATGCAAAACGTTTGCCTTCAACGGCAATTGATTATTCCAAAGATTTAAATAAAGACATAGAAAAAATTCTAAAACCTTTCCCCGAAATTTCTAGTGTTGTTTCTCGAGTGGGTCGTGGTGAATCTGCTGCAGAACCTTTAGGTACCGAAGAAACGTCTGTTATGGTGAAATTAGCACCAAAAAAATATTGGGTGAATGCAAACTCCAGAGAAGAGCTGATGGATGTTTTGAAAGCAAAATTAATTTCATCCATTCCATCCACTTATTTTAGCATGTCACAACCAATTGAGAATCGGGTGAATGCATTATTAACTGGCTCGAAAGCAGATGTCGTTCTTAAGATTTATGGGGATGACCTGCAAACATTAAAAACGCAAGCAGACAAAGTTGCAAGTGTTCTGAGTCAAATAGATGGAACTGGAGATTTACGCGTTCAACGATTGTTAGGTCTTCCGATGTTACAAATTAATACAAACTATGATAATATGGCTCGTTATGGAGTTACTGCATCGGAGATTTTGCGGACAGTAGAGATGATGAGAGTTGGGTCTACCGCAGGTAAAATATTTGAAGGTGCAAGAAGATATGATTTAGTATTAAGATTAGATTTACAAGCCAAAGATATCGATTCTGTTCGAAACATTCCTATCATGACATCTCGCGGAACAACTGTTCCACTCGCCCAAGTAGCCGATATCGATATTCTTGATTCTGCTTCTGCAATTTACCGAGAAGGATTAAAAAGAAGAATTTTTGTCGAAGTGAACATTCGGGGAAGAGACCTCGTTGGTTATATCAATGAAGCCAAAAAGAAAACGGAATCCATTCAGAATGCTTTACCTGAAGGATATGAAATTGAATGGGGAGGTCAGTTTGATAACTTTGTTCGTGCAAGAGATCGATTGGTTCTTGTTGTTCCTGTCGCACTTGCAATTATATTTTTTATGTTAATCGCAGCATTCGAAAGTGTGTATTATGCAGTTGGAGTTTTTTCCGTAGTTCCTCTCGCCGCTGCAGGTGGTATACTTGGATTATTAATTCGTGGGTTACCGTTTAGTATTCCAGCTGCCGTAGGTTTTATTGCAGTGAGTGGGATTGCTGTTTTGAATGGAGTAGTTTATGCATCGACTTTAAAAGATGAAATTAATGCAGGAGTTGATATAGATAAAGCAGTTGTTTTTGCTGGAATTTTATCCTTACGACCTGTTCTCACTACAGAGTTTATTGCAGCGATTGGATTTTTGCCTATGGCTTTATCAACAATGGCTGGAGCGGAAGTTCAGAGACCACTGGCAACAGTTGTCATCTTTGGTGTGTTAGTTGCCACTGCGCTTTCTAGGCTAGTGTTACCATTTGTTATGGAATTTCTGTTAAAAATGGATGAAAAAAGAAAATCGGTGAAGGAACAAAATCGGATCAATCGAAGTACCAAACTCATTCAGATTGATATTGGAGAGGATGATGAACCAGAGCCACCGTTAGCAAAACCAAAAAGTCAAAAGCGAAAGTAGATATTAATCGTTCCACTCGTACGAAGTATGAACTTTTGGTTTAAAAAAAATGGTTTTTGGACGGAGAGGTTGCCTTTTTAGCGAAACTGTGATAAGAGGTAACCATTGGGCGGCGGGTCTAGTTCCCCACCCAAAAATAGGGCGGGGAGATCATATTCCCACCCTTTACCCCAACTTCCCCTTCCACTCCTCTTCCTTAAACCCCAGCAAAAACCAACCATCCCCCACAACAAAGGGCCTCTTAACCAAGTTTCCATTGGCAGCTAGTTCTTTATAAATTTGTTCTTCCGAAAGAGTTCCCAATTTTTCCTTCCAATTGCCTTCACGGTAATCTTTTCCTGACGTATTAAAAAGTTTTTTAATATCACCTAAGTATTGTTTGGCTTTTTTTAATTCGCTAACGGAAGGAGCGGTTTCGCGGATGGGAATTTGTTGGAATTCCACTTTTTTTGATTTTAGAAATTTCAGGGCATTGCGGCAGGTACTACAACCAGAATATTCGTAAACTTTGGGATTGGAACGACTCATAGAACTGATTTTCTTACTTACGATTTTTGCGGAAACTTTTTATTGGAACTATGTTGGTTCAAAACAATATCCCCTTGGCTCCACTCACATCATTCCAATTGGGTGGCGAGGCAAAATACTTTATCTCTGTCAAAACTAAGGAAGATCTAACCAAGGCCCTAACATTTTGTAAAAAAGAAAACCAACCTTTTTTTGTTTTGGGTGGTGGATCCAATACTATATTTCGCGATTCTGGTTTCCCAGGTGTTGTTCTTCAAATGTTAATCCCTGGAATTCGTTGTATGGATACAAATGACGAACATACAATTTTCCAAGTAGGTGCTGGTGTTCCTTGGGATCAATTTGTTGAATATGCAGTAAAACAAGGATTAGCTGGCATTGAGTGTCTTTCTGGAATTCCAGGTTCTGTGGGTGCCTCCCCCATCCAAAATATTGGAGCTTATGGCCAGGAAGTAAAAGATTCCATTTTAAAAGTAGAATGTATGAATCCAGCGGGAGAGATAATTACACTGACTAACGAAAATTGTAAGTTTAAATATCGTAACAGTGAATTCAAATCGGGAATCTATAAAGATTGGATTGTGGTTTCAGTCACTTTCCAATTGTCCAAACTAAAATCTCCTTGTTTACGTTACCCAGAAGTAAAAAAGGTATGGGAAAACTTTCATTCGAACGACAGTATCACTTCGGAGCAAGAGACACCTAACTTGGAATTACGAGTGAGAGAAATGGAAACACTCAGGAATTTGGTGATCCAACTTCGAAAGAAAAAATCAATGGTGTTGGATGTAGCTGATCCCAATACCCGATCGGCAGGTTCTTTTTTTACAAACCCCATCTTATCGGATGGAGAAACCGATCAGTTTATAGAAACTGCTAAAAAACATGGATTTGTTAACCCACCAGTTTATCCCGAGTCGCAAGGATTCAAAAAACTTTCTGCTGCCTGGCTCATTGAAAACTCAGGAATCCAAAAAGGAACCAAATATCCTGGAGGAGTTGGGATCTCAGAGAACCATTGTTTGGGTCTAATCAATATAGGCGGAACGACTACGGCGCTTTTAGAAATGGCAGAATCAGTCAGACAAACTGTATTTGAGAAATTTTTTGTTCGATTGGAAATGGAACCGGTCGTACGGCCATAAAAAAGATTTGGTAATTGTCGATATAACAAAGAGAATGGGGATGGAATGAACTCGAAACTTAAAAAATACCTGATTCTGTCAGGACTTGGTGTTTCCTTATTATTGGTTTTAGCTCTGATTGGTTTTTTCGTTATTGATGAGATCAAAGGTGGAGCTGTTGGTGATGGTCAAAATAAATATGAACTCATCATTGATTCAGGAGAACCATCATCGAGTGTAGTGCGAGAGTTAGCTGCCGCAGGAATGATCAAATCTTCCGTATACTTTAACTATTTGATGAAGTTTACACGAGCGGGAAACAAAATCAAACAAGGTGTATACGATATCAACGATGGAATGAGTTCTCGCAAAATTCTAGACGTCATCATTTCAGGAAAAGTAAAACTGGTTAATTTTACCGTTCCTGAAGGATATAACAATCGCCAGATCGGTGATTTGTTAGTTTCCAAAAAACTTGCCATCTCACGAGAAGAGTTTCTAAAAGTAACCCAAAGTCCTGCACTTCTTACAAAATATAATATCCCTGCAAAAACGTTAGAAGGTTATTTATTTCCGGAAACATATTCTGTCCCGCTGAACTATCCTTTAGAAAGAATTACGGAAATGATGATCAAAAGATTCTATAAAAAATTAGAATCCATTCCAGAAGCAAAAGATATCAAACCAGCTGACCTTCATTTTCGTGTGGTTTTGGCTTCAATCGTAGAAAGAGAAGCTGTTAGAAAAGAAGAGAGACCGATGATGGCAGGTGTGTTCTTAACTAGGATTGAAAAAAATATCAATTTGGAATCTTGCGCTACCATCCAATACTTATTCGATAAACCTAAAAAAAGATTATTTGAATCCGATCTTAAAATAGTATCACCTTATAATACTTATATTAACGGTGGATGGCCTCCTGGACCAATTTCTAATCCAGGTTTACCTGCATTAGAAGCTTCATTTAAACCAATGAAATCTGATAAATTATTCTTTTTGTTAAAACCAGATGGTTCCCATTATTTTTCTGCCACATTCAAAGAACATTTGGATGCAAAAAAGAAATTCATCGATGTTTTGTATCAATAACAAATGCAATAGCAAAAATAGATCATTGGAAATTAAACTTTTTTAAAATCAACTATCTATGGATGAAAACATTGTCGAATTGAATATTGCAATCGGAGGAATTTCCAAAGAACTTTTGGATGTACAAAAAGCCCTAGAAGCCTACCGAGAAAAACAAAAGCGTAAAGAAGCAATCGATGAAGAAGCCATTACCTTTGTCACTAAAGCAGAACTTGTCATAGAAAAAGCCGAAAAGGGAGAACTCCAGTTGACTCCTGACCAAATCCGTAGAATAAAAAGTAACCTAGTAAAGATATTAGGCCGCTTACATAAATAACCTCTTTCACCAAACCTTCATAAAACCTTCACCAGCTTGTCATCCCTCTGTAACAAATAAAGAACATAGTTTCAATTGCTAGAGGGAGAATTTTTGCGAATCCCTTTCCGGGAAGACCCGCTAGCGAAATAAATTCGATTTTTTCGAAAGAGGATTAAAATGAAAAAAATTATCAATAAAAGCCTGGTTTTGGTTATCATCGCCATGCTGGGTTTCACTACAGTGAATTGTCCGGGCAAAAAAAATGACAACACACTTCTCTTTGCTGGTTTGGCACTTTTGTTAAACCAACCAGAATATACAGTGGTGTTGACGGGAACGTTAAAAACTTCTGGTGGGCTTCCCATTAAAGACGGAAAAGTAACTCTCGCTGATTCTAGCGGGATTCTTTCGAGTGGTCAATCAAATCTATCTGACTTTACTACTTGTCAAACAAACTCGTATGCAACTGCTGGTGCAGCAGGTGCCCTTGATGGAGAGTTCGTTCTTAGCTTTCGCCTTACTTCGTTAACGGGAACTCTAACACTTTCTGCAGTCGAAGCAGTAGGTGCAGACAATACTACTTCCTGTTCTACTGTGACTGCGTTAGCAGGTACTGCCTTCACGAACTCTTTAGGTGATGGAACTCTTTCGGTGAATATCGACTTGAATGACCGAACCAACGTTGCCGCATTCCCAATCACTGCAGCTGGTTACAGCGTAACAGTAAAGAGTGTGAACGTTTTTGTTAAGGGTGAGTATCCAATTGTTAGTCCTACTGTAGGTGAAAATGTTTGCGACGGAAAACGTCTTTCTGGTGGTCCTGTAATTAAATCTGGTTCTATTTCTGGTTCAGAAACTTGGTCAGGTGGTATTTTACTTCAAGGAACCGTTTTTGTTGAATCGGGAGCTACGATCACAGTAACTCCAGGAACAGCCATTTTTGGACAAAGAGGATCTTCGATTTTCTTCAAACAAGGAGCGAAATTGGTTTCTAATGGAACAGCTGCAGATCCAATTTGTTGGTCATCAGCAAGTGCTCTTGGATCCCGTTTTCCTGGCGATTGGGGTGGTATTGTTATGATTGGAACTAGTGGAGCTTCACGGGCATCCAACACAGAAGGAACCACACCACAAGGATACGGTGGGGCAATCGGCTCAGACGTAGAAAATTTGAATATGTCGTATAACATTATAGAATTTGCCGGAAACGAGGTGGCACCGGGAGATGAGTTGAATAACATGTCGATTTATGCTTCTAAATCTGTGCTAAGCCATGTGCAAGTTCATAGAGGTCTCGATGATGGTTTTGAAGCATGGGGTGGATCTGGAACATGGTCAAACCTATTAGCAACTGGCGGATTGGATGATGACTTCGACTTAGATGAAGCATTTACCGGAACGATGACAAATCTAATCGGCCACAAGTATCCTTCCTCCTGCGGTGGTTCCTTCTCAACAGATCCTCATGGCTTTGAGATGGATGGAACTGATGCGACAAGCGGTGCTGGTGGATCTTGTGCGTCAGGATCTTTGAATAGATGTACAAATCCTGCCATCACAAACGTTACTTTAATTGGGGCAAATATCCCTTCTGGTCAAGGGATGAGACTCCGTGAAGGATTCGCTGGAACAATCAACAGAGCAATTGTCTACGGTTTTGCTGATCCAGCTGCAGTTAGTACTTCTACAACGGGAACTTTTCCTGCAGTAACTGGTACAATTTCAAATCTAGCATATGAAACAGGAAAGACTACTGCGATCACTCCTACTGGTTCTACTACGATTAGTGCAACTCCAATAACTTCCGATGGATCAACTTCCAATTGTGGTTTCGGTGATTCAAAACCAGATTATAAAACAATCGGAACACTTTCTGGAACTTACATCGGTGGTGCAACTACTGATTGGTTTAAAGACTGGACTGTTTATAGAGCAAGATAGTTAATTTAAAACTTTACCTAGTGGCCTAAGGCAAGGTCACTAGGTTTTATTATGCGTAATCTTCTACTTATATTCTCCCTCTTAAGTTTCTCATTTTGTAGCCAAGAAGATTGGCGCGAACAAATGGAAGCCAAAAATCAAAAAGTTATCTTACAAGTTGAACAGGATCATAAACAATTTGATTCCTATCGTTTAAATCCAAAAGACTGGTCTGTTTCTTCAAAAACAAAAGAACTCGCTATTGAGAACTTTTTGAAAGAAATTTCTAAAACTAAAAAAGCAGAAACTTTCTATGTTAGTTGGGAAGAAAAATTGACCGTAATTTTTCCGAACACCAAAGGATCTGGAACTTTACTTGATACAACTCCTCTTGTCGAATACAGAAAAGTATTAGAACGCCGCGAAGAATTTGCCCTTATTGAACTTAGTAACCTTCTAGCAGAAAAAACTTTTATTATCGAAAGTATTGATTGGGAAAAACCAAGATTATATGGGAATTTAAAAGGATATAAACCTAGAAATTTAAAACTTAAGATCGCGGGGAAATCAGTAACTATCCAACAGATTAAAATGGTCTTTCAAACGAATTCAGGTTATAAAGTTGGTGTTTTAAGTCCTTAGTTTTGTAATCATTTTGTAACAACTAGTTCACGTAAACGTAACTCAATTCAAATCCCTTTTCATTTACGTATCAGTAAATTCTATAAGCTTGGCTCTGAAGGAATTTATGAACTTAATTAAGAAGATAATCATTCTCCCTGTACTGATTCTATTTACTTCTATTGAACTCTTTAGTCAAAGTAATGGATCAATCAGAGGAACTATCATTGATTCAGAAAACGGAGAACCGGTATTCGGTGCTACCATTGTTGTAAGATCGGAAAAAAAATTCGCTAAAACTGATTTTGACGGAAAGTATAATTTAGAACTTCCTCCTGGAACTTACCAAGTGGAATATCAAATGTATGGATATGGTCCACAAAATAGAACGATCGTTGTAGGTTCTGGAAAACCGAGTCAAATGAATGTAACATTTGGTGCGCAAGTGTTACAGACAGTAGAAGTTAAAGATCGAGCTATCAATGAATCGGATGCTTCCTTACTACAACTTCAGAAAAAATCGGCTACAGTTTCAGATGCGATCGGTGCTGAATCAATTAAAAAATCTCCAGACTCATCTGCTGGTGATGTAATCAAAAGGGTCACAGGGATTACTTTGATTGGTGGTAAGTATGTGTTTGTTCGTGGTTTGGGTGAAAGATATTCTTCCACTTATTTAAACGATGCATATATACCTTCTACAGAACCTGATAAAAGGGTAGTACCATTAGATTTGTTTCCTGCAAATTTAATCAAAAACATTCGTGTCATCAAAACTTTCGTTCCAGAAGAGTCGGCGGAGTTCTCCGGCGGACTTGTTAAAATTGAAACAAAAGAATATCCAGATGAATTTACGATGAAAGTTGGATTCGGTGTTGGTTATAACGGAAATACAACGAGAAAAAAATGGCAAACGTTTGATGGAGGAGATTTTTTTGGAAGACCAACTGCAAATCAAGAACTCCCTTCCGCAGTCAAAGCGGTTCCTGATTTTCTACCTTTTGAGCCAGGTAGTCGTTTTGGCGGAATCAATCCTACGCTCATCAATATTGGTGCTACTTCCTTTCCTTCACAGTGGACACCGGACACTACAAAAGCACCGTATGATAAAAACTTCAATTTAACTGTTGGAAATACTTTTAAATTAACGGAATCGGGTCAGAGGTTAGGTGTAATATTCGGAACTACACATTCTGTTGATTATCGGTTTAGACGCCAAAAAGATGTAAGGTACATTCCAGGGAACCCGGTTTCTCTATCTGTTAAAGATTTAACGACTGTTTCACCGTTGCAGACACAAGATGCGGATATCTATGTCGAAGATCGTTTGTTCGGAAACAATCTAAACTTTGCTTATGAACCAATGAGTGGCCAACAATTCTTCTTAAAGAATTTTTATTCTGTTTCATCAGAAAAATCAGTTAGAGAATCTGTTGGAACTAATAATATTGATAATTTTCAATTCTTTTCTCAAACCAATGACTTCATCAGCAGACAGTTGTTTAACTCCAGTTTTGGTGGAAAACATGCGGTCAACTTAGGTTCTTTGAGTAGACCACATACTCTTGATTGGCAAGTAAATTACGGGGAAGCTAAAAGGGATGAACCGAATTTGACGCAACAAGTTTGGCGAAGGTCTTCAACAAGTCCAGTAACAACGATTCCTACTAGATTAGGAAATAACCCTGACGGTTCTAGATTCTACTCTACTTCGAATGATACTGTTCGCAGTTTTAGCGTAGCCTATGAAGTTCCTTTTGACCAATGGAACGGACTTAAGTCTTCAGTTAAGTTTGGTGGTTCCGCCTTGGATCGTTTCAAATCATTTACCTTTAGAGAATTTGGGTCTAAGTCGAATATAGGAACAACAACTAATGATTTATATCCAGTGCCTGGAGAAATTGTTTATAATCCATTAGAATTTTTAAGAACCAATAGTACAGGTCTTGCTAATAGAACTTTTTCAGAAAGACAAGTTGAGCCGAATGCGTATGATGCTTACCAAAAGTTGCATTCATACTTCACTCAATTTGATGTTCCATTATTTCCGAAGTTTCGGTTTATCGGGGGAGCTCGTTATGAGGATTCCTACCAAAAAGTAAAAACATTCGTTCTAAAAGAACAATTCGATGTAAGACGACCAGGTTATGGATGTGATACTGGCTCAGAAGGAGAACGAATTCTATTAGTAAAGAATAATATTTGTTCTGCTGACAACAATGGTGTTGGTGAAATTAGAACAAAAGATATACTTCCTAGTGTAAATTTCGTTTATGAGTTCCTTCAAGATCAAAATTTACGATTCGGTTATACTCAAACGTTAACTCGACCGGATTTTCGTGAGATGTCTCCTTTTGCTTTCACTCCATACTTCGGTGGAGATCGAATTAGAGGAAATCCAAATCTTCAAAGAACATACATTCATAACTTTGACTTTCGATATGAATATTTTATGGGTGGAGCAAACTACATAGGTGCGGGTGTATTTCACAAAGACCTCTCCAATCCTATTGAGTTGATAGGGCAACCGGTTGCTGGTCAGATTTCTCCCTTCTTCACTTATGCTAATGCTAGCCGAGCAACCATCCGAGGAGTGGAGTTAGATTTTAGAAGAGAATTCTTTGATCGATTTAGATTTGAAACCAACGTGTTCTTTATCAAATCACTTGTAAATGTTGTATCTTGGGAACAGTATACAATTTCTAAGGCTGGATTGTTAGATCCTATCGATAGAAGTTTTTCTTACGATCCGACAAACATTCGAAGACCGTTACAAGGACAGTCTGACTTCGTAGCAAACTTGAAGTTTGATGTGTATTTGAATAAATTAAAAACTACAACAATTGGTTTATACTACAACTACTTTGGCGATAGGATCTTTGTTGTTGGGGCTAATGGAACTCCAGATGCTTATGAACGAGGCGTTGGATTAACAGACATTGTTTTCTCTCACAAAATGGATGATAAACTGGATTTTAAATTTGCGGCAAAAAACGTAACAGACCAAAGATTTAAAATTTATGTGAAGGATGAATTACTCAATGAAGAAAAACTTTTCCGTTCTTATCGTGAAGGGGTTTCCTTCTCTATGTCAATGGGTTATAAGTTCTAAAATATCACTACCCCGCAAAAGCGGGGTTTCTTTTCTTAATGAGTTGTTGCAACCCGGTTCTTCCAAATTTGGAGTATTTTCTTTCTTTTTGATTGAAAACATTCCGTAGAATAAAATCGAACTCCGTTCTTCAAAAATTTCTTTCTTGTTTTTTTAAAACCAATCATACAAAATTCTGAAATGAAAAAAAGAATGAACGTGAGTTGTATGCCCAGGAACTTCAATATACTGAAAAATATCTTTCTCCTTTTTTTATGCCTTCTATTCCCTCTTTCCTCATATCTTTCTGCAGAATCCAATATCATTTTAGATATTAATAAAATTGCCGAATCTACAGAACGGATTTCGATAAAAATTCCAACTGATCATTACCACCTAACGAAAACATCCATTTCTTATACAACTGCGATGTCTGATGGTACGCCCGCACCAAAACTAGTGTATCACAAATCTGGCGAATATTTCCTTACATACAACGATGGTGGTTCCAATGGGAGAATTGTAATTTTAGATTCTAATTTCAAAGTTCTAAAAGATTTTGTGAGTTTAAAAAACTTTCGTATTGAAGATACCATCGCCGATTCCAATGGACTAACTGTTTTATTATCTGCCTTTGAAATTGAAAAAAAAGGTAATTACGAAACTAAGAATTTTCATACGGCTTATATCAATCAATACTCTACTTCCGGAAAATTAAACTTTAGTTATAAGATTGTAGGTACCAAAGAATACAAAAATGTTGGTGACCAGGGTATCGATACGACATTTGGAACTTTAACCCTCGCCAAAACAGCTGACAATAATTATGCGACTTATTTTTCTACTTATCGCAAATCGAATGATGGAGTCACTCATCAAAGTGAATATTTGGCATTTTTTGACAATAACGGTAGACGAGTTTTGAAATCAGATGGCAAAACACCTGAAGGTTTTACATGGAATGTGAGTCATAGTTTTCGACCTAGATTTATCAATGATGGCAATCAACTCGTGTTGGTAACCGTTGGGGACGCGTATCCAAGAGGTTTAGTGGTGAATAGTTTTCCTTCTCGTAAACGTGAGTTACCGATTGTTGTGCCTAAAGCCGGACCAAATGAAATTTACCAATACGTTCCGATTTCCACTGGTGATCTATACTCAAAAGATGGCACAACTTGGATCACATTTGATTCGAATTTAGATCGTTCTTCGTATGATATTGGTTTACTAATTAAAACTGAAGCTGGGCTTTCTAAACCAATTTATTTAACCAATACAACCAAACAAAGAGAAAGAATTCCAAGGATAGTTCCCTTAGGAAAGGATTATTTGTTTGTTATGTGGATGACTGATGATGGTGCAGAAAAAGACAAATGGTTTCCCAAAATTTCAAATATGAATTTGGAAGCATGTTTGATCAAAAAAGATGGAACTATAGTCTCTAAACCACAAGTCTTTGGTTCTGGTAAAGGTTTATCTTTTCGAGCGGCTGCTCGTTTTTTTCATTTGCCGGATGGAAGGTTTGGTTGGGTCAACGATCTGACCGGATTGGCAGACCAATTAGAAATTATTTTAGTATCGCCTTTCCAAAAGGAAACGAGTGTTGTTTCAACAAATGACAGTCCAACACCACAACCTACAAAAGTAAAAATTGATCCCAGTCTTGGCAAACCAATGGTAGCTGCTATCTATGAAGGAAGGGAAGAAGAAGCGATTTCCCTTTTGAACCAAGGAGCTGATCCAAATACAATCAATGAAGGTTGGTCGGCATTGTTATATGCAGCTTACTTCGGGCGCACTGATTCTGTGAAGGCACTCATTTCTCATCAAGCAAATATAGAATTTACTGTGGATGGTTGGAATGCTCTCCGGTTATCCGAAGTTAGGGGACATACTCAGATTGTTACTTTATTGCAACCGTTAACAAAATCACTTTCTAGATCGGTATCTCTTTCGAAATCACCTAATCCAAAGAATCCATTAACGTCAATGACAAAGACTAGAAACCTTCGATCCGAAATTGAACCAACAAATGTAGATCAGAATCTAAATTTAAAAAACTTGGGAACACCAATGAATTGATCTTCCGATAAAAAATCTGTTTTCCATAGGCGAAGTTCTAATTTCAAATAAGTCTTCGCTTATGGAATATGAAAAATAGAAATCATTTCCCTTCAGGATTTACTATAATCGGCAATCCATCTTTTCCATTTGGTACAAAGATCAATTTATTATTTGGATTTTCCATAGCTTTCAATTGGATGTATTTTTGAGTTAAAGATTCTGAAATCATCCTTTGTGCTTTTGCTTGGGCTTCCGCTTCAATGAGAACCGCTTTCGCTTTACCATCAGCTGAGATTTGTTGGATCTCTGCATCACGTTTGGCGATATTGATTTCGAACTTCATTTGTTCCTGTTCTTGTTGTTTCGTAAGTTTGCTTTCAATCGCTTTCAAAATGGAAGGACTGTATTCTACATCATCAATGATCACATCATCAATTTCAACGTGTTTGTCCTTTAACTTTTCGCTCAAAGATTTTTTGATCTGGGCAGAAACGTTAGGTGTTTCTTTCGAGATAGAAACCATATTATAAGCGGACAGAATGTTCCGAATTGCTGTTCGAAATTGAGGTTTGACTACCTTTTCATAATATCCTCGGCCAATTTCCATTTCCAACTCATAAATTTCGTTTTGGATCGGTCGGATGATGATTGCCGCACTAACTGTAATTGTTAAATCATCGCGGGTGAGTACTTCTACTTTTTCTTGGTAACTGCTCCATTGGACGGAGTAGACATAAACACTGTTCCAAGGCATATACGTTTGCACTCTAGATTCTAAAGGTTTTTGGCTGAGACCCGTACTATACGGCCGCCACATCAGACCCACCTCTCCTGGACTGATGATGGAGAGGCACGATGTAAAAAAAATGCTCACACCCAAAATGGAAAGGAACTGGAAACTGGTTGGAAAAATGGATCGACGTTTCATAGTTAAACCATTAGACTAAAACCGATGTTAGAATTTTTATCCAGTCGATTTTTATTCCCAAGATTTTCCGTTGTCATTTTTTTATTAATGATTGGATCCACCTTTTTCTGTATGGAAGATGAAACAGTAATCAAAGCTCCTATGAGTAGGGAGTACCGCCTGTTCCAGGCAGTCGAAAAGGGAAACTTAGAATTAGTAAAAACAATTTTGGCGGAAGGTGTGTCCGTCAATGCCAAGGACTCCTTAGGCAATTCCTCTTTAATCAAAGCGACAGATGATGAAGAACTGGAAATGGCAAAGTTTCTAATCGAAAAAGGTGCCAACGTAAACCTCCGCAATACCACCGGCGAAACAGCTCTCTACCGCGCCGTTTACCGTGGAAACTTGGACTTGGTCAAACTTTTGGTGAAGGCTGGTGCGGAAACCAAGGTCAAAACTGTGGGTGGGGTAAGTCTTATGGAACTGGCCGAAGAACGAGGAGAAGAGGGGATATTGAAGTATCTTTCTTCGATTAAATAGGAAGTTAAAATACAATTGCGAATATCATTTGTTATGCGCAAGTCCCTAAAATTTGAAAAAAATACAAATGAAAAACAAAATATCCTTTATAGTCATTCTACTCCTCCCATTAGCTTTAAACTCGGAAAAATTAATATTCGGGGAGAACTCCATAAGTTCAAACGAAATGATCTTACAATTGGAAAATTCAAAAGCTTTATATTTTCTAAATGGTGAAGGAGATGGTTGCGATGGTTTTACAGCTAGTTTTACATATTCAGAAAATATTTATAATTTCTTTAATGTTAACTCAAATTGTAAAAACAAAAAATTAAAAGATTTCAAATGTTTTACTAAAATTGATGAAGAATCGATCAAATATCAAGAATATTTACTTTGTGATAACAAACTAGTTTTATACAATAAAAGTAAAAAGGTAAATGAAGGATTAATTAGAAACTTCAAAGGAATTCAAGTTATTACTCAAGGTCTACAAAATGCTACAGTTACTTCTAATCTAAAAATGAGAGAAAAACCTTCGAAAGATTCAAAGTCTTTTGAATGCTTTTTTAGTCACTTGGATGATGAAAGTATAAGTAATAAGGAAATTTCGTTCATACCTAAAAATTATACAATTACAGTTATTGCTAAAACAAAAAATGAAGATTATATCGGTGATAAGAAAAATTTCTGGTATTTGATTTTTCCTATCTCTGATTCTTATAATGGGTGTTTATTAAAAAATTCTGACCAAAAAGAAGGTTGGATTTTTGGAGAATACATCAAATTGGATAACTAGGGACCAGCGCATAACAGCGTCTACTCACTGCGCTTCGGCACTACGGCCTCGCTTGGGCTACGCCACATTTCCCTTCTGGCATTCGCTCGCATACGCAAGCTACATGCCAGTCCCTAACGTCCCGCTGGGACTCAGGATCGGGAAACGTCGAGTAGACTAATTCGTTAAGCGAAATACTTCAAAAATATTATTAAACCTTTAAAGAAAAATTTATGAAAGAATACACTACCACTATAAAATGCTTATACAATAATAGAACAGCAAGAGAATGGCTTACTATATTTATTCTCTTAATAAGTGTCTCAATTATCTATTCAAGTTTTGACGAAAAAAACTTCAAAGGGACTGAATTTTATATAATTCTTCTATATTCAATAGTTTGTACGATATATATAATTTACAATTTTTATAAAATTATTTATCAATTAACCTCACTAGAAGAATATAATGAAGAAATTCCATATTGGGATTTCTTTTGGACTTTTGGAAAATTCCAATCCAACCTCTCATTGATTTTACTTATACCTATTTCATTCGTTATAATTATTGAAATTCTAAATAATCCACCAAAAATAGAATTTCGAATAAGCCTTCTGAAATATCTAAGAATTCCTATTGTATTCAATTTAGCTGAATTCTTTATATTTACTTATTCAATTTTTAGCATTATATTTATTGGAACACGAAACTTCAAAAACGTTTTTTCTAAATTAGGCTCATTACTTAGTTCAAAAAAAATAATTATATTTTTGTTAATATTCTTAATACTTACAACTCTCTTCCTTTTCAGTATTTCACTTCAATTCTCTAATATTACTATTAATCTATTCATTAAATCAGTAAGCATTCTATTATGCATTCTATCATATATAACTTTCTTAGTTACAATAAGATATTGGCAAAAGAAGCTATATGAAAACAAAATCAAACTTGCTAAATGAAGCACTGCATATAACAGCGACTAACCGCTTCACTTCGGGACTTACGCCCTCGCTCGGTCCACGACAAATAGGCTTTTGTCACTCCTTTTGCTTAAGCAAGCGTCGTTCCAGTCCTTAACGTCCCGTTTCCGGGACTCAGGGCCTGCCTACGTAGGTTAGCCTGTTATACGAAAGTTCGAAAACTTTTACTCAAGACGAAGCAACGATTAATTTGTAATTTTTCGTCTTGATATTTATTAATGTAACCATTATCATGTAATTGTAACCACAATTTTGGAGCAAGATGATGATCTACGTCGGAGTGAGAGACCTAAAGGCTAAACTTAGCGAGTATCTCGATAAAGCAAGACTTGGGAACGAAGTAATCGTTACTGATCATGGAAAACCTATTGCTAGACTAATAAAAGAACCAAGCAAACAAAAGACTACTATTGAAAAAATGTATCTTTTAGCTGAGAAAGGTATAATACAACTTCCAAGTAAGGATAAGCAAAGTAAATCGCCTACTCCACTTAAGACAAAGTCAAAAATGAAAGCATCCGAAATCTTACTCAACGATCGTTAATGTTCTATTATTTAGATTCGAGCGTTCTTATAAAAAAATACTTTGATGAATATGCCTCTGACACTGTATTAAATATATGGAATGAAAATAGATATCTAGCCATATCACAAGTTGGATACTCTGAAATCCTCGGGACTATTAATAAAAAACAAAAAATTGATAAGTTCTCTGACAAAGTAAAAGAAGTCATAATAAAACAATTCAAGTCAGATTGGGATCAGCTAGTTAAAATTAATGTTGATCATTCAATAAATTCGGAACTGGACAGAATTCACTCAAAATACCTACTCCGTGGTTTCGATGCTATTCACCTCGTCTCTGCAATTCTTCTATTTAAAGAATTAGAAGAAGAAACATTCTTCCTTAGTGCGGATAATAACTTAGCAACAGCAGCAAAAAAAGATGGTTTAAATATCGGTATTTATACCTGGAAATAAGTGCGAACCTTCGTATAACATCGCGGAAACGCTGCGCTTCGGCACTCACGGCCAGCCTAAGTCGGTTTGCCTAGTTCGTTATGCGAAAGAACTAAAAATCATAGAAATTAATTATGAAAAAAAGGTTAAAATCTATAATGCTCTTTATTTATATATTAATTGTAACAAATTTATATTCTGAATCTAAACCAACAATCTATGTATACAAATCTGAAAAAATACTTAAAGTGTTACAGGATGGAAAAACCATACTTCAAATCCCAATTTCCTTAGGATTTGAACCAAAAGGTCAAAAATTGGAAGAAGGAGATGGTAAAACTCCAGAAGGAATCTACACTATCGATTATCGAATCAATGAATGGGAATATTATAAAGCATTGCATATTTCTTATCCAAATAGAAATCAAGTAGAAGCAGCTAAAAAATTAAATAAAAACCCTGGCAGCGGAATACTCATTCATGGAATGAAATACTATTGGAATTGGTTTGGACACCTGCATTCCTACTTAAATTGGACTCATGGATGTATTGCAGTCAACAATGAGGAAATGGATATGCTATTTAAAATTATTCCAAACGGATCCAAAATAATCATTGAACCTTAGTTTTATAAATAACTTTATTTATAAAAAAATTTTTAATCAGAGTATAAAAAAACTGTTTCAGGTAAGTCCATAAGTGAACCGTTAAACATTGAAAATGAAGAAGCTGGATGTTTTTTAAATTCTGAAGAAAAATATTAACGAGAAAACTCCAAACATGAAATACCATAAATATATGATTCCTATTTTATTTTTATTGATTCATTGCGGGAATAAAGAAGAAAAAAATCCAATCATTACAACTAGACCTTCGCATATTCCAATTTATGCAAAACAATTTAAAAATGGAGAATGGTTCTTAAAAGATTCAAATGCTGGTTATTTAGCTCATTGGCTTAATGATGGGACACCTATCTTAGAAGCTTTTTTAGTAAACAATCTCACGGAAAGAATCATTATCAGTTATCCGATACTTTCTAATTTAAAAACTTTTTATAGATTTAAATTATTAAAAAAAGGCTACATTCCAGAAAATATTGATGATTTAATCAATTTAGAAGACAAAGAAAACTATCGGAAACGGGTCACTAAGGTATATTTTAATATGTATCTTTATCGTGGTTTTGAAGCGAATGATCTTTTATACCCGAGAGAGTTTTTTAATACTGTTATGTGGAATTCTGGTCCAAATATAGCTTTCAAAGATAATAGAATTTATTCATTTACTTGTAACACAATCAAATCCTATTCACCTGACGTTTCTGCAGAAAATTGTGGAACTAAGTTTCATTATAATAACAATTCTACGATTGAAAAAACATCTTTTCCCATTAAATGTAATCATAGTTGCTCCGATCAAATTGATATCATTCAAAAAGGAATTTATCAAATTAATGAGGATAGACATGCAAATATTTATCAGGATAAAAATCTCGATTCACGCATTCTAAAAACCATTGATCGTAATGGTACAATTAAAGTTCTAGAAAATCGAATTAATATGACTGAAATTAATTACGATAACATTCTTTGGGTGAAAGTTAGAAGTGGAAAGATTGATGGATACTTGTTAAAATCCAGTATTAGCAATCGTAAACTTTGAATGCTTTAAAATTAAGGCGTAAAAAATATGAATACAAAAGAGGGAAAGCTTGGTCGCTAGAGTTAACGATAGAAGGAAGCAACCAAATAGCCCTCATTACAAATATTTCAAATTTATAAAAAATTGGCAATGATTTGTTCAACATCAAGCGGAGTGATTCCCTCTTTTTCGCTAAAAATTGTATTTGCTTCTTGTTTTGATTCTGTTCTTTTTCCCCTGGCTTCTGCATGTAGTTGGAAAAGTTCATAAAGACTTGGTTTCATAAGTGATGTCATTGCTTTACTCATAAGGGAAATCGAGGACAAGTTATTAATCACATTATTATTATAACCGATCCTATCCGTGATGGAAATATCCGTCCAAATTACTTTCTTATCTTCAAGATCAATAATGAGAGGAATACAAATTTTTGTGTTCGAAGTAATGTCAAATTTATTCTCAACTGTTTTGGGATCATAAATTTCACCACTATTTGGGTGTTGTCTGATCATATAACCAGCAAAACATTCAGGTAAATCAACAAATGGCTGTTGTGTGTATGAATTAATTGACATGATAATATAACGAGATCCGAAATTAAGAAATTGATTGATATCGATGTCTATAAACTCGGAAGCTCCGTCGGGAGCAGAGGTTATATCTCCGCTATGGTAACCTCCCAATTCTTTTAAATTGAAATATGCTATAGTTGTTTTGAATATATAATTTGTATCGAGAGCAATGGCACTCAAATCAATATCGGTTCTTTGTTTTCCATCTTTCCACCAAATAAAAAACCTCACCGTATTTCCATCTGGTAGATCTAGTTTACTACCTCTGGAAATTGTTTTTAAAGATTTTGACGACGATCTTAATGCAAAAGGTACAATATATTTTTCTAAACTTTTATCAATATAAACATTTCCTAAAGGTTCCTTGTTTTTGAACTTTTGAACCAAAGTGTTCTTACAAATTGAAACTACTTTGAGACGAGTGACTTCATCAATTTGGTTTAGATTATATTTTATTGCTTGTACTTTACTAACATTTCCTTTAGGAAAAAAAATACGCAAGTCTTGTGTTTGATTACGGTATTTAAAATGAGTTAAAACTTGTAATAATACAGAATTAGATACTTTGTCAGCTATTTGTTCAAATGTTTGTATGATTGGGTTCGCATCTTTGGATATACGAATCAATTTATCCAATTTTCTGGCAAATTCCCCAGGCCGATTTTTTAATAATGTGATTAAAGGCTCTAAATTTTTTTCATTCAAAAACTTCTCAAGTTTTCGATTGAATGTCTCAAATGGTTTGTCATTCCTAATAACGTCGAATGCGTCATAACACTTTGGATATTTATTTTTAAATTCAAATGGATGAATTTTTTCTCCAATTCGTTTCCATTGTTCACGGTAACGCAACATATCTTCTGTTAACGAAGTACAATTCTCTAGTAAGGATAATATGAGCCGACGGTCTCTTTTTTTAATATTTTTAAATTTTGTATTTTCTGAAAGACTTACGTCTCCATCTGATAAAACCGTTATATAACGAAGTATGTCAGTTGCCGTTTTAAAATTTTCTCTCATAAAGGAGTCGGCAATATTAGTATATTTAGTTAAAGAGGCTCCAATAAATGCAATATTTTCCTTTAGGGGGATATCCTTTGGAAGATACTTGATAGTAGAATCTTGAAAATGTTTTACAAACCATTCAATATCTTCTTTGTCTATTTCTGAAACAGGAATATTTGAACCAACAAGTCTAGTAAAGATAAGATTGAAATCTTGATCGTTGCCTAACTCGATAATTTTTAAGTTAATATTATCTTTTAAAGTAGGTCTTTGTTCTTTTAAATATTGAGGTAAGATTCTAATTCCTAACCAATCGCCAAAATAATGAAGCCAAGCATTTAGATATAATTCTGATTCTTTAGCCTCCATTACCTGTCTGGGGAAATTCGGGTACATGGGTCTAAAACTAACATGATCTCCTAGTAATTGTTTTAAATTACCTATAATCTCACGATAGAACTCTTCAATTTCATCGACTGAGTAAGTTTTTAATATCTCGATGATTTCTGCAGAGAATGTATAACCTAAATTTTCAACGTTTTTTAATAAGGTAGAAATATAAACATCTTCAAGTTGGTTGTTTTTCCTTTGAATGATGATCTTTTTTTTTCGTCTTAAGTATATATTATTCAAAATATTTTTTACTCTACTGATTCATCTCTACCAAGGTTTCAAATAAAATCTTTGTTCCCAGTTCCAAATTATCGATCGTCATATTTTCGTTCTTTCCATGCATCCCATCAATGTCTTCTGCTTTGAGAACTGCTGGAATCAAACCATAGGATTTAATTCCCAATCGTCTTAAGTAAGAATTGTCCGTTTTTCCAGGAGAAAGAAACGGAGTCACCGTACTATTTGGAAATTTGTTTACAGAAACGGCTGCCAATGTGCTGAAAAGACTAGTATTGATAGGAGATACATCGGTAGGATTGATATCTGTAAATGTCACTTCCGCTTTATACTTTTCCGCAATTGTTTTTACCTTATTGGCAAAGTCTTGGATGTCCACACCAGGTAATGTTCGGATATCAAGTCTTCCGGAAGCCTCTCCTGCAATGACATTTTCCCCACCTTCCCCTTCTGTCGTACGAAATCCCGTTATGGATTTAGTATTGGTTGTCATGGCAGTTAGGTGGCGATTGCTTCGAATCGTTCCGTGTAATAATGGTTTGATTAAAGGGTTTCTAGCATTTTTAAGAAAAAATGAATTGGGAAAAGAACTGATAGTTCCCAATTGATAAAAGAAAACATCCGTTTCTTCTGTGATACGAATATCAGATTCAAGTTCTCTCACTTCATTAAAAAATTGAATTAAGGATAGAGCCGGATATTGGTTGGGAGGAGTAGATCCATGCCCGCTCGTTCCTGTGATTTTGGCCCGTAACCAAATGTTTCCTTTTTCCGCATATTGGATGTTAAAGATTGTGGCTCCTGGAATGACAATGTCTCTCGTGGCAACACCACCTTCATTGATCGCGTATTCGTAACCTTCAAGTAAATGTTTTTGGGTAGTGGTCATATATCTACCACCTAACACGGAACCCGATTCTTCATCAGCGAGTCCTAAATACATGATTTTCCTTGTTCTTGGAATTCCGGAACGTTTGATTTCTAAAAAGGCAAGTAACTCCATAACCGCCATTCCTTTCATGTCAATCGCACCACGCCCCCAAACTCTGCCTTCACTTACTGTTCCAGATAGAGGGTTTACTTTCCATTCTTTCGAATCAAATTCTACTGTATCTAAATGGTTTGCGAGGATGATCCCTGGTTCTGGATTCGGTACGGTTGCTTGCAATTCTGCAATTAAGTTGGGTCTAGTTGGATGTTTAGGATCAAAAACCAATCGCGAAGGAATTCCTTCTTTTGTGAGGACTGCTTGTATGTATTTGGCTACCTGGATTTCATTACCACGAACCGAAGGAATTTTTAATAGATCCGATAAAAGTTTTACAGCCTCGGCTTTACGATTTTCCCAATTTACTTTGGGATAGTTTTTTTTTAGTTCTGCATATTTTACTTTTTGCCCAAAAGAACAATGTATAGCGAATACCGCTATCACTAGAATCGAAATCCATAACTTCTTAAACTTCATAGACCTTTCTCCCACAATCAGTGAGAAAAAGAGAATCATGGATTTCAAAACTTAAAAGTAAAAACTATTTCAATTTTTTCTTAGAACCAACCTGACGATGGCTGCTTTTCCTTTATGGAATGGACTTTCATTCAGTTCAGTTTCAAGAGCTTCTTCATATTCAACATTCATTTCCGAAAAATCCATTCGTAAGTCTTTTAAATGACAAAGCATGTCAGGATCTTTAGGTCCACCCGATGTATATTGTAGTTGGTCTGGTGAAAACGCTTCCAATAACAAAATCCCACCTGGTTTTAAGGTGCGGACACAATTCCTATGAACCGTTGTGCGTATGGATTTATGAAAATGTGAAAAAATAAGGGCAACCATATCCATTTGTTCTGGAGCATAAGGATAACCGAGTACATCCGAAATTTCATAATGAATAGAAACATTCTTTTCGTTCGCAAGGGCGATTGCTTTTTCTTTTCCTGACTCAGATTGGTCAAAGGCAAATACCTCCCAACCGAGGCCGGCAGCAAATACAGCGTTCCTTCCTTCACCTTCGCAAGGAAATAAAATCCTTCCCTTTTTTAAATTAGGAAGTCGTGAACGTAAAAATTCATTTGGCTCTTTGCCATAAACGTATTCTTCATTCGCATAACGTTCGTTCCAGAAGTTTTTGGTATACATACGACTCCTCTGTTCATTTTGAATCAGTGATTCTATTTTATACCAAAGTTCCTAGACTAGAAATCCTTTTTCAATAGAAACGAATTAAATCTTCGGCTGATTCTCGTGGAGTATGGAAACGGTTTAGGTTGGAATCCGGTTTTGGATACCCAATACTCAAACCCAGAATCACTTTTTCTTCTGCGGGAAGACCTAACGAATTTTTGACCACATCAGGAAAGGAGCTGAGGGCAGCTTGTGCACAAGTTCCTAAACCTTCTTCCCTTGCCAAAAGTAACACCGATTGAAGAAAACATCCCAAATCAATTCCCACATAATAATTTAGATCAAATTTGGATGTAATGAAGACAGCTGTAGGAGCTCCAAAAAATTCAAAATTGCGAAGCATAAACTGATTCCTTGCATCTTTGTCCTTTCTTTCGATCCCAGCCATTTCATAAATTTTCATTCCCAAATCAAACATTCGTTTTTTCGCATCACTCGGGTAAGATTCTGGCCACTTGGTTTCTGGTCTGGGTGCGGATTCGTAAGCAGCTTTTACTAGTTCCGCAGAAAGTTGGTTTCGTTTTTCACCGCTCACGATATGGATTTTCCAAGGTTGTGAATTTTTCCAACTGGGAGTTCTTAAGGCTTTATGAAAGATCCTTTGTAAAATTTCATCTGGAATTGGTTTAGAAAGATATTCTCGGATGCTATGTCTAGTTTCTAGAGCTTCCGATACTGAGGTGGCAATTTCATGGATGGATATCATTTCCGAGTTCATTTGGATTTTCTCCTGAAATATATACATACCAGTCGGTATGTATTGGGCAAGCACTTTTCATACAGACCGGTTGGTATAATGTTTGCTTTGTTTCCGTAGAATGAGAATTTGTATGGATATGAAAAAGGAACCAACCCGCGTCCGCCTCTTACAAGTCAGCCGGAATCTTTTTTTAAAACAAGGTTACTCTGAGACTGGCCTCAATCAAATTGTGCAGGAAGCCGAAACTGTTAAGGCCAGTTTGTACCAACATTTTGATTCCAAAGAAATGTTGGGTAAAGAAGTGATTCGGATTTACGCCGACGAAAATCTAACCCTACTCAAATCTTTGATGAAACGAAATCCAAAACCACTGGATTTTGTAAAGGCTTGGGTTCGCATACTTTCCAGGGAAGCCAGGCTCTCCCAACTATTTGGATGTGGGATGGCAAATTTCCGCGCACAAATTGCCCCTCATGAAGTAGAAATCCAGAAGGAAATTGAAGAAATCGCCAATCGGACAATCGATTGTTTGGCGGATTACCTGGAAGAGGCGGCTAGGAACGGTCATTTAATTTCCAAAGTGGATTGCCGACTCCTCGCCAAACATTTATTTTTTGTTTATGAAGGGGTCCTGCAAGGATATCGTTTGCTTGCTGATAAAAGGTCATTGGATGAATTATACCGAATTGCGGAAAGTTTGATCCCATCTCCTAAATGAAAATCACCCAACTCTTAATCCTGATCTTATGTTTGATTTGGTTTCGTCCCACATTTGCTGACGGAGACTTAGAGGTAATCTTTCAAATTGTAAAATCCAATTCAGGAAAACCAGTTACCAATGCTGTAGTCATTTCTAAAAAAGGAAAAACAAGTGCCGTCTCTAATGGGGAAGGAATCGCCAAACTTCGATTTCCCGAACCCGGATACTACGAAGTCAAAATTTCTACGGCCGATAGAACAGAATCTGTATTTCGTGAAGTTCGGTTCAAAGGCCAAGTCATCCTTGTCACTATTTCGGAAGGAAACCTAGCAGGCATTGTTGTCAGTGGAGAACGAGACAAAACTCCCCTTTCTCGGTACGGCCTTGTCCAAGACGAAATCAAACGCCTACCAGGAGTTTCTGGTGATTCATTAAAAGCACTCCAAACCATTCCTGGAGTTGTGATCGGTGCCCCAGTGGGAATTTTACCTTCTGTGTTTACAAACATTGGTTCCAATTTATTGACTGGAAATCCTTATTCCAATAGTGAAAGGGGAGACTTGTCACTTCGTGGCGGTGGCACCAGACAAAACCAATATTATTTTGACGGATTTCCTTTGCCCTATCCTTTCCATTTAGGAAACCAATCGTCAGTATTAAATAACAATTTAATCAAATCCTTTGATGTGTTTACTGGCGCATTCCCGGCTAAGTATGGTTATGCGACTGGTGGAATCATTGCCATTGAAGGAACAGACCGCGTGGATGAAAACAAAACTGTCATCAATACCAATTTGTTTTTGTCAGATATCTACAACCAATCCAAAATCCTGCCCGGTCTTGCGATGATTAGTTCGGGTAGAAAAAACTATCCCAACGTAGTCCTTTTACAGGCATATCCACAAGGGATTCCTGAAGATGCAAAGTATGCAGAATACAATGACTACCAATGGAAACTGATTTGGGATATAAACGCCGAACATAGATTCACCGTCCAAACGTTTGGAACCCGTGATAGGCAGGCCTATACGAAAGCTCAAGCCGATTTAGAAAGGGGGGGCGATGACCCGCGTCCGCCGACTGGACTCGATAGGATGTTTCGCACAGATGCCGTTCGTTATGTTTGGAAAGGGAAAACGTTTCGAAATACAATCTCTTATTCACGCACAACTTTTAATGAATTTTTTGAACTCAAATTTACTAACCCTCTGACTGCGGAAAATATTTTTGGATTACAAAACAGAACCACAGATACCATCACTTATGTTCAAAATGCCTTTGAATGGGAACTTTGGGAGGAACATCTCAAACTAGAAGCCGGGGTGCAAGGCCGCTTTCGTGAGACCACTTTAAAGGGAGAAAACATTTCTTCTTACAATCGTTTATTTTATAATATCTTTAATGACCTTTTGAATTCCAATGCGGCATTCCGATCTGTGATTGATGGAGACCGAATCCGTTATAGAGAAAAATCTGCTTATGCAGAACTGCCATTTAAATATGGTGGCTTTCGCCTAACACCTGGTGCACGAGTTGACAATTATTCAGGAAGTAATGAAACCAATTTAGCTCCGAGGATTACGGGCGGGTATCTTTTTGAATCCACAAAAACAGGGATCATGGTTGGGCATGGAATCCATTACAATGCACCCGTTTCCGTGGAAGCTTTGTCCGCCAAGTCAGGAAATCCGAATCTTTTTATGGAAAGGGCCGAACACAATTCGATAGGTGTGAGCCAAGAGTTTGCAAACAACTGGCAAATCAAAATCGAAGGTTTTCGTAACATCTTTCAAAATATCATTGTTCCTGATTCTTATATTGTGGATCCGTATGCTCTCAACAATGACATGCGGGTCTTTGTAAATGAAACTGCCAAAGTTTTTGCAAATCCAGTCACTCCCAAAAATCTAAATTACTCGAATGCTGGTTATGGACATTCAGAAGGTGTGGAAATTTTTATTAAAAAAACAAAAGACCCGAGAGAACAATCGGGACTTTTTGGTTGGATCTCCTACACAAATTCCATCACCAAACGGATCAACAACCAATCCAGGTTGAATAGTGATGAATCTCGTAACAGAACCTTACTCAATAATTCGAGAACACTTCTTGCCCAAACCAAAATGGGAACCAACTATATCAATTACTACGATGATAATAATTTGGAGATCATTTATAATAATGACAAAGAACAACTCTACGATTTAGATAGAACTCATATTTTAAATATTGTATTTGGATATAAATTCAATCCCGAGTGGATGGTGGGAGGAAGGTTTCGGTATTTTTCAGGAACTCCTTACACTCCCATTACAAGTGCTACACGGGCAAACCAAGCGGCCACCTTCGGTTTGAATTTATATTTCCCAAACTATTCCAGTAATTATAATAGTGATCGATTTTTGCCTTTCCACCAATTTGATTTGCGAATAGACCGAATTGAAAATTACTCATGGGGTTATATCAATACCTATATAGAATTTGTGAATTTTTACGGTCGCAGGAACCAAGCCGGTTTTGAATTTGATAACACAAAAAATTTCCAAAGAAACCAAAATCCTGCCCCCACTTATGATACAGTGAATTCTCCCTATATTGTTTCCCAAACACCTAATGGAAAAATGGCGATCATTCCTTTAGTCAATATTGGTATTGAGGTAAGATTTTGAAAAGAATCATCATTGGTTTGTTTTTGGTTCTTTTTCTCTTCTCATGTTTTGAGAGTGGGGGAGAGAAACAAAAAGAAGAGGAAAAAAAACAAACTCTCTACCTTACCACTTTGTATTTGATTCGGGAGTCGGGTAATTGTATCAAAACAGATACAAACCTCAGCGCCAACAATCAATTTTGTAGTCGCCGTCCATTAGGAATTTGTTCCGTAAACCAACTCATTCTCACTCAAAGTGAATTGAATGTAATTTTGAACGATATGCGAACCATTCAAAATAGAACAGCCGACTGCCAAGAATCCATCCTCCAGTCAGGGATTCTCAGCTTAAAAGCAACTACTGCCACTGAGACCGAAAATCTAAAATCTCGGTATCGTTTCCGTGTTACAGAAACCTGTGAGTTAGAAGGATTCCAAACATCTGCTGGAACAAGGTTTGCTAACTTTACTGAGATCCAATGGTTAGAGTCAACTCGCGGGAGAATCGCAAAAGCAGCAAAAACCATCTCAGCCAATACTTTTTTACCCCAAGCCAATCGCGACCGTGCTAACAGCTGTTTGAATTTAGAGTTTAAGGATTGGGAAAAAGACCTAGCGCAAGGAAATATTGAAAATAAAATCCTTGTCGAAATCGTTCATCCGTAAATTCAAAATCCGCTTTCCTTAACCTTGCCATCCCACATTTTGTCTTTAATCCAAAGGAAATTGAATTTTATGACTTTGAATCGATACAGCCGCACTCTTACCCAAGACGAATCCCTTCCCGCTTCCCAAGCCATGATCATTGGATCGGGAGTTCCTTATGAAGATCTGAACAAACCATTCATAGGAATTGGAAGTACTGGATTTGATGGAAATCCGTGTAACATGCACTTAACCACTCTTTCTGCCTTACAAAAGAAAAGTGTACTAGATACAAAAGAAATGGTTGGTTTACTATTTAACACCATCGGTGTGAGCGACGGAATCACCAATGGAAATGATGGGATGCGATTTTCCTTACCATCTCGAGAAATCATTGCCGATTCCATTGAAACCATTGCTGGTGCTCATTATTATGACGGTCTTCTTTTTACCGCTGGTTGTGATAAAAATATGCCAGGTGCCATCATGGCAATGGCTAGACTCAATCGCCCATCTATCATGGTGTATGGTGGAACGATCAATGGTGGAAATTACAAAGGTGAAAAATTAAATATTGTATCTGCCTTCGAAGCTTACGGAAAAAAAATAAACGGCAAAATCACTGAAGATGATTTTAAAGAAGTGATTAAAAATTCCTGCCCAGGCCCTGGAGCTTGTGGTGGAATGTATACGGCCAACACAATGGCAACGGCCATCGAAGTGATGGGAATGAGTTTGCCTTATAGTTCTTCTTCCCCTGCACGCAGTGAAGAAAAAAAGAAAGAATGTATGAATATTGGAAAGTATATGTACAATCTTTTAGAAAAAGACATCAAACCTTCTGATATCATCACTCCTAAATCCATTCTGAATGCACTTCGTGTAGTGACGATTCTTGGTGGTTCCACAAATGCAGCCTTACATATGATTGCGATTGCAAGGACTATGGGCATCCCACTTGACTTAGAACAAATTCAGAAAGTAACCGATACAACCCCACTCCTTGCGGATATGAAACCAAGTGGAAAGTATCTTATGGAAGACCTTCATGCCATCGGGGGAACACCTGCTATCATGAAATTCATGTTACGCGAAGGTTTGATTGACGGATCTTGTTTGACCGTCACTGGAAAAACCATTGCAGAAAACTTGGAAGGCCTTCCTGATCTTCCGAGTGACCAAGACTTACTCAGGCCCGTTAGTAACCCCATTAAAAAAGAAGGTCATATCCAAGTTCTCTACGGCAATATCGCCAAAAAAGGAGCTGTGGCAAAAATCACTGGCCACGAAGGGGAAATGTTCGAAGGAAAAGCCATTTGTTTTGATTCTGAAGTGGAAGCCAATACAGGCATTCGTGATGGAAAAGTCAAACCAGGCCATGTGGTTGTGATTCGTTATGTAGGCCCTAAAGGTGGCCCAGGAATGCCGGAAATGTTAAAACCAACTTCTGCCATCATTGGTGCAGGCCTCGGGGATAACGTGGCTCTCATTACGGATGGAAGGTTCTCTGGAGGAAGCCATGGTTTTGTTGTGGGTCATATCACGCCAGAAGCAATGGAAGGCGGAGAGTTGGCATTTGTAAAAGATGGGGACAAGATCCTCATCGATGCTCGCACGAACAAACTCGAATTACAAATTTCACCTGAGGAATTAGAAAAAAGAAGAGCGGCCTGGAAAAAACCTCCATACCGCATTACCACTGGATATCTTTGGAAATACATCCAGATGGTAAAAGATGCCAGTACTGGTTGCCTAACAGACCGTTAGGCGTTCCATCGAAGGCCTCCTTGGCTAAGTAGGCCCTTCTTCTTTCCCGTCCGCATGTCTGGCAAATCTTCCTTTGCCAACATGGACTGGATCGTAAGAATCCCAAGGCCAACCACCAAACTGTGTTTTGCGATAGTCATCAAATGCTTGTTGGATTTCCTCTTGTTTGTTCATCACAAAAGGACCATACTGAACCACTGGTTCGGCAATGGGTTTCCCTTCTAAAATCAAAATTCGGGCCGCTTCCGATCCGTTTTTGAGTTCTACCGAAACATCAGATTTTACATTGTACATATGTTTTCCCGGAACCAGAACTTCATCCAAAACGAGTCCTTCTCCACGGAAGTAATATAGATTTTTATTATTACCAGGAGAACTTCCAGGGATCACAAAACTGGCTTCAGGATCTAAATCCAAAATATAAATTCCCACTTCGTTTTTAGGATCACCTGCCCAAGAATCTGGGGGAGGATCGAGTGGTTTTTCGCCAAACAAAGATCCTGCGACGGTTTTAATTTTGATTTTTTTCCCAGATGCATCCGAGACAACTTTCACGGGAATGTCTTCGTTCCAAAACATTTTGAAATGTGGATCTACAAATTTATTTTTTGCAGGAAGGTTTAACCAAATCTGAAAGAGCTCTAAGGTATTCTCACCAGATTCATCCACCAAAGGAAACATTTCTGAATGTTGGATTCCAGCACCCGCAGTCATCCATTGTACATCCCCGTCTCCATACCTACCAGCGGCCCCTTGAGAGTCCGCATGGTCGATAAGACCTCTTTGGACAACAGTTACTGTTTCAAAGCCGCGATGAGGGTGGCCAGGAAACCCGGGAATAGTTTCTCCGTGATACATTCTCCATCCATCTTTGCCGGCAAAGTCTTGGCCGATTTGCCTGCCTTGTAAGGAAGCATCCGGACCAAACTTTCCATTGCCTTTTGGATAAAAATCCTCATGGTGAACACAAAACAAAAATGGATCCGAGGTGGGCCATTGGAAGTCAAGTTTTTGGGCGTATAATATCGATTTGTGGGTCATCTAAGAGTCCTATTTTCGCAATTTACATTGCTACTAATAAGACAGTAGATAAGAATCAAAAGTTTTTAACAATAGAAACATTCACTCCAAAAGCTCCATATTGTTTTGCACTGAGTGAAGAATTGAGATCTGGAACCGAACTGAGTTCCACCGGAGTTTTTCCTGTTCCCGCACTATAACCTGTCACCTCAGAAATACTAAAGGAAGAAATTTGGTAGAATCCACCGTACTTCACTCCCAGTGTTTCAAAAATTCTCCAAACAAGTCCTAACTCTAATGACATTGTGGCGCCGGTAAGGCCTTTTGCGAATCCTTCTTTGGATTGGAACATGGTTAATTCTGATCTGGTAACGGGCGAACTAAATGTAACTTGGTTACTTGCATTTAAAGAACCTGTAGACGAAGTTTCAATCCCGTAAGAGGCAAGTTTCAATTGTCCGGAAAAAATGGTAAAACCACCAATCATGTAGAAGTTTAACCAATCAGTGATGGAAGTGACAAACCCATAGTCCATTCCATAATTTTTAGTTCTGAATTCTACTGTTCCTGTTGATAATGCTAAACCTTGTGTGACCGTTTGGTCTCCCGTTCTTAAAAAAGGAAATTTTAATTGGAAGGATTGAAATGGACCTTTAGAAGATAACTCGGAATAGTTGAAACTGAGTTCTGTTGAACTGGATGTAGTTAAATAATTTAATGGGCCAAGTCCAATTTTAAATCCAATTTCATTGATTCCAGAATGAACACGATCGTTTAAATAAAGTCCGTTTGTACTAAAACTAGTTCTAGTGTCGTTGTATTGTTCACCTCTAGCATATACAAATCCTACAAAAAAATCATCAGAGAATTGGTGAGAGTATTTGATTCGAGGAGATATAGTGGACGTTGGTTTGGATTCAGAACTTTCCGTGATGATCCCTGGAGGGTTGAGGTTGTTGGAAGAGTTACTGTTGACAAAACTCGAAGCCACACGAGCTGAATTTAAGATACTGGATACTGATTGAGGACCACCTTCCGATGGAGTTTGAGCAAATTCACCAGCAAACTCGATGACTTTTAATCCGGTTCCTAAAAAAGAAGAGGATTTTGAAGGTTCGTCAGTATTTGTTTTTGGAGGATTGGAATTATTTTGTGCAAAGACAGGAGATACCAATAGTGCTAAAAGTAGAATCAAATTTTTGCTTAATCTTTTCATCTTGATCAATAAATATTTTATAAATATATAATCCAGAAAAAAATCTTTGGAGGTCTGCTTTTCATTCAAAAATTAGAATGATCTTAAATATTTTTTGTGTATTGTACTAATTGAAAAAAGAAAGTGGAACCTAAATTTAATTCTGTTTCTATCCAAATACTACTGTCATGTCTCTCTAAAAATTCTCTACAGAGAATGAGACCAAGTCCTGTCCCTGTTTCTTGGTTTGTGCCGGGTGTGGACGATTTTCGATCCAAACGAAAGAGATTTTGAATTTGTTCTTCTTTCATACCCACACCTTCGTCTTTTACGAAGAAGATCTTTTTTTTTGGATTAAGTTTTAATTTAGAATTTATGTTTTGAACTGAGTCGGGTGAACCAATCCCGATTGTAACTTCTTTCCCTCCGTTACTGTATTTGATTGCGTTCGAAACCAAATTACGAATAACAGTTTCGATCATAAAGGAATCCGCTACAATTTCCAAATCTTTTGGGATTTTATTATGAATCGATACCTTCTTTTTATTAGCGGAAAGAGTTAATAACCCGATCACTCTTTGTACTAAATCATAAAATAGGATGGGGACTGGTTTGAATTGAATGGCATCTGTTTGGGAACGAGCCCAGCCCAAAAGATTTTCGAGTAAGGAATAAACTAAGTCAGAGGAATCTTCCAACATTTTTAGATAGGAGTTTCTTTCTGCATTACTGAAGGAAGAATCTTTTTCACTGAGGATCTTTATGAATTCTTTTTGGGTTCCGAGTGGGCCTCGTAAATCATGTGCGATGATAGAAAAAAATTTGTCTTTAGTGGAGTTTAGTTCGGCTAATCGAATAGCAGATTGTTTTAAATTATTTTCAGAAAGTTTTCTTTCTGTGATGTTTCGAGCGATGGCACAGTTGTATTGTTTTCCACCATACTCAACCAAATTAACAGTCACTTCAATTGGAAAGGATGTTCCATCTTTTCTTTGATTTACCGTTTCAATGGAAAAGGTTTTACGTTCTAATATTTCTTGCCAATGTGTTTTCCACATTTCAGGAGTAAACAAAGGGTCTACTTGAAACATTTTCATTGATAACAATTCTTCTTTTGAGTAACCGTAATTTTTGCAAGCTGCATCATTCACAAAAACGTAATTTCCTTCCTCATCTGTCCAAAAGATAGCTTCAGATATTGTATCAATAGAAAACTGAGTAAATTGTAATGCATAAATCAAATCGGAATGGTTAGAGGTCGTATCATTCAAACTTTGTTTTAAGATTTGGTTTTCTTCTTCCAATCGTTTGATATCTGCTAGTAAAACTTCGTATGTCTTAGGTATTGTCGACATGGATTATTGGTATTATCCAATCTACGAAATAAATTGCCAAGAATTAAGTGATTGTCTTCGTTTATTTCTTAAGGAATGAATCCGGCTTGACTGAAATTAAATTGATCGGTAAACCTAGACTCCCAAAACCGATATGACCTGTCTTTTTTGTCAGAAAGGATCTTCACAGTTTTCTAGGTCAGAACCGGCCAGGGACGAAACATGGACTCCTTCCTTTCCTACGGATGACATTGTAGGACATTCCCTCAGTAATTTTTGTGAAATTTATGAATGTCGAGATTGTTATAGCCTTTGGTGGATCAAAACACGAGGGGCGGGGGATCCAAGATCCACCTATCCAGAGTTTTACGAACAAGTTGCTGAACGAATTGATGACCAGCGTTCAGAACTGATTCGAAATCCCTCCGTGGTCGGAATCCTAACTCATAAAGATTCAAAGTTTCCTTACTCTTTTTTTGAAGAGATTTTGGAACTAGTTGTTTTGTCAGAGAAGGAAAAACTCAAAGAACTTTTTCTCAAACGAGATCCCAATGTTCCCACTTCAGTGAAACATTGGTTAAGTCGTTGGTTTCCCAAAGAGTATCCAAAGGAATTTGAAGAGATTCAAAAAAAGGGGTTTCCTGCTTTTTCGAAAGAACTTGTCAGTTTGGAAGAATCGGAATCTGTTTTAGTTGCTGAATTTATTTCTAAAGACCAGTTTGTTTTTCTCTCCAGTAACTCAGAAGAAAATTGGAAGTTACAAACTTACGATTTAACCAAAAAACAAATTCTTTGGTCCAAAAAAGTTAAGAGACCATTTTTGGAAGGTTTGCAAATTCCAATTTTATTTTACCAATCGGGTTACCTTTGCTATTACCAAGGATTTCAGAAAGGTTCTGAATATTATTCCAAACTCAATCGACCAGAATTTCTCAGTATTTACGATTTAGGTGGAAAAGAAATTTTGACAGTGGCCCTTCGATTCCAATGTTATGAAATTCTTTCTACAGAAGAAAGAGGTGTATCAGAATGTCGAATTTCGCATAACTTTAATTTTTCGATCATTTCAGACAAATTGTATCTTCCCTTTGAATCCAAAATTCATGTATATGATTTAAACACGGGTAATCAAATAAAATCCCTCTCTCTACCTGGTTGGGAAGTTTTTTCAGGTAGGGCCTTTGAAACTGAATCCGGCCAATTGTTATTTTATACATTGAAAGGCATTGTGGGAATGAATGCAGAAGACCAAGTAACCTTCCACTATTCTTCCAAGTTTCATCCTGTGTTTATCGATTCTAGTTTTCGTCTGTTTTATTATTACTCAATAGTTGAATCTGCGGATTCCGGAAAAAAAATAGAGTTCAAAAAAAATTATGACTCTGGTGTGAGTTTGATCCAGCAGTTGTCTTCCAAACCGGTTGAATTTCCCGGTGGGATTTATTTGCCTTTTTCATTGGATGGATCCTATCTTTTAGATTCCAAATTGCAAATCATTAAAGAGTTTCCTTTTAGTACGACAGACACAATTGGACCCCATGCCTTCGGATTGGAAAAAAATCCAGTCCTCGTAACAGAAGACCGCATCATCATCACCAATAACTACACGGCTATATATATGATTGATTTTTCAGGCAAACTGATTTTTGAAAAACAAATTGAATCGGAAGTCTTATCCCTTTTTACTTTTGATAGAAAACATGTTGTAGTCATTCTTTCTAAACAAGATGATTATAGTGAAAATAACCAAATGGAACTTTTATTATTCTCCCCGTCGGGAACTAGCATAACAGAAAAAATTTTACCATCTTTTCCTGGTTTGGCGGTAAGTTTTGATGGGATTTCTGTATTTGCCAAAGCCAATCAAATCTTCTCCATTGATTTGTTTGAGGAAAAACAAAAGTGATGAAGGAAAATTTTGAGATTCAATTTGCTGAAAGAATGAAAAGAGTAAAAAACCAATGGATTCCGTTCATTCGCATTTTGGTAATCTTTCTTTTTTTAGGAAGCGGAGAAGTGTTTGGGCAGGAAACAACAATTGATTTAAAAAATTTAGAAACATCTCCGATTTATCTCGCCAACTCTATGTTAGTATTAGAAGATACAAACAATCAATTGGACTTTGAAACCATTCAGTCCCCGGAATACGCAACCAAATTTCTCAAACTTCCATCTTCCAAGGAAGCATTCAATTTTTCTTATTCAAAATCTACTTATTGGCTTCGAATCCAAGTACAAAATCCAAATCCAATTTCCAAAGATACTGTGATTGTAGTTGCTTATCCCCGATTAAAAACAATGGATTTATACTTTCAAAGTACAAAAGAATCCAAACAAATCAATTCTGGTTATACGGTTCCCCTTTCACTTCGTCCTTACAAAAGTCGATTTTTTGTTTTTCCAATCCAATTTTCTGGAAATGCAACCGCTACTTTATATTTAAAAGTAAATTCACCCAATGCCATCAACATACCCATCCAACTTTGGGACAAAGTTGCGTACGATAGACACGAGATTGATGACCACGTGATCCAAGCCTTATACTTTGGAATTGTATTGGCCATGGCTATCTTCAATTTATTTGTATTTTTTATCCTAAAAGATTCCAATTATCTTTTATATGTTTTATTGGTTCTTTCAACTGCATTGACCATTGCTTCGCATAATGGAATTGCTTCGGAATATCTATGGCAAAATTCACCATGGATGGATCAGTATTCGATCAATATTCTAATCTCCGTTGTATTGATTTTGTTTTTGGTATTTATGCGGAATTTATTAAATACCAAAAAATTAGTACCAAAACTAGATTTTGTTAGTAAAGCGTTGATTTTCATTCAAATCATTTTACCTATTTTATATATTTTGTCTTTTGATTCCTTTATTAAAATTATGGTGGTCAGTCATTCTTTTACTGCTTTTTGGATTTTATTCAATGCCATCATTTGTTCGTTTCAAAAAGAAAGAATTGCCTATTTTTTCCTACTTGCATTTGCATTTTTATTTTCTGCATTGATTGTTTCTACCTTACGAGCCTTAGGATTCATTCCTACCAATTCATTTACCATTGACGGCCCACAGTTTGGATCTGCCGCCGAAATGTTGTTACTTGCTTTTGCCCTAGCTGATCGTTATAATACCATCATCAAAGAAAAGGAAACCGCAGAAGCTCTTGTAAAATCAAATTTAGAAAAATCCAATTTAGAATTGGAAGAAAAGGTCAAAGAAAGAACTTATATTTTAAACAAAACTTTAAGTGCTATGAGAAGGGATCTCTTTGTTGCCAAAAAAATCCAAGAGAATTCTTTAATCACCGATCCAAAATTATTCCATCAATTACATCTTGTTTATCGTTATCTTCCTGTATCGGAAGTAGGAGGAGATTTTTTTGATGTTTGTCAATTGAATGAAAGCAAGTTTAGAATTCTAATCGCTGATGCAACGGGTCACGGAGTCCATGCGGCGATGATTACTATGGCGATCAAAGGTTTGTATAATAATATTAAAAATTTTGAATTATCTCCATCTAAGGTTATGGAAATTTTTAACGAAGAATTTATGGATAACTTTGTATCACTTAATAGTCTTTTAACCGCATTGATTGTGGATATTGACATTGATACAAAAACAATTCAGTTTGCATCAGCTGGGCATCCCGCGGCCGTCCTTTTGAAAAAAAACCAAATCCAACTATTAGAAAAAACCGGAAGGATGATAGGCCTCAAAAAACAAACCCATTACGGCCAATCGGAACTAAGTTGGGAACCGGGAGATCGGCTCTTTTTATTTACTGACGGAGTTTTTGAAGCCTTTAACTCTAAGGAGGAAGAGTTCGGAGAGGAAAAAGCCTACGCACTTTTTCAATCCACAAGGAATCTCGGTTTGGATGCGGCCGAAGACCATCTCTTAAAAACACTACAAATCTTTCTGAATGGTCAGGATCGCCAGGACGATTTAACCATCCTAGGGATTGATTTGTAAATTTTTTTCAAAATTAGTTTAATATTAAATAAATACAATATCAAATCACTTCACGTTGGTGTCTATTTTGTATCAATTAGATTTGGAGAACCTTATGAAATCATTATTTTCAGAAGCGAAATTAGGAAACTTGACCTTAAAAAATAAAGTGGTAATGGCCCCTATGACCCGTGCCCGTTCCCTTGGAAATGTCCCAGGTGATATTGTTGCCACTTACTACGAACAAAGAGCCGAAGCCGGACTCATAGTCACAGAAGGAACATCTCCATCACCGAATGGTCTTGGTTATGCGAGAATCCCTGGAATATTTTCTGAAGAACAAACTGCAGCTTGGAAAAAAGTAACAGACAAAGTCCATGCGAAGGGAAGTAAAATTTTTGTCCAATTGATGCATACAGGTCGCATTGGTCATGAACTCAATTTACCAAAAGGTGCAAAAGTGGTTGGGCCATCTGCAATCCTTGCGAAAGGCCAACTGTGGACTGATGCCGATGGAATGAAAGATCATTCCATTCCCCATGAATTATCCAAACAAGAATTACAATCTACCAAAGAAGAATTTGTTAATGCAGCAAAAAATGCAATCAAAGCCGGATTTGACGGTATTGAATTACATGCTGCTAACGGATATTTGTTGGAGCAGTTTTTACACCCATCTTCAAACCAACGTACCGATGAATATGGTGGATCGATTGAAAATCGAATTCGATTTGTTGTCGAAGTGGCAACTGCTGTAAGCGAAGCCATTGGAAAAGATAAAACAGCAATTCGTTTATCACCTTACGGTGCTTATAATGATCTTTTACCGTTCCCAGAAACTCATGAAGAATATTCATTGTTAGCTGAAAAACTAAATCAATTAGGAATTGTATACATCCATTTAGTTGACCATTCTTCCATGGGTGCTCCAACGGTAGAACCAGAAACGGTTGCAAACATTCGAAAATCCTTCAAGGGAACATTGATTCTAAGTGGTGGTTATGACGCAGAACGCGCAGAAAAAGATCTTTCCTCTGGCCATGCTGACCTAGTTGCTTTTGGCAAACCATTTCTTGCCAATCCTGACTTAGTCACAAGATTCCAAAAGAATATCAGCTTAGCTTCATTTGACCAAACCACTCTGTATACACCCGGTGAAAAAGGGTATACGGATTACGCTCTGGCAAACTAACAATGATTAACACTTATTTATCATGAGTGAGTGTTAAATTTTTTTGGCGCCTCAATTTAAACTAAAACCAAAATCTTTTGGTTAAATGACCGGGCTACTCCAGGGTCCGCGTTCGCTCCCGTCACCTGCCATCTAACGATCGCAGGTGACCAAGCCTTCCGTATCCCTGGCGCGAGCTCAAGAGCACCTAACTTGGCATACATCCCAGTCTTTTCCACCCATATCCAATCTTTTGGTCATTTGCTAAATTCAATGTGCAAATTCAGATAGGAAATCTATCTCGAGAAAATTCTTTCCTTGTTCTATCTGTTATATTGGATTTTACTTCTACTATGTCAAACACACTCATCCAACAAGAAACAAGCAAAGTCCATAAAGAAGTCATCGATGCTAATGAAAAATATGCATCGGAATTTGGGAAAAAAGGCGAACTTGCCCTACCTCCTGCGAGAAGTTTTACCATCCTCACTTGTATGGATGCTAGACTGGATCCGGCCAAATACGCAGGCCTCGCGGAAGGTGATGCCCATGTGATTCGTAATGCCGGTGGTCGCGCAAGTGATGATGCCATTCGTTCCTTAGTCATTTCTTATAAATTATTAGGCACCAAAGAATTTTTTGTGATCCACCACTCCGACTGCGGTATGGAATTATTCACAGATCCAATCATTCGTAACCTCCTTTCCAAAAGTTTAAAAACGGCAACGATTGATTCCAATGGTTGGCGAAACGTAGAAGAATCAGGTGGCTCGGACGAAGCGAAGTACATTCCATTTCTAACTTTTGATCATTTGGAACAAAGTGTCATCGATGATGTCAAAAGAATCCGTAACCATCCTTTGATTCCCAAAGACATCCCTGTCTATGGATACTATTATGATGTTAAAACGGGTAAACTGGTAGAAGTCAAAGAAGCAACCAAGATCGGAAGGGCTTCTTAAGACCAAAGCCGAGCAGGAAAAAGCAATAATATGAACTTTCCCAAAATAAATTCAATGGTTTTGGGATTGGGATTTTAGAAATAAGAGGATTGTGATAGAAGGGAGTCAATGGGTGGCGGGTCTAGTTCCCCACCCTCGAATCGGGCGGGGATACTCATATCCCATCCTGTACGCGCGGGCGAAGGGGCTCGCCCTCTCCGCTGTTCGGCCATCGTGTCCTCACAACGCTCCGAGTCACGGCGCCGCTCGGCGAAAGCCATCGTGGCTTTCTTTCTGATTTGTTCGTTCCCTATGGGTCACTCACAAACCAGCTCGCGTCACTGTTCGATCCCTTCGGATTGATTCTTATATGATGATTGGATTTTGAAAAAAAAGAGTCTGTCTTTTGCGGGCGAAGGGGCTCGAACCCTCGCCAGAAGCTTGGAAGGCTGCTGTGCTACCGTTACACCACACCCGCGACAGTAAATACATAGTTTTGGTTGTGGGTAAGGGGTCAATGATTTTTGGTTCCAGAAAGTGTGGGAGGGAGAAAATGAGACTATGGCTCTGCCCCAAGCACTCGAAAATTACCGAAAACAATATCGTAAAATCAAATTATTCCAAGATGTAGCATCTGTTCTCCATTGGGATTCCGAAGTGATGATGCCGGAAGAGGGTCGTGAATACCGATCGGCCCAAATTGCCGCTGTGGCAGAACTCACCCACGATTGGATGACCGACCCATCTTTTTTAAAACAAATCCAATCCGCAAAAGAATCGATAGGCGAACTTCCTGAATCAGAACGATCACTTTGGAATCGAGAGTTGGAAGTTCTGATGGAAGAAAAGGAGAAGGCTGACAAATTACCTTCAGAGTTTGTATCCGAATTTGCAAAAGTAACCAACCTCGCACATGCGGAATGGGCAGAGGCAAAAAAAGCAAAAAATTTCCAAGCCTTTGCAAAACGATTAGAAGAACTTGTGCAATTATCTAAAAAACAAGCAGATTACTTTGGTTATACGACAGAACCTTATGATGCACTGCTCGATAGTTATGAAAAAGGTGCCAAAGCAAACCAAATACAATCTTTGTTTTCAGATTTAAAGAAGTCTTTGGTTCCCATTGTCGCCACGGCACCCAAATTCAAAAATCCATTTCCCGGGCCAATCTCCATAGACAAACAAACTAAATTTTGTAATCGTTTGCCATCACTCCTCGGGCTTACAACAAAAGAATCGAGATTGGATACAAGTAACCATCCATTTTCAACAAGTCTGGGAAAGGGTGATAAACGAATCACAACTAGATATTCAGAAACAGATCCACTTTCTTCCATCTTTGGTGTGTTACATGAAACAGGCCATTCTCTTTATGAATCTGGATTGTCAGCTATGTCAAATTGGCCCACACCCATTACAGAATTTTTAAGTTTAGGAATCCATGAATCTCAAAGTCGATTGTGGGAAAATCAGGTGGGCCGTTCCTTACCATTTTGGGAATTTGTTTATCCTATTTTGTTATCTGATTTTGGACTGACAGACAAGGAACTTCCTTTCAAAGAATTATATCAATACATCAACAGTACTGAAAAAACTAAGGTAAGAGTGGAAGCTGACCAGGTTACTTACAACCTTCATATTATCTTACGATTTGAAATCGAAAGGGACCTCATCAATGGAAAAATTCAGGTAAAGGACTTACCGGAAATTTGGAATACGAAGATGAAAGAAAGTTTTGGACTTACCATTGATAATGATGCAGAAGGTGTTTTACAAGACATTCACTGGTCCATGGGAGCTTTTGGATATTTTCCAACCTATACCTTGGGCAATATTTTCAGTTCACAATTTTTTAAAAAATTTACAGATGAATTTCCCGATTCGCATAACAAATTTTCTACGAAAGGTGATTTTTCAGACCTACTGGGTTGGCTTCGTAAAAACATTCATTCAAAAGGAAAAATCTACGATGTAGATACCTTAATGAACCAAACTACTGGTGAATCGGCCGATTCAAAATATTTGATTTCCTATTTGAACGGAAAAATCAAAGAAGTAACATAGTCATAAATTATAAAGTATTCAAAGGAATTTTATGTCAGGATCAGAACAAGTATTAGAAAAACTAAGCCAACTATCATATTTTGATAACCTAGCTTTGTATTATTTATGTATCGAAACTCCTCCACAAACACTTGCCTTGGCATTCATGCAAATGGATGAAAAAATTGCAGGTTCCATGCTTGGAGTTTTGGATATACAAAAAAGAAAGTATGTACACGAACTCATGGCCCTTCAAAAAGATAGTCCGGAAGAAGCCAAAAAAGCCGCCGCAGAAGGTTTGTTACTCATCGCAGACGGCTTAATTTCTAGAAATTTAATTAGTAAACAAGGTCACTATTTCTTTGGAACAAAGAGATAAAAAGATCCTAATCCTAAACAAATCCAACCTACTAAAAAACTCACTCCTCCAATAGGAGTGATGGCTCCTAAAATTCGAATCCCTGTGATTGCTAAGGCATACAAACTAAAAGAAAAAATCAGAATTCCTAATAGAAATGCCCAAGTTGCTACTCTTAAGAATGTTTTACTTTTATTTGGTGAATCCGATTGGAGTGATTCTTGTAACAATAAAAATGAAATGAGTGCAGCCAGTGTATGATAAAAATGGTAACGATTTCCCGTTTCAAAAATCACCATAAGCTCTGGAGCTATTATTTTTTTAAGTCCGTGTGCACCGAAGGCACCGATGGCAACAGCTAAAAAACCGAAAAGGCAAATGACTAAGATTAAAACCGCGGAGGATTGCTTCTTGACAAGATTCATAAACGATACTTCCTATTGCCTATGACTTCAGATACATCCGGAAAGAATACTAAATTTGTTAGAGTTTGGCGACAACTCAATGTGGAAGATGTAAAAAAACAATTACTCTATATCGATGATCTCTACGGAACTTGCGGAAATTGTAAAAAATTAGGACTCAATTATCTAAAAGATAAAAAATGCCCTGATTGCGGAGTCACTTTTAAATATTTAGCAACTAAACTAAGTAAGGTGGCAGATATTGGAAAGATTCTAAGTCGAATCGACAAAGAAGGATTGGAATTAACTTTAATTGAGAGAGAAGATTTTGAAAGATCCAGTGCTGCCGACGCCGCAAGGGATCTCTTCAAATCATAAATCAGAATTTTAGAAACGGTTAGTAAATTAGAATCATTAAAATTTAAACGACCAACCAAATTGCGCAGTTTTGTTATGTGCTGCTGTATCTTCCCAGGCATCAAAAGCTCGAACGGCCCTTGAGACTGCAAGGGCAGCAAAGACACCCACTGCATTTGGTGATTCCCAAACATTTCCCGGGCCTTTTGTATTTAGCATATTGTCCCAAATATTTTTTTTAGGCAATTTGTCTTGGGCATACATATAGGCTCCACCTGCCAAAATCAAATCACATAAAAGATAAATACCCATACTCACAAATGTATCTCGATTCGAAAAGAGGGGAGAGTTCCAAGAGTTATAACCAACAGAAGCCATTGGTGTGATCAAATTCAAACCTTGCGAGATGGCATGATATTTTTCGGACAATGGAACGGCAGATTCATGCGGAGGTTTTTGGAGTAATTCTTGTTCTATGATCTCTTTCCACATTCTTTCTTGACCACGTCTAGGAGATTCAATTCGAATGATAGAATCTGGAGAAGTTTTTCCAACCTTTCCTACATAAATATCAAAATCATAAGGGTTTTTCCAACGATTTCTATATCTGTAAACAAACCCTTGTGTTTTTTCATGTGCATAAAAATCAGGATCTAATTTGTTTAAAAGTGCCACCAAACGAAGATTAACATCTTCTGGGCCACCCAAAACTTCTACTGTTTCCCCTGCAAAAAGAGAACTAAAACCAGCAGTTGAAAACAATAGGAGAAAACTAAAATAAACAATAAAGGATTTGAATCCTTTTAAAATGAAATTCATGACTGGACTCCAGGAAGTTGAAGGTAAGCGTTGATTAAACCTAACGAGTTATATGTGGCATGACAAGCCATAGCGATCCAGATATTTCCTGTTTTGATATAAATATATCCAAAAAACATACCCACACCACAAATAATAAATGGAATGGCAATGGATGTTCCTTCGCCGTAATGCAACCATCCAAAAAGGAGAGAAACGATGAACAAACCTTCTTGAGCAAGACCCTTATCGATAAAGGCCTTTAATAAAAAGCCTCTAAAGAAAATTTCTTCCAAAATTCCTGTGATGATTCCTACAACATAAATTCCCCATGCAAGTAGGTATGCATTTCCATGAATGGCTTCATATAGTTTTTTAGCAAAAACTCCTGACTCTACTGGAACAGAAAGCCTCTCCAATGCTAGTCCAAATAAGACCACTACAATAAAACATAAAAACCCGTTGGCAATCCCGCGAAGTAAAATAGGTACGGATAGTTCATCTTGTAGGTTTGTGACAGGAATTTGTAATACTTTTTTATAAAGCAAATAACCTAATCCCACATAACATAAAAACCATGGAATGGAATGCCCGAGTAGGTAATGGGGTTTTTCAGAAAATACCTTATCGTAAAATTGTGAGAGTAATAAACTCGGATTTTCAGTAATTTCTTTTTGAAATTGTTCCTTGATTGGTGTCACAATTTTTTCGTATTCGGTAAGCATCGTGGAGAAGTCCATTTTACCTTCCCAATACTCTTCATAGAGGGGGAGAAGTTGGTCTTCGGGGATTCGATCACCAAGCACCGAATTGTTGACGAAGGCTAAAAAAATAACGGAATAGAAGAAGGAACAAACATATACGAGACCTAAAGAATAGGCTGTAAGCCGAAAGATCTCAAAAAAACGATTCTGCATCTGCCTTACAGTTCCTCAATTTCCGCAAGAATCGTCATCGTTTTTTTCGAAAATGGCCGATATTCAAAATAGAAGATTATGTCTAAAACCGTAGATTTTCCAAAATGGGCCCTGTTTCTAAGCACACTCTGTGTTTTTTCCTCTCTTGCCGCAAATCCCATCACTCTCGCAAATTTGGAATATTCCAACCCTTCCTTAAAAAATCTTCGTTCGGAAATCAAAGAAAACTTAAGGATTTCCAAATCTGGTGTGAAACGAGAAGAACTCATCCCTTTGAAATACTATCAATACAAGGTAAAAAAAGAAGATAATTTTTTCAAAATCATGGCACGCACAGGAATGGATTTGGAAACACTTTCCTCTGTGAATGAATTAAGTTCTCCTCATGATTTATCACCTGGTATGGTTTTAGAAATTCCCAATATGCGCGGAACCTTTCATCCTGAAGAAGGAAACAGTGATGAAAAAACCAAATTAAAGTTAGCCGAAAAATATGATGTTGATTCCAACAAATTACAATTTGATCCAGAAAGAGGAAAATGGTTTTTACCCGGGATTTCAATGGGGAAATCTGAAAAATCTTTTTTTTATGGATTTGGATTTCAGTTTCCACTTACGGAAGCACGTATCTCTTCAGGTTTTGGAAAACGACTAGATCCATTTACAAAAAAAGAAACATTTCATGGTGGGATCGATTTGGCCGCCGAACAAGGATCAGATGTATTTGCCTCTATGGATGGTGAAGTTGTTTTCAAAGGCAAACAAGGTGGTTATGGAAATTTAATCATCTTAAAACATAGTTTGGGTTATGAAACTCGTTATGGACATCTTTTTGATTTTAGTATAAACGTTGGTCAGAAAGTAAAAAAGGGACAAAAAATTGGGGAAGTAGGACAAACAGGTAGAGCGACCGGTTCACATTTGCATTTTGAAATTAGAAGAAATTCAAAACGTGAAAGACCTATTTTTCGATCTCACTAAAAAAAGATTTTACGTTACTCATTGATTCTTGTAATTCTGGGAATCAATGGACTTTGAAATTTCCCAAGAAGTGGAAACACTTCGCAAAAACATCCAAAACTTCATCACAAATGAAATCATTCCTCTGGAAAAACATTATGACTATGAAAAAGGTCGAATGCCAGAAGACATCAACCAACAAGCGCGCGCTAAAGTAAAGGCCGCAGGTTTTTGGACACCTCATCTTCCTAAATCAGAAGGTGGATTGGGTTTAGATTTAATAGGCACTTGTATTATTTTTAGTGAACTGGGTCGTTCACCGATAGCTCCTTATATATTTAATTGTGATGCTCCCGATGAAGGGAATATGCATTTGCTTTCTTTGGCCGCCACGGAAAAACAAAAAAAACTCATCCTCCATCCACTCATCAAAGGTGAATTACGAACTGGTTTTGCTATGACAGAACCGGCGCCTGGTGCCGGCTCCGATCCCACCACCTTACAAACCAATGCTGAAAAACAAGGGGATAAATACATCCTCAATGGTCGCAAATGGTACTGCACAGGAGCCAATGGGTCTAAGTATTTGATTGTGATGGCAAAGGTGAATGGAAGTTTCCGCAAAACCACAATGTTCCTTGTCCCAACCGATGCGAAAGGATACACTATGGTTCGGGAAATTGAACTGATGGGTTCCCATGGGCCGGGTGGACACTGCGAACTTAATTTTGAAAACGTAGAAGTTCCCGAAGATATGATCCTTGGCCGTATTGGAGAGGGTTTCCGATTATCCCAAGAGAGGCTTGGTCCTGCTCGTTTGACTCATTGTATGCGTTGGACGGGAATGGCCAGAAGGGCTCTTTCGATTGCACGAAGTTATGCGAAAGAAAGACAAGTCTTTAGTTCAAGAATTGCCGACCACCAAGGAATCCAATGGATGTTTGCGGAACGTGCCACAGAAATTGAAATGGCTTTCCTTCTCACATTAAAAGCGGCTTGGTTGTTAAAAACCGGAAAGGATGCTCGCCAAGAAACTTCTATGGCAAAATGGAAAGTCAGCGAATCTCTCTGTAACACGATTGATATGGCAATTCAAATTTGTGGGGGTAAAGGTTATTCCAGAGATCTTCCGTTAGAATTGTTTTACAGGGATGCAAGGGCGGCAAGGATTGCAGACGGCCCCTCGGAAGTTCACAAAATGGTGATTGGTAGAAATTACGTTTCTGAGAAGTGGGACTTTTAGAAATCCATGGAGATCAAAGAACTACAGGAAAAAGTAGAACTCCACTTATCGACGGTTTGGAAAGATGAAGTTAAAGTCTCGCAAATCCATCACCTCAGTGGAGGGGCTTGCCAAGATAATTATTCATTGGACTTGGTTTCCAAATCCGGTAAACAATCGTTAGTTCTAAGAACTGACAAAGGTGCCAGTTTACTTTCTTCTTTGTCCAAACGAGATGAATTCAAAGTAGCAGAACTTGTCTACAAAGCCGGTGTCAAAACTCCCACTCCTGTATTTCTGGAAGAAACTCCCGAGGTCATTGGTTCCCCTTTTTTTCTTATGGAAAAAATTGGAGGCAAAGCCACTGGCCGTTACATTACCAAAGATAAAGAACTAGATTCCTATCGTAAAACAAAGATGGTAACTGATCTGGCAGAAAACTTAGCCAAACTCCATACAGTCAAACCTGCATCTGTTTCCGATGAAGAACTAAAACAAAAACTAAAAATTGTTACAAAAGACAATTATGCATCCATTGCTATTTCTGATCTAAGACAATCGTTAGACGAACTTCCGGAAGCACATCCGGCCATTGAATTATGTTTACATTGGTTGGAATCCAATGCTCCTTCAATTGATGAAATTGTTTTGGTTCATGGAGATTTTCGTACGGGAAATTTTATGATGAATGCCGAAGGACTCCAAGGAATATTAGATTATGAATTTGCTCACTTTGGTGATCGTCATGAAGATATTGCTTGGTTGTGTATGCGTGATTGGAGGTTTGGTCGCCTAAACAAAGAAGTCGGTGGTTTTGGTGATCGCAAAGATTTTTATGCAGCTTACCAAAAAACTTCCGGTATTCCAGTCGATCCTTTCAAAGTAACTTTTTGGGAAATTATGGGCAATGTTCGTTGGGCCATTGGAAGTGCCCAACAAACAGAAAGACATCTTTCCGGCAAAGACAAAGGCATTGAACTTGCAGCCATTGGTCGCAGAACGGCAGAGATGGAATGGGAAGCGATGCGACTCATCGAGGAAATTAACAATGCAATATAGACCAGAAACAAAGGAACTCATTTCCGCCATTCAAGACTTTTTAATGAAAGACCTGCTTCCTAAGTTGGAAGGAGATGATTTGTTATCATACAAAACATTAGTTTCTTGGAATATGTTGGGAGTGATTGCCAGAGAAACCGAATCTTCTGAATTCGAAGGGGATTGGAATCGTATTTTAGAACTAAATTTAAAAATTTCTAAATTAGAAGGCGACTTTGATAAAATCAAATTCTCAAGTTTAAGTCGCAAAGAAAAATACAAGCTCCTGTTAGATTGGAATCAAGAATTTGCCAAAGAAATTCGAAACCAATCTCAGAACAATCCAGGTTTCGATATAAAGCCGGGAAGTATGGTTTGGAATTTTGCAAAAAACCAATTAAAAGAAACACTGAGCGTTTCCAACCCGAGGTTTCAAACATAAATGTCTCTATTGTATCTGGTGCGCCACGGACAGGCAGATCGTCTGGGAAAAAACTACGACCAACTCACAGAACATGGTTGGAAACAAGCCAGGTTACTCGGCGAATATTTCAAAAACCAAAGAATCGAATTTGATTCCGTATATACGGGAACACTCAATCGTCAAAAACAAACCGCACAAGGAATCATCGAAAGTTTTTCAAAGGATCAGTTTTGTATTCCGGAACCAGGGGTAAATTCAGCCTGGGACGAATTTGATTCCAAAATGTGGCTCGGTCTTGCAGCTAAGATTCGTCATGCGAATGATAACTTTGCCAAATTATATGAATCTTATAAAAAAGCCTGGGAAGAAGGAAAAGAGGAAACGAGAGATTATTTCCAGGAACTCATCCAAATTGTTTTGAATGATTGGGTTCATGGAGTTTGGGATCCTGTAGAACCCTATACTTTTCAAGAATACGTGGAAAAAGTTTCTTTTGGACCAAAGGAAATTCCAAAAGATGTAAAAAGTACACTTGTTGTTTCTTCGAGTACACCCATTGCGATTATGATGGGTCTATCTTGTAAAATGCAACCGGTTGAGTTCCCGGTCTTTATGAAATCGATTACCAATTCTTCCCTCAGTATTTTTAGAAGAGAAAAAGATCATTGGGAACCTGTAAGTTGGAACAACACACCTCATTTACAAAATCCTGATTTGGTTACCTTAGTATAAACTATTGAGCAAAAGAAGAAAGCAGTTTCATTCTATTTTTTGCTTTTTGTCCCCAACCGGTTCGTGGAAAATTTTTATACAAATGTTCCATAGCTGCCAGTTCTTCTTCGTTAGTTTTACTTTGGCGAACTGTAATTTTTGGTTCTTCTTGGAATTTAAAATCAACAGTGACATGAAAACTTCCAAGAAACACAACGGTTCCCGGTTGTAGATCCACTCGAGATTTTTCAATGTCCTTTCTATCAAAATCGATATCAATTTTTGTAGGTTGTTTGGTACTACCGAAAGCAAAGTCGGATGCACCACGATTCAAAAGATGTACGGCATCATGAATTTCATATTGCCCTTCTTTTAAATTTTGAAAGTAATAGTAGTGTTCCGAACTTTCATTGTATTCAAAAGTTTTCTCCCCTTTTTTTAGGGTTACCTTTTGAAACCTTGGATCTATCAATTCATCTAAAATCATCTCGTCTTTAACAATTGTCATGTGGACAATGATAAGACTGCTCTGTGCATTTTTAGGACCAAAACTGGAACATTCTGGAAATAAATAGGTAATTAGAAATAAAATCAAAAGTTTTCGAAAGATTCCCGAAGTGATCTTTTCAAACTTTGAAATTTTTTTCTCCGATGGATTTGATTCTCCACCGGTATCAGCTTTTTTATCTAAATGATCATCGTAAGAATTAGAACTCATTGATTTTTATTACCTTAACCCATTGGGTATTGGATCTTCTTAGAAACAAGATTGATTTCCGATAGAATTTCCTCAGACAAAACGACATCTGTTGCTTTTAAAGATTCTTCAAGTTGAGCTACCGTATTGGCCCCGATGATAGTGGACGCAACATAGTCATGTTGTTTGCTCCAAGCAACAGAAAGAACGGTAGAACTCATTCCATATTTTTCCGCAATTTTCATTAGTTCTGCAGTCGACGCCAAAGTGTTTTCATTTAGGAATCGGCTGGCCATTCGTTTTTGTCTCTCGCCCTCGGCCATATAACGAACAAATCTAGAACCTTCTGGAGGAACAGATCCGTTGTATTTTCCTGTGAGGACTCCACCAGCAAGTGGTGAGTAAGGTAATAAAGATACACCTTCTTTTCGACAAACTTGCGCTAACTCATCTTCGAAACGACGATTCAGAATTGAAAAATTATTCTGAATGGAATCATACCGAATCAGATTGTATTTGTCTGAAGTCCAAAGGCTTTTCATTAGCCCAAAAGAAGTTTCATTCGAACAACCGGCATAACGAATTTTTCCTTCTTCTTTCAGCTCAGTCAGTGCTTCCATTGTTTCATCATAGGGCATGTCATGGTCTGGCCAATGGGTTTGATACAAATCAATGGTCTCTACACCTAATCTCTGTAAGGAACCTTCAATCGCACGGCGGATATGGTATTTGTCTAATGCAGTTTTTCCTTCGCGGAGTGGGGGACTAAACCAACCGTGGCCAGGACCCGCCACCTTTGTTGCGAGAATGATTCCATCACGAGGTTTTGTTTTGAGCCACTTACCAAAAATTTCTTCCGTTCTGTGAACCCAAGATTTTTGAGGAGGAACAGGATAAATCTCCGCAGTATCATAAAAATCGATTCCGGCATCGTAAGCACGATCTAAAATACGGAACGCCTCATCTTCGTTACACGAGGAGCCAAATGTCATGGTACCCATACAAATTTCGGATACCACCATTCCTGTTTTTCCAAGTCTTCGTTTTTTCATGTTATTTTTTGATCAAAAATGTTCTGAATTGATTTTTGGGATCACTCCATTCAATGACATGATCCTTTACTTTTGCTTTAGTGGGTCCACGTTGCATGGCTCTGTACAAATCTTCTATAAAAAGTTTGTCACCTTCTACAACCGCTTCTACTTCCCCATTGGGTAAGTTTTGAGTATAACCTTTGAGTCTCATCTCTTGGGCTTTTTGGAGGATATAGTAACGAAATCCGACCCCTTGTACAAATCCCCGTACTAATATTCTCGCTCTTGCTTCTTCTGATTTTCCCAAAGATAGTCTCCTTTCTAGAACTTACTTGGATTTTGAATTCTCTGCAATGTAATTTTGGATGGCAGATTTAAAAAGAGGAACAAACTTCGCATACACTTCTTTTTTGAATTCCACAACTGATTGGATGGTATCTTCGATTTCCATAAACTGTATGGTTAAAAATTCTTGTTCGTGGTGGACTAAATCACATTCTTCCAAAGTCCCATCCCAATAGAACAAAATCCATCTTTGTAATTGGCCACGAAATTTTTGGAGATGGGAATTGAGACCGAGGGAGTTGGGAAAGTCGTAAGGAATCCAATCAGGATATTCCGTTACATAGGTTGCTTTTTTGACCCCAATTTCTTCATATAATTCTCGTTTAGCGGCCTCTAAATAATCCTCACCTTCATCTATCCCACCTTGTGGGAATTGCCATGAACCTGGGAATTGTACTCGTTCCCCTACAATCACTTTTCCAGAAGAATTAAAAACCACCATGCCTACGTTTTTGCGGTAGGGTTTGTCTGTCATAATCCTTAGAATGTCTCCATCATCCATTTTCGCAAGAAATTCCTTAATTTTTTGTTTCTCCGCTAGTCCGAAGTTCCAATCTTGGACTTAGGAAGTATTATGAAGATCATTTTGGTTCGTCACGGTGAGGCTGAAAACGCAAGTCCAACCATTTCTGATTCGCAACGAGATCTAACCGACAAAGGTGTCAGTGATATTCATAAAATCGGAAGATTTATTAAAAACTCTGCTTTATCAGTTAAACAGGTATATTATAGTCCTTATAGAAGAACCAAACACACAGCAGAAATCTTGTCGGAAGAATTAAAATACGGCTGCCAAATGTTAGCCTCAGACGACCTAGTTGCTGGAAAAGGTTGTACTGACATTATTTCCTGTTTAGTAAATTTTACAAATTCCGACACAGTTTTGTTAGTTGGTCATAATCCAGACATCACTTATTTTGCCGCAAAACTTTTGGGAAATTCAGGCGCTGCTGAAAATTTAATTTTTCAACCTGGTTCCACCATCGCCATCAATGTAGCCAGGGAAAAATTTGCACATGGTCAAATTATCTGGGCCATTTCACCAGACAATCTCGGACTTTGAATTCTTAATTTATCAGTAAGACTTGACCCAACATAGTTGGTAAGGTTTTTGGATTTCAGAACACGGGGTGTAGCGCAGCGGTAGCGCACTTGTCTGGGGGGCAAGGGGTCGCCGGTTCAAATCCGGTCACTCCGAAGTTCAGTTTAAAAAACCCAGCAGGCCTGCGAACAAACCTGCCGGAAGAAAATTCAGGATGGTGAGATACAAAAAAACTAAAAACTTAAGAAGGTTTGTTTTCGTTTCCTTCTTTTACTTTATCTAAATACTTAACAACATTATCTTTGATTTCGTCAAAACGAACGATTCCCCAAGCAACACCCATTTTTACTTTTAAGGCATTATCACTAGTATCACTTTCACCTTGTTCTTTTAACTTTTGAAAGTTGGTTTCGAATTTGCTTTTTTTCTCGTTTAGGTCAACTACCAGTTTCTCCCAGACTTCTTTGGAAGTTTTAACGGCGCCAATCCCAGCATTTACGATATCTTGTAGCTTGTTTTCCACATTGCTCATCGGATGTTACTCCTTATGTTTCCATTATTTTGCAGTGCACAATAATGTCTAGAAAGATTTTTCTGGAGGAATCTGAAATCCTGGGCTAAAATGGTCGGATGCGCGTAAAAACTCTATGGACTCTTCTTTCCCTTTCGACCCTAGTTTTTCTGTTTGTGAACTGTAGTAGCCCTATCCAAGAAAAACCTATCTCTGGATGCGAACGAATTTCAGGAACTCCTGGCCCTGAAGATTTGGATCTCATCCGTGATACTTCCACTGTCATTGTTTCGTCCCATGAACGTCGCAATGGGCTAAAAGACATTGGAGCTTTGTTTGAGGTTTCGTTGGCAAATCCGAATGGAAAGTTAGAAGCCAAAAAAATTGAAACGAATTATCCTGAAAACTTTCGTCCACATGGAATTAGTTATGCGAAAGTGAAAGGTGTCGATACATTGGCTGCCATCTCGCATACGTTAGCCGATGAGAATCCACATACCATTGAAATTTTCGAAAGATCTGCATCAGGTAAATGGTCACATACAAAAACTTTGAGTGATCCCACCCTTACAAGTCCCAATGATATTTTTATGAACGAAGCCGGAGAAATTTTTACTTCTAACGATAATGGAACCAGCAATACCTTTCGTAAGTATTGGGACATGATCATCCGAAGTGGTCGGGCCGATATATCTTATTATGACGGAAAAACATTCCAGGCGCTAAATGTTCCCGTGATGTTAGGAAATGGAATTTACATTCGTAAAAAAGGAAATGATGAGTTGTTGTATCGATCCGTATTTTCAGAAAAAGCCATTCGGGTCTACCAAGTGGATCGAAGTGCAGGAACGATAAATCTCAAGTATTTGGATTCCATAAACATCGGTGCCGGTCCTGACAATATTTTAGAAGATGAAAATGGAATGTTGTGGCTTGCAGCCCATGATTCCACTTATAAATTCATTCGTCACGTAATGAACCGAACCAATTTAGCACCCACTCGTGTTTTCAAAATCAATCCAGAAACAAAAGAAGTTACGGAAGTGTATGCCAATGAAGGGGCAGAAATTTCTGCAGGTAGCACGGGACTTGTTTTTAAAAACAAACTTTTGATTTCACAAGTGTTTGAAGATTTCCTTTTGGTTTGCCCAAGGCCGTAAAGAAATGATTTTTAGTTAGATTTTGGATACGATGGTCTTGGGTAGGCTGTCGTATTTGTGTTTAACGGGGCTTCGTTGTTGATACTTAGCAGCAAAAGATAAAATATTTATAAACTTGTAAAACGTTCCGATTCAATGTCTAAATTACGTTTATTTTTCCTTACATCATTTTCATTGATTGCCTTTGCAGCAAATTCTCTTCTCTGTCGATTGGCTCTCAAGGGAACCGAAATTGATGCATCAAGTTTTACCAGTATAAGATTATTTTCAGGAGCTTTTACTCTTTGGTTATTAGTTTGTATAACTCAGAGACAAACTATAATATCAGGGAATTGGAAATCAGCTTTTGCATTATTTGTTTATGCTGCTTGTTTTTCTTTTGCTTATGTAGGTTTGACTGCCGCGACAGGTGCACTTTTGTTATTTGGTACAGTTCAAATTACGATGATTGGTTTCGGAATTTGGAAGGGCGAAAGGTTAGATTTTACAAAATTTTTCGGAATTATATTAGCATTCGGAGGTCTGGTTTACTTGTTACTGCCTGGGATTTCATCTCCTTCATTGTTTAGTTCAGTATTCATGATGATAGCAGGTCTTGCATGGGGTATATATTCGCTGCGCGGTGGTGGAAGCAAAAATCCAACTGCTACCACTGCTGGAAACTTTATCAAGGCTGTCCCTTTTTCAATTATATTAAATATTTTTACATTCGAAAAAATCAATATAAACAGTTATGGGTTTATATTTGCCATTTTGTCCGGTGCCCTAGCCTCCGGTGTGGGATACGCAGTTTGGTATTCTGTGTTGCCATTTTTAAAATCCACCAAAGCTTCTGTAATACAGTTAATTGTTCCAGTGATTGCCTCTTTAGGTGGAGTGATTCTTATAGCGGAGCCATTAACATTAAGAATAATTGTTTCATCTGTTTTGATTCTATTCGGTATTGCTCTTGTATTCTTTGATAGATTTCAATCGACTTTAAAATCTTAGTTCTTCTCTACACCACTATGAAATACATCGCACTACTCAGAGGAATCAATGTCGGAGGAAACAGAAAGGTCGAAATGAAAAAACTTCGAACGCTTTTAGAGTCCTTGGGATACACAGAAGTTTCTACCTATATCAATTCAGGGAATATCATTTTTGAATCAGAAGATGATAAAAAAACAGTTCTTCTAAAAATACAAAAGGCTTTTGAGATAACTTTTGATTTCGAAATCCCCACTCTTGTGAAGACAGAAAATGAAATGAAAAAAATTGCGAATGCGATCCCGCGAGGATGGCAAAACGACGCCACTCAAAAGACAGATGTTGCGTATTTATTTCCAGAAGCCGATTCCAAAAAAATCATTGAGGAACTTCCTCTCAAAAAAGAATTTTTGGAGATTCGTTACATTAAAGGTGCTATCATTTGGAATATCAAAAGAGAAAATTTGAGCAAAAGCCAACTAACAAAACTAATTAGTCATAAATTGTATAAAGGGATGACAATACGAAATGTAAACACCGCCAGGTTTCTAGCAGGAGAAAAAGAGTAAAAAAATAAAACAGAACTGATTTTCTTTTTTAGTGATCAGTGGAAAGTTACGTTTCTAAATGGATCACTATCTCAACCGAGTCCCTTCAATACTGCTTCAATCGTATCCACTAACAACGGTTCTCTATTTTCATCCGAATGTTGTGCCACAAGTTTCGGGTGCGTGAAAGCAGTCCCTGCAGAGATCAAAATTTCTGCCACAAGGTTTACATCACGTTTTTTGATTTTTTTTTGGTTAATGGCTTCGGTAACCAACTTCGACATTTGGGTGTGCATATTGGATAAATGAGTTTGGATGAAAGGTTTGGACTCTTCCGCGGCCATATCGAATGCTTTATACAATTCTGGATCTAGTTTCACTTTTTCCAATTTCATTCGGTGGAGGTTTTGAAACCAAGTAAGGATCTTTTGGATGGGGTCTCGTTTTTCTTTTACAAGCAAATCCTGTTTTTCATCTAATTTCACAAGCCAACGTTCGGAAACAGCATCAAAAAGAGCTGTTTTATCTTGAAAATGAGAGTAGAGGGCCGCGTGGCTAATCCCCATTTCTTTGGCCACATCTACCAAACGAACCTTTTCAAAACCCTTAGCCCGCATTTCGCCTATGGCAATTTCCACTGCTTTGTCTTGGATTTCCGTAGCTGTGAGACCGGTTCTTGGCATAGGGAAAGGATCGGATTTGGAACCGGGTGGTCAATCTCAAATTACAAAATGAAAAAAATGTTAGTTTTAAAACTTACGGACTTGACTTTTTGTAACTTACAAAATATCATAAATGTAATCAAGGAAACGGTACAAATTTATGCAATTGAATGGAAATACAATCCTCATCACTGGGGGAACAAGTGGGATCGGCCTTGCTCTCGCCAAACGATTTTCCGATTTAGGCAATCAGGTTCTAGTCTGCGGAACCAGCGCAAAGAAAATGGAAGAGATCAGGAAATCTTATCCTAAATGGGGAACATATCTTTTTGATATCTCTCGCCCAGAAGAGAGGGAAAAGTTGTTTCAACAAACCACAAAGGATTTTCCTGATCTCAATGTGTTATTCAATAATGCAGGCATACAAAGGTATCCAAAACTAAATGAACTAGAACCTTGGGCAGACTTAGGAAAGGAAATTGATTTAAATTTAGGAGCTCCAATCCATCTCTCTATGTTATTCGCTAAACACTTGTTTGCAAAGAAAAATGCAGCGATTTTGAATACAACCTCTGGATTGTCACATATTCCTTTGGCTTATGCGCCTATATACAGTGCGACAAAAGCGGCCTTACATTCCTTCACTTTGACACTACGATTTCAGTTTCGTAACCAACCGATTGAAGTGATTGAGGTTTCGCCGCCAATGGTGGATACAGATTTAGGAATCCCTAACACACATACGGCGGGACTAAACTTAGATGAATATGCTGATAGTGTTATGGAAGGCTTGCGAAATGGAAATTTAGAAATCACCACTGGATTTTCTACCGTCTCTGCTAATGCAAGTCGGGAACAAAAGAATGAAATCTTTTTGTCTATGAACCAAGCAAGGAGTGTTTCAAACTAAAGATCGACCCACAAAGGCACAAGCGATGGCGTCCCATGAGTCGTCGTGGCCTTTCAGATCTTTAAATCCTAAAATCATTTGGATTGCTGCTCTAACTTCTTTTTTCGTGGCATTCCCTTTGGCGGAGATTCCTTTTTTGATTTGTGTGGCGGTTAAAGAAACAACCGGTATTTGTTTTTCTCCGAGGGAGAGTAGAATGACCCCGCGAGATTCGGAAACTTTCATCCCGGTCGTCGTGTTCTGAACAAAGAACAGTTCTTCTACGGCCGCAATTTCTGGCTGGAATTCTGAAAGAATGTCCATCAGTTCCTTTCGAATTTGGAGGAGGTTGTCGGGAGAAGGAGTCTTCGGAGCCACTTCAATCGTCCCGTAAGTTAAAAGCGCTGGATTACGACGTAGGCTCTCAGGAAACGAAAGAATCGCATACCCTACACGGTGGGATCCAGGATCAATGCCTATGATTTTCAATAATTTCTTTCCTTAACCCCAACTTTTGTCCAGTTTGAACCTCCCCGACCCAAAACCTAGTCTAAAAATGAAAATGACAAGGTACTTTCTTTCCGTATAGTGGAAGAAAACCACCGCAGGAACGTTAAACACATGACCGCAACGGCAGTGAAACTCGAAAAATCCCAGGCGGAGAAGGCTCTTAGTGCCCAAGCCGCCCTCCTTAATGAAGTTACCAAACGACTAGCTCAGAAAAATTCCGATAACGGCAAAGTATCCGTAAGCAAAATGGACAAAACACAACATGTGTTTTATCAATTGGCTTGGATGACGGCTCAACAACGTGTTGCTGAGAACTTTATCGTTTATGCTTGGGATGCGTCCAAGGGAACTGGTGAAATGGAACAGAAAATGGCTCTTACTTTTGTAGCCGAAACTGTTTCTAACATTCGTTCTGAACTGGCAGCTCGCCCTGCTGAATATGAACTCACATACCAAGAACTATTCTCCAAACTTTTTTCTGATGAGATCAATGCTTACGTTGAAGCTGCATCAAAAATGGAAAACTACGAAGCCATTGTAGACAAGATCGTTGATCTTGGACACTTCGGTGCGTACGGACTTTCCGAAGACCATGAAAACTTTCGCGGAATTTTCAAAGATTTTGCTGAAAATGTAGTGGTTCCACATGCAGAACATGTCCACAGACATGACGACCTAATCCCACAAGAAATCATCAACGGTTTAAAAGACATGGGTTGTTTTGGACTTTGTATTCCAGAACAGTTTGGTGGAATCCAACCTGATGACCGTCCAGATAACATTTCTATGTTAGTGGTAACGGAAGAACTTTCTCGTGGTTCACTCGGTGCTGCAGGGTCACTCATCACTCGTCCAGAAATTATGTCTAAGGCTCTCCTCAAAGGGGGAACCGAAGAACAAAAAAATAAATGGTTACCACTACTTGCTTCCGGTGAAAAATTCGCTGGAATCATGGTAACAGAACCTAACTACGGTTCTGACGTTGCCGGAGTTTCTGTAACAGCAAAAGAAGTAGACGGTGGATTTGTAATCAACGGTGTAAAAACTTGGTGCACATTTGCAGGTTATGCGAACCTCCTACTTATCCTTTGCCGTACAGAATCTGACCCAAGTCTGAAACACAGAGGTCTTTCCATCCTACTGGCTGAAAAACCTTCTTTTGATGGCCATGAATTCAGTTACAAACAAGACGGTGGCGGAACCATCCAAGGAAAAGCAATCGGAACTATTGGTTACCGAGGAATGCACTCTTACGAAGTATCTTTCGAAGATTACTTTGTTCCTAAAGAAAACCTTCTTGGTGGAGATGCTGGACGAGGAAAAGGCTTCTATTTCCAAATGGAAGGATTTGCTGGTGGACGTATCCAAACAGCAGCTCGTGCCAATGGTGTGATGCAAGCAGCTCTTGAAGCAGCTCTTCGTTATTCCCAAGAACGTAAAGTATTCGCAAAACCAATTTACGATTATACTTTAACAAAGTTCAAAATTGCGAAGATGGCAATGATTGTCCAAGCAACTCGCCAATACACAAACTATGTAGCAACACTACTCGATGAACACAAAGGTCAAATGGAAGCAACACTTGTTAAGTTGTATGCATCCAAAATTGCTGAGTGGGTCACTCGAGAAGCAATGCAGATTCATGGTGGTATGGGTTATGCGGAAGAATATCCTGTATCAAGATATTTTGTTGATGCTCGTGTATTCTCTATCTTTGAAGGTGCGGAAGAAGTAATGGCACTTCGTGTAGTTGCGAAAGACTTACTTGACCAAGCATTAGCTTCTTAATTAGAAACCAAAGTTGAGTTCTTTGTCGAATGGGTGTAATATCCATCGGCAAAACAAAGGAAAAAGCCCGAGAAATCGGGCTTTTTTTATGCCTAAAGACAGGGATATGATGGATGATAGGCATTTTCATTTTATCTTGAACTATTCTCATTTGCTTGTAGATTTGCATTCTTCAGGTACGTCACAAAAATACTGGATCATGTATACATAGCCATCAATGTTCGTACAAATATTAACGCCTAATTTTCGATAACGTTCGGCATCTGGACTTTTTTCGCATGCAAGAACAGTGGTAAGTAAACATTCATAAGACTTTTTCTTTTCTTTGTCACAATTTTTATTCACCTTAGCAATTTCAGAACCACAACTTGATAATAATAAGGCTAAGAAAAGAACACAGTACCTTGTTTTTCTCATCTGTTTATCTATCCATTTTAAAAAATTTCAGTTAATTTGTTAAACATGATGACTAAAATCACATTTATAATTTAGAGCAAATGACTCTTGTTTTACGAAAGAATTCTGTTTCTTTGGAACTAGTCTACATTAAATCTAACTTTCCAGAAAAACAATTTAGAATCTGACTTTACTTAAGGAAGATGTTTTTGAACCTTGGATGGCCCGATATGTAAAACTGGCAATTTATTAAAATTTGGATAGAATATAAAAGTATAAATTTGTATCAAATTTCAATTTTAATGTCTAATATGAGTAATAAAATCTTATCTATGTTAATTGTAATTTTGTTTTACCGATGCTTACAACGTTAGTTTCATGAGAGTTCACAGTATTACCAATTGGAAGATTAAAATTTAAGTAAATATGAATCTAAAATTAATTTCTCCTTTTCTTATTTGTTTGGCTTTAAATCTTTCTTGCAAAACACCGATGCCTGAGTTGAGTTCGGAAGCTAAAATTTCCAAAAATAAAATGATTTCTATTCGATGGACAACTACGGATCCAATTTTAGCCAAAGTATTTAATGAAATTTTTCCAGTACCACCGGCCATCCTTTTAGATGAAAATGCAAATGTAGTTGATTTAACAACAGTTCCTCTCGCAGAACCAAATCCAGACCATGCCCCCAAACCAAAACAAGAAAAACCAATCAATCCTAACGAACTGCCAAGATGGGAACGTGGATTTGAGTTGACCAATATAGAAAACCTTACCATTGTCATCCGAAAAGAAAGTCAAAAACCATTTTATAGTATTGGAGCCAGTCTTCTCGCATTGACAATGTTATATTATGGAACGATGGAAACCGAAGCGGAACTAGTTTGGACATCAGGTGAAACCAATTTGCATCGAATTTCATTTTTATCTACTCATGAATCTATTTGGGCCCCCATGCCATTTTATATTGGGACTGTGTCGAGTATCCTTTCCCCTGCGTTCAATTCTAACCGTTACCCTTCTATTTTACAGAGATATTGTACGCAAGAAAAACCAAGTAAACTAAGAGAGTCATTAAACCAGTCGCAATCAGACAACTGTAAAGAATATGAAACTTTCTTAAAAAGATTATTCCTTCAAAATTATGACAACATTCATTTGCAATTGAAAGAATGGGAACAGAGAAACCAAGATTGGTTCCAACCATAACTAAGGGACAATTCATTTGATTCAGATAAAAAAGATCATATTCCATTACTTTCGTAAATTCGTTGTGATTGGATCTTTCGTTTTCTTGTTTACTACTCTACCTCTAAAAGATCTAAACTCGGTTTCTATTCCAAAAGAAAACTGGAATTTAGTGATGTATGGAGGGATTTTTACCACTACCGATTTGATCCCCATTGTGTTTCGTCAAAAAACTGACTATAAAGACTCTTATATTGGTAGTATAGGAATCTCAAGGCCTTTTGATTATAGGATTCGTTGGTTTGATTTTTTGTGGGAAGGTAATGTTACCAAACATTTCGGTGAGATGAATCATTGGGAAGTAAATGGATTTTATATCGTAAAAATTGACAGGATGTATGGTTCTCCATTCAGTTTATCGTTAGGTGAAGGGTTGTCTCTTGCCTCCGAAAATCCAAAATTAGAAAATAAAGCCAAAGGATATTATCTGGATGGTTTACAAAAGGATGCCATTGAATCCAGATCCTTACTTAACTATATGATGGTGGAATTTAGCTCTTATTTACCTTTCGAAAGAAAAACTGAAATATTTTTACGAGTCCATCACAGATCAGGAATTTTTGGTCTGTATTGCCCGCCGGATCCCAATTGTGGATCGAATTTTGTCAGTTATGGATTTAGGACTGCGTTTTGACTTCAAAGAGAAACTAACAAAAGTTTACTGAGAAGCCAAAATTTCGATTCGGGATATCTAAATAAATCGGCAGTTTATACTAGTTTTTGATAGGTTCTTTAATCCAATCAAATTTAGCATCCTTATGTTTTCCCTCTTCCACTAAAGTTTTTAAATTCAATAGTGATTCATAAGGTGTGTCTGTTAAAACTAAATTGATCACCGATTGGGGAACGGATCCACCTGGTTCAAAGTGAGCTTGGTACTCAATTTTTAGTTTTCCATTGGCTTGCGGAATGATTCGCCAAACACCTTCAAAGTTTTCCATACGAGTGACTCCAGAAGGAACTGCTTTTGCATTGGAATCAAGCCGTTTGATTTTCATCACGGTTGCTAAAGTTTTTTCGTTTTGTTCAAAACTTCGATCCATAATCAAATCTCGATCATTCACTGGCCAAGGTGCACCATTACGAAGATAAACCACGGACTTTTTTTCTGAACCCGATAGAACGGTGAGTTCTTTACATTGGTGATAAAGATTTTTACAAGAACTTGGGTCGGTCAACAAAGTGATGACTTGGGAAATAGAAGCATCCACTTCCGTTCGTCCTAAAAATTCATCTAAGTTAGAACCGGCAAAAGGACGAGTGAATACTTGGATTCCCTTTTTCTTTTTAGACTCGGACCATTCTGGTGACTGAGCAACAAGATTGGATACATTGGATAGGATAGAAATTCCTACCAAAGTGAGTGTGAGGATTTGTTTTTTTGTCATGGTTACTTTCCTATTTGAGTATGTATGAGTGGTCGCACCGTTTCTGCAAAGAATAATGAGGTTGAGGAAGCTGGTAACAAATTCAATCCATTTTTTCTTCCAATATTATTGACTGCTAAGATGGCCATATAACTTCGATTTTTATCTACCCATGGATAGAATCCGTTGATTCCAATGCTATGAGAAATGAGGTCTTTGTCACATTCGGCTGGGACATCCGTTGCGGTACAAAACCTCCAGTTGCCGAGACCGTACTGCCATTTGTATCCGAACGCCGAAAACTGGGAGTATCCAATCTTTGCTCCTTGGTATTGGTCAGCTAAAATTTCTGTCACCGAGGTAGTGGATAAAAAATTGGCGATATTTCCTCCTGATGCATTTTTTGCCGTTCCGTTTGTGAGAAGTGCATTTAGCATTCTCGCATAGTGTTCTGGAGAAATGGAAAGCCCATAAGCACCAGATAAACTTCCATCAGTTAGATCACTAGAGCGAATGTTTCCGCTCCAAACCGCTTGGTTTGCATCCCATCCCAGAGGAGTGAGAATGAGTTGGGTGAAAATGGTAGTCCAAGTTTTTCCACATGATACCTCTAACATACGTTGTGCGACTGCCATATGATTGGAATTGTATTGGAATAAAGCACCTGGTGTTCCTGTGGATTGGTCGCGAATTTCGTTCACACAAGTATCTTTTTGTGTCCCTGTGGCTCCAACGGGTAGGGTAGAAATACAAGCGACTTGTCCAGATCCATTTCCCCCTCCCGCATTCAAACCCGAGGTAAAGGATAATAATTGGCGGAGTGTGATGGTTCCTTTGGTGCCTGTCCATCCAAGAATTTCACCCGTGGTTCGGCTTAAAGATAATGTCCCTCCAGTGGCACAAGTACCTGTTGTTACTGTTCCACAGTTTGCATAAGTCCCACTATTGGAATTACAATCAATGGCACGCATAGCAGTAATGGCAGTCACCCATTTAGAGCCAGAAGCAATCGGACGGTAGCTGCTATAATCTAATATAGATTGCCTCGCATAAATTCTGTTACCTGTGCTATCATAAACTTGAAAACTGGCGCCTTCATCTGTAGTTTTCGCATATTGATCAAAACAAGTATCAATACTAAAACAAGAACCGGCAATCCCTGCGAAAAGTAAGGATTGTGCACCTTTATCTGTAGAAACTGATTTTTGGCAATTTGCGAAAAAGCTAAATGATAAAAGAGATACTAATATTAAATAAAATTTGAATTTCATAAAACTCCTCACTTAAAAACGAACCGGTTCGATTGTGATAATTTTCCCTGTTTTTTCTAAATCACAGGAAGCAAATTCTGGGAGTAATAATGCATCCCGTACCACTCCCCCAACAGTTGTTAAACTATCATAAACACTACCCAGGACTAAAGCACCTTTAGTACGAATATCTGATTCACATTGTAAAACGGAAGATTCCATATAAGACTGGCCATCCTGGATATCCGCGAGATAGGAATAAACGGCCTTTGTCAAAAATCCGTTGATGAGTAACAGTGGAGAAATTGGTCCCTGTCCTCCTTTCATTCCCGTTTGGGCCAACCAATACCCAGAAGCAGTGGATTCAGCCTCAAAAACGGCATCGGAAATTCGTTTTTTTGCTTCTGAACCTTTGATCGCGCCGTAAGTAGGAATTCCAATTCCTTCTGTCACCACACAATTTGTCAAAAAGACAAAGAAAAGAATGGATAGAAAAATTTGTTTCATGAGATTTTTATCCTTAATAGAGAATGAAACGATCTGTAAACTTTTTCTTTCACCACATGGTTCGGATTCCCGAGCCAGAACTTATGGAAGACCCTACTCAAGTAGAATCTTACGATAAGGCTGACTTTGAAACGGCTCATTCGTTTCTCATTCGTAAATTTCAAGACAGACTTCCCCAAAGGTTTTTACCTGAATCCATTTTGGATTTAGGATGTGGCCCAGGTGATATGTCTTCGAGATTGTATTCACAATTTCCGAATGCAAATTTTACGTTTCTAGATGGTTCCGAATTCATGTTGGATCTTTGTAAGAAGCGTATTGACACACTTGTGTCAAAAAAAAGATACAATAAAATTAATTTTAAAAAAGAACTCGTTCAGGACTTTGTTCCCGAATCAACTTATGATTTGGTATTTTCAAATTCTTTATTACATCATTTGTTAGATCCTTTTGAGTTTTGGGGTGCGATTCAAAGATCTATTCATAACGATAGTTTTATATTCATCTCTGATTTGATACGACCTGATTCTCTGAATCAAACCAATCAACTAGTAGAACGTTATGCGAACAATGAGCCGGAAGTGTTAAAGACAGATTTTTATAATAGTTTGCTTGCGGCGTATCGACTGGAAGAAGTAAGAGAAATGTTAGAGATCGTGAGGTTGGATCAAAAATTAAATTTGGAACCAATCACAGATCGTCATTGGATTTGTTATTCTAAGCCAAAACTTTGAGTTTTTAAACAGAAACAATTTTTTCGAGTAACCAATCATTCACTGGGATCTCTTTGTTACAAAAAATACAATGAGTAACATCCAATTCTGGAAATGAGGCACCACAATTTTGACAACTTGTTTCTGAAAAACCAAAAGATGGGGTTTAGTTTTTTTTCAGAAGCAGCACTACAACGAACTTCGCGAACAATGGTTTTTGGCGTAGACTCCATGTCCCATTCTACAAGGTGACAAGATCCGATCCATCGAATTGAACATGAACTTTGTATTGGTGTGTCCGTGTAGCAAAGTAAAGATCGAGAGAAGGGCCAGTGTTAGCGGTGTAAGATGAAGATCGATAAGAATCTCCCATCCCTGGCCTTGCCTCTAAAGATAAGAAAACAAAGTGAAAATATAGGAGGATGCAGAATCGATTACACAAGGTATTTTTTTTCGACTCTGACTTTGTCCATATGGCTGATTTTTAATTCGACCGATAGATCTTCCAAAAAACGTATTTCTTCCTGGTTTAGAGAACCATCGGAGGCAACAATACAGACGGCGTCTTCAAAAAAATTCAATGCATATTCATCGTTATCCGAAACCACTTTGGTAATGGTTTTCATCGGGAGTGGATTTTCGAAGGTTTTGGAAAGGATTTCTAAAACTTGTTTTTTTTGCGCTTGGAATCCACTGAGGAGGCAATCGGGTTCAAACAGTACGTTCACAAGTTCGCCTACAATTTCCCCTTCTTTCTTTTTGAACTGTCCGTCTGCATGACAAGCGTAGGACCATAAACTTAAAAGCACTTTGGCATATTCAATATGAAGGTCACTTTCGATGTCCAGAGTCGATTTGATGGATTCCGGATGTTTCTTTTTGTTTCCCTTGACTTGTTTCAAATTTTGAACGATTTTCTTTGCCATAACAATCAGGAATTTTATTGTCTCGGATTCTCTCTTCAACTTCATTTTTTTGCTCTTTTCTTGATTTTTCCCAAAAATGGGCTGAATTGGAACTTCGAATCAGGAAACTGGAATTAATCTATGTCGAAAAACATACTCGTTACAAGTGCACTTCCTTATGCAAATGGTTCCATCCATCTCGGCCATGTTTTGGAAGCAGTCCAAACAGATATTTGGGTACGTTTCCAAAAGTTAGTTGGGAACAATTGTTATTTATTTTGTGCCGATGACACACATGGAACTCCCATAATGATTGCCGCTAAAAAAGCAGGCAAAACTCCAGAATCCATGATTGAAGAAGTTCAGGCAGAACATTATAAAGACCTAACGTCTTTTGGTGTTTCGTATGATAACTATTATACTACCAATTCAGAAGAGAACAAAAAATTTTCCGAATCCATCTATCTTACTTTGAAGAAAAAAGGTCATATTGTTGCTCGTAACATTGAACAGTCGTATTGCGAACATGACAAGATGTTCCTTCCTGATAGATTCATTAAGGGAACTTGCCCCAAGTGTGGATCCAAAGACCAATATGGTGATTCTTGTGAAGTATGCGGGACTAGTTATTCTCCAAAAGATTTAAAAGATTCTTATTGTTCAATTTGTGGAACAACACCCGTACTCAAAGAATCCAAACATTTATTTTTTAAACTTCAAGACTTTCAATCCCAACTCCAAACTTGGATCGAAGAGGGAAGTCGTATGAATGAAGGTGCTCAGAAAAAGTTAAAGGAATGGTTTACCTCTGGGTTACAAGAATGGGATATCAGTCGTGATGGCCCTTACTTTGGATTTGCGATTCCCGAAGAAGAAAACAAATACTTTTATGTTTGGTTGGATGCACCGATCGGTTATATGGCGTCCGCTATGAACTTTTTAAAAGATGAAAAGAAGTTCAATGAATTTTGGAAAGACGGAAAAGGGGAAATTGTTCACTTCATCGGAAAGGACATTTTGTACTTTCATGGCCTTTTTTGGCCAGCGATGCTTATGGGATCCGATTACCAAACTCCTTCCCAATTGAATGTTCATGGATTTTTAACTGTGAACGGAGAAAAAATGTCCAAATCAAGAGGGACATTTGTCAATGCTTCTACTTTTGCCAAGTATTTGGATGTAGAACATTTCCGTTTTTATCTCGCCTGCCGTTTGGGTTCGGGAATGGAAGACGTAGATATTTCTTTTGATGATTTTGTATCCAGGGTCAATTCGGATCTCATTGGGAATCTTGTGAATTTGGTTTCCCGTGTTTCCACTTCTATTTTAGATAAAATGGATCGTAAGTTAGGTGCTCTTTCAGTAGAAGGAAAATCATTGGTTACGGAACTTTTATCCAAAGAAGGCGAAATTCGCGAGGCTTATGAGTCACGTAATTACTCTAAGGTGATGAGAGAAATCACAGGCCTTGGTGATAAAGTTAATAAATACGTAAATGATTATGCTCCTTGGAATTTAATCAAAACGGATGTGGAAAAAGCAAGAGAGGTGGTGACTACTTCTCTCAATTGTGCAAAGATTTTATTTACATATTTGGCACCAGTCACTCCAAAAATTGTAAGTTCTGTGGCTCAACTTTTCCAAGTAGAAAATTTGAGTTTTCTAAATTTGAAAGGGACACTAGAAAACCAAGTTCTAGGGCCATACCAAATGTTATCGAAACGTGTAGAGGAAAAAAATATTTCACTTATGATTGAGGAAACAAAAGAGGCATTTCTCAAAGCAAATCCAGAGAAAACAAAATCTGAACCTGGAAAAACAGCTCCCACTACAGCAGGTGCAACGACAGTTTCGGAAGATGGGTTCATCACAATTGATGAACTTGCAAAAGTGGAACTTCGTGTGGGACAAATTATAGAAGCAAATCCTGTGGAAGGCGCCGACAAACTTTTGTTCGTGAAAGTAAATCTCGGAGAAAAAGGAATCAAAAATGTTTTTGCAGGTATCAAAGCCAGTTATACGGCAGAAGAGTTGGTAGGAAAAAAAGTTGTTGTGGTTGCTAATTTAAAACCAAGACAAATGAAATTTGGGTTATCAGAAGCTATGTTACTGGCATCAGGAAAAGATAAAACTTTATCTCTATTTGTTCCTGATCGAGATGCAGCTCCAGGAGATCTTTTAAAGTAAAACAATGGCAACAAAGTCAGAACAAATCTTAAGAGAGAAGGAAATCGAAGGGATTAAATTTAGTCTCTATGGTAAAATTATTATCTTTTCCCTTTTGACTATTGGGACTTTCTTTGTTGCCCAGACTCTATACGAGTTATTAACGATCACTTCTATTTCCCTAGTCTTAAATTTAGTCCTTTATATTTTGTCCAAATTTTTGAAACGAGGAAAGTTTGTTTCTTTTATTGGACTTTTTTGTGTGGTCATCGATTTATTCATCATCACCATCCTTCCCTTCATTTGGTACAATGCGGTTGGCGGTGAATCACAAGTTCCACGAACCTACTTAATCAAAACCTATTTACATTTTATCATCGCAGCAACCTTAGTGATGAATGCCTTTAGTATCCAACCGATTTATCCTATGATATATGCTTTGGGAGTTGTGATAAGCCAGGCAGGGATTTTAGTATATGCACAACAAGATCCTCGGTTTGTCAGCACAGAAAGTTTTAAAGAGGCCTTTCTTGGGCCAGCAGCACATGTAAACAATTACATCATGTCTATGGGAATCATCGGTGTACTTGGTTTTTTTCTCGCATATCTCACTTATCGTGTTAGACGAACTGTTCTTTCCGCAGTGACAAATGAAATCAAAATGTCCCAACTTTCTAGATACTTCTCACCCAATGTGGTGAATCAGATGGGCCAGGCTGAAGATGATTTTTTCAAACCTGGGGGAAAGGAATCTACTGTAGCCGTTTTATTTTGTGATATAGCAAATTTCACACAGATATCGGAATCCTTAGGCCCTGAAAAAACCATGTCCTTACTTTCCGAATACCATAGTTTTATGTTGGAAATTGTTTTTGATCACAATGGCACACTCGATAAATTCATTGGTGATGGGATGATGGTGACTTTTGGAACTCCACTTCCCTCAAAAGATGATGCTACCAATTCCGTAAGAGCAGGGATAGCGATGTTACAAGCTTTATCAATTTGGAATCAAAAACGAGAATCCAATGGTGAAAAATCTATTTCCATTCGTTTGGGAATTCATTATGGGCCAGTCATCGTGGGAAATGTGGGTGTAGAGAAACGGTTGGAATACACAGTCATTGGTGATACAGTAAATGCAGCCAGTCGCCTCGAGTCTTTAGGAAAAGAATTAAGAAGAAACTTTCTCATCTCAAAAGAATTGTTCGATCAAATTTCTTTGGAATTGAAACAAAACTTAAAGATTAAATCTATGGGCACTCTTTCCCTTCGCGGAAAAACGAAAACTACTGATATTTTATCTGTGGAGACAATTTGATGATCCAACTTCCCAAAGAAAAAGAGATCACAATCATTTCCAAACCAACATTAAATTCAAAAGATGTTAGTTTAAAAGTGGTAAACTCGAAGATTGCCCAGAAATTTGTAAATCAATTTGAGTTTGGCAATAAGCAGTTGTTTGTTGATTGTGATGAAGATGCATTACTCGAAATCGATCCTAGTCTAAACGTTGTAAACAAACGTCTGTTATGGGAATCTGGAAGTTTAAAAATAACGGAAGAAGAATGGCTTTCTTTTTTAGAAACCATTCCTCCTCTTTCTCCTTTTTTGGCCCAAGATATCTCGGGAAAAGATTTGATGTTGGCATGGGGAAAAAAGGAAAGTCTTATCTCAGCAGTGGAATCTGGACTTGGAACTTACTATAGCAGATCCAGAAACGGAAAGTGGGTGAAAGGGGAAGAGTCTGGCCACCTTCAAAATTTATCTGCGATTTATGTACATTCTAATCCCTTTTTCATCCAGTATATTACAGGTCAAATTGGGGCCGCATGTCATACAGGTTATTATTCTTGTTTTTTTCGTGAACTTGGTGTGAATGAATCTATTTCCTTCGTCTATCCTAATAAAGTAGGGGAGTAATTTTTGAATCGCATTGTTATTATCGTTTTAGTTGTTATTTGTGTTATCTTTCTTGTTTATAAATTAAAATCAGTGTTTGGCGTAAACCAAACCCAATTGAAAGAAAAAATTGATGCCGGTTCATTGGTTGTGGATGTAAGGACCGTAGCTGAATTCCAATCAGGTCACTTTCCAGGCGCGGTTAATATTCCGGTAGACCAAGTTTCGAAACGATTGGATGAATTTGGGGATAAAAACAAAGCGATTATTGTGTACTGTGCATCCGGTGGCCGCAGTGGGAGTGCGAAATCCTTTTTGGAATCAATCGGTTATACCGATGTTACAAACGCTGGTGGCCTCTCCAATATGCCAAATCCTTAAGGCATACAAAATAGACATCAAATAGGGAAAACAATTGGATTTGCGTTAGAAACCAATTTGAATTCCCTATTTAACCAACTAACAAACTACATACGTTTTCTCTTCATATACAATTGTAATCCAGTCACTGCTTCTTTTTTTACCTTGTTTCCAAGAGCTGGCCACCAACCAAGTAGGTAACCCACAGGGCCCATGGCCATCCCGAGCCACTTCCACATAGAAAACTGATCTTTGTGAGTTAGAATTTTTCCATCTTTAAACGTAAAGTTTGCATGGATTTTGTTTTGAACCAGTCTACCGGTTTTACTAAAACTATAATCTGCTTCCCAATCGGCAGAACCTTGCGAGTCGTCTGCTTTGATATTGGAAAATCGAATGGTTAGATTTTGGCTTTTTTCGACTAACATAAGCCACATAGCTCCAGCTTCTTTCCCTTTCAATTGACCAAAGGCAGGATCTTTGAATTCGATATCGGAGTGGTAACAACCCACCATGGTTTGTGCGTCCTTGTTTTGGAAGGCCGTGTAAAACTTTTGAATTAACTCTTCATTTGCATGCATTGTGGAAAAGATTATGATTGATCAATCTACGACATAGCAAGAAAAAAAGTTATGAAACGAATCGTCCTCTTTGCTTTTGGTACCAGCTTTTTACTCATTGGTCTCGTTGTTCTTTTTTTAGCAGTCGGCTTTTTCCAAGATCCCAAATTCCATTCCGAAACCAGTGAATGGTTGAAGGCAGAACCAGAAGACATCTGGGTTTATATCACCGATGTTCGTGACCTCCCCAATCGCCGTAAGGAAGTGGTGGCGATTAAAATTTTAGAATCTAGGCCTGACGGTACGATTACAAAATGGGAAGAAACACCAGATATGGGTGGGTATATGATTTTCGAACTTCGAGAATCCATTCCAAATAAACTTTGGAAAATTGAGCTAACGGATGCGAGTTTTAAAATGCGTGGGACTTGGACTTATACCTTGGAACCAAAAATTCCTGGTACTGTGATCACCATCACGGAAGACTCAGAAATCACAAGCATTCCTGTGAGAGGTGCTTATTTTCTTGCCGGTCGGGATGCCACCCTCCAAAAAGAGATGGAACTCATCCACAACCGGTTTAGCGGACGTTAGGGGAATATTGAGATTATTTTAATCCTTGGATCCATTCATCGATCCCTTTACAAATTTTTCTGACTGTTTCTCCATGAAAAATGATTCCAAGGTGGCCTTGTTCGTAATAAGTGATCACCTTGTTTTCTGATTTCAGGTCTTTTAGTTCCGTTAAACTTTCTTCGGGAACAATTTTATCAACAGTACCAACCACACTGTAAATGGGCATATTGAAATTGTTTAGAAAGTTTTCGGTATAATTGATACGACCATCGTTTGACCAAAAACTTCTTTCGTTAGAGATTTGGCTTTGGAAAAACTGCATAATCACAGAAACCGATTCTTCGCAAAACACATCTTCCATGAGGAAATACCATTCTGGAGGAGTGATTTCTTTATAACCCACAAAGTCTTTGATGGTTAAAACTTTGGTTCCAATATTATAACTAAAACTTCTTAAACTAGAATGAAGGTTCAAAATTAATTTAAAGAATTTTTTTAAGTCAATGGTTTGGATGGTGGCTTGCATGGAAAAACTAGCCATACTCAGAATCATATCCGATATCATTTTGTGTGGAAGCATACTAAATCCACGTTTCAAAGTATCAAGGCCAATGAAGTTGGATTTTAAGCTGATATAGTTAGGCGAAGTGATCGAAACAATTCCTGCAATGTATTCCTCTGGTTGTGGCAAATTGAACTCTTCTTTGAGTTCTTTGATTTTTTCGTAAGAAGATACATAAAAACGAGGAATCATTCCCCCCATACTGTGACCAAGTACCACTGTCCTTTCACTTGGATAGTGCCAACGAATCCAACGTAAAATTTCAGGAAAGTCATCCTGGATGTAATTATCAACCGTCCATCCTTCTTTTTTTCCATGTTTAGGCATGGTTTGTCTGGATCTTCCTCGCATATCCATGAGGAAAACTCGGTATCCATATTTGAGTGCGAGTTCTTTTGCCAGTTTGTCCATCACGGATCGTCTGCAAAAAAATCCAGGAATGAGTAATAGGTTCTTTCCTGTGTTGTTTAATTTCTCAGGTGTAAAACTTTTTAAGGAAACCGCATAACCATCAGTTGTTGGAATGATGAAAGATGCATCCATTCTATATTCGATATTATACTGGTGAGATTTGAAAATGATGGAAGTGACAGGTTCTTTTTGGTCTTTTGTGGTTGTGTAAAATAAGTTTCTAGAATTAGAAACAGTATCCGCTTTTTCGATATTTTTTTGAGCAATGTAATGGTCGTTACCCGATTCCATTTCTTTTGCTACCACAAACTCAATCACATCAAACAAAGAATAAAGTTGGAGAGTGAGGGGGCGAACTTTGTCAGCAGGAATTGGATCCTTTGTGATTCCCCATAAAATTCCGATTGGGTTCTCATTCACAAAAAGTGGAATCCCGATGGCATGATTCATTGTTTCTGAAAGTAAAACTTTTTTCTCAGGATGAATTTCTTCTTCTTTGAGATTGATAAAAATGACTTCGGGTCTTAGACCTTTATTAAAATCTATGATGGATTTACGAATGAACCTGGCTGATTCATTTCTTGGATCTGCCAAATGGATGGGGCGAGATTTTTTGATGTATTCTTCGATCCCAGGAATTCTGCGGCGTTCTGCAATTTCTTTGAGTTTGAAATGGGTGGCTGTGGCCACAATTTTCATTTCTTCTTGGTCAATGACTTCAAAAATAGAAAAATTAAAAATGGGATCATCGTTAAAGTCCACGAGGGAAACCATTTTATTTGTGAAGGATTGCCAAATATTTTCCAGAAATTGGAAGGTAGGTTTTGGCACCGGAAAAATGTAAATTTTATCCGGATTTACCATGAGACTTTTATTGCTGTCTCGGGAGGAAATTTTGATCAGTCGATCTTCCAATGAATTTTCTTCAAGTGCCATTTAGCATCCTTTCTATTTATAAGGCAATACAGTCCGTTATAACTCTATTTTCGACTTTTCATATGCCTGTGAACTAAAAAATAAAGCTAATATGCAACAATCTGATTTCGAATCCATTTCAAGAGTATCCGTTCCCGAATTAGACTCCATTTTAGGAAAACCATTTCCGGTATTGGATGATGGGTTTGTCAGACTCGTTGATTATATGGGATCTGATGAATCAATCGTTCAAGCAGCACGCGTTTCGTACGGAAAAGGCACAAAAAAAGTAAGCGAGGATCGTGGACTCATTCGTTATTTGATGCGCCACCGCCACAGCACTCCGTTTGAAATGTGCGAACTAAAGCTACATGTTCGTGTTCCTATGGACACTTGGCGTCAGTGGATCCGCCACCGTATGGCAAATGTCAATGAATACTCTACGCGTTACTCCGTAGCCATTGACTCCGCACAAACAACTTTGCCAGGTGAATGGAGAGTTCAATCCGTTGGTAACAAACAAGGTAGTGATGGATTTTTAGATATATCCAAAGGTAACCACCTAACAAAAAGAGAAACTGAATTTCAAAAGTTTGCAAATGATCTTTATAATGAAAGATTAGAAATGGGTGTGGCCCGTGAACAAGCTAGAAAAGATTTGCCACTTGCTACTTATACAGAGGCATATTGGAAAATTGACCTTCATAACTTACTGCACTTTTTAGCACTCCGTATGGATGACCATGCCCAATTGGAAGTTCGTCTCTTTGCCAAAACCATTGGGGAACAAATTGTTAAAAAATGGGTTCCAAACGCTTGGGAAGCATTTGTCGACTACCGTTTGTCTGCGCTCAATTTGACTAAATATGACACACTGATCATCAACGCTCTCAACACTTCCGGCAAAGAAGGTGCGAAAAAGAAAGCAATCGAACTAGGTTTGTTAGATGAACAAGGTTCCACTGCTAAAAAAAGCAGAGAACGTGAGGAATTGGAGTACAAATTGAAAGATATGGGTTTTGCCATTCCTTGGTAAAACAATGAGAACATAAATTTATTGATAAAATTGATTGATAAATTTTTTCAATGTGGTTGTTAGAAGGATTATGAGCCTCAGAATCTTTCTAACCCTTTTTTCCATCCTACTAACTAGCGTTTCCCTTTCTGCGGAAGAATTTGCAGTTGCAACATTTACCCGGGGTAAGGTGAGTTTTTTAGCTGCTACTGATTCCTCTAAACTTTGGAAAACTCTCAAAGTTAATGATGTACTGAAACCAGGGGATAGAATCAAAACTGGGAATGGATCTAAAGTGGATTTTTTCTACAAAGAAACAGAGATACGCATCCAACCAAACACAGACTTTACGCTAAAAGAATGGGATTCCGATAAAAAAATTGCAAAAGCTTATGTAGAAAAAGGAGCCGCTTGGTTCCGAGTCAGCAATTTTAAAAAAGGAAGTTTTGAGGCCTCTACTCCCACAACGACAGCAGGTGTACGTGGAACCGCTTTCGGAGTGTTCTACGAAGAAAAAGAAAAAACAGGATATACTTGTGTTTGTGAAGGTCTCGTAAATGTGAATGGAACCGAATTTGCAAAAGGAAGTGGCGGTGCTATGAAAGTGGGAGCTACTGAAATTTCTAAAAACGATTACAAAGAACTCATCACCGAAGACGGTGCCACTCTCAAGTTCAAAGAAAAACGAAAAGACAATCCCATGTTATCTCGTTGCCTTCCTTGCCACAAACCAGTAGGTTGGGAAGATAATAGTTTTACTCCGGACGAAACTTACGGTAAAAAGTGAAATTTGTTTTTAGATTATTTTTCGTATCAATACTCATCACCAGTTCATTGTTTGGTGATGAGGTAATCACAACAAAAAAAGATGAACCAGATGGTTACTATGGATTAAAACTAGGAGCCATCCTCACTCCCACAGTTTCCTACCGAGTTCGAGACAAAGCTTCCGGAACCACAGATTTAACTCCATCAGACAAAGCAGGATTTTCACTCCCCTGGACAATGATTAGCATGTCGAAAGAATGGGAAGAAACTGGAATCAAAGCAGAGTTTTGGGGTGAAATCCTCCGAAATGATGCATTAACCAATGATACTTTAGCCGGCACAGGCAACAAATCGAATCCATATGTATTTTTAGTTAGGCGAGCAAATCTCGGGAAAACCTTTGAGATAGGAAATACAAAACACCAAATTCAATTGGGAATGTTTGAACTACCACATATGTTTTCTGTTTGGTCGGGGAACTATGATTGGCGTTATTTTGATAAATCACCATTGGAGTCTATGGGTTTTGCAAAAGATCCTGTAGATCTTGGAATCAATTATATCCTTCGTTGGAATTCATTTTCTGTCCAAACTGCTATCGTTAACGGAGAAGGTTACCGCAATACACAAAATACAACCAATACAGGTTATGATGTCATTGGAAAAGTAGGTTGGGAACCCACTTGGTCAGAAGATTTAAAAACTGGGTTTCATGTTTTAGGAAGAGCTTCGAATGCTTTTGGTTATGCGAGTGATGAATGCCGAGAAGGAAAAACCAGTTGTCTTGCCAGTGATGGAAATCCAGCCACTAGAAAACAAGGAACGGTTTCTCTGAACCAAGAACAAGTTGTTGCAGTGGAAACCCATCTAGTTTGGAGAGAGATCTTAAATTTAGGACTCGGGGGTATGGCCAAAAAACGCCTTGGGGGTGAAATTGTGGATCGTCTGTCTCCTTACGCACCTGCGGTAAAAGTCCCAGAAGCCACAGGTCGCGGAGCTTACCTTTGGATCGGACTTGGGAACGGAACTCTACGCATTGTCACTCGAGGAGAGATTGCCACTGGTGGTCCCGCGCCCGGCCTTCAGGCTACAGAAACAGTGGAAAAGGAACCTTGGGTCTGGTTCAAACCTGGCACTGCCGATCCCCTTTATTCCAACCAGTCTTATTACATCTCACGCCAAATTTTTGGGGAATGGTTTATGACTCCATCAGCCAGGTTAGCTTTGGGGTATACGGAGGTTCGTTCGTATGATTCTAAAGGAGAACCAAATAAATGGTATGTAGACAGTACCGGTGAGGCATCAAATCGTGTCGAATATATAGAACAGTTTTCAAAACCGGTAACACATCCCATCTCTGAATACGGAAGATTGGATCGTAGTATTGTTTTGAAAGCCACAGCTACGTTCTAAGAATGAGAGTATGGTATCTGAAATCCAAACCTTTATAGAATCACAATTATCTTCTGGTACTTTTTCGATTTATAGTTTTTTCTTTCTGATTTTGGGAGGATTCCTTGCAGGGCTTTTACCTTGTGTTTATCCTCTGTATCCCATCACAGCGGGGATATTAAAGTCTCGTGTTTCGAAACACAAATGGTCGCATCCGCTGGTTTATTATGTGGGTCTTGCGAGTATGTACGCCGTGTTTGGTCTGGTTGCTGGTTTTAGTGGAGGGGCGTTCAATTCTTTTTTACGTTATCCTGAAACCCAAGTTGTACTTTCCATTTTATTATTTATCTTGGGGCTGAGTGTTGCTGAATTTTTATACTTTCCTTTTTTCTCTGGTGATCTTAGAAATTCGGTAAACGTAAGTTATGCGAATACTTTTTTTCTGGGTGCAGGGGCTGGACTTCTCTCTTCCCCTTGTGTTGGCCCTGTGGTTGTTTCCATTCTTGTCCAACTGATCACTTACCAAACAGAGGGAATCAGTATTCTACCCATCTTATTTACTTCATTAAAGATGTTTGTATTTGGATTGGGACTTGGAATTCCATTTTTGCTGATTGGAGTTTTTGGATTTGCCTTACCAAAATCAGGAAAGTGGATGAAGTTTGTCCAATGGATTCTTGCTCTAATGATTTTGTATTTTTCTTATACTTATTTAGAGAAAGCTTTTGGTCTCTGGGGTTTTGATTCAGGACTTTCCATCAAAGTATTTATCCTTTGGACTTTGGCTTTAGGTTTTTTGTTTTTACAAAAGAAAGACGGCCTTCCTTACGAAAAAATGAAATCGGCCCTCCTGCAAATGGGGGTTTATACTTCTCTCATTGTCCTCATCATCATTTTACTAACGGCTGTATGGAAACAACAAGGAGGAAGTTCGGGCTTTGAAATAAACTTGGTTCCCACAGAAATACATGGAAATTTAGAATGGCAAAGGTCAGAAGTAGAGACATATCGGATCGCCAAAGAAACCGGGAAACCGATATTCATTGATTTTTATGCGGATTGGTGTACGAACTGCAAAGAGTTTCAAAAACTAACTCTCACCCATAAGGAATGGAATGAAACCTTTAAAAACAAAGCAGTCCTTTGGAAGGTTTACGATACAGATCCCATTTTTGAAGAGTTTGCAAACAATCCCAATTATCCTGAATTAAAAATAGGATTACCTTTCTTTTTAATATTAGATGCAGATGGGAAAATGATTTATAAATCGAATGATTATTTAGATACGAAAGGAATGATCGAAGCTGTTCGAAAATTATAGATTGTTAATTCAATTTTGAATTGGATGATTTTGCTTAGAGAACCGAAAAAAATTTTAAATCAGTTTTAAGGCTTCCTAATGCGAACCGGTCGATCTAACCGATTCGCATGATCTTTGTTTAGCGAGGAAGGTTGTTTACCGTCTCTAAATACTCACTGGCAATTTCTTTTACAATTTCACCTGCTGGTTTTACTTTTTCGATCTGTGCTACACCTTGTCCAGCAGACCAAATATCTCTCCAACGTTTGTATTCTTGTTCAATGGCTTTTTCCCCACCAGCATGACCAGCGGCGATTTTTTTCGGGCCATCTTCTAAAATTTCTGGAGATCGTTCCACAGATTTTGACAGCCAATTGGCTGGGATTCCTGAGATTTTTTCTGTATAAACAATTTCATCAGGACTAGAATCAATTAACATTTGTTTGTATTCATTCTGTGCTTTTGATTCTGGTGTAGCAATAAATCGAGTTCCGATATAAACCGCATCTGCCCCTAATGAAAGAGCTGCGGCCATTTGTGAACCGGTAGAGATGGCACCAGCGGCAATCACCGGTAAACCTACTTCTTTTTTTAAATAAGGAATGAGAGCAAAAGGAGTGATGGCACCGGCATGTCCACCTGCACCTTGTGATACTGCAATGAGTGCATCTGCTCCGGACTTTGCTACGATGTTCGCATGTTTCAGTGTGGTCACATCACAAAACAAAGTGGATCCATTGGATTTGATTTCTTTCGCAATGGTTCGTGGAGTTCCAAGACTTGTAATGATAAGTTCTACTTTTAAATCCATAACCACTTCGAATTGTTTGGCCCAATTGGGGTTATGTTCTTTGTGTAGGATTAAATTGACACCGATTGGTTTTTTGGTTTTGGAGCGAATTTCCAAGATACCCTCCCGAAGCTGTTCTGGGGTTCTGTAGTTCAGGGAAGGAAAACATCCAATTCCGCCGGCTTCCGATACTGCGACCACTAACTCCGGATAGGAGACGAGGAACATGGGTGCTGCGATGATCGGTAGATCAATTTTCAGCATTTCACTGATTTTTGTTTTGATTTTCATAAATCTCCTGTTATACGATTATGGTTGAGTCGGTTTTGGGGTTAGATTGGGCAACTCGGCAGGATACCTTCCTGTACGAGGGATACAACTCATCGCAAAACCTTGGATAATGTAACAGATGGAATCTTTAGAAATACATTTCAAAGATTTCTGGTATTCTTGCCCGTCAATTTCCGTGGCGAGGGAATAACATTCCAGTTTGTCTTCCACGAATTGTTCTTGGGGAGTTTTCTCTTGGGCCACAAGACCGGTAAGAGACGATAATAGAAAGGTGAGTGGGTAAAAAAATGATAGGAATCGATTGCGATTCATTGAACGTATCATGCTAATCCTATAGGAATCAAATTTTGAAAGAAGTCAAATCATATAAATCGATTCATATTCTCTTACAGTTTGTTCTTTATTTAGGGTTTGTGATTTTATTTTGCGGGTGTTTGGATCTACATTCGGAAACCAAAGCAGATGAGAAATTCCAACAATCCGTTTACCTTTTGGATCGGTTTTACTTTTGGTCATCAGAGGAAATTAGCGACCCAAATTCGATTCCAAACCAGGTTTGGCAAAAATTAGCACCAAACCAATTAGGCCTGTACCCGAAAGAAAATCAGTTTTTATATATCAAATTTAGTGATCAGTTTGTTAGGCAACTCAAAAGCCCTGTCCTTTCCATTGGGATTGGTTTAGAACAGTTTAAACTTTTTCAAGGAGAAGAATTGATCTTTGAATCAAAACTACAGGATCATATTTTTCCTTACATCATTCCTCTCAAACAAAATCCCTCGGGTTCTCTCATCTTTCAATTTCGTTCAAGATACAAAAGTTTTATTGGAATGGATCGCGAAGTTTATTTCAAAGATCACTCTCAAGCCTTAGTGGATTTGTTTTTAGATAATTTTTCTGAAACTTTTTTTGCTCCCATTTTGTTAATTCTTTCTTTTATCTTTTTTGGATTTTATTTTTTAAGGAAAAGAGAAATTATATTTTTTAATTTTTCGATTCTATTATTTTCCGCTTCCCTTATTGAAGTTTTGAATGGGTTTGTTGGTTTTTCCTTAAGTCAGTTTTCTTATTTGATAGTTCCTATTACTTATCTAAATTTTGCTTTTTTTCCCTTTGCTCTTTTGCTTTTTCTAATTGGAATTTTTCCTCCATTTTTTCGGAACTTATTTAAGATACTCGCTGCTCTTCATTTAATTGTTTTTTTTATATCCTTAGTAAATAATTTTGAAGATGGAATTTCTTTCCTTAATAGTGAAAGTGATTACGAGTGGATGATTGCCGTTGAAGGGGTCGTAGCCATTTTTTCTGCTGTTTATGTTTTAATCAAAGGAAACAAAAATCTTCGTACCATAACCTTAGGATTGCTTTTTATTGTCGTTGGTGGACTTCACGACATTTTAGTAGATCTTGAATTTTTAGATTATGGGGTTCGACTCATCCATTATAGTTTTATTTTGATGATGGTATTGTTTGGGTTTTATGTTTTCAAACATTATTGGCAACTTCTACAATCCATCAGTCGAATGAATGCGGAGCTACGCACAAAAAATAAGGAATTACAAAGACTCATCCAAATAGATAAAGATTTAGCATTAGCCCATGCCCTTCAAAAATCATTGTTATCATCCAAATATAATGAAGACGATCGAATTCGGATCATTGGGTTTTCGCAAAACTTAGAGTCGGTGGGTGGAGATTATTTTGACCATACAAAAGATAGTATGGGAAATTGGGCCATTCTGATGGCAGATGTTTCTGGACATGGAATTTCTTCTGCGATGGTGGCAGCTATGTCTAAAATGGCCTTTGTGGGTGCGAGTGCCTATTTACAATTTCCCTCACGAGTGTTTCATTCAATGAACAGACATTTGGTGGGTAAAACAAAAAACTTATTTATCACAGCATCGTATGTTTTCATTGATACAGAATCTTATACAGCTACATTTAGTAACGCGGGCCATCCAGGTTTTTTTCTCATTCGAAATTCAGAGTCAAATATCATTCATTTGAATGTGAAAGGAAAACCATTAGGTTTGTTTTCTCATTTGCCTTATGCGGAAGAAACCGTAACACTCCAGCCAGGTGATAAAATTTTACTTTATACCGATGGAATCTTTGATTTGTTAAATGAGGCAGGTGATAGTTTTGGTGAAGAAAAACTCAAATCGTTGTTATGGGATAACCGGTATCAAAAATTCCAAGATTTGGCCAAGGTCATCCAAGATTCTCTTTTTAAATTCTCGGTTGGATGGAAATACCAAATGGATGATTTGAGTTTCCTACTTTTAGAAATTAAATAAAATAAAACAAATCAAAAAATCCAAAACTTATAATTCTGGATTGATGATGAAGCGAATCGGGTTCCCTTTTTTTTCTTCCAAAGCATGTAAATATTCATTGGTATCTTCCAACTTATGAACTCCACTGATGGATTTAGTAAGACTTAACTTTTTATCCTGATAGAGTTGGATGAGTTCAGGAATGGCCCTTCTGTCCGAACCATAAGAACCTGTGATCCGAATTTGTCTTTCTATTAGAAAAAATGGCATCGGGATTTCTAATTTGTTTCTGCCGATTCCCACGAGGACAATCCGCCCACCACGGTTCATGGCGCGGACTGAATTTTCGATGTTAGGCATATAACCAGAAAAATCGCATAACAGATCAATACCGCCAGATTTTTCTTTTAAAACCTTACCTACTTGCATATTTTTTTCTACAAGTATCAGTTCGTCGGCACCATAAGCCTTTGCATTTTCTAATGACCCACTATCAATATCGACAGCAAAAATTCTTCCAGCTCCTAATGCTTTAGCGATGGCAACCCCATGGATTCCGAGTCCCCCGCAGCCAATGATGGCAACAGTGTCACCAGGTTTGATTTCTCCTTGGTATTTGACAGCATGGTAAGGAGTTGAAACTGCATCTGCAAGTATGGCACCTTCCGTAAATGGAATTCCCTCAGGTAAATGATGGAGGTAACGTTCTTCGATTTGTAAATACTCGGCAAACCCACCTCTTTGGTTGAAACCAAGGACTCCAATTTCTTCGCAAAGATTTTCACGTCCCACCAAACAATGTTTACATTTTCCGCAGGAAGTTCCTGCACTAACAACCACACGATCCCCTTTTTTGAATTTGGTGGTTTGTTCTCCAACTTCTTCTACAACACCGGAAGTTTCGTGGCCAGGAACACAGGGTGTGTAACTTGCTTTCATTTTGCCATGAAGAACCAAATGAATGTCGGAACCACAAATGCCACAAGCTTTGACTTTGATTTTTACTTGGTTTGGAAGTAGTGGTGGAAGATCTAATTCTTGAATTTCAAGAGATCTTGAACCTTGTGGGAGAACTGCTGCTTTCATTGAAAAATTCCATCTAACTCCGTCAACATGTCACTCGCATCAGTTTCGTTTAATTGTTCTAATGTGATTTCGATTGTATCGGTGAGGTAATATTTATAATTTTTATATGTACTTAAAAAATCTTTTAGTTTTTCTTTTTCTTCATCGGAAAGCCTATTTTCCATATTGAGTTTGCATAAAGCCAAAACTCCAAAGGCAGACTTCAGTTCATCCATGTTGGAAGCGATGGTAAACAATTCACGAATGTCTAGTTCTTCAAAAGTAGGCAATAAATCTGAGATAAGTTCCATGGCACCAATGGGGATGGCTCGATCCAAGGATTTGACATAATTCAATAAAACCCGATAACTTTTGGAATCACCTACATAAGAGAGAAGGTAAACCATTCCAGAGAGTAATGGTTTATGATACCCCCAACTGAGTCGACCTGAGTCGGCTTCTCGTATGATTTGGTAGATCAAAGCCCAAGTATTTTTGTCACCATCGGCTGCAAGTTTCATCAAATCTAAAAGACGTGATTCCCAGACCGGTTGGTTCATTTCGGACTTAAGGAGGTCAATGGCTTCCAAAGGGGAAGTTGGTAGTGTTCCTAACTTTTGCACAGGTTCCTCTCGACATAATTCTAAAATATGAGACGTAGATGTCTTTTCTTTTTTATCATGCTAATGTTTTCTGTGTACGGCCGAAACTATTTTCATAGATGAAACGTTTTTCGGTAATATTATTACTCTTCCTCACTGCAATCGGAGAGATGACACCGGACCAGTCCAGTTCTAAAGCTACCCAGTTAATTCGTGTTAGCTACGGACTTAAGGACAACTACGAGTTTCTACGCATTTTAAATTCCACAATTAGCAATCGAGGAACAGAAGACCAAAAAAAATACTTCAAACGTTGTGTCCAACACCATATCGAATCAGAAATTCTCCATTTACAAATGGATTTAGGAAGATCATATTCTGAACTCCGAAGGACACAAAGCCTACTCATCCAACTTTACATTTTAGTTTTAGAGGATGAAATTGAGGAATTAGAAATTGAACTAGGTCGTCTGGCTAGGTTTGCCAATGGAAAAGAAAAAACAGAAACCAAATTATACCTTCGTTTAGGGTATCGTGAGATTGCGGTTGCTAAACAGAAATTACTGGTAGGAAAAAATATCAGACCTTATTTGTATTTGATGAAACTCCAAGAGTTGGCATATTCCTTAAAGTCACTCAAACAAGCAGAAAAATACATTGTCCTACTTGGGTTGTTACATGATTCCATTGGTGACTTTGATAAAGAAACTCGCACCTTTACTGAAATGGTTCATGAAGTAAATCGTATCATTTTTAATGATCGTGAAAAGTATTTACGTTTGCTCTATGATAGCAATTTTGATTCTTATGGATCCTTGGATTATTATGAACTCATTTGGAAACAACCAGATTTACATGAATTGGCATCAGGAATTCCCGGATTTGATCCGTCCTATGTAAGAAATCCAGAAGAAGCCACACCACCAAAATTTCAATAGTTATGCGATCATTCATTTGGGAATTTCCCCTCACTGCCGGATTTTCATTATTCTTATTTTTATTGTATCCGATTGTTTCCATTTTTTTTCCAGATTTGGTAGGGGTTTATTTTATAGCCACTCCCGGTGAATTTGCACCCATCAACTGGATTCTATCTACTTTTTTCCATGGATCGGGAGCTCATTTACTTTCTAATTTATTTTTCCTATTACTGCTCGGTCGCGTAGTGGAAAATCGTGTTGGTAAAGAAAGGTGGTTATTATTTTATTTTATGGCGGGTTTATTATCTGTGTTAGGCGATTCATTGGTTCGGGGTTTGATTTTGGGTGATCGAACTCCGATTGTCGGAGCCAGTGGTGCCATATCTGGTTTGGCTTCTGCCGCAACTTTACTTTCTCCGTTTCGTTTTCCCTTATCCAAAACAAAATCCATTCCTTTTCCGGTATTTTTATTCGGTTGGATGATGGTTTATTCTGATGTGACCAATTTGTTTGCGCGTGACCAAGTGGCACACTGGGCACATCTTGGTGGTTTTTTCTCAGTCTTTGTTACGAGTTATTTACTTGGTGATAAAGAAAGGCGAGAAATCAGGCAGGGCTTTCTATTAAACTTTACCTTTTTTACATTGACTATCATTCTTCTTTTTTTTATCAACAATAGGTAATGAACTTAAAATTTCGAGCTAAGGATTACAAATCCGATGACTCGTTTGAATCTGCAGAATACGAGTATTTTGGCAATGAAACAGAAGGTTGGGAAATCAAACGGAACGGCCAACCCTACCTACATTTAGGCCCTGGTTACATTCCTCTCAAAACCATTTCTTGTGGAGTTTGTTCCACTGATATAGACCGACGTTTTTTACCTTTTCCTTTGCCCCAAATCATTGGCCACGAAGTTCTTGCTGAAGGATTAGGTGAAAACCAAGGCAAACAATTTGTAGTCGAAATCAACGACACCTACGAAGCCAGGGGAGACCAAAACCCTGACCAATTTTGCAAGGAAGGAATTCCCACACATTCACCAGAAAGACGAGTTTTAGGAATCGATAGACTTCCTGGTGGATTTGGTCCTTATATTTTGGCGCCAATTCACGCGGCCATTTCTCTCGAAGGAGTATCTCCCAAAGCAGCTGTTTTAATGGAACCATTTGCGGCCGCCTTACAAGCCATCCTTGCCTCGCCTCCGAAACCAGGTGACCATGTAGCAGTACTTGGTCCACGCAGATTGGGGAGTTTGATTTTAGCGGCACTTGCATCTTATAGAAAAACCAACAAATCTGATTTTCGCATAACGGCAATCACAAGGCATGACCATTTGGTTACCCTATCAAAATCTATGGGGGCAGACGCCGTTGTTGATCTTCGCAAAACAGACATTAGTAACCTGAAAGATCAATTTGATATCGTTTACGACACAACTTCCACAACTTCAGGATTTGAATCGGCAATTCAAATTGCCAAAAGGGAAGTCCATTTAAAAACAACCAATGGACAAATTATGGCGGGGATTGCTCATCTGACAGAACTTGTGGTTGATGAACTTTCGATCCTTCCCTATTCAGATGCCAATGCACGTTTCCATTGGAAAAAAGAAAATCGTCATAACCAGAACGTATTTTTGTTTCCTGGTGTTTCAGAATCCATCAAAGAGAACTTAAAAAAACAATTCACTGTTTTTGAAGGAAGTGCTTCTGATGCTGAGAACATATTAAATTCGGAAAAATTTTCCAATCATTTGCCTCGATTTGATCTGGTAGTTGTTTCAAATCCAGAAGAGTTGAGTTTGGCAATTCGTCCCAATCCCAATCATGAAAATTCATTGGTTCGTCCAAGAGGAGCCATCCTCGTGGATACTAACAATGAAAACAAATGGTCAGAAGAAACAAAACTTGTTTCCAAGTTTTTTTCTGAAGGAAAAGAAATTCATAGCTCCCGTTGTGGAGACTTTCATATGGCGATTTCTTTACTTCGAGACAATCCAGAAATCACCAAGGCTTTAGAAACCAATTTGATTTCTCATCGTTTTTCTTCTGACCAATTGGAATTGGCTTATGCTACTGCAAAAGATCCTTCCAGTGTCAAAGTAGTGGTCGATTTTAATTAAGTTTATGCCAGAAGTGAAAAAAATCCATACATCTCTTGGCCCTGTTCTGAATTTCGTTGAAGATGGGCTTTGGGAAATTGATCTTACCAATCTCAGAATTTTTTTTGGTCTATCGATTTTATCTCGTACCATTGGAGAAGAGATCGGAAACCAATTAAACTCTCTTCCTGGTGATTTGTCTTTTACCTACAAAATCAATCCTAATATCAATCACGAGTTGGTTGATATGCACATCCAACATGTGCAAGTATTTGCCAGAGCCGGAATTTTAAAAGATTGGGTATTGTTCCGAGAAGAATTTGAAGAAAACCTAAGGTTTGTATTTGGTTCTTTCCAACAACAGTCAGTTGCCAAAAAAATTCATCCAGAGTTTTACGGTGAAGATCCAAATAGAAATGCATCCGTTGCTCTTTTATTTCCATTTGAAACTGAGTTTATCCACGAATCTGGGTATTACATATTAATGGAAAGAGTTGCCAGTCAATATCGAATTGGTGATTTTTTTCTTCGCATAACAATTGATACAAGAGAAGACGGATGTTTGAATTTAAGTAATATTAAACATGAAATCATTAGCGATGCGCATACAAGGACTTATATTGCCGGTGCTTCCAAAATTAGTGAATCACTCAGTACTGGAATTATTAACGCCGCACAAAAAGGAGAAACTTTTTACGAAGAGGAAAATAGCCACTTTAGTAAGGTATTTTCACAAATTGAAAAAACGCCTTTGGGCAAACTCACAAACATTAATTTTTATTGGGAAGAACAATACAGAAATTTGATTTTAAGTTCGGATCCAAGTGTTCCTCTTTCGATTCTTAAAAAATTGTTCCTACTTTTGGAAGATTCTTCTGCCTCTAAAAAAATCAAAGAAGGAAATACAATCCGCGCTATCATTGGAAAGGTTTCAGTTTATGTTGATCTTTCGCGTTTGGATCGTGTATTAAATTTTAGTATTAACGGCAAAAGAACCTTACTTGATTCCAATTTTTATCTAAAACGAATGCCTCTTTTGGAAGAGATTGCCAATGGGAAAGGGCATAACTTTAATTTTTATGGTGTTCATATTTTTTTAATCCATCACATTACTTCCGAAATCATTTCTCTAATTGAAACGTTCAGAAGGTTAAAAGTAAGTTCGTTGGATGTCGCCTTTGTTAAGTATGGTGGTAATATCCCACCAGTGTATTTGGATATTTTATTAGACATTCCGACCGAATCTTTCTTTATGGCAGGTCTTGAGTTTAAACTGACAAAAAACAACACTCCTTACTACGGAGTATCTCCTTTGTATAGTGGCTTTGAAAATCATTCTACATTCCGCCACAAATTAGAAGAAGCAAAGTTAGGTTTTTTCGATGCTATGCGAAGATTGGCCATATTTTTGTTTTTAAACAAATTGTTATCCATCATTTCCAAAAATGGAAAAATGCTTTTGATTGAAGATGGGGGTTATGTAGCACCTATTCTAAATGAACGTGCGTTAGATGGTATTTCTTTTGGAGCTGTTTTGGATGAATTTTGGGTAGAATCAAAGGATAATACATTCAGAAACAAACCATTCGGTGAAATTTTAAAATCTTATGTGATTGGAACAGTTGAACACACCAGAAATGGTTATGATCGTTTGGTAAAAGTCAAAGAAGACAAAAAGGAATTATTTTTGCCTGCTTTTTCCATCGCCATTTCAAAAGAAAAAACTCAAGAAGAATCTAAGGAAGTGGCACGTTCGATTCTGAATGCCTTGGACAATACTTTACATGGAGTTGGAAAGGTTCTATCTAAGAGAAAATTACTTCTTCTTGGATCGAAAGGAAACATCGGTGGGTTTTTGAAAAAATACCTAATCGGCGGATTTCTTCACGAAAATAATTTAGATATTTTGGAAGTAGATAAAAAGTTCGAATCTGAATCCACGTATGTGAAATCAGATTTTACTCATGTAACGGATCTAGAGTTTGCCGAGATAGATTTGATCATTGGTGTGACAGGAGAATCCATCATTACGCCAAAACATTGGGAATCTTGGCTTTTGAATAGTAAACACAAACAACTGTTCATTGCATCTGGTTCCACAAAAACTGTAGAGTTTGCCGGTCTGATCAAATGGACCAATGAACTGAATCTTTCGCACGATCCAATGTTAGGTGGTGAAAAAATGGAAATTTCTTTTTCAAGAATTTTAGATCCACAAACTCAAATGGATTTAGGTTCTCGAATTTTATTTAAAGTACCAAAAAAAGAAATTCAAAAAGAAGTATTTTTAATTAGCGATGGAAGTCCGGTAAACTTTTTATTTTTCGGTGTACCGACAGAATCCATGGATCCAATCATTTCTCAACTTGCGAGTGTATCTTTAGGTATGGTAAATGATTATAAAACGAATTTGCTTCCAAAAGCAGATTTATATGCCGTCGACCATCAAATCAATGTTTGGGGAAAGTTTTTGTGAGTAAACATGGATTTTTTCAAATCACTCAGAAGTTATTCCTTCGTAATGGCGAAAACTTACTCGTTTTACGTGATAGGAAATCTGGGCATGGAGATCTTCCTGGTGGCAGGATGAATGAAGATGAATTTTTTACAGACTGGTCTGAAAGTATTTTCCGCGAAGTTTCAGAAGAATTGGGTGAACAAATTAAAATTGATGTAAACCCAGAGCCAATTTTTATTCATAAACATATGGTAAACGAGGGAAATATCCCTTGTGTCATTGTTGCTTATACTGCCAATTTAATTGCCGGTGATATTCAATTATCAGAAGAACATGATTTTATGGACTGGGTAAATATAAAAACCTTTGATCCATCTAAACTTTTTTCGGAGTATATGTTGGAAGCAGTCCAACTCTATTTAAAAAAATATGCATAATTTATACGTTCCACCTTATAAAATTCTTCTATTCATAGTTTTGTTTGGATTCGGTTATTTTTCTGCTTCTTTATTGAAAAATGATCAGACCAATTTGCCGAAGTTTGATTTACCTAAACCAGACATTAGTTTTGATTTTAACATTAATTTAGATTTCAATTTTAGCAAACCAGAAGTTGATGAAGAAATTACAAAACCAACAGTTCCATGGACACAAGTATCCATTCAAACAAACGGAACGGATCGAAAGTATGGAAACTTAGTTGGGATTCAATTAGTTTTAAAACCGGAAGATTTTGTAAAAGAAGAATGGTGGAAAGAACGAATCGAAGAAACCTTAAACAAAGGTAAAACTTCTGGAATTTTTGATCGTAAAACTATCGTTATCTTTCCTGAACATACTGGTACAGGATTATTGTATCTAGATGAAAAATCTAGATTTATAACTGCAGATTCTTTGGAATCAGCTTTAAAAACCAAAGGAGAAAATTTTACATTTTCAGATTTGGTTTATTTAAAAGCCGAAAAAATGGTAGAAGTTTATGTTCGCACTTTTTCTGCATTGGCGAAACAATACAATGTTCCTATTCTAGCTGGAACTATTATTTTACCAAATCCTAAAATCGTAAAAGGTAACCTAGTCATTGATCCAAAAGGTCCGTTGTATAATGTTGCCATTCCATTTTCAGCAGATGGGAAACTTATGGATCCGCTGGTTAAAAAATCCCTTCTTACAGAAGAAGAAATAGGTATTTTTTCCCCTGGTGAACCAACACAAGATCGGGTTTGGATTGTACCTGGATGGAAGGTTGCAATTTTTATTGGCCAGGAAGTTTTTGATCAGAACCTTTACAACCGACTTGTCGGAAAACCAATTGATGGTTTGATCTCACCTTCTTCCTCATTTCCAAATATGAAATGGCAAAACTTTGATTTAGAAGATGTTAATGTTTGGAAACGAGAAGGGATGTCAAAATACATTAAATCAACAAAAGCCCAAGATCTTGTACAAGTGTTTATGTCTGGGCACTTATTTGGAAAATCTTGGAATGGAAAAACATTTAACCTCAGGGACTTTTCCAATGAAGACCAGGTGGGATCGGTAGAAAGCCCTACAATCTTAAATTTGTACTTTTAGTTTTCTGGGCATTGTTCTGGTTTTTTAGATTTTTAATTTTAGGACCAGGCCTAAAATCGATTTGACAGGGCATTCCTTTCCCCAAAAATTTTCAGAGTTATGCCACAGAAGTCCCTTCCCAAAAATGAGTTCTATGTAAAATGCCCTTTGTATTCTAAAGGACTCTCTATTTGTCCTAGTTCCAAAGATCGTTTACAAACAGAGGATTTAGAAAGGCTAACTTCACACTGTATTACGGATACTTACAAAACTTGTGATATCTTTTCTGCTAAAAAAGAAAAGGAACAGGCAGCCTAACCATCACTCAGTTTTCTTACTTTTTTGAAATAGTCGTAAATCATCCAGTCTTCTGCTGAAAAATTAAGATCGTCTAATACTAGTTCGCCTCGTTTACTTTCGTAAACGATTCTATCACCAGCAACTCCCCATAACCTTTCAATAAAAAATGGAAAATGTTCCTTTTTCCCAGAAACCTTCCATTTCATTGGTTGGTTGGGATCGTTTTGGTTGGTGGCGATAAATTCATCTTTTCCACTCATTCTCCAGGAGAAAGCTTCACGAGTGACAATCGGAATTCCTCGATTGATTGAGGGATTTTTTCCCTGATGGTAGATGACTTCTTTCAAATAAAGATCACCAATTTTTCCCCCAACCACATATCCGGAAATTCCATTATTATAATAAAATCTTGGTAAGACAATGTCTTTGGAAAGGAGGTTCACTCGTTTGGATTCTAAGTTTAAAAAAAATAAATTATACGATCCACCAATCCCTGACCAAACCAAAAATTCATTACCAATTGATGTTATGTGAAAATGTGTTTTGAGTTTTGGGTAAGGAGTAGGAAATACATCCCCTACAATATATTTTTCTGGTTTAGAAATTTTGTCTGTTTTTTCGACAAACAATTGGTTTTCAAAAAAATACAATAACAAGTCACCTGAATTGGTAATCGCCATTCCTGTTTTACAAGGGATGTGAACAATTGATTCATGTTCTAGTGAAGAATCAGTAGTGGAATAACCAAATAAGGCACAACCCCCATATTGTTTTAGGGGATATTGAACCGCCACAAACTTTCCGTTAGCTGATATTTGTATCGAATCTGGCCTTAGTTTTAATTCAATGGAATTGCGACTGTCATTTACCAAATCTTTAAAATATAGAGTTTTGTTTTCTGTCCAAATGATTTTGGTTCTATCTTCGGAAAGTGCGAACAAACGAGGTTGGTTTGGTTTATTTTTTGATAGGACTTCTGAGGTTGGGCGATTGGCTGAGAGTCTATCTTGTAATAGAGCCAGGGCTTTTTCGTATTTTTCTTTTGAAATTAAATCTTCGATTTCCGAGACTAAGGATTCATGTTTGGATTGGCAAGAGAAAAGAAATAAAACAAAAACAGAGATTAAAAAAGAAAATAATTTCACTGAGACTCCAAAAATTCTCGAATTTCTTCGGCATGGATTTCTTTAGAAAATAACTCCATAGCAGTTTTGCCAACACGTTTTGTGTCATAATAGGCAAATGTCCCTGTTACTACTGCGCCACCAATCGGAATCCAACGAGCAAATTGTTTACGGATGATGGATTTGGATATCATTAAACCCAATTTTTCCAAAACAGTTTGAAATGCCCTAACAGTCGTTGGGCGAATTAAAATTTTAAGGGACGATTCTTCTATGATTTTTCGAAATACCTGTGTTCCTCCATGTTTGAAAAGACAGTAGAGTAACAATTCTTTTGTGACTTGGACTTCCTTTCCATAGAGGGCAGCAATGTCTAAAATCAAATGCCCTTGGATTCGGTACACCAAAAGTAACTCAGGGAGAATACTGAGAATCCCCAAAGGGCCAGGAGGGAGAGAACATGTGGCGCTCACGAGCCCCGATTTAAAAGAAGCATTTTGAACCAATTCTTGGATGAGATTGTCTGGAGGTTGGATTGTGGGCGCATAAGGACTTCTGTAGTCCTCTAGACCTGCAAATAATTCAATTAGACCCTCTAAAAAACCTTCGGATTTGACCTGAGATGGTGTTTCGTTCACGGGTTTCTGAATTCCACGTTAGATTTTGGTTTATCAAAAACAGGCATTCTATATCCTTTCCATAGACATGATAGATAGATTGAAAAAAATTCAAGAAAAATACCTGCGTATCGAGGATGAGCTCGCCAAAGCCACCGCATCTGATACATTGAAGAATCTATCGAAAGAAAGATCTCGCCTAACGCCCGTATATACAAAAGCTGATGAATATTTAAAAATAACTAAAGATTGCAGTGATGCAAAATCACTTCTTGAATCCGAAAATGACCCTGATATGCATGCCATGTTGAAATCGGAAATCGAAGAAGGTGAAAAAAGGTTAGAAGAGTTAGCCAAAGAACTTGAAATCATGTTATTACCTCCAGATCCAAATTCAGGAAAAAGTATCCTAGTGGAAATTCGTGCTGGAACTGGTGGAGAAGAATCAGGATTGTTTTGTGCAGATTTATTTAGAATGTACAACAAATATGCTGATAAACAGGGAATTAGAGCAGAAATCATCGATGCCAGTCCGACGGGGATCGGTGGATTTAAAGAGATTGTATTTTCATTAGATGACGATAAAGCTTATGATTTATTCAAATTTGAATCAGGCACCCATCGAGTACAAAGGATTCCTGAAACAGAGTCTGGGGGAAGGATTCATACTTCCGCAGTAACGGTTGCTATACTTCCAGAAGCAGAAGAAAAAGAAGTAGAAATTAGAGAAAGTGACCTCAGAATTGACGTATATCGGTCGTCAGGTGCTGGTGGTCAGCACGTCAACACAACGGACTCTGCTGTTAGGATCACACATATTCCTACTGGCATCGTAGTTGCTTCCCAGGAAGAACGTTCTCAAATTAAAAACCGCGATAAAGCAATGCGGGTTTTACGTGCAAGGATAGTTGACCAAATGGCCGATGCCGCAAAACAAAGCGCAGATGCTTTGAAAAAGGCACAAGTAGGGTCAGGGGATCGGTCAGAACGAATTCGAACGTATAACTTTCCGCAAGGACGTTGTACAGATCATAGAATTGGTTTTACAAGCCATAATTTACCTTCCATTATGGAAGGTGATTTAGATGAGTTGATTGATGCTTTAGTACAAGAAGACAGATCCAAACGATTGGCAGAAGCGAAAGCGTAAAAATCTTTCCAAATTTTCTTGGAATTCGATTGATTCGGGCCGGTTGAATGTTATATAAAGTAGGTCAGGAAATTTCTTAAATGAATCAATTGAAAAGTATAATCGTTCTTCTTCTTTTCGTAAGTTTTTTATTTGGGAATTGTAGACCTGTCGATGACAATGATCCATTAAGCGATAACCTGGTTTATTTTCTCCTTTTGAATGCAATTGCCAATGGGAGGGAAGAAAACTGTTTTTTTTCTCCGAATGGTAGCGGAGATGCATTGTATAATGACCAGTGGCATTTACGAAATATTGGTCAACTTGGTGGCACTGTTGGTGAGGATGCTAATGTCAATAGCATTTGGAATCAAGGAACGTCTGGAAACCAAGTCATTGTCAGTGTTGTAGATGATGGTCTGGACATTCGACATGAAGATCTATCTGCAAATATTTCTGTCACCGCTCGCGGGTTAAATCTTCTCAATAGTACAATTTATCCCACACATTCTTATTCTACAAGTTTCCATGGAACTGCTGTTGGTGGAGTGATTGCCGCTAGAGGTAATAATGGGGTTGGTGTTCGTGGAGCTGCCCCTTGCTCAAAGTTAGTTGGTGTTAATATTTTAGAAAAATCTACAATTTATTCTTCTGATGAATATAGGGCTATGATCAATGAGGCGGCTCGCGTTTCCATTTCTAATAATAGTTGGGGTTCACCTGATGGATATGGTTGGCTTTGGCCTGCAAGTTCTCTTTGGCAACAAGGTGTGAGAGAAGGTTTACTCACAGGGAAGGCTGGAAAGGGATCTGTCTATGTTTGGGCTGCAGGAAATGGAGCCAACGGCGGAACCGTTGCTTCACCAGTTCTTGTGGACAATGCGAATTATGACGGCCAAGCGAATTTTTATGGTGTGATGGCCATTGGTGGGATAGGTCAAGATGGAAAGAAGGCCAGTTACTCAGAATCCGGTGCCAATCTTTGGGCTGTGGCACATACACAAGGAAACAATGCGACTGCCTATACCACTGCTATATCAACGACGGATGCAACGGGAAGTTTTGGACTCAATACGGGAGCTAGTTCCGGAGACTATTCACAAGCAAGTTATACAAAAAAATTCAATGGAACTTCATCGGCGACACCTTTGGCAGCTGGAGTGATTGCTCTTTTGTTAAGTCAATATCCCAATTTATCATGGCGTGATGTAAGAGAGTTGGTTGCTTATTCTGCCAGAAAAAATGACCCAACAGATACTGATTGGAGTACGAATGGAGCTGGTTTAAATATCAATCATAAGTATGGTTTTGGTGCAGTAGATGCTACAAGTTTACTCTCAAGGGCTAGTACTTGGACTCCCATCACAGCAAATTCTTCTTCTATTACTTTGACAGCACTCACACCAAATACACCTATTCCTGACAATGATTTAGTGACAGGAGCCACGGTAAACTATCCAGTGAGTACGGGTTTTTCTTATACTGAATATGTTGATCTTGAATTTACTTCAAATCACACATACTTTCCGGAGTTGTATATCCTGGTTATCTCGCCAAGTGGAACGATAAGTTTTTTAGCAGAACCACATGGTTGTGTCAATCCATATAGCAATACTTTTTGTTCAACAGGAAACACATCCATTGCTACGATGACAGGATCTTCCACTTACCGGTTTGGGTTGGCTCGAAATTTAGGAGAGAATCCTAATGGAACTTGGATCATTCGAGTTTATGATGCAAGTGCTACCGATACAGGATCAATTAATTCAGTTCAATTACGAATTTATGGAAGGTAAACCAATGGTTATGTTAAGATCTAAAAACAAACTTTTTAATTATTGGATTTTCCTACTAATATTAGTTTGTTCGACTTTTTTTTCGGTAGGTGCTGAACCGAAAGAACCACCTAACTCAATTACCTTTATAGAAGGTGGAGTTCGGAAAACATTCTATCGAAATCCAAATGTAACTGCTGAATTTGTGACGCCCGAGCAAACACAGAACAACCAACAAAAAAACCAAGGAAAACAGGGAATCAAATCAGGGTGGAATGTTCGACCTTCAGGAAAGGAACTTTTTCCAAAATCATCTAAATCTTCAGTTACCACTAAAGTAACTGAAGTATATACCACTTCTATCGGTTCTGGTCCAAGTATTGTGTTACCTGGAGTTTTAATTGTTACCTTTGCAAGGGATCAAACACCAGAGTCTTTGGAACGAATCTCTAAAAAATATGGAATTCAAATTCAACATCAGTTCTCACCGAAACTCGTAAGTTTTCAAACGGAACCAGGATTTTTGTCTCTAGAAAAAGCTAATGAAGTTCTTTCTGAACCGAATGTATTAGAAGCTTACCCAGATACAGCTGTTGAAAAAAGTCTGAAATAATTTCGCATAATAAGAGTTTGGCTACATTGCTAAATAAAAATACATCAACTTCAAAATTTCCTGTTTTCGGACTGGTTTTGATACATAAGATGTAATCCCAGCTAAAAAACTTTTGCTAATATCTTCTTTTTGAACATTAGCGGAAATAGCAATGATAGGAATGGAATTGGTTGCAGTTGTTTGATTCGCTAATTCAATTTTTCTAATTTCTCTAGTTGCTTCTAACCCATCCATTTCTGGCATTTGCATGTCCATTAAAATGATATCAAACTTCTGCGACTTAAAATTTTCTAAGGCTTGTTTCCCATTATAAGCCGTAATAATTTCAATTGGGTATTTACGAAAAAATGTTTTAATGATAAAAATATTTTCTTCTGAGTCTTCTGCCAACAGGACTTTACAAGTTGGAAAATGTTCAGGTTCTGGTAATTCTAAGTTCAACCAATGTTGGTTGATTCCTGATATACGTTTGATAAATCCTTCGTATGGGATTTCGAAAATAAAGTTGGATCCGGCACCAACTTGGCTGACTACAGAAATGTCTCCGCCCATCAGTTGGATTAATTTTTTTGTGATGGTAAGTCCAAGACCAGTCCCACCGTACTTTCTAGTCGTAGAACTATCTACCTGTGTGAAACTTTCGAATATAGATGTAATTTTTTCTACAGGAATACCAATCCCAGTGTCTTTAACTGAAATTTTAAGATTTTTTTTGTTTTCGCATAACGAAGTAGTGACTGTAATTTTTCCTTTTTCAGTAAACTTCATTGCATTGCCTAATAAATTGATAAGTACTTGTTGTAACCTAGTAGAATCTCCCGCAATACTTTCTGCAATGTCATCTTCCACATGAAATTCAATTTCGATTCCTTTTGCCTTAGCTTTCATTAAAAATAAAGATATAGTTTCACTCATTAGATTTCGGATAGAGAAATGGATATGTTCCATTTCAAATTTACCTGATTCAATCCGAGATAAATCTAGTATATCATTAATGATATTGAATAAAGCCTTTCCTGAATTACGAAGAACGGTTAAATACTCTTGTTGTTCTGTTGTTAACTCAGTTTCGTTTAAAGTGTCTGTCATTCCTAGAATTGCATTTAAAGGTGTTCGAATTTCATGGCTCATCGAAGCCAAAAAATCTGTTTTTGCTTGGGATGCTTTTTGGGCGTCAACTTCTCTTTGGTTGGCTAAAGACATCTGTTCCCGCAAAAGTTTTTCTCGAACCACTTGTTGCGAGACATCAGAAATTTGAATCATACAAAAACGATCTGTTTCACCTTCTATGGAAATAGGAATGATATGTAAATATTGATAAATTCTTTCATTTAGTTCTCTTTTTTTATCGTTATCATAAAGAGGAAATGGAAAAGGATTTAAAGTATGAGTCAAAATAGAGTATTGAGAATAATTTAAACAAAGTTCAATAGACTTGAATGTTCGTGTATCTTTGAGTCCAGGAAAAATATTCAAAAAAGAAGAATGTTCTAGTTCTGCTTCATTGAATCCTGAACTTTTTAAAAACCAGCTATTTGCTAAAACGATATTTAGCTTTTGATCCAGAATTAGAATGCCAATTCCGGATTTTTTTATTATTGTTAATAAGTGTTTTTCGCTAAGAGAATTCACTGTTTTAACTTTTCAATGAGTACTCTAGAAAGGTTTTTGATACTATCGAAGTTTAAGATAAAAAATATATAGCCTTTGATATCTTTACCTTTGAGTTTATAATCAATAAAAACCAAAAGGATGGAATTGTCTTTTTGAGGGCTACGTTGGATGATCAGATCTTGGTATTTACCAGTGAAAAATTCTGGAACCTGCGTTTCTATATTATAATTTGAAAGTTTGGCCAAATTTGATAATATCGCATTTAGGATGATGTTTCCAATTTCACTCAGCGCATCTTTTTCAAACTGAGATACTTCATTTAATGCAATATAATCTTTCATCATCATCCTGACAATTTCCAAACTAGCACTTTTATGAAATAATAAAAAAGCCGATCCGTCTCCAATACCTCCAACAAACTTCTGTTCAATGGTGCATACATCTTGGTTGTATAGATGTTCAATTTTTTTAGCCTCATCGGCTGTTATCAGTTGTAAACTTGGAACAGTAAGTAAAATTTCGTCAGATATCATTTCCCCCATTAATTTTGCGGCACCACCCAAACTGATATTGAATAATTCGCATAACGAGTCTTTTTCTAGAGGTGATAAGGATTTCATGTTAGTCCAAATGTGGGAGAATTTTTTCTGGCGATACTGGTTTTTCTACAAAATCAATACCTATCGATTTTGCCCTATTTTTGATCGCATCCTGTATGTTAGCTGTTACTAAAATGATTTTTGTATTTTTATAACTTTTTTTTAAATCTTCTGCCAAATCCAATCCAGAAAGTTCACCGGGCATATTTTGGTCTAAACTAAAGAAGTCAATATCTTCGTGATTCGCTACCATGGTTTTGGCAGCATCAGCCGAATCTGCCTCTAGAATTTCCCAATTTGGGAATTTATCCAAAATAATTTTTCGAATCATCAAACGAGTGACCGTGCTATCGTCTACGATTAGCGCTTTTTTTTGTGACATATGGATTGCCTTAATTCCGAACTTGTTTATATATGAAATTGCACCTATTAATTGACGGAAAAAATACCTTATCCCCGACCATACATGCGATCCAAAAACTTTATATTTTTATTTTTATACCTCTTTTGCTTTTGTAAGTCGAACCAAAAAATCTGTGAAGGGGAAAATTGCAGAACTGGAAAGTTTCAGGTAACCTATGAAAATGGCGATCGTTTTGATGGAGAGTTTTTAGAAGATGTCAAACACGGTTCAGGAATTTACCATTATTCCAATGGTGATATTTTTGAAGGAGAATATCAGTTTGGTTTTAAAGAAGGATCTGGAATTTATCGGTATGGGAATGGGGATCGGTTTATCGGATCTTACTCCAAAGGGAAAAGAAATGGATCTGGAAAGTATATCTTTGCAGATGGTCTCGTGTTAGAGGGGAATTGGGAGAATAATCAATTGCAAGGCCAGGCCAAAATAGTAAATGCAAAAGGAAGCCTGGTTCTAGAAGGAATTTGGAACAACAGTCGGTGGATGGGTATCACACCGACTTCTCCCTCAACCAATGGTGTCGAAATTTCGAATCCCGAGTGATTCGTATATTTTCCTAGTCGCCTTAGATTTGTTAAGCGTATACATATGAATGCCAGCAATTTTGTTGTCTAATAAATCTCTGACTTGTTCTGTTGCCCAGTGGATTCCCACATTTTCTGCATAAGAATCATCTTCCGCACGGGAAAGAGATTTTAAAAGTTTTGCTGGGAAACTTGTCCCTAAAGACAACTCTGCCATTCGTGCCATTCCTTTTCTGGAAGTGACTGGCATAATTCCAGCAATGATGGGCACTTTGATTCCTGCAATTTCACATCGTTCTACAAAATCATAAAAGTAGTGATTGTTAAAAAACATTTGCGTACAAATGTAATCGGCACCTTGGTCTACTTTCCATTTTAGGTATTCAATTTCTTTCAGTCGATTGGGAGTGGAGGGGTGTCCTTCTGGAAATCCAGCGATTCCAATTCCCATTTTTGGAAATTCCTTTTTGATAAAACCTACGAGTTCCCCTGCGTAAGCAAAACCGTTTTCCGTTTGTTGGAATTCGGTTTGTCCTTTTGGTGGATCTCCTCGGAGGGCCATGATATTATGGATTCCGCTTTTTTCATACCGTTTAAGGATTTCTTTGATTTCATCTTTGGTTGAACCAACACAAGTAAGATGACTAACAATCGTTAACCCTGTTTCTTCTTGGAGTTTTACCACTAAGTCGTGGGTAAGGTCTCTTGTCGATCCGCCAGCCCCATAGGTCACACTGACATAGGCTGGGTTCATTTGGGACAATTCTTGGATGTTTCGGAACAAATCCGCTGAGGCTTCCTCATTTTTTGGAGGGAAAAACTCGAAGCTGATGGTTGTTTGTTTTTTACCGAGTACCTGAGAAATATGCATAAAACCTATCCTCTAAACAGGAATATTTTTCTCAAGTCCCTTGTTTGCCAGAAGCCAACCTTTTGATGCTTTTGTTTTCACTGCCAACCAGAGAGAAAATTTAGGAAACAAGGCTGGAAGGATGACAATTGATGCTCGTAAATAAGAAGGAACCATCACTTCTCCCGGATTCTTTTTGATCGCATAAACAATCGCGTCTGCTACCTGAGGTGGTTCGATCACTGGAGTGAAAAGGGAAGGTTTGACACCGTCAATCATCCTTGTATTGACCATCGTTGGACAAATCCAACTAACGCCAATTTGTGTTTCATAAAGTTCCATTTTTAGAGCTTGGGAAAAACCAACCATGGCATGTTTGGTCGCGGAATAAGTTACCGTTCCTTCTGTACCAAACTTTCCAGCAATACTTGCCAAATTGATAATCGCGGCTTCCTTTTGTTTTTTTAAGATAGGAAGAGAAAGATATACCAATTTCATTGGTGCGCTCACATTGATTTGGATGGCTTTACTCCAAACAGAAAAATCCTTTCCTTCATAAGCACCGCTTGGTGCTATCCCTGCGTTGTTGATTAAAATTTGATATTCTAATCGTTTTTTTTGGATTTGTTTGATGAGAGATTCAATATCAGATTCTTTAGAAAGATCACAAGCGAACCCATAAAATTTTCTGCCGTAAGATTCTACTTTGTTTTGAATTTCATTTAATAATGGTAATTTGATATCAACACCAATGATATCATTTCCTTCTTTTGCCAATCGTTCTGCTGTCAAAGCGCCGATTCCCATGCCACAACCAGTGATAAGAATAGTATTTCCAGAAAGTTTCATATCTTAAAACTAAGTGATTTTTTACTTTCGTCAATCCGAATCGAATGAGAAATGGACGCATGGAATATAGATTGTTAAAAACGGAATTGGGCCAAAGACTCTCCACGGTCACCTCCACAAACGAATGGATTCGTGATGTTTCCATTCCTTTTGGTTCATGGGTGATTGCCGATGAACAAACTGCTGGTAAAGGTCGTGGTCAAAATGTTTGGCAATCGTTAGGCGAAGATCCATTGATTTTTTCAGGAAAAATTAGGATTTCTGCTGCGGAAATTTCCCTTCCCTTATTATCTATATTCGTTTCTTCCGCTGTATTAAAAACTATCTATCATTTTTTCCCAGAACGAGAAGCAGATACCACAGTGAAATGGCCCAATGACATTTATCGTCAAAATAAAAAAGTAGGTGGGATATTGGTTCAGTCTGAATTCATCAACGGAGTTTTTGATATTGTTGTAGGAATTGGTCTTAATTTTTTTGGAACTAGTGTTCCTGAAACTTTAAAAGACAAAGCTACTTTTTTGTGTGAGAAGCCTCTTGAGGAAGGAGTTTTAGAAAGATTCGCAAATCATCTAATCCTAGACCTAAACCAATCTGTGATTTCTTTACTCGACCAAGGACAAGTTTTAAAAGATTTAGTTTGGATTGAGGATCATTCTTTATTAAAGAACAAAGTCATTGAAACAGAATGGTTATCCAGAATGGTTCGTGGCCGTGTTTTGGGAATTGATGAATTAGGATTCCTTCTCATTATGACGGAAACCGGCGAAAAGATTGAATTGATGGATACTTCACCAAAATTTCGGATTATATAAATGTCAGAATCACCATTATTATTAGTAATCGATGTAGGAAATACAAACACCGTATTTGGTGTGTTTCGTGAAGGAGAAGATACTCCTGACTTTCATAAAAGGACAGTCACTCGTAGAGACCGAACTTCTGATGAACTTGGCCTTTTTTTAAAAGGATTTTTGACTCAGGAAAATGTGAAAGCAGATCGGGTAAAAAAAGCAATCTATTCCAGTGTGGTTCCATCTTTAAATCCAATCGTAGAGCGCATGTTAGAAGATTGGTTTGATGTAAATCCTTTACGTGTTCACTACCAAATGAATCTCAACTTTGGAATTAGTTACCCTCGTCCTTTCGAAATTGGTGCCGATAGGCTTGTGAATGCGGCCTACTGTGCAAAAACCTATCCTGGGAAAAAGGCCATCTTAGTGGATTTGGGTACTGCTACCACCTTTTGTGTAATCAGTGAAAAACCGGAATATGTGGGGGGAGTGATTGCTCCCGGTCTTAAAATTTCAATGGATGCCTTAACACGAAACACAGCACAACTTCCTCCAATCGTATTTGGATCTCCAAGTCGTGTGTTAGGCGAATCGACAGTGGAGTCCATCCAAGCAGGGTTTTTCTTTGGTTGGATTGGTCTATTGAAAGAGATTGTAAGAGCGATCAAAGAAGAACACCCAGGAGATTACGTAGTTGTCGGAACAGGTGGTCTGGTTACAACCATTCATGCTTCGCATAACCAAGTGTTTGACGAAATAGATCCTATGATGACTTTAAAAGGTTTAAAAATCCTCGCGGATTTAAATTCCTAATATTTTTTTACGATAGGCCTCACCCATTAGCTCGTAACCAATTTGGTTGGGGTGGATGGGGTCAGAAATTGAGTATAGAGGAAGATTCCCTGAGTAGGACTCAAAGATGGATTCGATCTCCACTAGATCAATCCCAGAGTTGCCGGTTTTTAATTGGCGTAAGGTTTGGTTGTTCGTTCGGATGGTTTCTCGGATAGAACTCATATTGGTCAAAGGGATGGCCGTCAGTAAGACTTTTGAGTTTTGCGAAGATTCTAAATAAGAAATCAATTCTTTGGTTTTTGACTCATACGTGTTTGTTCCATACACCATGGCATCGTTGGTTCCCAGTTCAATGATCCAAAGATCAGTGGGGATTTCATTCATTTGTTCTTTATTTTGCAACCAATCTTCTGTTGTGTATCCCGCCACTGAAATGTCAGTGACTGTAAATTCGGATCCAAGTTTTGTTTTCAGTCCAAAACCATCCGACCATTGACCTAAAGAATCTCCTACAATTGTAATACGGCGTTGCAATGAAAATCCTCCGAGTAATGATAGATACTGATTGGTTGGTTTATCGGAATGATAACACCCAAAACAAAAACTGAAACTAATAATTGGAATTAGAAAGGTTTTGAGAGAAACCAGAGTTTTCATTTTTTTGTGTACACAATGGTTTTATAGTGTAACCAATGATTGCCAGGAACAGGAATTTCCCATTCCTCCCTTTTCCAAGATGACTTTTTTAAAAAATCTTTGATCACGGAATTCATCAATTGGTCATCATAAAAAACAAAACTATCTCGTGATTCAATTGTTCGAATGTATGACTCAGAAGGAATATCCAATTCTCCTGGAATGAATTCTAAGATATCGAGGTCAGGTCTTTTTTTTCTTAAATCGAAATAGGGATCGGGTAGGGCCTGTAAGTAAACAGATTTTGAATGCGCCAAACTCATTTCTAAATTTTGGAAATGTGATTCTAGAATTTTTTTGGAATCTGTTTGAAACCAATGGATATGGTTTATATAAATTAAACTAAGAAGAGATAACAATACACCAACAATTGCTACTTTGGAACCATTCCCCTTGTTTTCGTATAACAAAGACATGCCGAAACCAAGAGGAAATAAAATATGAAAGACATACCATCCTTCGGATGAAGTATACAAAGATACAAAAACCGATAAAATCCAAATCCAAAACAAAATCCATTTTTGATCTAGTTTTCCTGATTCTTTTATAATTCGATAGGACAGTGTAATGAGTAAAACAATTTCTGAAAGGATGATTAACAATCGTAATTTTGAAAATCCAAATCCAAAAGAAAATACTTTTACTTTATCTAAGAGAGTAAAGGTTCCAAGCAAATTGCGTTTTCTGGTGAGTTGGGCACCAAATTGGATTTCAAACCAATTCCAATCGGGATGGATATAATACAACCAACCGAGGATTGGTAAAATTCCGCCCAGAATAAACCACGGAAAAGATTCGAATCCAAAGTTTCTCCAAACTAAATAAGCGGTCACTAGTCCAAAAGAAGCCCCAATGGGATGAGAAAGCGAAGACAGGGAAAGAGAAACTCCCGCTAAAAAAACATAATATAACTTTGATTTGTCTTTGTTCGTTGCAAATAGTAGACTTAAGATAAAGAAAAAAGCAGTGAGACCTTCCATTCGGGCCGCAGTTCCAAAACGAAAGAGAAGAGGTTCCCATAAAACACTTGCAAAAGCAATTTGGCTTGCGATTGGCGAAATAGATTCACGACGTAATAATAAATAAAAACAAACTGCTGTTAGGTAAACGATTGTTACATTGGCTAGGCGAACTGTAGTGAGTGTGTCAGGGAAAATGGATAAGGAAAATCCAGAGAATAAAAAATAAACAGGTGGCATCCAGAGAGTTTTGGATTCCATCCCTGGAATGAGACCTTTCAATACATCGGTTTGTAAACGGCTGTCCCTGGCAATAGACAAGGCTGGTGAAAAAAACAAAACTTCATCCGGCCAAACTACAGGGAAAACATCCAAGTTGATCCAAACCTGGAAAAAAAACAAAGCGGAGATGATGAGAAACGAGGCGTAAGCCACGTGAAATTTATTTAGAAAGGGAATTAACGGCTTCTTGTTCCGTCTCAAAAACTTCAAACAAATCCAAAAGTTCCACTACATCGAATACCTTTTTAACAGGCGGTGTGATGCAGCAAAGTTTCAACTTTCTACCTTGTTTGTCCAACTCCCGAACCATCCCAACAAAGATACGAATTCCCGAAGAAGAGATATAAGAGATGAGTTCTAGGTTGATGATGATGTCACCCTCGCCGTTCTGCACGTCGTCGGCCAATTTGGCCTCCACTTCATCCGAATGGGTAATGTCCAAACGACCGTTAAGGTGAACAAGTGTGTGCTTTCCGATTTTTTTGGTCTTTATTTCCAAAGCGAGCCTACTTGGTGACTAGAATCTCTGAAAACACCAAAGGTTCAAGAAATTTTTACGCTGCCTGGTTTTTGTTTCGGTTAAAAAGTCGCGGATCTGTTCGTTCTTCGACCGGAATGTGTAATAATATTCGTAGCTTTGTGGAACGAGCAGTTCTATGTCCCAAAAACTCTTGGATTTCCCATACAGGAAAACCTTTCTTGAAAAGGTCTAAAGCAATGACATCACGTAAAAAAGGAATGTGGATTTCCTTTGAGATCAAACGACTTGCTGTCTTCAGAATTTTTTGAATGGTTCTTGTTCTTAGTTTTCCGTAACGACCAGGAAATAGATAATCGGAAGGTGAAAAATCGGAGGAATACCGATACAGTTCTAATGCTAAATTGGGTTCAAGAAAGATTTTACGTCTCCGCAAGCGACCACCGTTCTTTAATTTGAATATTGTTCTTTCGGGGTTAAAGTCGGAGATTTTAAGATGAATGATTTCAGGGAGTGATAACCCTGTACAAACTAAAAATTTGATGATTAAATAATGCAGGTAATTTCTCGCCCGAAGTCGAAAGAGTAACGTCCGCACTTCCACTTGGTCAATCAAACGATTGTCAAGTGTCATGGCATCAACCGTCAATACTTGTGGGAGGAGGATTGGTAGATTCAAATCTTGATTTAGCATATTTTTTCTCGCAGGAATGTATCAGTTATAACAATCTATGCAATCAAATTGTCACCAAACTGTGGTTTTGGATCAAAAATTTTAAGAAATAAATTTACTAGTTCATGTTTTCACACCTTCCCGTTTTCTGCTTGATTCATATTCTAAAAACGATCCTATCTTTGGAAGAAAAGGTAAAGGACAGATATTTATGGACTCTTTGGAACTGAAAACGAATGACCCCGAACTCCAACTCACAAAGGAAGATTTACAAAAAGTAGAAGAACTGACAGGGCAAATACAACTCAACAATCCGAATGATATAGTTTCTTACGGTGCCTCTGCCCAAGCAAAAGTTTCTGAATTTGCAGATAAGGTTTTATCGGAAATCAAAACCAAGGATTCGGGTTATGCTGGGGAACTTTTAAACAACCTTTTGTTCAAAATTACAGATTTGAATTTGGATAGTTTTGCAGGCGAAGGGAACACTCTGTCCAAAATTCCGCTGATTGGTGGGCTTTTTGATGCTTCCCGGAAATTTCTTGCTAAGTTTGAAGACCTACAAACCCAGATTGAAAAAATTGTCGAAGAACTTCATACCGCTCGAACCAACCTAACAAAAGACATAACTTTATTACAGGCATTATACGAGAAAAACTTGGAGTATTTTAAGGAAGTTCAAGTGTACATTGCTGCGGGAGATAAAAAGGTTCAGGAATTACGAGACAAAATCCTCCCCGATATGCTCGCAAAGGCAAAAGCCCAAGGGGACACCCTCGCTTCCCAACAATACCAAGATATGGTACAAATGGTGGATCGGTTTGAGAAAAAAATCCACGATCTAAAACTCACACGTATCCTTTCTTTACAGACTGGGCCGCAAATCCGTCTCATCCAAAATGGGAACCAGGTTCTTGTTGAAAAAATTCAAAGTTCAATTTTGAACACAATCCCTCTTTGGAAAAATCAAATTGTAATCGCATTAGGTTTGTTACGCCAAAGAAAGGCTTTGGAAGCACAAAAACAAGTTTCGAAAACTACCAATGACCTAATCCAAAAAAATGCAGAAATGTTAAAAACGGGAACCGTAGAAATTGCCAGAGAATCCGAAAAAGGGATCATTGAAATTGAAACTTTAAAGACGGTAAACCAACAATTGATTTCAACCATCACGGAAACTTTGAAAATTCAGGAAGACGGTCGCCAAAAACGAAAGTTAGCGGAACAAGAAATGATCAAAATTGAATCAGAAATCAAACAAAAACTTTTGGAATCAAAATAGAATGAGCGAAGTGCAATTAGAACAAAATGTAGAGGAAAAAAAATGGGCCAGACGCGCCCATCTTTCTACAATTTTAACTTATCCCATGGCATTGTTGCCATTTCCATTTTTTATCTCATCTCTTGGGGCAATGGTTTATCCCTTTGTCATGTGGCTTTCTCGAAATAAATCTTCTTATTCCGCCAAACAGTCATTAGAGGCAATGTATTTGCAAGCTTTGTTGTCACTTGGATTTTTTGGATTTGGAGCAAAGTTCGGTGATGATCGAGTGTTACTTGTATTTTCTTATGTGTTAATGGCATTCCTGCATGTAGTTTTTTTAGGAATTGCTATTTACAGAACAACGATTGGTAAAGCACATCATTACCCATTTAGTTTTTTCCCTCTCCTTTTTTCTTCCAATCAAACGAAAGAGAATTGGAATGAATTAAAGAAAAAATTTGAAGATAAAGTCGAGTTTACTGAATACAAATCTCAGATGGAACGATTGGATGGCTTTCGTTCTTCTACAGAAAAAGAATCCAAAGCACTTACGGATGGGTCACTACAAGGCTTATGTAATGAATACTTACATTCTTTATCTGATTTACGTGTGAAGCTCGCCGAAGACCCACTTTCTTATCGAAAGGCAAAACAGTTTTTAAATTATTTTCCTGAGACTGTTTCCAAAATATTAGGCCAGTACAACAAATTGAGTGTAGGTTCTCCTGATGCAGAAAAAAGGAAAACGGAACTAAATTCCTTACTGAGTGAAGTGATCAAAACAACTGAACAAGTTCGAAATAAACTCAAAGCAGATGAAACTCTAAATTTAGATGTTGAGATCACCGCGATGAAGAAAAACATCGAATTTGGTGGGTATTGATGCAATCTGAGTTACTGGATAGGTCTTATCATTTTTTAAATTTTCTTCCCAACGTTTCTGACTTCCTTGTGCAAAAACATAAAGAATCAGGTCTCAAGGTAGATGAAAAAAGTTTATACAATCTTGTGACGGAAGCTGATTTAAAAGCAGAGTCCATGATTTTGGATGAGATTCAAAAAAACTATCCAGGTGACGGAATCCTTTCGGAAGAACGAGGCAAAATAGAAGGTAAATCCGGATACACATGGGTTGTGGATCCATTGGACGGAACTACCAATTATACTCATGGACTTCCGTTATACGGTGTTTCTGTTGGGGTAGTCGAAACAGATACGATGACCCCGCTCATTGGGATGGTTTTTTTTCCAGAATTAAATACTTATTATCATGCCATCAGAGGCCAAGGGGCATTTCGAGAAAAAACTCCCATCCAAGTTTCAAGGACAAGTTCTCTAAAAGATTCGTTATTTGTTACTGGATTTCCTTATGATCGAAATTTATCTTTAGATACACTCATGCAATATTATAAATCCATTTTGCAGAAATCTCGAGGCATTCGGAGAACTGGAGCAGCAACTCTCGATTTATGTTGGTTAGCCGAAGGGAAATTTGAAGGATATTATGAACTTGGCCTTAAACCTTGGGATATGGCAGCGGCAGGTCTCATTGTTTTAGAGGCAAAAGGAAGAATCACATCCATGGATGGTAATGATTTTTCAATTTTAATTCCGAGTTTACTCGCAACCAATGGACTTGTGCATGAGTATCTTTTGGCAGAATTTGAAGGTCAAATCAATCGAGTAGTGTACTAACCATTTGGTTTAATTTTTTTCGAATTACTTCTTTGCTGAAATTTGCCAAAACATATTCTCTTCCATTTCTACCTAATTGATTGGCAATTTCACGGTTCTCTAATAAAAAATCCAACGTCCGTTGGAATGAAAGTGAATCTGAATAAAATAGCCCACCTTGGCTTCGTAAACAATGTCCTCGCATAACAGAAGATTTTGCATTAACGAGGACGGTTTTTTCCTGAATCCACGCCTCCATTATGGAAATTGAAAAACTTTCAAAGGCTGATGGATTGAGAAGAAAAAAAGATTTTTGAATTTCTGATATTTTTTCTTCTTCGCTGACAAAACCCGTAAAATGAATTAATGGATCTATTGGTACTTCCATGGAAGCAACCGATCCTAGCGATTTAATAGTCACATCAGTTCGATGAGAATAAGTTTTCCAACTTTGAAAGTAATGGAAAAGTTCGGGATATCCTTTTGCAGGTTCAATCCTACCAACTGTGATCAATTGATTAGAATTAGAATTTCCAAAAGAATTTGGATGGTTTGGATTTATTGGAACCAAATGATCGTTGATATAGGTTCCAATTAAAAAGTAAGACTTAACTTTTTGTTTTGTATACGTTTCGTAAACTTCCATCTCTTCCGGCGCATTGAAGCTGTAAAAAAAACGATTAGCATACGTTTTACGATACATAGGAAGGCGGAATGGTGGTTCGTCATGAAATGTAGGCACAATGACAAAAGGAATTTTTAAATTAGGAATAGATGCAACAACTGGATAATATAGATATCCAATGAGAATTGCTAAATCGAAGTTTTTTTGTTCTTTGGTAACGTATTCCACTAAGTCGGGACAATATGGTCCTTGTTCTTTTAGAAATTCGTATTGTTCTTTTTCTGAAACAGACTCACCTTTTTTCAAACAATGATTTAGTAGGTGATTCATTTTGTTTATGTTTCTCGTTTGTTTCGTAGGAAATCGAAGGATACAAATGGAGTTTTCTTTGGTTTCTCCTTTAGGTAATTCATTTTTCCAACTAACATAATCTTTTGCGGTTGAAGTACAAACAGTGACTTCATTTGATTCCGATAAAATGGAAGCATAATCATAAGCCAGTTTTTCTGCCCCACCGGATGCATGTTCTAAAAACCGAGCAGTGATGATGAGAATTTTTGCCATTCCTAACTTCTTGCCACTTCCAAAATGGGGAGGATACTCGTTGATTCCAAATATTCATCTAATCGAATGTTTTGTGCACCAATGATAGAATTTCGGAAATCTGATTTTTTAAAAACTGCATCTACCTGAGAGACTATAGAATCAAAATTTTTGGATTCAAATAAAATTCCAGAATTACCTAAGGTTTCCGGTACAGCACCTGCAGCAAAGGCAACTACTGGTAGATGAAAATAAATGGCTTCCATAAGAGGAACACAGAATCCTTCATGTTCACTCATCGATAAAAACATATTACTTTCAGCGTAGATTTTTTTTAACATCGAATCATCAACGTAAGAAATGATTTTCACTTCGTTTGTGAGATCTAAGTGGTGAATCATAAAATTGAGTTCATCTAAATAAGATTGTTGGTTTGGATTACAAAACCCCAACATTCGCAAAGAAAATTGATTTCCCATTTTGGATTTCCATGTTCTTGCAAAACGAATTAGATCATCTTGTCGTTTATTTGGCGCTATGCGACCAACGAATAAAAAAGAAGGAAAATCAAAGGATTTTAATTTGAAATTTCTGGGAACATCTTTCCATTTTTGAAAATTCAAATGCAGCGGAAGTAACCGTGCATGATTAAATCCAATTTCTTGTAATTCATTTAAGTTAAAATTTGAAACAGCAAACGAGTGGTGAAACGTATCACGGATGATTTCTAAATCTTCACGACCTTTGCGTAATAGATAGGAAAATTTAAGATCGTACCCTGAGAAAAAATTTTCAGGTGTTACATTGTGATAAATTAGGATTTTTCGATTTGGAAATTTTAGAACAAAGTCTAAAACATCACTATGAATGGAGTGATGATAAACTAACACATCATTTGGTTTGATTTTAGCTTTGGTAATTTTTTCTGCATACTTTCTGTCATAAGAAAAAACGTTTTCTGCAAAAATTTTTCCGTTGTATCCTTCTTTGCCAAGCAAACGTTTTATCTCTAACATTTCTTGGGAGATGGCGTCACCTAATTGGAATCCTGCAGAAAATTGATGTATGTTCATTGGATACCAGTTTTTAGAATTCCAGAAACCACTTCAGAAAATGGAAACTGATTGTATGATTCCAATACTTGGTATTGGTGAGAAATCAAGGAAGCCCGTTTTTCTTTATCAGTTAAAATCTCTTTTATCTGTTGTATGATTTTTGGATAATCCTTTGTTTCCAATAGAACTCCTGCGTCTTTCATCGTGCCAGGAATGGCTCCTTTTGCATAAGCAAATACAGGAATGCCAGAGCCAAATGCTTCTAAAATCGGCAAACAAAATCCTTCATGTTCACTCATGGAAACAAAAGCTCCTGATTCCCTTAAGATTGATAATACTTCTATATCCGTTTTCCCAGTTAAAAATTGAACTTTATCTTCCAATCCAAATTTTCGTACAATTTCCGTTAGTTTATTGAAATATCCATCAAAAGCACCTATGATAGATCCAATACACAAACATTTGGCTTCCGGAAATTCTTTTGTCCAATAAGAGAATAATTCTATCAAATCTTCCCATTTTTTTTGAGGAGAATATCTACCAACAAATACCAAAGATGAATTCCATCCTTTTGCATCTGATTTTATTTTTACATCATAAGATTTACAAATTGGAATCACATAAGGATTTTTGAATTGATATCCAGCGATCGTTTGGAAATTGAAATCTGAATCACACCAAATCGAATCGCAAAAAATAGATAAACTAGCAATTTCTAAGTAAGATAAGGATTCAAATTTTTCCATTGCAAAAAAAATATCGGATGTTGTGGTATCTTTGTAATAGATAGCTGGTGTTATATTGTGGAATCTTAATATTTTTTTGCCAGGTAAATTTTGGAACAAATGGTAAGGGTATCCGGCTCCACCGTAATGTAAAATATGAATATCATCTGGCGATGTTGGATGGTTGAAAGAATTTATCGAGTGAAACTGACTTGGTAAAGGTTTGCCCTTTCTTTCTATTCTGGTAATAAAATGTGATTTGTATCCAAGAGATAAAAATACTTCTGAAAGTCCAATTGCATCATTTCCAACACCATCAGAATCTTTGAGTTCATCTAAATGTTGAAAAACATTCATGTATCGAGTTTTGTATATTTGTAAACTTTCGTATCTTCCGTTGTGGAAAGATCTCGAACTTGTTTGAAACCAAGAGTTCCTAAATATTTTGGTAAAAGATCCAAATCAATTTCGGAAACTTGTAGATCGCGGAACGGACGATTGGCGTCTGTTGGTTTTGTGGAAACGGAAAAATACAAATGTTTTCCAGTATCAATGGACATTGAAATTTCAGCAAAAATTCTTTCGATCCAAAAAGATGGAAATCTTCCTAGAGGTAAGTAGACTAAAACATCAGAAGATGAATTTAGGATTTGTTTTAATGGAAATAGTTTTTTTTCCAATTGGATCGTGGCCGTAATTTTACTTTGAATGAACTTAAACTCTTCTTCATGCGATGTGATACATTGGAAGGGAATTTTGTTCATAGAAAGTTGTTTGAGAATGTCACCCCATTCAGGAAACAATACGGTGATTTTATTTGATTTAGAAATATCTTCTAAGGCAAGTTTCCAACTGGGATTGGATCCTGCGTCTGTAAAATAAGAATTCACTGCCCAACCAAAGTTAGGCAATTCATCTGAAGAACCATTTAGCAAATGGTCTCGATAAAAACCGTCAAATCGATTCTCAATTTGTTCTAATCTTTTCCCTAACCTGACAAGTTCATGCAAAACAGAAAAAAAGGCACGGATCCGATTTTCAGAAAGTTTTTTGTCGATGAGTCCGTAAACAGAGATTAGGCGAGTGATGATGAATTTTATAGGTCCTTTGATGAACCAAAATTTGGGATTAGAGAACTTAGGACTGGAAATCCCTTTTTCAAATAGATGGGCCGTACCAGCAGGATCAAATTTGCGAAAACCCTGAGGTGATTCAGGTTTGTAACTGACTTTTGTGAGTTCTAACCAATCGGGTTTTTGTGTTGGATCGAGTGGGATCTTCGATTCGATTTTTTGTACCAATTCCGATACATTCAACTGTGGGTCGCGGATTTCGACAAAGGGGGAGGGATTGAAATTCTTTTTGTCTTCCACAGTTTTCTTTCTTTTGTTGAGAGGATTTGAAAATTTGGAAGAATGGCAACTAAATCTTAGGGCCGAATCGGAAATTTCCCTTTTCTATGAAAAAAAAACATATTTTAGTCACCGGAGCCACTGGATTTGTCGGAAGTTACCTCCTTCCTGCTCTCGAATCCCAAGGAGAGTCCGAAATCCATTGTTTTCAAGGTGATATTCGTGACCGAAAGGCCGTCACAAAAAATTTAGAAGATATCCAGCCGGATACTCTCATCCATTTAGCGGCCCAAGCTTTTGTACCGATTGCCATAGAAGATCCTTGGGAAACAGAAGAAATCAATGTGGGAGGGACACTCAACCTTCTAGAGACCTTACACCGTTTGCAAAGACCTTGTAAAATGTTGTATGTTTCTTCGGCAGATGTTTATGGAAAACAGGACCTCTCCCTCCTTCCTTTACAAGAATCCTTTTTACCCAATCCAGTGAACCCCTATGCCGGTAGTAAATTGGCAGCCGAAGCATATTGCCGGCAGTACGCGCAGTATAGCCCGTACGTATCAGTAGTGATCGCAAGACCATTTAACCATATTGGAATTGGGCAAAGGAAAGAGTTTGTCATACCTAACTTTTGTTCCCAAATCATTGAAGCCAAACATACAGGAAAAAAAACCATTGCTGTTGGTGATTTAGATCCCACTAGAGATTTTTCTCACGTAGAAGATATTGTGAGCGGTTATCTCACTTTAGTGGAAAAAGGCCAGTCTGGTGAAATTTACAATATCTGTTCTGGAGAAGAAAGAAGCATTCGTTATATGTTGGAAGAGTTGGTTCGATTTTCGGGAGCGGAGATCCAATTTGAAGTGGATTCCACAAGAGTACGCGCCTCAGAAACTTCCAAAGTTTATGGAGACAATTCTAAACTAAAAAACCTTGGTTGGAAAAACAAACATAGCTTAAGCGAAACTTTGAAACAAATTTACAATCATTTAGAATCTGATTTTTTAAAATCTAAACAGACGGACTGAACTTCTTTCCAAGTATTATCCGACACCACTTTTTTGATAGTTCCTTTTTTGCCTGTACGAATCAAAGATTCTAATGTTTTCATTCTTTCTTCTGTTGCAGGATGGGTACTTAAAAAATCGGTAATTGATTTGGTGACCACTTGATCATCTTTGGCATTACTTTCTTTAGGGTTTTCTTCTGATTTGGTCATTTCCTTCTCTAATTCTTGCATCCTTTGGAAAAAGGTAAGAAGACCCGAGGTAGATATATTTTGATTTTTTAAATATTCGATAGATGTGATGTCGGCTTCTGTTTCAAAATCTCTTGAAAACTTTAAAACTAAAATTGTTGATCCAATTTCAGTAAAGGTTTCTAAAAATTCCATATTCCCAAGTCCGGGGCCGATCACCAAACTAATAGCAAGCGAAGTGCCACCAGCTTTCACCAAATTTCTCATATGGTGTCTTTTTTCCACGTGCGCAATTTCGTGAGCCAAAACTCCAATGACTTCTTCTTGTGATTTGGCATCGTTTAACAATCCGGAAAAAAAATAGATTTTGCCATTAGAAAGAGCAAAGGCATTCGGGATGGTAGAAGCAATGACGGAAACGGAAAACTCGTGATGGCTACCTTTAGGAACGACTTTTTTTAAGGCTTCCGCAAAAAATCTGTCTGTGGCTTTGGTATTACATGCTTCAAACTGAGCATCCATTTTGAGTTGAACGGATTCACCTAAAGATTTGTCAGCCGATAAAGGAATGAAGTTGGTTACGAGTTCTAATCCTTTAAAATAGAAAAAACCAATGATGGATACGATGAGGATGGATAAAATTCCAAGCACAATTGGATTCATTTCTCTAATGGAGTAGAAAAAAGCATGGCTGTGGCTTTGGGACTTTTTGGTTTGGATCCAAAGGGATTCTAATTGTTTCCCTTCTTGTTTAGAACAATAAATTTCTAAAACAGGACTTTCTTTCACTTCATCCGGAAGTAGAACCAACTTACAACCCTTATGCGTCAAAGTGAGCTCTGTAAATTGGGAAAGGACAAGTTTGTGATTGGTATCACCTGATGAAAATTCTAAGGTTTGGCCGTGGATCAGAACGGTTCCTTCTTCAGGAACCGCTGATACTCCGTCAAAATATCGGGATGTAAATGTTTGATTTTGAAACAATGTTTATGATAGGAAGGCTTCTAAAGTTTCCGCAATTGCTTCCAATCCTTCCGCGGTAGCGTTTGCAGTTGCATCTGGTTGCGCTGAAATAGTGGAGAAATCAATCTCTGCCTCCAAACTGACCGACTCAATAAAAAGTCTAGTCAATCGGACTACAGCCCAAGCAAATCCAATTCCTAAAGTAAATAGGATGATTAAATATGCGATGAGAAAATTTACAAAAATTTTGCCACCTGTGATATCAGATCTAAATTTTTTCCCTTGGAAACTGGTCCTATTCCAAATGTAGTTTTGAACGTCTGCCAGAAACCAGGAATAGTAAATTCCAAGAGTCACAATGCTCAAAAGGAATCCTTTTAAGTAGAGAAAAAAAATCTCCTTCCCCTCTGCGGAAAATCCAAAATTTGTATTTCCGTATCTAGTTTTGCTTTGGATGTATGCTTCCTTTTCTGCAAAAAACCAAGGATAGTAGATTCCTAATGTAATGATTGTTAGTAGGATTCCTTTTCCGTAAAGTTTTGCCACTTCCAAAATTTTACCATCAAATCCAAATCGGAGATTACGGTAACCAGTACGAGAAGTAAGGTACTTTCTTCCACCTACCACGATGATTGGAACGAGAGCTAAAAACACTCCTAATGTCAGAAGATACCCAACGATCATACCAAAGTAAGGAATGGGAATGAAATTTAAGATGGTTTGGATGATGTAAATTCCAATATAAAGAACTATGAATATTCCTAAAGCCTTGAGAAATCCTATGAATCTCTCTTTTCCTGTTCCATGGAAGGAAAAACGTTCGCCAGCCCATTCCAAATTTTCTGCCATAAATTTTTGAACATTGGTTCTTGCCCAAAAACTATATATTCCTAATGTAACTACGGTCAGAAACATGTTCTTCAACAGTAGAATGAAGAGTTGCCCTCCCGTTGCGTGGTATTGTAATCTTGTATTGCTCATTTGTCTCCCCAAAGGTGGATTAGTGGGGAGATTATATAGGATTCAAGAAATGGGTAAAGAAAAATATTTCCTATCCATTAGAAATACAGATTGCACGATGGAATCAACTCTCGCTTTATTAGAGGAATCACTGAACTTGTCCCTCACACGGCCAGTCTATTTGTATAGAATGCGAATTATCTTCCAACTTATTCTAGTATTTGTAATCTTTGTCTCAGAAAGATTTGCCGATTCAAGGCAAGAATTACCACCTACATTGGGAGATTTAAAAGGACAGGATAAATCGGTGCGTCAACCGCCTGATCGTAAAGACAAAAAAGGATGTTGCAAAATCAAATATCCTGCAGGTGGATATGATTTTTTCCTCGCAACAGAGGATGATTGTCGTGCTAGTTTATACTTTGATAGATATTTAGGAGAAAACAATACTCTATGCTTTCGATGGGAAGGGGAATAGAATTTGGCAATTTTATGGGCGTTCGAGAACAAGTTTTACAAACATTAGTCAAAATCTTTCCTTCCTATGATGTCTCTCTTGCCATTGCTGGTGGTGGCTGTAAGGCATTTTATGCACTCGGTGTGGGAAAAACCCTGCGTGAATGGGGTGTGCGGTTCACAGAACTTTCAGGAGTTTCTGCTGGTGCAGCGATGGCACTTTGTATCCTTTCCCAAACAGAAGAAGAGTCTGTCGAATACTTTGAAGAAATCACAAAACGAAATTCGCGTAACTTCCATTTCTCGAATTTTCTTCGTGGTGAATCCACTTTCCCCCATGAAGATATGTACCGTCGTACCATTCGATTTGGAATGAAGTTTGATAAGGTTTTGGAATCGGGGGCCAAAATTTGGATCCATTCGGTGAAGGCCCATCCCAAGGAAGATTCCTTAAAGAATAAGTTTCGTTTGGCGAGACTCATTTCTGAAACAGGACGAGCTTTTATTCTGGACGATCGGGATCGGTCGGAAGGAATCCCTGCCAATCGAACTGCCGAAATGATCAAAAAATGGAATATGGTAGATGTGGATTTTACAGAAAAAGATTTTGTAAATTCCGAAACTATCGAACAATTCATCATGAATTCTTCCTCCATCCCTCCCATTGTTGACTTTCAATCTGTGGGGAATGAGTATTATTTAGATGGCGGTCTCACCAATAATATGGTCATCGAGACTTTTTCGCATAACGCGAAAATCATTGGAATTCATTATGAACCCAATACCATTGTGGGTAAAGATCCTGATCTTTTGGCAAGATCTTATTTAATCACTCCTTCGAAACCTTTACCTATCACCTCCTTTGACTATACAAATCCCAAAGGGGTTAGAGAAACTTATGAATTGGGCAAGGCGGATGCTTTGGCCCAAAAAAACGCAATCATTGATTATTTGAGAAAGGATTGAAGGGCCGATAGTCCATTTCGTAAAATTTCTTCGTCAGAAATTAAACTAACTACAAGAAAACTCCTGTTATGCGAAAACCCATACCAAGATCCTGGGTGGACAAAAACCTTGGTTTGAGTCAAAATTTCTAGAACTATATCTTCATCTTTTTTTTCCAAATCCAATTCAAATAAAAAATACCAACCGGCTTCCATTCCTGATTTATTTATGATTTTTAGGTTTTCCTCTGAAAACAAAATACACTGAGCCATGTTTCGCATAATTCTTGTTCGAATCCGATTCTGAATCATGGTTTTCCAAGGCAAAAGTTCGGGTGTAGCTAATTGTACTGGTGCGTTGACAGAAAGGTATGTATCGGCAATGAAATCTAAGTTTTTTTGAATTTCGGATCTATATGGCTCTGGACTTTGAATGAGAATCCATCCTAGTTTGAATCCAGGGAGTGCCAACATTTTGGAGAATCCGTTGCAGATGAGTAGAGGGAAGGTTGGTGTTTCTGGAATTTGGTGAGGTTCACCAGAAAATTCGTAACCTACAAAAACTTCATCCAGTAATATGGGAATTTTAATTTCTAAAGCCTCCCATTCCTTCCAAAACTGGGCTGTGGTTTTAGAACCTGTTGGGTTTGCGGGACTCACAAGAACGATGAGTTTTGTTTTTGTGCTAATACAATTGGCAATGGCTTCTGCTGAATACACCCAGTTTCCGGTTTCAGGATCTTCTTTCAGTGGGTAGTGGACTTCTTTTAAATTTTCGAGGCCAATGAGAAAGCTAAATAACGGATAACCAGGGTTTGGTGTTAGTATTTCATCCCCTGGGTTTGCGAATAGTTTAAAAATGTAGGAGTAGGCTTCCGAGGTACTTGCCGTCAAAATCAAATGGGACAAGTCGGTTTGGATGCCTCGATTTTTGTAATCGGAAACAATTACTTGTCTAGCGGATTCCAACCCTTCGGCTTGGGGTTCATATTGACTAAGATCCAAGTTGGAAAAAATATGGGAGAGGGCGGAAGGTGGAAATTCCAACCCTAGTTTTGTAGGATTGGAACTGGTGAGATCAATGATTTCATTTCCCGATTTTTCTAATCTTTGTTTGGTTTGGTGGATTTTGTTTTCTGAGTTCAAATCACCTAACAACTTAAATCGGTTAGAAAATGAAAAATGAGATTCGGTCAAATTATCCTGCTTGGTGTAAAAATTTCGCAATTTTACGAACGAGAAATCTTGGTGAAATTCGAACGGACTGTGCCACGAGAAAATTCATAAAACCTGGAATTTTGATTACTTTCTTACTAAACAAAGCATCGAGTCCACTATCAACTACATCTTGTGATTTCATAATGAGAAACGAAGACTTTACCAAATTGATTTTAGTCATATTGGCTCTTTCAAAAAATTCCGTTTGTGTTGGTCCTGGACAAAGGCAAGTGACGGTAACTCCATAATCTCTTACTTCTTCTGCTAATCCTTCACTGAGCGAAAGGACATAGGCTTTGGAAGCATAGTAACTCGACATGAGAGGGCCCGGTTGGTAGGCGGCAGTCGAGGCAACATTCAGAATATAACCATCCTTTGCTGCTACCATATCTTGCAAAAACAAATGGCAAAGTTCGGAAAGAGTTGTTACGTTGAGTTGGATCAGTTGGGATTCTTTTTCGAAAGAATTTTTATGGAATTCCCCATTGATACCAAAACCAGCATTGTTCACCAAACAGTGAATGGATAATTTTAGTTTTTTAACCGCTTTGTATAAAACCTCTGCGGAATTTGGTTTTGCTAAATCTTGGGCAATGACAACACTTTGGATCCCGAGTTTACTTTTGATCTCAGCAGCCAATGCCTTCAATCGATTTGAGTCTCTAGCAACTAAAACAGGAGTGTATCCTTTTTTAGCCAAAGTCAGAGCAAAATCTTTTCCAAGTCCAGTGGAAGCACCTGTAATTAACGCGTATTTCATAGAGGGAAATTTATTACGGAATGTAAAAGTTGGCAATTCGAAACTAAATAGTTTTGGAAATTTTGAACGGCTGGTCAATATTAGTTTTATGAGCCAACCTTCTACCCATCCGCTTCATACCATCCAAAAAGAAAGAGCCATCATCTTCATCCTCGCCGCCCTCCAATTTTTACACATTTTGGATTTTGTCATCATGATGCCGCTAGGTCCAGTCTTTATGGAAAGTTTCAAAATCGATTCGGCAGCTTTTGGGTTACTTGTTTCTTCCTATTCCATCAGTGCTGGTGTATTCGGACTCATTGGAGCTTTGTTTTTGGATTCTTATGATCGCAAAATGAGCCTTCTTGTATTGTTTTTCGGATTTTCTTTTGGAACTTTACTTTGTGCTTTTGCTCCCAATTATGGATTTTTACTTTTTGCCCGGGTCGTAGCTGGTGGGTTTGGCGGAATGATCGGAGCAACCGTTCTTTCCATCATTGGAGATATCATCCCTGTATTCAGAAGGGGAACAGCAACTGGTGTTGTGATGAGTTCTTTTTCTGTCGCTTCTGTTGTTGGAATTCCCATTGGTTTGTCTTTGGCAAATAAGTTTGGATGGCATTTCCCATTCCTTTCTTTGGCTATAGCTGGATTTTTAATTTTGCCAATCGGATACAAGGTATTACCATCCATTCGTTACCATTTGGATTCGGATGTTCATCCCAAACAGTCTCAACTTAAATCTCTAAAACAAGTAATCACTAAAAAAGACCATTTTGCCCCATTTATCTTTATGGTGTTTTTGATGTTTGGTGGTTTTACCATCATTCCATTTCTTAGTCCATTTTTGGTCTCTAACGTTGGTTTAGCGATTGGTGACCTTCCTTATATTTATTTTTTTGGTGGGTTGTTTACTTTTTTTACAAGTCGATTCATTGGAAAATTATCAGATCGTTATGGAAAATTAATGGTTTACCAAATCATTTCTATTGCTGCAGTGATTCCCATCGTGATTGTGGTGACATTAACAAAAACCTCATTACCTGTTGTGTTAACAGTCACAACTTTGTTTATGATTTTGGTTTCAGGAAGGATGGTGCCTGCTTTTGCTATGATCACATCGGCAGTGGAACCTAGAATTCGTGGTAGTTTTATGTCTGTCAATTCGGCCATCCAACAGATTTCATCTGGGGCCGCTTCTTATGTTGCCGGACTGATATTGGTGCAGTCTCCAGATAACCAACTTGTGAATTACGAACTTGTGGGAATGATTTCTGTATTTAGTTTGTTGTTTAGTGTATATTTAGCGAAAAAAGTTAAAATTGCAGGATAAAGTTTCAAGTATGTAGAATAAACTAGCGAACGTTAGCTTATTCTACAATTCTAATTTACCAGTGTCAAGAAAATCGATGATCATTAGTTTTTGAGATATAGTGACCATTTTTTTTTCGAGTAGTTGGTTTAAAATTTCTGCAGCTGTTCCGATTTCCATTCCATTCAATTCAGAAAAAATAAACTGAAAGTTTTTATCGATTCTGTTTTCACCAATATAGTTAATCAATTTTTCACTTGTTTCTAAAATCAATTGTTGTCTATGAATGAGCCCTTCCATTGTGGAAAGGATAATCGAAACCTCTGGATCTTCGGCAAAGAGTTGCATCATGTGATCATAGATTTTTGGAGATTGGAGTGGTAGTTCGTAGATAGAATCACCAAGAGCTGTGTATAAGGATTTTTCTTCTTCGAAATCGAGCCCGGTGTATTTATTCAGATTGGATACAATTTCTGAAGGTAAAATTACAATAAACTGACAAGCATATTCTGGTTCTTTTAAGTAACGAACAAAATACTGAATCAAATCACAGATTCTCAAATAACTGACAAAAGTCCAGTATTTGAAACTACGAATATCAAACATATGTTTAATGGATTTTTCTCTTTTGATAGAATCACGAATGTTCATATAGTTTTCAAAATCACATTTAAAAAGATAACTGAGAGTGTGATTTGAAAACGATTCGATGATTTCTCTTACAAGAGTAGGCTCACCAATATAAAGAAAATAAGAGATTAATTCTAAATTGTCTTTGGAATTCCAAATGAACTTTTCTAGAGTTTTTGCAGGAATCTGTGAAAAAGCAGAAATTCCAATTTTGAATGTGACTCTATCTTGTAAAAACGCCTCGAGTTTTTCCTTAGCAATACAATCTTCATCTACGTCTTGTTTTGCGAATGTTAGCCTGCAACTGGGAGGGCATGCTTCATAGAGGGATGTACCGAGGAAACATTTTGGCATAGTTTATTGTAATAATTCTCCACAATCTCTCATTTCAGGAGCGTATGGATTTTTTACTTCTTTTCCTGTCATTACCCAAGATTTATCGACCATTGGACAGTAAAATCGATTGTACCGAGATTGGTTTGGCACCTCAGTTTTGATTTGAATCAATATTTCTTGAATTTTGGAAATTTTTTCATAACTCGTTTCCAAATCACTTCCCGCAGCAGGAATCAAAGTACCCAAAGATTCACTCCAGGCTTTCAATTTTGGATGTCCATTTGCCGCTAACGCAGTATTGGCTTCTGAAAAAGTTTTCCAATTGGGTTTTGGATCGTCTTTTAGATACTCTTCCAGAAGGATTTGGTTCTCCGCTAGGAGTTTTGCAGCAAGGTTCTCGTGCGCTGGTTCAAAGGGAACGACCGCTTCCTTGCAAGAAAGGGCAAAAAAGGCTAAAACGATGACTGAAATCCGAAATACATTCATATTTTGATTCTTTTTTCCTAAGTGGGAATTGAAATTCAAATTTTAGTTTCGAGTTTGTGATGGGACATTGCTTTTTTCTCGACAAAGCCGGTTTTTCAAGCATGATGACAGAAAAGTTCACGAAGGTGTAATTCCATTATGATTATTGTAGAAGGCATTGGCCACGTCAGTATCCCCGTCTCCCAACTCGACACCTCTATCGATTTTTATCGGGACATTTTTGACTTCGAATTGGAGACAAAGAAGGCTACTGAGGCGATTCTTTCTCTAGATGCGTTTCGAATTCGTTTGGTGGTAGCAGAGGTTCCGGATAGGACTCTCCCTATCCTTAGTTTTGTGATGGATGTGGATGATTTCACAGAAGCCATCAGCGAACTCGAGGAAAAGAATGTAAAGATCATCAAAGGGCCAGAAGGAACTGATTCTGGGGAAGGTCTTACATTTGCAGACCCAAGCCAAAATTTAATCGAGATTTTCTATTCCAATTAAATCCTGTTGATTTTTTAAAAATCTTACTTACTATCCTCTTGGTATGTCGGCAGAGAACCAAGGGGGTGGGAACGAATTAGACCTACTTACCGATTTCAAAAAAGGTTATGTGTACTTCCTCACTGGATTCCAAAGTTTGGTGGGAAGTTTTCTTCAGTTTCTTAGCACTGGACTTTCGGAAACCAACAAACGCGAAATTTTACCCTTTCGAAAAAACCTAGACCAAGAATTAGACAAAGCTCAGAAAAAAATCAAAGAAATCATCTTTAACTTAGATGAAAAACATATGTTTGCCCTAGTGCGAAAGGAATACTCACGTTATTTTTCGCGTAATATAGATGAGGCGAGTCGAGACGATTATGTTCAGTTTCATTTGATCTTTGAAATGCTTCGTTACTTTTATATTGAAAGTAAGGAGGCATGGGTTTATTTACGTGAAGCTGTATTGAATGCGAAGTTTAGCGAACCTGATTTTCAAACCAATGCCCTTTTAAACTATAGAATTTTGCCTGCATTGGAAAGGTTGAACCAACTTGAGATTTTTCTCAAACGAATGAGTTTTATTTTACAAATTGATAATCCCAATTACTTAACCGAATTCAAACCTACCAAACCAAAGTTTCGTGATCGTATTGTTTACCGACTTTCTTCCGTTTTTGATGAATCTTTATATGATAAACCACCTTCTTTGGAACCAGAAGATTCAGGAATTGTTTACAAAGCCGATGAAGTCATTCAAAAAAATGAGGACGATTCGAATCAAAAAAAAGTTTGGGCAGCACAAAAATCAAAAATAAAGGAAGAGAGTGTTCCTAATTATATCCAAGCCTATGGAAAGTATACTTGGAACTCCGACCAACATTATTTTTTCAGGTACGAACTGGATAAATATTTAGCAGAAAAAAGTTTATTTAAGTCAGCCATTAGTTTGGATTTACATCTTGGGGCCGATGAACAAGTCCTTCGTGCAGAACTCATTCGTTCTATGACAAGTACAGAAAAGAAAAATAAATCTGCTGAAGATTTTGAATTAGAATACCAAAACTTTCTAAAGCAGTTTTTTCTATTTTGCGAAAACATTATTTTAATGAACATGATGATCCCTAACCAAGTAAAATATGTGTTTTTATTTCATTTGGGGCCTTCTCATTTTTATATGATTGCCAAAAAGTTTTTAATGGAAGTAAACACAGGTTATATCCATGCACGCGGAACGGATGGTAAAAAAGTAATTCGAGTGATTCCAGGGGAATATGTAAAAAAACACATAATTGATTATTGGAATGAAGTGATTTTACCAAATGTTGGTGAAGAAAAAAACAACCTGGCTTTATTAAAGAAGCTAACTGAAATGATTGAAGAAAAATATAAAGAAATCTCTAAGTTAACGATTCAAAAGTATGATGAATTGGATGAGGATACGAAAAACTCAAAACCAAGAGATTTAATCTTTCGTGAACATATGAACGAGTGGATGGGTGCTGCAAATATAATCATCTTTAAAAGATTTGTAAAAAATAAATCTTATTAAAGGACTAAACTACAAGTTTTTGAATCTGCTGTGATGTAAAACTGTGTCGCAACTCCCGCGGGAAATGGGATGATTGGGTCGTTTTGTAGAACATAGTCGGTAGCTTTACATGACCGATCAAACACTCGGACGGTCACTGTACTTTCGCATCCAATAGTCAGATTTCTAGAAGCTAATAAGGTATCGGTATGGAAAGCTTTGGTTTCTTGGCCGTCAAATTCAACAGACAAACTACTTCCTTGTTTTAATTCAATTTCTGGGCCGTACTGTTTGCCTGTAACCGCATAGCAGTCGATAAAGTATTCCATTCCAGCACAGTTCACACCTGTTTTTGAGTTTGGCAAACAAGAACCACCTGATTTGGAAACAGTAATAAATCCCGAGTAAGCACCATCGGGAACTTTAGTGTAGAGTTCTGTTCCAAGATTGAGAGTGATGGCGGCAACAATATCGTTAAAACGGACAACGGTATCCACGCCAAAATTTTCTCCTTTGATCACAACTTCAGTAGCAGAATAAAAGGCATTCAGGTTATTTTGCGCAGGAGTACCAATCTGTGGAGTGACAGAGGATATCACCGGTGGTGAAGTGAGGAGAGCGGCCAATGGATCTTCTGAAGAGGAGGATATACAGGAAAAACTGCTTCCAAGTACTAGTGAGAATCCGATTGTGTATAAAATCCTTCTCATGACGGCTACTTCCATTATCGGAAATTCAAAACTGTTTTCATTTCTATTTTTTTGTCCTGGAGAAATTCTATGAACACTGTCACCCTTCAAATTCATCATACTTATGTAGCATTAATAGAATTAAATCGACCAGAAGCAAAAAATGCGATTTCCATCCAACTTCTGGCGGAACTACGAGAGAAAATCCAGGAAGTGAAAGGAAGTTCAGCAAGGGCCCTTGTTCTTATCGGGAAAGGGGATTCGTTTTCATCGGGTGCTGATTTAAAAGAAAGAAAGTCTATGTCTGACTTACAAGTAAAACAGTTCCTAAAAGATATCAACTTATGTTTTTCTGAGCTGGCAAATCTTCCGATTCCTACAATTGCGGCCATCAATGGATTTGCCTTTGGTGGGGGTTTGGAGATGGCAATGTCATGTGATATTCGTTATGCGAGTGATTCGGCACAAATGGGACTCACGGAAACAAAACTCGGAATCATTCCAGGGGCAGGGGGAACCCAAAGACTCGCTCGTATTGTGGGAGAGTCAACAGCTATGGAATGGATATTTTCAGGTAAAAAACTGACGGGGAAAGAAGCAATGGCTCGAGGCCTTGTTTCGCAAAGTTTTGAGCCAGATCATTTAAGGGAATCTTCTCTTGCCTTAGCACGGGAGATATCGGAATCTGCACCTATCGCTGTTTCTGCTGCCAAAAAGGCGGTACGCCATGGGATGGAATTACCAATGAAGTCTGCCCTAGAGTGGGAAAGATTGTGTTATTTTGAGACAATAGGCACTAAAGATCGAGTAGAAGCCTTGCAAGCGTTTGCTGAAAAAAGAAAACCTAATTTTAAGGGAGAATGATCCGTGATTTTAACCGGAAAAGAAATTTTAAAAAGACTGGGTAGCGATATCAAAATCGAACCATACGATGCGAATCTATTAAACCCAAATTCATATAACTTACGATTACACGAAGATTTATTAGTTTATTCTGAATTTCCTTTGGATATGAAAAAACCAAATCCAGTTCAGACCTTAAAGATTCCAGAGGAAGGTTTGTTATTAGAACCTGGTAAACTCTATTTAGGAAGGACAATCGAATTTACAGAGACTCATAACCTAGTTCCTATGTTAGAAGGTCGTTCTTCCATTGGGCGGTTGGGAATGTTTGTTCATATCACCGCTGGATTTGGAGATGTAGGATTCAAAGGATTTTGGACTTTAGAAATCCAAGTAACACATCCACTTCGGGTGTATTCTGGAGTACAGATTTGCCAAATTTTTTACCATACGGTAGAAGGGGAAATCAGCGAATATAAATCAGGTAAGTACCAAGCCAACCAAGGCATCCAGCCATCTTTGTTGTACAAAGACTTTGAAAAGAAATAAGTTTTAGAAGTTCTTCGAAGAGGATTGGAAGGGCCGATTTAAAACCTGCCTCCGAAAGGATGGCAGGTTTGTTAAAGAATGATTATTTTTTAGCTTTGAACGTACAGTCCCATTTCGGGTCATCAAGATTCAAACCACCTAGTTTCACCCAGTTGTTTGTTTTTCCAATAAAGGTAATGGAACAAAGTGTTCCTTTTAAATCCAAACGATTTCCACCTTCAAGGGAAGTAAATTTTCCACAGTAGGTTTTTCCATCACGTGGGTTGTAGATCTTTCCGTTTTTATAAACACCTTCTCCGGCGTAATCAAAACCTGTGATGAAAACCATGCCAAGGTTTGGTCGGTTGCGTAACTTTGGATCTTCGTTGTTGTGGTCTAAATAAGGAGTCCCGGGAACACCTTTGTCTTTTTCTTTTTCCTGGTAAGCATTGTCTTTGATACAAACTGTTTTTCCGCAGTATTTATCACCACATTTGAAAATCTCGATGACTGAGTCTTTTTCAGGTGGAAGGTATCTTCCCACTGCAACGTCAGCCTCTTGGGCAAGTAGAGAACTTCCTGTGAAGAGGATGGCCGTCCATACACTTAAAACAAGTTTTTGATTCATATAGATCCTTATTCTATAAAATTGGGTTCAATCATTCTGACAGAAATTTTTTCTCTGGCAAGCTGGTTTTTTGAAATTCACAGCTACAATTCAGGAAAATACCAAATTGAAACAAATCGGCAAAAGATATAAAAGTATTATGTTTCTTATTCAATCGAAAGATCCTGTTAGAGTATTTCTAACAGGATGTGAGAGAAGAAAGGTTACAGTTTAAGGACTAACCTCAATTAATTGAGGCTAGTCGCTTTTTCTAACAACTTAGAAAGTTTGAGAACGTTTTTGTTTGTTGGGTCAATGGACTGTGCTCGAGTTACATAAGTTACGGCACGGTCAACATTTCCAAGAAGTCGGCTAACGTCTGCAAGGTTAATTAGGTTTTGGAAATTTTCAGAGTCATACTTGAGTGCTTCTTGTGCCGCTTTCAGAGCACTTTCGTAATTCCCAAGTTTTTTCTCAGACATTGCTAAATAATACCAATACTCGCCTGAACCTTCGTTTTCTTTTAAGAATTCAGTTAAAACTTTTGCGGCAATATCGTATTCTTTCCCTTTGTAACTGACAAGTCCAAGAAACTTGTTTAGTTTTTGGTTGGAAGCATCTCCGAAGAAGGCTTTTTTCATGACCGTGATGGCTCTTTCTATTTCGCCATTTTGGTAGAGAACTTTTCCTTCTTCAAAGGCACCGGATGTAGTGAGTGCTTCGTCCCAATCATCACCAGGAGTATCGAAGAAATCATCAACGGATTGGTTTGATAGATCTTCTTTTTCAGGGCTGTGAGAAATAGGGGATTTTTCACTTTTGAAGACAACACTTAACATTGAGATATCGTCTGTCACATCACCAGATTTTTTGACTAACTTTTCAACTTCATAAATATCACCATCAGCTTCTTCCACAAATCGAAGTACCATGGTTTCATCTTCGTTGATGGTTCTTACGTCTTCATCTGGTGTTAAGTCAATATCATCGCGTCCATCGGAACCAAGGATCAATTGGTCACCAGGTAACAGTTGGAAGGTTTGTACTTCGAATGGATATTCAGAATCCAATCCTAGTTTACGTAGTTTCAATTCATCTTCGATGAAACTAGCCTTTCCATCTCGGTATAGTATGCTATAAGGGTGTTCTGCATTGAAATACCAGATTTTTCCTGTTTCATCGTCAATCAACATGACAGTTGCAGAGATGACCATAGTACCACTAAATGATTTGAATACGGCATTGACTTCTTCATAAACGTCTGTTAGCCATTCTTCTGGAGTACGATTGAGAATTCTCTTGTTACCTGCAGACCGTGCCATAATGGAGTTCATGACCACACCCATTACGAGGGAACCACCAGCTCCTTGCATGGATTTCCCCATGGCATCTCCGTTCATCACCATCGTATAACGACGGAAATCTTCAGGTTTTCCTAATTTTAGGTTTCCTGTGATACAAATATCACCACCTAGATCTCCGGTTTTATTCCGGAATTCGAAGGTTTTCTTTTGGTGAACAAAGAAGTCACAACGGATATTATCTGACTTGTTTGCGTTAAAAAATAGCGGTTTCGCAAGAAGTGAAGTGAGGAAGTAGTCACCATCTTGTTGCACTTTCAAACGGTGGATCTCATCCATTTTTTCTTGCAGTTCTTTGGTTCTTTCTTTAACTTTTTCTTCCAAGTTTTCTGCGTAGTCTTGGAGTTCTCGTCTTGCATCTCGAATGGAGGACACCATCCCGTTAAACGATTCTGCCAAATAACCAATTTCATCATTTACTTTGATAGGAACTTCTACTTCTAAATTTCCTTGGTTTACTTTTTCTACCCCAGCAAGGAGTGAATAAAGAGGATTAACAAGTGCTGATCGGAAAAATAATGGGAAAATGATAAGCAAAACAAACATCACAATCGCTAGAATGATAAGTTCTAACTTTGCTGACTTGTGCATGTATGCACGGTAATCGCGGTAATTAAAACCTACTTCCCTGTTGATTTTTTTCTTCGCATCATACGTCATATAAGCAATGTAATGCGAAACTCCGTCTAAATCTTTTCTATAATGTCTAGTTAAATCCGGTTTGAAATAACGGAAGAACTTCAACATCTCAACACGAAGATCCCGTCCTGAAATTTCTTTTCCGTCCCATTTGCAATCATTGACATGTTTGAGAATGGCATCACGGAAACTGTCTACGTTTTTGACTTTTTCAACGTATTTAACACCTTCTTCGCAAAACTGTTCTGGTAAAATGTCTCCCAGTTTGTTTGTGTTGATAAAGGTTCTGCGATTGAGTTTCTCTATTAGTTTAGAAACTTCCGCTTTTAGTTCTGCACCTTCCGAATCCGGATTTTCTTCCAAAAACTGAATGATCGCGTTTTTATATCCTTCAAAATAATAAGGTGTCTTTGCCAAACTGCTTTTGAGTGAATTTCGGTAATCGGCTTCACCAATGGTAACCACTTCATCGTACAAAGCAGTGTTGTAAAGATCTGCTTGAACCAGTGGAAGATCCATATTTACAGAAGATGGTAAATAGGCTTTTTTCAGATTTTGGTTGGACAAGTCATACTCAATGACAAATAAAATGTCCTTCGACCTTTCCCCACCTTCGGCCACACGCAGTGCCTTTTGTATAGCGGTACTGTCATAAGAAGTTTCCTTTTCTTGGTCCACTAAGTAACTGAATGCCTGCATGATGAGTAGGATGGTTACAAAGGAAATTCCTACAATTTTCACCATAAAGGTAGTTCGTTCACTACTGTTGTTAATAAAGGTAATTGTGATAATGAAAAATGTTAAAGTGAAAAGTAATACAAGAGCTGTGAGATAAGTGGAACGTTCCATGGCACCGTCACGGCTCATCACGTTCGTGATGTTTGGTACTACAGCTGCAATGAGAGCAGCAATCAACATGATAAAAAGTGTTCCTCGTTTATCTTTGTTTAGGTGAAAAATTCGATAACCAGGAAGAACTAGGAAGTTGACGAATGAATAAGCTGCGATGAATAAACTTAAAATCCTACTAGCACCTTCGGAATTAAAATCCCAATGGTGCGCAGTGAAGTGGTATTTTCTTTCACCTTGTGATACTGTGACAAGGAACCAAAGAACAACTACGATTGCTACTGCATGAAGGATCGCCAGCATGATGGATGCGGCTTTTGGATTCTCATTATCAGGAAATCGAAAGAAAAACTGACCGAAATGGGTGATCCCAAAGAGAATAAACCCACCAGTGATCCAACGATGGTAGGATGCGATGGGATGGTAATAAAAAGCACCGAGTAGGTATCCAAATTGGAACAAACACAAAAACAGACAGGCGAGAGCCATATGTTTAGTGGAAACGGTTCTATCTTTTAGCAGGAAAAAGAAAGTAGTCAAGACCGCAAGGAGGACAGTGACAATTAAACTACCGAATGTATAATAATTTGTTAGTATGTGGTCAACGGATAATATGCTTTCACTCATAGGGTCTTCTAGTTGCTAATTTAATACGAAATCGTAACAGGCGCAAGTAACGAAATCAATTCATTTTCCTACCTTCCCGAGCAATTCGGTGGAACCACCAATTGCCCGGAAAAAGGGGAAATTTAACGGTTTGCGATGAAACAATCAATCCCATCGTATTTCAATTTAGATTTGAGAGATTCGGCTTTTGTACGGTCTGCAAAATCCCCAACTTGAACTACAAACTTTCCATCTCTGGGAGTCACGAATACGGCTTGGTTGTATTCAGATTTCATGTTTTCTTGGTATTTGATTGCTCTTTCTTTTTCCTGAAACACGCCTACTTGGACAGTGAATCCCTTCCCGGCTGCAATTGGTTTTACAGCACCCGGTTTTACCGGTGTGAGTTTTTCTGGTTTGGTTGGAGCATCATCCAAAAGGTCAGCGTCATCTAAATCATCTGCCAGATCATCTTCGCCTTTTTTGAGAACTTTGATTCCAACTTTAGTAATCCCTTTATCTTTGAACTCTAATAGTTCCGCAGTTTTTTCGGATACATCAACAATACGTTCATCTACAAATGGCCCACGGTCATTGATACGTACCACTGCCTCTTTATTGTTTTCTAAGTTTTGGATTTTGACCACAGTTCCAATTGGCAAGGTTCTATGAGCCCCTGTCATTTTCATTCGGTCGAATGGTTCCCCACTGGCTGTAGGTCTACCTTGGAATTTTTGTCCATACCAAGAAGACAATCCAACTTCATCAAACTGGATTGCCGGTTTTTTTGTTGGAATGGCCGCAGCAGTCACTGGCGCTGCATTTTTCGAATTAGAATCTAAATCATCAATGATGGACCGGGCCACTGGGTCTTCCGACTTTGTGTTGCTCGTCTGTTTTGACTTTCCTGAACGTTCAAAAAATATATCTTCCGGATCGCCGGAAGCGCTATAATCTCTTCGGGTAGCATCTGCAGAACTGCAGGATACTAACCACAATATCATGGATATAAGAATGAGTCTTTGCATAACTTTCCCCTTTCCTCTGGACTCTTGTGTGTACCTTTCGGATGGTTTTTCCAATCTCCTGATAAATTTTCTTTGGGGAGAATCATTTCTGAAACGATAATGGGTCTGTATGGCACAAGAAATCCAATCTCTATTCAATGAGGCTGTCCGTTTAGAGCGAAACGGAGAGTGGGATCGTGCCGAGACCCAATACAAAGTTTTACTGGAAAAAGATCCAAATTATCATTTGGCCTTACAAAACTTAGGGGTTATATACGCCAAACAAGGAAAACATGCAGAAGCCATTCCTTTGTTTTCTAAAGCCTACAAACTCCACGCAAATGTTAAAAATTGTTATAATTTAGCAGTTTCTCTTTACAAACATGAGGAAACAGAAAAAGCCATTAGTTTTTTAAAACAAACACTGACTTTTGAAAAGAAGTTTATTTCTGCGCATCTACTACTCGCACAAGCCTATCAGAAGTTAGGCAATGATGAAAAAACCGAAGTATATCTCACCAATGTCATTAAAATCGAACCAGATCACAAATCAGCTTTAGGAGGGCTTGCGATGTTTTATTATGAAAGGAATCGTTTTCCAGAAAGTTTAAAAATGATTGAACGTTATTTGATTCTTTATCCTGGAAATGCTCAATTAAAAATCATCCAATCCGAAATCCTTTCGAAACAAGGAAATTATAAAGCATCGGCTACTTTACTTGCATCTATGGTAAAAGAAGATGTAGGATTTACAAATTTTAATGATAGTTTGCAAGCAGCTTGGAAAGAAGAAGAGGGAGTGGCTCACGAAAGTTTGGCTCGGATCCAAACCAAAGCAAAAAAGAAATTAAAAGAATTCCAAACCAAATTAGAACTTTCAAAAGAGAACCCAGAAGAGTTTTCCCCGCCCGATGCACAGGAGGCTTTGGATTTAAGTTTGTTATATCTTTTCAACGGCAATCCAGAAAAAGCGATGCAATATTTGGTATTTGCACAAAAGATGAAGGAAACCACAGATCCCGACAGGCCATCTTAGATTGAAATTTCGTATCCCTTATTTTCTATTTCTTTGTTATCTTTTATTTTTATTTGGATGTAGGTATCCCATAGCCAAACAAGATGAATTGGAAACAGATACCTTATTTTTGGAACTCGCAGGTTCCAAGGCCGCTGACTGCAATGCGGAAGGGATTCGGTTGTCCAAAGCCATCCAATTGGACCAAGCGGAAACTGTTTGGGATCAGTGTATCCAGACCAATCCAAACGAAGTGGTTGTTCATTTGAATCGCCTTCGATTCTATTATTTGTTAGATGAATACGAACATCTCAAACAAAAAATTACAAGAGAAGCTCCTTCTCGTTCCTCAGTCACTTACACAACAATTCTAAAAGAATTAGAACTTCGTTTACGAAATGAGGAAAGGGTTGTATTACTGGATGCACTTTCCCGACTGAAAGGTTGGGAGTTATACTCTTACGAAGAACTAGCCAATTATTACTTACAAACAGGTAACTTTGTTTATGCGGAAGGTTATTTTAATCAGATTTTAGAAGTGGTTCCTTTCCATGAAAATGCTTTGTATGGAATGGCCGATATCCAAGTCCAAAAAAATAATTGGTATAGTTTGTTAGATTATGCAAAATCTCTTGAAGTAGCTGCCAAAAAAAATAAAGAATTTCATTATTATTTTGTAAAAGCCAATTACGAACTTGGACGTTATGAATTGGCACTCAAATGGGCGGAGTCAGCAACATCGGAAGAAAAAACACAGGTAGGTTTTTTAGAAGTTTGGCGTGATACATTACTTGTTTTAAAGGATTTTCCTAGGTGGGACAATCTTTTGCCTTACTACCGTAAGGCGGTCGAAAGGGGATACTCCGTCCCTGAGTCCGTTTTTTTTCCTACTTTATCGAAAGAGGGAAAGGATATCCGTAAGGCTTCTCGTTCCGGAAGAAGTTAAATTTAAACTTTTAAATTCTATTTGAGCTATGGATTCATTCCCTTTCCTGGCATAAATTCCAAATTTTTTCTGCTTGCCTGAGCTTAAGAACGTTATGCGTCCGAATGAATGGAATTTTATACCTCAATAGATGAATTTCGCAGGCCAAAGAGGCAAACTCTCTATCTGGAATTGGTAATTCTCCCAAAACATTTCCAAGGAAAGATTTTCTAGAAACTCCTACCATGAGCTGTGGGAATTCTAATTTTAAAATTTCTAATTCTTGTAGGACTCGAAAAGAAACCATAGGATCTTCACTTAAAAAAAATCCCATCCCTGGATCGAAATAAAGCGCCGATTCTGGAATTTCCATGGCAACCAAATCGGAACGACGGTCACGAAAAAAAGCCTGGATTTTTCTAACTACTTTTTCGGACGTTAGGTTAGATTTATTTTTCGCAATATTTCTGTTATGCGAATGCATGATGATGAGTTTTAATTCTGGGTATTTTTTTGTATAAGAACTGAGAAAACTTCGGTCACCTTCGTATGTAAATCCTGAGATGTCGTTGATACACCGAACTCCTGCCTCAATCCCTTTTTTCTGCACTGAAGGGCGGAAACTATCCAAACTGATCCGAACACCTTTCGGAACAAAATGGCGAATCACTGGTTCCACTCGGTTCCATTCTTCTTCTTCGGAAACCAAACTTGCATTGATGTTAGATGACTGACCGGAGACGTCCAACCAATCGGCTCCCTCTTGTAATAGTTTGTTTCCTTGTTGGATAGCATCGTCGGGATTTAAGAATTTTCCCCCGTCACTAAATGAGTCTGTGGTTATGTTTAAGATTCCGAAGATTTCGGCCATGAATGAGAAGGAATATCACGGAACCTACCCCTAAAAGCCTTATTTTTCCCTTGGCAGAAAATTCCGACCTGCCGATACATAGGAGAGACGGCAGATGAAAAAATACCTTATTTCCTTAATCATTTTGGTTTTCCCACTTCTGGCCCAACCTTTACCGAAAGTGAAGGATGTAAGGTTTTACCAGCCTCTGAACACTCAAAATGTGGAATATAGCCCCATCATTTCCCCTACGGGTCGGTATTTGGTTTTTCAATCCAATCGTCCCGGTGGCGAAGGGGGAATGGATATTTGGATTTCAGAAAATTTAAGTTTTCCGGATCGAATGAAATTACCTGTTTGGTCTCCGCCCAAAAATTTCCGTGAACTCAACACTACCAATTTTGAAGGGATGTTTTCCATACTTTTTGATGAAGAGGAAAAACCGTACGAATTGTACTTTACATCAGTTCGAGATAAATCACAAGCCGATCCGAAAAAAAACCGTGAAGGTTACGATGGTCTTAATTTATATTATACAAAAATAAATCAAAGAACGGGTCTTTGGTCAGTGCCGATTCATTTGAATGAGGTAAACTCTCATTTTGAAGACAAAATGCCTGCAGTTTCACCTGATGGTTGTTCGATGGTATTTTCCTCGAACCGACCAGGGGGAATGGGAGGTTTTGATTTATGGATTTCCAAACGAGAGCCAACAACGGTAACAAAAGAAACAAATCCCGATAAACCTAAAATTAGATGTAGGGATGGGGTTTGGCAAAAACCTATTTCAGTGGGAACGGCCATCAATACAAAGGATGATGAAATTAGTCCCAGTTATCACTGGGATGGATTACGTTTGTATTTTAGTTCCAATCGGGAAGATAAAAATCGTAAATTTAGTTTTTATTATTGCGAATACAATCAAATTCAAAACATATTTGAAACTCCGATCCTTTTAGGTTCACCCTTTAATACCAAAGTACAGTTGTCAGGCGAATCGACAGGATTTCCTTTTGATACACCGGCAGATTATTCCACTTATAGTCTCTGGGAAGAAAGTGATAATGAAGGAATTTCTGTTACCTTTGATGATCTATGGTTTTATTTTTCTTCCAACCGGCCAGGTGGCGAAGGTCAATTCGACATTTACCGCACGATGGTTCCAGAAGATTTACGTCGTACTTATGAATTTGTTTTTCGTGGTTTGGTTTTGGATGGATCGGAAGCCATTATGATCGGCCTCGATTCTACACTCAAAATTTATGATGATACAAGACCGATTCAAGTGATTACTTCCAAACGAATTGGTGGTGATCTTAGCACGAGTGATGCCGAAAATTTTAGAACCACAATCAAAACTGGGAAATTATACCGGGTGGAAGTCTCCTCTCCAGGATTTCATCCCACAGAGATACTTCTGGACTTGCGAGGAAATGTAGGAAAGGAAAAAGAACAATACTCTCAAATCATTCTACAACCCATCCGTCCTACAAAAGACGAACGACCTGATAAAACCATCCAAGGAATTCGATTCATCGTTAAGGATAAAAAAACAGATTTGGTGATTCCGAATGCCATTTGTTATTACTTTGATGATCTCACTAGAAAGGGAAAATCATTAGAATCAAAAGACAGCCGTTTTGATTTAGAAAAATCTCCGACTATGGATTTTGAAATTTTGGTCCGTGCCAAGGGGTTTAAGGAAGAAACTTTCCTTTTTTCCAAAGATAAAATTACGGCCATGGAAGGAAAAGAAACTGTACTTTACCTCAGAAATTTAAATGACTTTGACAATTTGTACAATACAATTATTTATTTCCCGTTCAATGAACGAACGTTGAGTGATGAAGATAAGAAAAAATTGGATCTTTTTGCAGACTTCCTCATCCAACATAAGAATGAAAAAGTTGAAATTGGTGGACATACTGATAATGTAGGGAATAAGGAATACAATATCAGTTTGAGTGAAGATAGGGCACTTTCTGTGTATCAGTACTTACGACTGAAAGCTGTTCCTAAGGAACGAATGAAGGTGCAAGCGTACCATTATTCACAGCCGATCGCTGAAAATGAAACGGAAGAAGGAAGATCACGAAATAGACGTGTGAATTTCAAAAAAATAGATTAGTTATGATCAATCGTGTAAAAATTCATTTCGACCAAGAAAGAGATTACCTTCCTTTGGAAGCGGTACGTACTTTGCCTGAGTTTTTCAAACAAATGATGATTGGAAATGGATTGTATCTAAAAGGTTATGATACTTTGATTCGTGTGAAGTTCAAAGGGGAAAGACCGGACGGGGCACATATTTGGGAACTGGAAACCATTCCTGAGTTAATCGAAACTATTTTTACGATCCAAGCCACCCCTCAATTTCATGTTGAAGTGGATTATGAATTGATCAACCAAAAGGACAACCTCCTTCTCGGCAAAATCATTGATAGAAGACAAACGTATACAACTAGACAAGATCCTCGAAATGAAAAGGTTCGTGGGAATGCTGTTGCATCCAATTTTTTAGTTGCAAAAACAAATATAGATTTTTCAAAACTAACTGGCGTTAGCTCGCAGGTAATCCTTTCCGATATCCAACGAACAGTTTTAAAAAATTATCCTCAATCAAAAGTGGTTTTTCTTTCAGGGACAATTCATAGTGATGAAATTGATTTGATGAAGGAACATAAAAAACCTATTTTTATTTTAGATACGGAAACATTCGAATCTTATCCTTCTGAAGATGTATTCGATCCTAAAAAAACTTTTGAAGATGAGTTTTTGTTGGATGATAAAATCCAAGAATACAAAAAGAAAAAAATAAGTTCCTATATTTATTATCCTTTATTCATCCAAATGAAGGACATGCATTTTTTTGCATATCTTTCGCTAGAAACAGAACGGACGGGGATTCCTAGTGAAGTTTTGGATTTGTTTAAAGAGGTTGAACGTACGTTTCAAGAAAGAATTATGGACTCAAACACCCATATTCTTGATATCAAACAAAACGTACTCAATGTTTCCAGAGGCGGAGTAGCCTTGGAAGTCAACGATATGGAAATTATCAAAGCACTGAAAGTGAAACCAACATTTACCCTGGATATCAATTTCAAATTGCAGGCACCGATTCGGATGGCGATAGAATTACGACATCTAGAAGAGGTGAATGACTATTATCGATTGGGTGGAAGGATCACAGGTGTCAGCGGAGATAAAAAGGCCAAAGAGATTTACCACAGTCTCATTGAATTTTTTGGCTGATCTAACGCGGGTTCAATAGGGGCCAAAATTGAAAGAACAAAAACTAACAACAGAAAACTATAAAGGCACTCGGGATTTTTACCCTGAGGATATGCGCCTTCGAAACTACTTATTTTCAGTGATGAAAGATGTCGCGAGGTCATATGGATATGAAGAATATGATGGCCCAATGGTCGAATCTTTGGATTTATACAGGGCTAAAACTGGCGAAGAAATAGTCGGAAAACAGATTTATAATTTTATCGATAAGGGAGATCGTGAAGTAGCGATTCGACCTGAGATGACTCCAACTGTAGCAAGGATGGTGGCAAAAAAATTACGCGACCTTCCTCGTCCCATTCGTTGGTTTTCCATTCCTAACCTTTGGCGATACGAACAACCGGGCCATGGTCGCCTCCGTGAACATTGGCAATTGAATGTCGACATGTTTGGTGTGACAAGTCAGAGGGCTGAATTAGAAATTTTATCTTTAGCTTGTGATATTCTTTTTGCATTTGGTGCACCCAAAAATAGTTTTAAAGTGACTATTTCCCATAGATCCCTTCTCGATGAATTTTTGTTAGATGGTCTTAAGGTAAGTCCGAACCAAGCTCATGAAGTTTCCAAGATTTTAGACAAAAAAAATAAAATTACAGAAGATGAATATACGGCTCTTGTTTCGAAAACCATCCCTAACGACCCAACAGCAGTTTCAAAGATAAACCTGTTTCTTGCAGCCACCACGGATACTCTCGGCCAAATTCCTGGAATCAAAGAAGAAACTAGAAACACAATCCAAACATTGTTTGAGGATTTAAAAACCATTGGATTGGATGATATTGTTTATTTTGATCCTTCCGTTGTTCGTGGTTTTGACTATTATACAGGTTTTATTTTTGAAATATTTGATACTTCTCCAAAAAACAAACGTTCGTTATACGGTGGTGGAAGGTATGATAATTTAATTGGTTTGTTTTCAAACGAAGAACTTTCTGGAATTGGATTTGGACTTGGTGATGTAACCCTTCAGAATTTTTTAACTGCACACAATTTGTTACCAAACTTTGCGAATGATTCTACTGTTTATATTCCTCTTTTGGATGAATCTTCTTTTGCAGAAAATCATAACTTTGCAAAAGCACTACGTAAAGAAAAGATTGCAGCTGAGGTGTCCTTAGTTTCTCAAAAAATGGGAAAACAACTTTCTTATGCCGAAAAAAAAGGATACCGATGGATTTTACTTCGAGGTGAAGATGAAATCAAAGCAGGCACAGTGACCTTAAAAGATATGGCGACTCGCAACCAATGGACTTCTTCTTTTTCGGAAGCACTTCAAAAGATAAAAGAAGAGCTTTCTAAATGAATTTGATTTCTGCTATTGATTTAAAGTTTTCGACTTGGATCCAAAAAAATCTCCACCACCCAAAACTCAGTTGGGTTTTGTCTCGGGTCAACCGTGGAGAAATGTTTGCTCTTGTTTTGTTGCCACTTATGTTTTTAAGTGATCTGTACAAACCAGTTTACATGAGTTTACCCTTTGTCTTGGTTTTTACTTACTTAACCGATCGTTTGGTTTTGGTTCTAAAAAAATACTTCGCTAGAAAACGTCCCCTAGTCAGTGTTATGGGAAAAGTGGATTCTAATCCAGATATGAAACATTCTTTCCCTTCGGCACATAGCGCAAATTCTATTGTTGTCTCAACAATTTTAGTTTTTGCCTTTCATGAGACCCCGTATTTCTTTTTTTTCAGTTTGTTTGCTGGTGTGGGTAGACTTGTTACCTTACACCATTTTGTGAGTGATATTGTGGGAGGATGGATCATTGGTTTTGGAATTGGACTGATTGCCGTTTTAATTCATTTTTACCTTTGGTCTTATTGTTTGACTTTATGAAACAGATTGGATATTTTCTTTCCTTTTTAATTGTTTATTTATTTTATTTTCCATTTAAAATTCTTCCGTATAAATGGTGTTTGGCGTATGGTGTTTTTTTAACCAAACTGATTTATCCTCTGGATAAAAAACATAGAAAGGTCGCAGCGGATAACATTCGTTTTGCATTTCCTGCTTATACTGAAGATCAAATTTTTAACTTGGTGAATGCTCATTATCGTCATTTGGGTATCCTTCTTGCTCATACACTTTGGGCACCACGAATGACTAGAAAGTGGTTACAAGAAAACTTAATTGTTGATGCTGAAAGTTTAAAAATTGAAGAAGAAACTAAAAAACAAGGAGTTGGAGTGATTTTGATTTCTGGTCACTTTGGCACTTGGGAAATTTTAGTTCAATTTTTAGGAATTCGTATGAAGGGTGGGGGAATTTACAAAAAAGTAAGAAACCCTTTCGTGGATCAGTTACTCCGTCGGATGCGTTCTAAAAATGGAGTGGTACTTGTTCCCGTCCAAGAATCTACTCAAGTCATTAAACTTCTCAAACAAGGTTATTGGATTGGATTTGGTGCGGATCAGAATGCTGGGAAAGCTGGAATTTTTGTTCCGTTTATGAATAGACAAGCCTCTACTTTTGTTGGTCCAGCACTTATGGCATACTTAACCGGTGCTAAGATGTTATATTATTCTGTGTTAGCTGGCGAAGGTGGAAAGGTGATTGTTCGTGTTAAGGATTTAGGTTTTGTTGATAAAAAACTCTATCCTTCCAAAGACGATGTGATTCGACATTATACAGAACTTTGGACAAAAACTTTGGAAGAAGAAGTGAAGTTGTTTCCGGAACAATACTTTTGGGTTCATCGTCGTTGGAGAACCCAACCACAAGTCACCGAAAACAACCAATAACGGAAGGGAAAGATTAGAATTTTAAAAGTAAAAGCCTAATCTTTCCAAAGCCAATCTTAAATCTCGGAGTTATTCTCCGAGAAGTGCGAGTGTAGGTTTGTGACGAATGACTCCATTATCAGCAATCATACATGCATTGATGATTTCGTCTTCTAAGTTGATGTTAAATTGTTTTTCCTTATTCACAAAAAGTTTTAGGAAGTTCACAATGTTCTTTGCATACATTTTACTTGCATCCATTGGTTGTGTACTTTGAAGGTTGGAATTTCCAATCACAGTGATGCCTTTGTAAACAATCGTTTTATCGTTTTCAGTCACTTCACAGTTACCACCATTCACAGCTGCTAAGTCAACAATCACAGAACCTTGTCTCATTTTATCTACCATATCTTTGGTGATGAGTAGAGGAGCTTTTTTTCCAGGAATGAGAGCTGTTGTGATAATGATATCTGCTTTTTCAGCATACTTTGCAATGGCTTCTTTTTGACGGCGTTGGTAATCTTCCGATTGTTCAACCGCATAACCACCAGTATTCGATGCATCAGCTGCACCTTCTACTTCCACAAATTTTGCACCTAGTGACATACACTGTTCTTTCACTTCTGGTCTTGTATCAAATACATCAACCACTGCTCCTAGTCGGCGAGAAGTCGCAATGGCTTGGAGTCCTGCAACACCGGCTCCAAGGATAAGAACTCTAGCGGGAGTAATGGTTCCTGCAGCTGTTGTTAACATCGGGAAAAAACGGCTATAGTTGGATGCGGCAAGTAATACTGCTTTGTATCCAGAAACAGTTGCTTGGCTACTCAGAACATCCATGGATTGTGCCCGAGTGATTCGTGGGATTGTGTCCATTGAGAAAATTTTAAACGAAGCGTTTGCGATTTCTTTTACTTTTTTAGGAAAAGCAAGAGGAGAAAGTGTAGCAATGTAGAGTTTGTCTTTCCCAATTTTTTTCGCACTGGTTTCATCCAATGTATGGATAGAAACAACGATGTCTGATCCTGAAAGAATTGAATCTCTGGATTCTACTGTTGCTCCAACATCTTTATAATCTTGGTCGGAGAAAAATGCATTGTCCCCTGCAGTTGTTTCAACGGAAACAGTGAAACCTAACTTTTTTAAAGGATCAACAACATCCGGAGTGATTGCCACTCGGTTTTCATACGATGGTTCTTTGATTACGCCTATTTTCATTTTATACTCTTTTGCTAAAATATTCGATGGTTTTTTTTACGCCTTCCACGAGCGGGACGGTCGTTGAATAATTCAATTTTTCTTTCGCCAAACTTAAGTTTGGTTTTCTCCTGGTTGGATCATCTTGAGGGAGTGGAAGGTAAATGATTTTTGACTTACTTCCTGTTTCTTTGATCACAAGTTCTGCCAATTCCTTTACTGTGAATTCACCTTCATTTCCTAAGTTGACTGGTCCAATGAAGTTGTCTGTGTTCATCATAGTAATGATCCCACGAACTAAATCATCGACATAACAAAAGGAACGAGTTTGGCTTCCATCACCGTAAATGGTTATGTTTTCTCCACGTAACGCTTGTACGATGAAGTTACTCACCACACGGCCGTCGTCAGGAATCATTCTTGGGCCATATGTATTAAAAATACGAATCACGCGAATGTCTACACCATGTTGGCGGTGGTAATCGAAACATAATGTTTCAGCAACACGTTTTCCTTCATCATAACAACTGCGAATTCCTATGGTATTGACATTACCCCAATAGGATTCTGTTTGCGGGTGTTCGAGAGGGTTTCCATAAACTTCGGAAGTACTGGCTTGTAGGATTCGGGCCTTCACTCGTTTGGCAAGTCCGAGCATATTGGTCATACCCAAAACATTGGTTTTGATGGTTTTGATAGGATTACTTTGATAGTGTACGGGAGAGGCCGGACATGCCATATTGTAGATCTCATCCACTTCCAACTTGATGGGATCCGTGATGTCGTGGCGGATCAGTTCAAAGTTCGGATTTGAGAGAAGGTGGGTGAGGTTTTCCTTTCGTCCGGTGTGGAAATTGTCCAATACAATGATTTGGTTCCCAGCGTTCAAAAGAGTTTCTGCTAAATGAGAACCGATGAATCCGGCTCCACCTGTGATAAGGATTCTTTTTGCCATTGAGATTCTATATTTATGAAGTCGGTGTCCTCGGCAAATGAAAATTTGTGAGAAGGACTAGGGGTTGTTGTCTTTGGGAGGGAAGTCCTGGAACAAATTGGGGGGCAAAACGATCCCACTTTCGGGATCCACACCGCGTTTTTCCAACCAAAGTTTTGCTTCTGGAGATAGATCACCCGGGAACCTTTCGAACGACTCTTCCATTTCCGGAAAATCATGAGATTCTTCGTGGCCGAGCGAACTTCGTAGAGACATAAAAATAATTCCGATGCTAAGAAGTGACCAAAGTGTCGCGATCATATAACCAAGTACCACAACCACAGTGGGAACTTCCTGGTTTTGTAAATCTTCTGGTCCAAGACCCGCCATCCAAAAGGCAAGGATTCCGGCGTCGGTTTCTGTTAATCTTTCTGCAAAATCAGAGAGATCATAAAGGGAATAGAGAGAGATACTAGTTCCTAAAAAAACTAAGGAAAGGATGGAAATGGTTTCACCTAACATTCCAGTGACAAGAATTCCCACTCCCCAGAAAATTCCTGTGAGATAAGCAAGGTCACCTAGTTTAGAATAAAGGACACTGACAGAGATCAGAAACAATCCTAACAAAATCATTGTTTGGCGAGCATGGCGGCCTTGGAATCCAAGGCGTAACAAAAAAGCTCCGACAAGCGAAGAACCAATGTAACCGGCAGAAACTACTAAAATAAAGGAACCGCGAAAGGAAGCAGGAACAGCTATGGTTTCCCCACCTTCATTTCCATGAAGGGCGATTCCTTTGACAACACCCCCACTAAATAAGGCTGCTGTGGCATGACAAATTTCATGTATGAGTACAACGAATTCTTTGAGGTAAGAAGTGAATTGGTGATCCCAAAACGCCACTAAACTCAAAATCAAAGAGAGAAAAATGACAAACTTAACCGGTTTTTCTGCCATCATCTATTTAAATATCGGCTAGTTGGGTGTAAAAGAAAGACCAATAAATGTAATATCATCCGATTGTTCCCTGTTCCCGCGAAAATTTGTCATTTTTGTTTCGAGTAGGGGAGGGATTTCTTTTACAGTTTTTTGTGCATTAAAATGTAAAAATTCAATTAAAGTTTCTTCACCAAAAATCTCATCTCGTTCACTAAAGGCTTCGGTGATCCCATCCGAATAAAGGAAAAGTTTGGTTCCAGGGATTAATTTTAATTCTTGGGCATGGTAATCCGTTTCTAAAATTCCGAGAACACGCTGTGTTTTAGAATGTAATTTGATTTGTCCATCGGCCCGCATCTCAATGAGAGAAAGATGACCTGCATTGACATACTTAAAAATATTTTCTTTGGAATCAAAAATCCCACCGAGGAGAGTCATAAATTCGTTTCCTTTATACCTTGCGCGGAAAAACGAATTGATTTCACGAAACAATCCTTCGAGTGAAGTCCCATTTCGTAATTGTTCTCTCACAATTCCTTTGATGGCACTGACTAAAAATCCGGTTCCTAGTCCATGTCCCGCAACGTCACCTAACAAAACAATCATTTTGGTTTGGGAAATAGGAATGATGTCTAAATAATCTCCTGAAATTCCTACAGCAGGTTTAGAAATATATCCGTAATCAATCCCTTTGACTTCACTAGGTAAAATGAGCCTGAGTGTGTTGTCGACAATGGATGCGGTTTGGATGTCCCTTACGATTTTACGTTTTTGAATTTCATCTTCTAACAGACTATAGTTTTCGAGTAACATCCCTGAAATTTTCACTACTTCGTTGATGAATTTTAATTCTCCAATGGAGAAATATTTTTTATCTAACTTCTCACCGATTAAAATCATCGCTTGGATGTTTTTTTTGTTCGAAGAAGAATCATAAGCAGGAAATGCCAATTGGACATTCAGTCCTTTTAAAAAATTATATAATGTTTCGCGTAAGCCAATTCCATATTCAAGATGAGAAGTTACCGTAACACGATCAGTACTTGTAAAAAAATTCCAAATTTCCGACTGAGGTGAGATACGCACAAAATCAATGTTCCGAAGGTCTGTACTTGCGAATTGATCTCCCGGAATTAAGATGATGATGTTGGAAATATTAACCGTTTCTTTTACCGTTCGATTGATGGTAAGGATGGTTTTTCGCATTGAAAGCGGAGAAGATAAAAGTGCTGTGATTTTGTTAATTCCCTCACTTAACTTTGGGTTTTGTTCAAAAAACCAATAATCAAAAAATTCTTTGACCCTTAGTTTGAGAGGGATGAGATAAGCTGTGACTAAAAACAGATAAATTAAGTTAAATACCCATCTATCCTTTAGGTAACGAACAGGTAGAACAAAATCAAAAATAAAAATGGAGCCAATGTAAGTTCCCAAAATGATCAAAACCAAAATGAGAGTTACGATACTGGGTGTAAAAATAACTAATGAGGGAACAAATGTATAACGGTAAGTACCATAAAAGAAAGAAAGTATAAATAAAAAATAGGTAACTATAATAAAAGATCTATGGATAAAAAACCAAGGGTTTCTATCAAAAAAGAGAGTGCTAACCGGAAGTGATACATAAAGAAAAATCGAAAGTACAAGGATGATCCGTTTGACTAATGCTTCCTCTCTTGGTTTTGATTTGATGATCTCGTAAATATTTGCAAAGATATTGATTGAGCCAAATAGGATTGTGATTGCATGTGCCACTAATACGATTCTGTCGATTAATAACATATCGGATTTTTCTTGTGAAGCAATCATTGCCATGATAAATGAAATGAGAATTTGTGGTAACAACCATTTGGAATTGATTTCTTTACCTCTGAGTCTGTAGATCAAATGGTATTGGAGAAAACTTCCTAAATAAAGTGTCAGTATAAACAAAAAGATGGAATTTTTGAATGTGAGTACAAATACATTGGAAAGAATGACAAGTCCAAAGTTGAGAAAAAAACCAAATATTAAAGCATCCCTTGTGGAATAATAAAAGTAAACGGCAATTGCTAAACTAAAAAAAGCCAAAAATAAATCAGAAAAAAAGACTCCGAGAACATCCGTTTTGCGAAGCGTTGTGAGTTTGAAATTTTCCTCATAAATTTCCCCATCGGTTTTTTTGATATGTAAGGGATAAGAATCTATATTTGTAAAATCAGTAATGGATTCAAATTTTTCTAAATCTTCCTGAACCACTGAATTTCCCCAGTGGGCCCGGTTCCCCTCTCCGATATTTACGATCAGACCTGAAGGATAATGATAAAAAGGAAGTCTTTTGTTGTTATTTTGAAACCCAATAAAAGCAAAAAGTAAGATTAAAAAAAACAAAAGAAAAGAGAGTATGGTAATTGTTAGTTCTCTCATTTGATTTCTGGCTCTTCATAATAAAATTTGAGTACGGGTTCACCACGTTGTTGGATGATGATGGGGCCTTTGTCCATATTGATCATGTTTTTCCATCCCATACTCGCAACAACTTCCTCGGAATTTCTAGTAATCCGAAATTGTTTTCCTTCTTGTACTATATAGAGTTCGGAATGTCCAATTTTTCCAATGATCATCTCGTAGTTTTCTTTCCAATCTAACTTTTGAAAGGTGGCTTGGATCAATGCTTTGATATCAGAAAAACCTTTAAGAATCCGAAGCCTAGACTGAGAATACACTACTCCTAAAATATAAGAAAGAATGATTCCAATATGTTGGTAAGATTTACCCGCGTTTAGAATCACGAAAAACCAACTACCATCTTCCACTTGGAAAAACTCGATTAGGTTTCGATTTGTTCTTTTGAATGCTGTAATTTTCCAACCAAGAAGTTCAGGAATGGTTCCTGTTTCCAAAAGGTTTTGTACGCGAACAGCATACTCAGCTTCCTTTTGGTATTTTTTATTTTCCGAAATATGATAAGAGAGAATGTGATTGTGAATGGTAAGTGCCGATTGCCCAGCAAGCAAGGACAAACTATGTGCCGCTTCTTGATTAGGAATGTTGGATACCGCTATAAATCCAAATAATTTTTCGCGGAAAATAAAAGGATAAATATAGTTTGCGTGCAATTCCATAAAGTCGTTATTGATGTTTTCATAAGAATAGGTTTCTGCAACAGAGGCACCGTTTCTTTTGCTAAGTAAGAAAGATTGGAAACTTGCTTTTACCGTAATGTCTTTTGTCGGACTTAGTTTTTTTTGGCGACCTCGAAAGTAAGAGTGAAATGCAAAAGTTCCATTTTGGGTGAGGACACCCATGGTTCCCGAATGACTTCCTGTGATTTTTACCATATCCGGAAAAACGTTTTTCACGAGTGCATCAAAGTTAAATCGTTTGATGGCTTGCCTATAGGATTCCGCATCTTCTGTCAGATACTCTGATAAAAATCTGGTTCGAATGTAACGGGTGAGTCTTTCAATGATGGGAAGGTATAAAATAAGAGCAAATGCACTGGTAAGTAACAATGCAAGTTCCAAACGATAAGACATCTGTTCTGGAATCTGAGAAAGAATCAGAAAGTAAGAAAGGTAAACGAGTAAAATAAACAAAGTACGAGTGAATAGATTAGTCACCGATAGTTTTAATTGATAACTAGAAGGTAAAAAATATTTTAAAGTACTTTTGAATTTGTTAGAATTCATGTTGTATAGTAAGCGTTTTCCTGAATATATCCTTCGGTAAAATCACAACTCCAAAAAGTTTTTTGAAAAGATCCTGTATTTAAAATGACTGAAATATGGATTTCTTCATTTGATTTTAGATATTCGGCTAACTTTGTTTTGGTGTCGTTGTCAGCTCCCTTAACAGAAATTCCACCTAATTGGATTTCTAGATGATCGTAGGGAATGGGTTCATCAAATACTTTTCCGATTGCCATCACAAACCTGCCCCAGTTGGGATCTCCGCCATAAATTGCAGTTTTCACAAGAGGAGAATTGAGGATGGACTTTCCAATTTTTGTGACTTGTGCATCATCTCTTCCTTCAGAAACAGTCAGTTCGATGAGTTTCGAAGCGCCTTCTCCATCACGGGCAATCATTTTAGAAAGGTCGGTTGCGATTTCTTTTAAATGAGATTCAAAAACATCATCAGGGATGGTTCCAAGAACACCCGAACACATCAGTACCACGGTATCACTTGTGGAAGTATCAGAATCAATGGTGACACAATTGTAAGTTACATCCACAACTCGTTTTAAAATCCCTTGAAGGTCACCAGATTCAGGAAGGTAATCGCAAAAAATATAAGACAACATGGTTGCCATATTTGGTTCAATCATCCCCGCACCTTTGGCAATTCCATACATGACACCTTCACTTGTTTGGTTTGTCATTGTACGATAGGAGATTTTTTTACGAGTGTCCGTGGTCATTATGGCTTCCGCCACTTCTTCTAAATTCCCTAATTTTAAATCTGCTTTTGCCGTAGAACAAGCGTTAAGGATTTTTTCGATGGGAAGGGGAACACCAATCACTCCAGTGGAGGAAGGAAGAATGTCTCTTTCAGGGATTCCTAAAGATTTTCCAAGTTCCGTACAAATTGCATAAGAATTTTTGATTCCTTGTTCCCCCGTGGCAACATTGGAGTTTTTAGAATTGATGACAATGGCTTGGAGGTAACCATCTTTGATATGGTCTCGGCCTACATAAATGGGAGCTCCAGGAAAATTATTCCTAGTGAATACAGCGGCAGCCTTACATCGATTTTCCGAATATATAACTGCAAAATCTAAACTTGTGTCTTTGATCCCTATGTTTTTGCCGAAGGAATAAAATCCCAATGGAAACTTCATAAATACCTACCGGATACCAATATTCTATCCGGGGACTTCCCTTACGAGAATCTATTTTTTAGGAAATTCAAAGGCAAAAATGGAGCCACCTTTGGGGTTTGGGGAAACGGAAACTTCTCCTGAATGCAAACGAGCGATGTGTTTGACTATGGAAAGGCCAAGGCCCGTTCCCCCTTCCTTCCTAGAACGATTGGTATCCACTCGGAAAAAACGTTCAAAGATCCTTTCGGCATCTTCGGCAGAAATTCCAATTCCATGGTCAATCACTTGGATTTGATTTTTATTTTCTGTGGATAAAGCCCGGACGATCACACTGGAACCTTCAGGGCTATAAGCCGAGGCATTCGAAATCAAATTTACGAGTAGGTCTTCCAGTAACAAACGATCGGCTTGCACTTTGAAGTCCGAAGGGATGTCCAAAACCAAATTCTGTTTTTTCTGCGAATAAATGACACCTAGTGAGTCCGAAACATTTTTTACTAGATCCAAAAGGGAAAAGTCAGTCAGATTCAAAACTGTTTTGTGGTTTTCCAGACGTGAGACCGTCAACATATCTTCCACAATCCGAATGAGCCTCTCTGTATTCCTAAGAATGGCATCCAAAAATTTCCTTTCATTCGAATCTTGTGGAAGTTTTAGTTTGTATTCCAAAGTCTCAGCATACCCCTTAATCGATGTTATGGGAGTTTTTAATTCATGCGAAGCATTTTGGAAAAATTGTTCACGGATGAGTTGGTTTTGTCTGTCTTCGGTGATGTCTGATAACACACCAATATACAACTGGATCATGGAATCCGACTTGATAGGATAAATTCGGGCTGTATAAAAGTGAATTCCATCTTGGAATTCTGTTTTCCCTTCCACTCCATGATGGATTTTATCTTTAATGAAAGTGAGGAGTTCTTTATTTTTAATTGAAGGAATATAATCTTTAAACTGGGAATTTTTTTGGATCAATGTATCCGAAATATTTCGATTCAAAAATAGAAATTTTTCATTTCGATCAATCGCAAAAACACCTTCCTTTAAATTTTGTAATAAATAATTAAACTTTTCTTTTTCAACTGTCAGATCCAAAAATTGGACTTTGAGTCGTCTTGCCATTTCGTTAATGGAAGAGGTCAGTGTGGCAAGTTCTCGAATGTCAGGTGATGAAAGTTCAACTCCAAAATCCCCCGCATTGATTTCTTTTGTTTTTTTCTCAACAGTGGCTAACGGATCTGTGATTCGCATCGCAATGTTTGTGGAAATATAAAAAGTTCCAAATATAGAAATTAAAACAAATCCAAATAAAATTAACGGACGTACTGCGGGTACAACTAGATCGTAAATATAAAATACACCCAGGGCTAGGGTCAGCAAAACAAGTAAAAGACCCCAGTTGAGTAACAGTAATGTAGAAAAAAAACTACGCATCTCGGAATCGGTAACCGACCCCGCGAATGGTTTCTAATCTTTCTTTTTCAGAAAGTAATTTGTCGCGAAGGCGTTTGATATTTACATCCACAGTTCTGTCAGTTACAAAAACGTCTTTTCCCCAAATTCGATCTAAGAGTTTGTCCCTAGAAAAAGCTACCCCAGGATTTCCAGCAAATAGTTGTAAAAGTTTGAATTCGATTAATGTCAGATCAATTTCTGTTCCTTCTACAAACACTTTGTGTGCTGTTGGGTTGATTTGGATTTTTCCAGTGGAAATGGTGCCTTGGACTTCTTGGTTTGGATCAGTTGTCCTTCGTGTAACTGTTCTTACGCGAGCAACAAGTTCTCTAATGTTGAATGGTTTGCGAATGTAATCATCGGCACCAAGCTCGAGGCCGAGAACTACATCGGTCTCCCCGGTTTTTGCTGTTACCATTAAAATGGGAATGTGCGGGTATTTTTCTTTGATTCGTTTGCAAAGATCCATCCCACCAATTCCGGGTAACATCAGATCTAAGATGATTCCATCCGGGAGATTTTTTTCTAAACGGGGGAGGACTTCCATCCCATTGTGACATACTTCAGTTTGAAATCCTTCTTCCTCTAAATGGAATTGGATGAGTCCTGCAATGTCTTCTTCGTCATCTACAATTAGTATTTTCATGAATTATTCCAAAAGTAACAGGGATTCATTACAAACAGAATACAAAATGATGACAAAGAAACGATATCTATCTATTTCCCGAGCATTTGGTTGATGTCTCGGATGGCTTGGCGTTGTCTGAGTAACAAAAATCCAAGGAATCCAAAAAACAAAAAGAAGGCAAGTCCATAAACCCAAAGGAGGGAACGAAGGCGGGCTTGTTCTTTTTCGATGGCTTGGATTTCTTCCAAATGGGAGATGAGAAAATAAAAATGATCAGCCTTTGGGTAAGATTTTTTGATTTCTGTTCGGAGCTCCGAAACGAGCACCTTGGAATCCTCTTTGGAAAGGGACTCGATAAGCGGTAGAGATTTATCCAAATCCATTTTCAAAAATTCTTCCGCTGATGGCAATGCCTCGGCAGAAAGGGAGATGGCAAAACAAAGAATGGGGAGAACCAATAAACCTTTCACGAATACTCTAAACCTCTTCAAATCCAAGTTTCTCTTTCCATTCATTCAGAAAAGGAATTCTTGTGTTGAGGAGTAAAAAGCCAAGAACAAGTGAGTAAAAACAGAAAAACAAACTGGAACTAATCAAAATCGGTAAAAGTAATCCTGTGTTCTCTTGATAAAAAACGGATAGAAACATTGTCACCATTGGGATAAGGAATAACAAAATAGAAAGCCCTACGGAGGAGAATAAGAACTTCAGTGGCAATATTTGTCCTAACACACGCAAGCGGATCACTGGTGGTGCTTCCGAATGTTTTAAAAACGGATCAGGATGATGAAATGCGTCGGTGTTGCGAATGATTTTGGGATCAACTTTCGATTTCATGTGACCACCATTTTCTGATAAGATCCTTCCCTCTGGAAATATGGCTTTTGATCGTACCCAGTTTTATATTTAAGTCGGATGCAATTTCTTTGAGAGGTTTGTTTTCAAAGTAGTGTAATAGAATCGGCATTTGGTATGATTTTGGTAATTTTGCAATGAGGGATCGCAAGTTGTGGTTTGTTTCTTCTTTGTCTAAAATATCTACTACACTAGGTTTTGAATGATCAGCAACAGAACTGATATCTTCTTTCCAATCAGTAATGGGTAGTTTTTTCTTTTTAAAAACTTTTGTTAGGCGAAATCTTGCGATCTGAAACAACCAAGTCGAAAATTGTGATTCACCGCGAAATTGGCTGAGTGATTCGTATGTTTTTAAAAATACTTCTTGGGTGAAATCTTCTGCTTCTTCATCCGTGAGGAAGGCTTTTTTTGCCTGTGAAAATACCATACCTTGGTATCTTTTCATGAGCACTTCGAATTGGGACACGTCTCCACGTAAGACAGATTGGACAGAATTCCAATCCTCCTCATTGCAGATACGTTTTGTCGATTCTACCGACTCATTTTGTAGAAGGTCAAGAGACCGAGTCCAATTGCGAATGGGATTAACCCTCCTAACATCGCCATAGAACTACCTAAGACGAGTATAAATACAAACGATAAGGCAAAACCAGTGAATGTCAACAAAAGACCTAGGAAAAATGAATACAATCTGATGTCAAAACTCCAAGGTTTGTATTGCCCTGATTGGATCAGAGCCATCTTTTGTTTATGCCACCACTGAAACAAAAAAAACAAAAGTGTGGTACCAAAAATAATTCCTACATTGGGAACCAGATAAAGAACCAATCGATAAGGATCGGATCCTCCTGATTTTTGGATCTCTGTTAATAAATTTAAAATTGTTTCATATTGTTCCGGTGTCATGAAACCGCTTCTCCAATTAAATTAGATGCGTATGTACTCAGTAAAGACATCCCTTCTGGTTTGTCACATTGGAAAATTTGAATTCCTATATTTGTAATATCTGAATCTGCTTTTTTTAGACTTCTGAGACTTCCGTAAAAAGTGTAGGGAGAAGAATTGATGACCATTTGAAAGGATACAGGTGATCCTAATGTTCTGTTTTCGATACTTGTGCCTGCTGGTATGGACATACTAATCCCACGCCCGTCTTGGCTAATGTCTCTAACGGGTGTTGTGCGAATAGCGGTTTCCCAATCTTTAGCATAAGCAAATTCTAATTGGAAAATAAATTCTTCCGCCTTTTGTTCTAAAAAAGTGAGTAAGGGGCCAATTCCTTCTGGACCTTCGATATCGGATTGTAAGGAAGGATTTCCGAGATCTGGCAAATTGCTGATGATTTCAAAATATCCAAGTAATACCTTTCCATTGGAAAAAAATGGGAAAATGAGTGTGGATTTAGTATTGTTTAATAGGAGAGAATCTAAATAAGAACGAATATAAATTTCAGTGAGTTTTTTCGGACTATAAAAACTTCTATCCGTATAAAAAATCCTTCGATTCGCATCACGCACGTAATATGGTGCTTTGGAAGTGGCAAGGGCTTCCATTAGTTGTGTGTCCACCGCATAATAAAAACCAATTTGTACTTTTTTTATAAAGTATCCATAGTTTGTCAGAGTTTGTTCTAAGTGGACTTGCCACTGGGTCAATATTTGATTGATGATCGAAGTTTTTCCATAAATTGAGATGACAGTTCCGAGATCTGCAGTTTGTGCCATTTTGATTTCGTAAGCGGAGATGTCTTCAATGGCTGCTCGTTTGGCAGAACGTTCCAAAGGTTCAATCAGGATTTCGTAAACTTGGAGAAGATCGTCTTGGTAGGGGTTCACTGGTTTGACACGGAGTTCGACTCTATTTTCTTTGAGGACACAGACCAGGGATTTTGGTTTGGAAAGGAGTGGTTCAGTTGCTGTAATTGTAATATGAACCGACTTCAAAATATCATTTACGGCCACCGGATTTGTAAGAGTGAACTTTTGTTTGGAATCTCTCTCTTGGAGGACGGTAGTAGTCAGTTTGGAAACAATTCCTAAAAGTGTCCTTTGGTCGGTCAGTCTGTATTTTTTCATGGTCTAAGCAGTATGATACGTAAAATCCTAATTTTTGCCATAGTTTTTCCATCCTTTTTGCCTCTATGGGCAGAAAAACCAAAGTACCAATACTTCGGCAAGGCATACGACCTAAGTACTGGAAAGTACATATATTCTGACAATCATAAAGAATATTATAATAATGGAAAACACATCTATTCAGACATCCAATACAAAGATGCCGAAGGAAAAGTTTTTGGCACCAAACACATCGAATTTGATAAAAATTCGGAAGTACCTACATTTAAAACAGAAGACTTTCGAGATGGTTATATTGAAGGAGCGGATGTAAAAGGTAAGTCTGTTCGTTTATTTTCCAAACGTAAAAAAGAAGATCCTCTTTCCGAAAAAACTTACACTCCTAAGTCACCCGCTGTGATGGACGGGGGATTTGATTATTTTGTGAGAAACAATTGGGAACCTTTATCCAAAGGAGAAAGATTGTCTTTTCATTTTTTGGCTCCCATCCAACTGGATGATTATCAGTTTGCTGCAGAAAAAATTCGAGACGGAGTCTGGAAAGGAAGACCTGCATTGTATTTACGATTAGAAGTTGATAATTTTCTTTTGAAACAAGTTGTGAAACCTTTCCTTTTGGTTTATGATGTACAAACAAGAAGGATCTTACAATTTGAAGGACTTTCCAATATCAATGATGAAAATGGTAAAAGTTTGAAAGTAAAAATTGTTTACGATTATCCCAAGGAAGTATTGGAAAATTGACACAAAGGACATTTGATCAGTTCTTTAAAAACCCTCGGACTTGGAAGGAAGACCTTGTGGCCGTGGGTGGAGATTTTTCTGTAGAACGTCTGTTATATGCCTATACCCATGGAATTTTCCCATGGTCGGAAGATCCTGTTCGTTGGTATTGTTTAGACCCACGTGCCATCTTTGATTTAAAAAGAGTTCATTTTTCAAAAACCGTCCAACGCAAAGTCAGGCAAGGAAAGTTTCGAATCAGTTTTAATAAAGCATTTCCGATTGTGATGCAAGGTTGTTCCTATAGAGAAAAAGATAATACTTGGATCACACCTGGATTTATCGAAGGTTATGCAGAATTACATCGATTGGGTTGGGCCCATTCCGTAGAAGTGTGGAATGCAGAGAATGTACTCGTTGGCGGGGTGTATGGGGTTGCTATTGGCAAATTTTTTGCCGGTGAAAGTATGTTTTCTTTTGAATCTGATGCAGGAAAGGTCGGCCTTTTTCATTTATTCGAAAAACTGAGGATGTCTGGATTTGAACTTTTTGACACCCAACAACTCAATCATGTGACTTGGCAGTTGGGTGCTTATGAAATTCCAAAACTATCTTATTTAGACCGTTTGGAGCGAGCGTTAGGTGACGGAAAACCTTGGGTCATTCCAACTTAACTCGACTAAATTCATCCAGTTCCACTTTCCATAATTTCTGAATTTCACCTGTGATTTTTTCCCATTCCTTGTCTCCGATTTTGGGAGCAATGTAGGGATCAAAGTTCGGATGATTTTCCCAAAAATTATCGAGTTCCAATTTAGAAATGGTAGTTCTAAAAATTTCGGCTTCTTGGATCTCAGCATCTGGGTTGTTTTCCCCTTGAATGAAAAATGGTTTGGAAAGACTGACAGAAAGCCTATGGAAATGATGTAAGGCTAGGGCATAACCCACTCTTAACATAACCAAACTTTGGTATTCAGTTCCTGTTTTCCTATAATCAGAGTTATCGTTGAAAGTGAGTGCGGAGTTACTTCCATAGGTGATGTTCACTTCGCTTTTTTGGTCTTTATCCACTTCCGATTCAAAACGTTTGAGTTCTGATCCAAGAATTTTTGGTAAAATCAAATTGGCAAAACTTGTCAGACCTTCGTGGTTACCATCCCTCAAAAGAGTGATCTCTTGTTTGGTGATTTCTTTGGGACTACAACCAACGAACAAAACAAGAGTTACAAGGAAGTTGAGAACAAGTTTCATCTTATCCTTTATTTGACTTAATTTTGGCAAATTCTACATCAATGCGACCGGTTAACATTTTGAAATACATGATCCAATCGGAGATGAAAGAATAAAACGGATAGGTAAAGGTTGCTGGTCGGTTCTTTTCTACGAAAAAATGCCCAATCCATGCGAAGAAATACCCACTAACAAGGGCAAAGGCTAAGATATAGAACTTACCTGTTGATAAAAATCCGAGGATACATCCTAATGCTAGACTTGATCCAATAAAGTGAAGAGCACGGTTGAAAGGATGACTATGTTCTTCTAAATAAAATGGGAAAAAATCTTTGAGTGTTTTGTATTTCTTTTCCATACTTGGCTCCAATGATTTGATCTTAATAGATATTTTAACCTCTGCCAACACAAAAATGATTCTAAATATTAGAGTTTATCCCTAGTTTTTTTGTCTATATTCGACAATTCGGATATGATTTCAAAATTGTGTTGCGCGTTAGTGGGTACTGACTAATGTGCATTAACATTTAGAATCTAACAGAGAGTTAAATTTAGCAAGAAAGCAGGAGAATGTATGAAACCTAAATCGATTAAACCGGATGAGCTGAGTAAGATTTTTACCGAACTTAAAAAAGGTGAAGAGACTGCCATCGGAAGCTATTTGGTAAAAGGGGTTCGCCTTCAAATCAGTAAATACAATCTTTCCGGTGCAGAGCGAGTTCAATTGTTATACAAAAGAAGAAGAGCCCAAGGAATGTGTATTGTATGCGGAAAAAAAGTCACAAAGAAAAATCCATCTACAGACCAACTCTATAGATTGTGCGAAGAACACCGCAACAAGATCGATAAAGGTACTAAGTAACCAATTTACCTGAGAGAGTTTCCCGCTTTTCTTTGCGGGAGCTCACTCCAAACTTTTTCTCTCTCCTCTTCGGTCATCACCGACCATTTTCCAATCTCTTCAATGGTTCGAAAACATCCTGCACAGAGTCCTGAGTCGGGATCCATCATACAGACTTTGGTACAAGGCGATTTTAGTGACATAGGCCTGAAAATAGTAAATTTTTATAAATTTTCCTAAGCTAGTTTGGGAATCCGTCGATCCTTCCCATAAGGGAAAAGGAATTCGCATGTTGGATTGGGTAGAATCACTTAGAAGTTTATTTACTAATGAAATAGACTGTTACAAGCGCCTTCTGGAATTGGAAGGAAAAAAAAGAGCGGCCATCCATTCTGCGGATGGAAAATCCCTCGAGTCCCTTGTCAAAGATAGTTACCATATTATGGTAGAAGCGTCTGAATTGGAACGCATTCGGATGAAAACCATCGAAGACGTCTATGAAAAGGAAAAATTCACAAAAGACGAGTCTTCCATCACACTCACCAATTTTTTAAATCAAATGGATCGTGAATCCAATTTTAAACTTAAAACCTTTGCTTTAGAATTAAAGAAGGTAGTGGCAGATCTGAAAGATGCCATCATCATCAATGACAAACTCTTAAAAACAAGAAAAGAGTTTTTGCAAACAACTGTTGACTCTTTGCAAGAGTTATCCAGAGAAAATGTTTATACCTCACACAAACAACCGACAAGGCGTGGGCAGGGCCAAAAAGGCGCGATCATTTTGAACGCGACTGCCTAGGAGTATCGTATGGGATCAACATTCCAAGGAATTGAAATAGGGAAACGAGGACTTTCGGTCCACCAACAAGCGATCCAAACTACAGGTCATAACATATCCAATGCGGATAACAAACATTATGCTCGCCAAAGAGTGGTCATGAATAGTATGGACCCTCTGTATGAACCAGCTTTCAACCGAGCAGAGGTTCCAGGACAAATTGGACAAGGGGTAAAAGTTTCCGAAATTGAAAGAGTTCGGGATAATTTCATTGATGACCGTATCATTGATTCTTCTTCTCTCAAAGAATATTGGGGAAAAAAGAACGATTACTTATACCAAGTAGAAACAGTTTTTAACGAACCAACAGGAACCACACTTCGTTCCATGATGGATCAGTTCTGGTCTTCCTGGGAGGATCTTTCTAACTACCCAGAAGAAACAGCACATAGAGCTGTGGTTCAAGAAAAAGCGGAAGCCCTTGGTTCAAGAATGGAAGATGTGTATCGCAAACTTTCTCTCTTACGTGACCAGTCCAATCGTGAGATCGAATCCAAAGTCAATCATTTGAATACAGTGGCAGAGAATATCAAATCTCTGAACGAAAAAATCACAAAATCACAAGCATTAGGTGATAATCCCAATGACCTTTTGGATAGAAGGGATGAACTTTTACAAGAACTTGCGGGAATGGCGGACATTACCATTGGCCGCAGTGATGAAGATGAACTCATGGTTTTTATTGGCCAACAGATCCTTGTCCAAGGACAAAAGGTTCATAAAATTGATTTGGTCGGAAACCCCAATAACGATGGCCTTCTGGATTTAAAATGGTCAGAGACTGGTGATACAGTCCTTCTTCGTAAGGGAAGCATCCAAGCTTTATACGAAATCAGAGACCGAATCCTTGTCGAAAAAATCAATGCCGTTGATGCCCTTGCCATCAATGCGATGGATGTCATCAACGAAATCCATAAAGATGGATTTGGTTTGAATGGAAAAACCAATCTTAACTTTTTTGAAAGTAGGGCTCTTGCTACCAATACCTTCGGTGAAATTGATACCGATGGAGATGGATTAAACGATAAAACGGCTGTGTTCCGCGTGACTGGTCGCACATCACTTGATGCGGATCGTCCAATTGGAATTTCAGGAACCATGCGTTTTCTAAAAGCAAGTCCTGGTGGGGAAACAGAGATTTTGGTTCCTTACTCTAAAGATGATACTTTGAATGCTGTCATCAAACGAATCAATCGTTCGGAGACAGGTGTTGTCGCTTACATGTCGCATGACAACCAGTTGGCGCTAAAAGCAACCACGAACCCTCTGGATAAAAAAGAAAACTTTATGATCCGCCACTTAGAAGATTCCGGGGAACTACTTGTGGGTCTGACAGGAATCTTAACAGCTACGGGTGTGGCTGGATCTTTTGATTACCGCAAAGTAGGTGAAATCAACAAATTCCAAGCCAATGCCCAGGACATCACTCTCACACCGATGTATCATCCTTCTTCTTTCTTTAAAATGTCTGAAGATGTGAGAAACAATCCGGCAAACATTGCTGCCGCTCGTGGTAAAGATGTCAATGGATCTGGTGATTACAATTCACCTAACGGACAAAAAGACGGATCCAATGCCCTTCTCATTGCCGCAGCCCTCCGCGAAAAACCGGTGATGTTTGATTATTCCAAAACAACAGATGATTTTTATAACTCACTCATCTCTAGACTTGGAACCGAGGCAAGAGAAGCAAAACAAGAGTATACCACTCAAAATGAACTGATGGTGGAACTAGAAAACATGCGTCAGTCTGTGATGGGTGTGAACTTAGATGAGGAGATGGCCAATATGGTTCAGTTCCAACAATCGTATAATGCTTCGGCGAGAATGATCTCCACACTCAATGAAATGTTAGATACCATCATCAATAGGTTAGGTGTATAATCATGATCAGAATCACTAACATGATGCAAAACAATTCCTTGGTGCGAAACTTAAACCGCCACCAAGTGGCGATGGATGAAACCCAAACCCAACTAGGAACCGGATTAAAAATCCGTAAACCATCCGATGATCCGGGTGCGGCCACAAACCAAATGTACTTCAGGTCACGTCTGAACGAACTTTCCCAATACGAAGAAAACATTGGGGATGGATACCAAAGGTTACAACAGATCGATGGTGTCCTCGACAAAATGGGAGAAATTTTCCAAAGGGCTCGTGTCCTTACCGTTCAGGCCGGAAACGGAATTTACCAAGGGGACAAGGGATTTGAATTGGAAGTGGCGATTGGCAAAGAGATCGACCAACATTTACGTGCCATTGTGGATCTTGCGAATGCTCGTGATGCTACCGGACAACCTTTGTTTGGTGGTCATGTCATCGAAAGACCTCCTTTTGAACCGATTGAATCCAAAATTAAAGGTCTGCAAGGCCTAGAACTCAAAAACCAATACGTAGGTGTGGAGTATCGCGGTGATATCGGAGAACAACTCCGTGAAATCGAAAAAGGCGAATACATTCCGATTACCATTCCGGGAAACAAAGTGTTTTGGGGAACAAACGTCAGTGTCACTTCCAAAGTGGATAACTCTGCTTACCAAGCCACTTCCGACCAAAAGTTCAAAATTGATGGAGTAGAAATTCATATCTCTGTGGGTGATACGATTGATGATGTGATTGATAAAATCAATAACTCACCACTTGAAGTCAAAGCAAGTAAACTAGCACAAGATAACATTTCTATTTCTTCTACGGCACCTCACCAAATTTGGCTAGAGGACGTGGATGGAGGAACTGTACTTCGTGACATTGGACTCATTGAACCAAGTGCCAGTGAACCACCGAATAACTTTTCTAAGTCGGCAACGGTCACTGGACTATCTGTATTTGATGTTCTCATCCAACTAAGAAATGATTTAATCCAAAAAGACCAAGAACGAATTGGTGGTAGGGATTTGGGTGATCTGGATTTAGCTCTAGAGAATATCCTTCGTCACCGTTCGACCGTTGGTGCTCGTATGAATCGTTTGGAACAACATGAAGAACGAGTTTCTTACGACAAAATGTATATGACAGAACTTCTTGCTAAAAATGAAGGAATCGATTTCCCGGAAACAATTATGAATATGAAATGGTTGGAAACAATTCATAGTTATGCGTTAAATGTTGGTTCTAAAATTATCAAACCAACTCTTATGGATTTCCTTCGGTAACGGAAACTAAATGACGGTTATATTAGAAAGAAAAGAAAGTACAGGAACTAGAATGTCGGTAACGATTCACACAAAACCTTTCGGAACCATCCAAGTGGACGCAAAACAAATCCTAAAATTCCCACAAGGGTTACTTGGATTTGATGAATTTGATGAGTATGCTCTTATCGAAGAAAGTCCAGAAAGTCCTTTCAAATGGTTACAATCCACGAAAGAATCGGGCCTTGCGTTTATCGTCATCCAACCAGAACTGTTTATGAATGATTATAAACCTGCTGTTTCCGATGAAGAATTACATGACATAGGTCTTAAGTCTTGGAAAGAAGGAATTATTTTTTTAATTGTTACCATTCCTCATGACAATCCCAAAGGAATGACGGCCAACTTACAAGGCCCTATCATTTTGAATGGAAAAGAAGGGAAGGGAAAACAATGTATTTCTCGTGATGAAAATCATCCCATTCGAAAAAACATCATTGAATCTATGGAAGAAATGTCTTCCGAAAAGGTATAATTCGTGTTAGTTCTTGCAAGGAGGAGCAACCAGTCCATTATGATCGGTGATGATATCGAAATTGTGATTGTCGATATCAAAGGTGACCAAGTAAAGATTGGTGTCAAAGCTCCCAAAAATGTTTCTGTCCACCGGGCAGAAGTGTATAAAGAAATTCAGGAAGAAAACAAAAAAGCTGCCGGAACCAATATCAAACCAGAAGATTTGGGCAAACTCGGCGATTTGTTCAAAAAGAAAACTTAACTTGATCTTTCTTTAGAATCACTTTTCCCTGGAATTTGATTTTTAGGGAGAGACATTCGATTTGAAACGTAGATTTTTAGTCTGGTTGTTACCACTCATTGCCGTTTGGTTTCAACGTTTGATTGGCTTCACTTCCAGGTTTCGTTTTTTGACAAACGAACGATACGAAGAATTATTCAAAAACAAAAAACCATTTATCTATTCGATTTGGCATACGAACGTTTTGTACTCTCCTTATTTGCACAGGGGAAAAAATGTAGCCGTTTTGATTTCTGAATCCAAAGACGGAGATTATATCAACCAAGTCGTTCATCGGTTTGGAAACACAAGTATTCGGGGGAGTAGTTCCAAAGGTGGGTCGAAAGCCTTAAAGGCTGTAATCCAACATTTAAAAAAGGGATTACCAGCTGCCTTTACACCTGACGGCCCACGTGGCCCCGCCTTCATTCTCCAACCGGGAATCATTGCTGCAGCGCAGGTCACTCAAGTTCCTATTGTTCCTTTTCATTACGAATGCAGTAGGCAATGGATTTTAGAAAGAGCTTGGGACAAACATCGAGTTCCAAAACCTTTTACAACTTTTGTCGTCTCTTATGGAGAACCCATTTCTGTTCCTCGCAACTTAAATGAAGAAGAGTTTGAAGTTATACGTCTAAAAGTAGAAGAAGCGATGATAAAAAATCGTGACCTTGCCAGAAAAGAAGCCGAACGAATTTTGAATGGAGAATCCCAATGACAGCAGCATTCGAAGATAAGGTGGTTGTAGCCACTGCCAAAACCAAATACGAAACAAAAATTTCCGCAGGAAAACACAGTTGGATTGCTGACGAACCGGCTTCCAAAGAAGGAACCGATCTTGGGCCAATGCCTATGGAATTACTTGCTTCTTCTTTAGGTGCTTGTACATCGATTACAGTGCGGATGTATGCAGATAAAAAAGAATATCCATTGGATTCTGTAGAAGTTCATGTAACGCTCGATAAACGATCTGCCGAAGACCACCAATTTTCAAGAGTTGTGATCCTAAACGGAAATTTAAGCACAGACCAACGAGAGAGATTACTCGCTGTTGCCAATGCTTGTCCGGTTCATAAACTTTTGTCAGGTAAAATTGAAATTCAAACTAGTCTCGGTTAAGTAAATCTCTAAACCCAAAGTGGGATGACTGTCGCCGAACCTCCGTCCCATTCAATCTTTGTATGGAAATGTTTTCCTTCTTGGATTCTTGGGACTTTGGCTCCGTTGACATAAAAAGTTCCCCCAGTGTATTCGTGGGTTTCGCGTTCTTTCTTTTTGCTAATGGAATGATGCATATGGCCCGAAAGCACCAGTGGAACTTTTTTTCCTATGGATTTGGCGTAACTAATGGCTTCTGTGAGATCCATGTCTCCCCAGTCCCCACCTTCTTTTTTAAATTCGGCACCATACATGGAATTTTTTGCCGCACCCAAACCAAAAGGCCCGTTATGCGAAAGAAAGAATAGGTTTTTCTCCTTGGTTCCATCGATCAGGCGTTTGTATTTTTCAATCGATGCATCCATATTAGAGACCATATAGGTTTTTTGCATATTGGGTGCAAAACTAAGGCCGCCACCCATGGCATGAGGTCGTCCAACGATGAGGCTTAAATCTAAATCAGGGGATAAAACTAATGAACTGTATCCCAAAAGGCTAATGGGTTTTACTAGTTCTGAAAGTTTACGCATCCTACGGTTTTGACCAATTTGCCCGGAATGGATGAGGATTTTGGATTGGATCACTTCTCCAATGATGGAGGTGAGACTCATCCCATCCCAATTCCCAGGAATCATATACGCGCGTTTGGTGAGGCCTTGGAAAGAAATTTTGCCAAGTTTGGGATTCCCTCGAAGGTCTCCTGTAAAAAACAAACAATCGTAATCCGATGCATTAAAATACTCGATATCATTTTTGTTCCAATAACCGTGGATGTCTCCAATCAGTGCAAATTTCATTTGGGTATTTTCTCCACTACTTAGTCTTTATTGCGAATGGAACTAATCGAAGAACGGATAAGCCCTTCCGACTTTCCACCGATGCGGATGAAAGCAGGAGGTTTTCCAATCGGTGCTGGCACTTGAACCTTTCTATAACCATCGTAAGTGGTGCCTGTCCAAAGGTGTTGCCATCTCCCACGAGGAAGGTAAACTTCCTGAACAATTTCCCCACTTTCTACCACAGGAGCCACAAGAAGGTCATCTCCTAGGAAAAATTGGTATTTGTATTTTAACAAATTTTTGTCTTCGGGTTCCACAAGGTAATTGTGCCTGACGACTGGGATTCCGGTTTGGGATGCTTCTTCCACCAAACTTTGTATATATGGTTTGAGTGCAAAATGAATTTTTGCTATTTTTGCAAACAAAGATATTGTATCATCGTCTCCCAGAGATCTGGTCCCATCAGGTTTTATATACGTATATACCTGCCAATTTTTGAGAGGTCTATTTCCTTCATGGGTACGGAAAACAGTTGTGAAGGCAGAGGCCTCTGCCCATCGTAACAGAAGTTCTTTCGATCTATGGTAGTTTCTGAGTGGATTGGAAATAGTAGTGTAACCACCAATGTCACTATGATTTAACGCATAACCGCTGATACCTGAACTTGTGAGTCCTATGATGGAAGAAGGAAGGCCATCATTGGTTCCAAAACTTACCATTTGGTCTCCTTCCCAAAAGAGAGTGGAGTGGGCATTGGAATAACTGTAACCGGCTCTTGTAAAAAAAACAATTTTTCCTTCCATTCCAGCTTCTCTTATGGCCTCTCTGTTGACCTTGGCCCAATCTACCGGATAACGGTTGTGATAGATTTTGGCATCAACACCTGAATACAATTTTGCGTCATAAGGCAACCATTCTCCAAAATCGGCCATCCAACCCGAAAGACCCATCCCAATCATATTTTTTTTGATCAGGTCTTTGGTCCAACGAACGGCTGCCGGATTGGTTAAGTCAATGAGGTATGCGGGAAACCCAACCGTTTGGATGAGGTAATCCTCTCCTTTGGAATTTTTGACCAAGTATCCTTTTGACTTTGCTTCCGTTAAGAGGGGATTTGTAAAATCATCTCCCGGTTTTTTGGGATCGGTATCAGCTAAGAAAGAATTGATATAACCTAACACTTGTACGTTTTGGTCATTCATCGACTTTACAAATTTTTTAAAGTCTGGATATAGACTGTCATCTGCATACCAACGCCATTTGAGTTGGTCTCCAAAATTGGTGACTCGTCGTCCACACCAGTCTTGGATCCAAAGTGCTGTGACAGGGTTTCCGGCGTCTTTTGCCTGTTTCACGATGGCAGAAACTTTTTCTGTTCCTCCTTGGACACCGAGCCAAGTTCCATAAGCCCAATCAGGGAGTTTTGGAAATCTCCCGGTTTTTTTGGTGTAAGCTTCGATGAGTGATTTGGGAGACGATCCAATCCAAATCGTTCCGGTAAGAGATTTTTCCGATTGGAAATCCCAAAATTCGACTTTGATTTTTTTGGTGTCACTGAAATCAAAATTCGCATAACCACTGTTATCAAAGAATAGAGAACGGTTGTCGGAAGTGATATAGTGAGGGATCGGTGCATAGGTTGTGTAAGCGTTTCCACCAGCACCAGCCATGATGTTGGCTCCTGCTGTGATCGGTTGGTCACCGCGTCCTACACCTTGTTCTTCGGTAAACAAAAAGGGAGTTTTTCCTTTGAGTTCATCATAAGTGAACTGTTCCCCGAGACCAAAAATTTTTTCATCAGGTGAGGAACTGTAATGGAATTGGATTCTGTTGAGTGTGGGGTCAGAAAGGGTGATTTTGAATTCCACCTCAGTGTCTGATTTAGGAACAAAAATGATTTGGTAATCGGTAGAACAATCGTTACCACTTAACTTTCCTTTGATTGTGACTTTTCCCGTTTCTTTTTTGATCTCGTCTATGGATTGTTTTGTGCAAGATTTTTGGAGACTTTCTTTGAATTGAAAGGATGCCATCCGATATTTGGATGTGGTTTCTTTGGCAAAAGCCAAAAGAAACGGTTCGTTTAACGAGAGTTTGATAAAGTCTTTTGCGAGGGACTGGTTTCTTAATGTGAATTCATTTGTGGATTGAATCCACTGGATTTTTTGTGTTAAGGGAAAGGAATCTTCCGCTATGGGAAGATTCGAAATGACCCGAGAAGCACATTCCAAAAAGAAAATTGAAAATGAGAGAAAAAATAAGCGAGATACCATCGACCCCTCCAGGCAGGAATAAGTGGATCGATGGTTTTGTGTTTCGTAAATCCTTTTTTAAACTTTCTTGCGATCCACTCCACCGACGCGAGGAGCTGCAGCAGCACCTTGTTTGGCACCAAATACGGCGACTGCTTGTTTCGGTAGGCTCGACTTTCTCCATTCAAACCAAGAACCTTGGTAGGTTGTGATGTCGATATAACCTGCTTCACGAAGCATGAGTGCGAGTAAACAAGAACGAGCCCCATTGTAATCGTAGATCACAGTAGGTCTTTCCGGCATAAAAGGAAAACCATTCAGGCGTTTTTTGAAAAGAGAACGTTCGATGAGATTGGCTTCTCCATCATACAAGTTCCTCCAATCCCAAAGAAAAGCTCCTGGCAAACGACCACAGAGCGTTCCTTCTTCTGGAGCAGTGAGGCGTGGCAATCGGCCTTCGTATTCTTCCATGGTTCTTGCATCAAAGATTTGGAGTTTCGTAAGATTTCGCTCCATAAAGGCTTTGTCCACAACACCTTCAATGGGTTTTACTTTATCAGCAATTGGTGGTTCTACTTTTAGTTCCCCTTTTGCTTTATTTCCAGTGGCAGGCCATTTTTGGCCAAGAACATAGGCATCTTTGATTCCCATTCCACGTAGTAAATAAACCATACGAGTGGAAAACATTCCCATTCCCTCATCGAAAACAATGATTCGAGTCTTTTTTGATTTTTGGAATTCTTGTACGACAGCAGTCATTGGCCCGTACAATTTTTTTTGGGATTCTGGATCAGATCCAAATGCTTTTTTGATAAATGGATAGTAGTAAGCACCTTCTAATGTTTCTTCTTCATATGCTGATTGGGAACGACAATCGATGAGGAAGTCACCAGGTTCTATTTCGGTTTTAAGAAAGTTCCAGTTCAAAAAAGTATTCTCCTATTTCTTACATTACTTTTCCACCCCTCGAATTTTTGAAAGTCTGAAAACCAAAAAAAAAGTTCGTCCTAGGTTCGAGACATAATGAGAAAAGAAATCAATGACCTGCCAGTTGATTCTTCCCTGTAGGGAAGCCGATAATCACTATAATCGGTATTCCATGATCAGGCAATTATCTATACACTTCGGATTGGTTTTGTTTCTTTTGGGGACAGGATTTGTTTTTGCAGAGCACACAATGACAAACCCTTCCTTACAATTGCTGAAAGAAGAGGTAAGTGCATGGAAAGAGAGAAAACCATCCACAGAAATTAAAAAACTAATTCGTAACCATCGAAGTTTTCCAATGGACGATGGAAGTTGTCGAGTGGAACCGGCATCACGTATTTCTTCTGTAACGTATTTTCGATTCAGTTGTCAAAACGAATCGGATCCTATGCTCATTCGATTCCAATCCAATCAAAAAAGTCATTTGAAGCCAGATACGTTTCAGTTAAGGGCTGTTCATCGAATTGGAAAAAAACAATATTTAGAAATTGAAACAGGACTTGTGACAAGTGAATCCAAGTCCTCATCCGTATCATTAAAGTTGAATACTGATGACACGGAACTAGATTTTCCTTCTAAAAAACAAATCCCAGTAGTGGCCGAAGGAAAACAAAAGATTAGTTCTTACAAACCAATCCAAAATCCAAATTTATTTTATTTTAAATCCATTTCTGAAAATCCAAAACGTAGAAAAGAAGTTCCTTCTAATATTGAAGTGTTTTTTGATTCGTCTTGCCCTTTGGAATTTATCGAAAAGGATGAGAGTTTTTATTGGGATCAAACTGTTTCTTATGTTTTTCGAATCACTTGCATTCGTGATTCTGTTTATAGTTTGATCCGAGTTCCTTCTACAATATCCGGTGAGTTGGTATCATCCAATACAATCTGGAAAGATCCAAAACCTGGTGACCGAGTTTTAGGAAATGCGGTTTTGAAAAAAATTACCGAAACGCAAACCTTTTGGGAGAAAATCGTTTTGTATTATGAATAAATTATTAAAATTTAGTTTTTTCTTTTTCTTAATGAGTTTTTCTCTCTTGGCTCAAGTTGATCCTGAGCCAGCTGTGGATTCTATTTTTCGTTCCGTAGTTCTCATTCGTAATGAAGGATTCAATACAGAAAACAAAACACAGCCATGGATGAAAAAGAATTTGTATACTGGTTTTGGATCTGGTTTCGTTTTGCCTGGCCAAACCATTTTAACCAATGCTCATGTTGTGCGTGATGCCAAACGCATTCTTGTTAAAAGTAGTTTTACTAAAAAAGAATATTTAGCAGATGTTAAATATATTGGTTACGATTGTGATTTGGCTTTGTTACAAGTAAACGATCCCGATTTTTCGGAACAAACCAATTCCCTTTCCTTTTTGGAAGGAATTCCCAATTTGGGTTCGGATATTCTGTTACTTGGTTTTCCGAATGGGACTGATAGTTTATCTGTGGAAAAAGGTTCCGTTTTGCGATTTGAAAAAAATCGTTACACCTATTCTGGGTTAGATTACCGAAACGTATTAAAAATTAATGCCAATATCCAACCTGGAAATTCCGGTGGCCCCGCCGTACAAAATGGGAAAGTAGTAGGCCTTGTATTTCAAATTAGCACTTTGGAACAAGGAATTGCTTATTTGATATCAAACGATATCATTCGACATTTTTTAGAAGATATAGGTGACGGAAAGTATGATGGATTTCCAAACATAGGTTTTACTTTTCAAAATGGAAATCCAAAAAGTTTAAAACAAGCCATGAAGGTTCCCGCAAGCCAATCCGGAATTTTTGTGAATCGAATTTATCCTTCTTCTACTTTTTCCAAAGTATTAAAAGAAAAAGATTTTGTAACGGCTGTGGATGGACTACCACTCACAAATGATGGTGAAATTTCTCAGGCCAACAAAAAAGAATTCATCATCGATTGGATCGAAAACAAACAACTGAATTCCAAAGTAATAGTTAGTTATTACCGGGCCGGAAAACAGTATGATGCAGAAGTGAATCTGCAAAAAAATTATGCTTTGGATTTGTATCGAGATTCTACAGAAGATTATTTTTTACAAGCAGGGTTTGTATTTCAACCCATCACTAGATCGTTTTTCCATTCGGAAGATGGGGACTTGGATAGTTCTTTAAAATACCATTATAGTTATTTCATTCAAGATTTGTTGTACAGGTATACCGTTCGAGATATTGTACTCAGTTATACATTCAATGATCCTGAAACTTCAAAATATAAAAAATATAAATACAAAGTTGTAGAGTCAATTAACGGACGTATTCCGAAAGACTTAAATGAATTCAAAACCATTTGGAAGGATGGAAAAAAAGGATTCATTGTTTTAAAATTCCGGGGGATGGATTTACCTATCGTAATCCGGCCAGAGTCTGTTTACCAAATGAACCAACGTGTGAAAAAAAGATATGGTGCCAATTATGAAGAGTTTTAAATTGATTTTAGTTATTATTTCGATTTTTGCCACCTTACTTCCTCTTGGCGCTGAAGAGTTTGAAGACAAACGTGTCATTGAATCGAGGATTACCTTCCAAAAAACAAGCCACCAAAATCCTTGGTTAGTGGGTGAACCATTTTCTAGAAAGTTAAATTTGATTTATGTGGGCAAAGGACTTTTTTTTGGAGTCACACTTCCCAAACAAAATCCAGTTTTTGCAGAATTTGAATCTTTTGATTATTCTGTTCCGAAACTGGGAATCAAATCCTATGATGAAGAAACTGGATTTTTACTTTTGGAAACAAAAGAAATTCCCAAACTCCCTAAACCAGTGGTTTTGGATTTTAAATCTTTCAATAAACAATGTGTTGCAGGAAAGTCTCGTTATGTATTCCTTCCATTTTCCAAAACACCTATCAAAGTAGTATTATTAGAAAATAAAACATCAGAAGAACCTAACTTTTTCTTCAAAAATCAAACGTTATGTGGTGTTACTATTTCTGAATATTTAATTCCAACAGAATATGTGGAAACTTTTTATCGTACAGAAGGAAAAGCATTTCCACATCCAGGATTTGTTTTTGATGTAAATTTAACTCCTTCGGAACGCGAATATTATTCTAAAACTTTTAAAAACCCATTACTGGTAACTGAAGTGATTCCGGGTGTGGGTCCTGCTTACAATTTGTTTCCAGGTGATTTGGTGACAGAGATTGGTGCAGTTTCCCTGTCCAAGGTTGACGATTGGGACAGAGCCGATAAAGTATATGATTTGATTTTACGAAAACCAGATGGCAGTTTACGTGGATTAGGCGAAAACGTTCAATTAAAACTACATCGCAATTTTCAAAGCCAAACTGTGAATTATGACTTACGAGCTTATGACTCCAATGACTTTTTAATTCCTGAAGAAGCAAAAAATAGAAAACCTTTGTATCTGATTGCCGGTGGATTTTTCTTTACGGATTTAACCAATGCTTATTTGAAAGAATTTGGTTCCGAATACCGGGTGAAATCGGAAAAAAAGCTAGTTTATCTTTCTGATTATTATCAAAAAAAGGTGCATCCTGTCCGGGAAAAGATCGTGATCCTAAGTCGTGTTTTCCCCCTAGAAGGGAACCTAGGATACCAAGATTTCCAGGATTTAGTTTTGGAAAAGGTAAATGGAACAAGAATTACTTCACTCAGCCAACTAAAAACCCTACTCCAGTCGGAGGACACCACCTATTATGCGTTTGAGCTTTCCGGTGGGAAAATAGCGTTTTTCTCGCGTAGGGAGATTTTGGACTTACAACAAGAGTTACAGCTGACTTATAAATTGGGTCGAGCTTACAACTTGGAAGATTAAAATCTAAAAATAGATTTACAATTGTTATAGATTGAAGTTCCCTTTACCCTAAGACTTTATCTTATGAAAATCCTTTTTGTTGATGACGAAGATACAATCCGCGAATTGTTCTGGGAATACTTCAAAGATGAATTTAATGTAACTCTAGCTTCTGATGGGTTAGAGGCACTTACGATTTCAAATCAAAATACATTTGATCTTATCATTTCAGATATCAGCTTACCAAAATTAAATGGAATTCAGTTCATTCAGAAACTAAGAGCCGAGGGAAACCAAACTCCATTTTTAGTCATCACTGGTGATAGTGACATTCAAATCGCAATCGACGTTTTTAGAATGGGAGCAGTAGACTTTTTTCTAAAACCATTCCGGATGGAAGCTCTCCGTTCTCGAATCAAAAAATTTGAAAACGCCGATGTTGATCTAACACTTTTATTTAATAGTGGAGAGATCATTCAGTTTAGTGACGATTGCAAAATTAAAATTCGTCCACAAATTAAAAAATTAAATTCTTATATTGCCTTTATCGTAAAACAAATATTAAATTCTCCGCTTGCCACTCATGAAGATTTAATTTCCATAAAAATTGTATTGTATGAACTTCTTGCCAATGCTATTGAACATGGTGTTGCAGGTGTCAGTTATGTGGAAAAACAAGAATGTTTGGAAGCCAACGAAGATTATTTTAAATTAGTTGATTCCCGTTGTGCAGAAAACAACTCTTCGGTTTTTATTGAAATTTCTATGGATGATGTAGGAGTCACCATTGTCATTCGTGATGAAGGAAATGGATTTGCTGTTAGCCAAATTCCAAATCCCGTTGTGAATCCAGCAGCCAACTTAGTGAGTGGAAGAGGAATTTTTCTCGCTAAAATGAATATTGATTCTATCGTTTATAATGAAAAAGGCAACGAAGTTCGATTTTTCAAAACTTGGTACCGGTTGATGCAAGCCAACTAAAACTGAATTCCTAAAGATACATAGAATCGAATGTATTCTTTTTTGGATAATTCTTCAGTAAATGGTTCTGTGATTAGAACCCTTGTGGCATTAGGATCCATCACTGTGTAGGAAACACTCATCTGAGAAAATAATTTACCGTAGTCGTTGGATGAAAAACTAAGTTTACCGATGACCTCATTTCCTTTGCCTAAAAGGGAATCGGATCGATTTAAAAAAATATCAGTTCTGAACCAGGAATACCAATCATATCCCATTTGGATTCCATAAATACGATTCCCTTTGTTTTCAAAGTTAGGATTTTCTTTTGTCTGTACATCACGAAAACCTGGTGGGTTTACTAAATCCAAAGATTGATACAATAAAAAAGACGAATAACCACCGAGGACTCTTGGTTCGGCAAAACTAGACGCATAACCATTGCTATTTGAATCCAATCGATCCTTTTCGTCTTTTTTTGTGACAAGACCTGCCAAAGCAAAACTCAATTTTTCACCTTTGGAATGTAAGGACATATAACCTAGGTAGGAATTCGTTGCAGTTTGTTTTTCCAACCAAGGGGAAGAAGATGATTTTGATTCTCCGAGTAAACGGATCCCAACTAAATCGACTGCCCAGGTTTCCCAAAATTTCCTAGATTGAAATTCCATTCCACTGTAGGAATAACGCCCGGAGACTCTTTGGCCGGAGAGGATTTCTCCATTGGTATTATGGTTGGGATCATTATATACGTAATGGAAAAAACGAAACTCTTCCCAAAATAAAGTTTTTTCGGAACCAAGAAGTCCTCCGTAAATCTCTCGTCTGTATCCACTCCAAGGAGGTGCGGACCAATTTTCCAATTCCGGTTTTGCATTTAAGTGAATTCCTGTTATGCGAAAGCCGGAAGAATGAGAAAAAGAAACAGATCCATAATTGGCCATTCCCACAAAAAAGAAACCAAACCTGTCGAGTCGGTTGAACCCACGACCCACTTCCAAAGCCAATTGGATTCCTGAAATATCTTTTGAGGCAAGGGCTGTGATTTCAGAATCGTAAATAGTTCTTATTTCTTTATCTATGATCCTTCCTTCAGAAACACCAACTCGTGGTGCGATTAGGATTCCTAAATTCCAACCTTGTCCTGTGTAATAAAATAAACTGGGTGTGGTTAAAATTCCTTGTGAATAATAACGATTGGCCTTTTCCGAATCCAGTCCCCCTTTTTGGGATTGGAATTTTCCTCCCGCGATGAGTTCTGTATGGAGGCCAAATCCGGGTTTGTCAGATGGTTCGGGTATGGATTGGTTCCTTTCCTTCACTACCACTCGCCCAAACTGACGGTTGGCGCGGTCATCGTCCATTACGGAGTCCGAATAAGACACTGCGAAAAGATTAGAAAAAAAAGAAACTAAGAGAAAGGAAACTATCCCGATACTTTTAGGGATGAAGAAAATACTTTTGAAATACAGACATGGATTTCTTCTCATTTTCCCTCTTCTGTTGGTTATTTTTTCTTATAGAGAAGCTGACACTCGTTTTTCTCATGATTTGAGTCGGTTTTTTGAAAAGACGGATCATAGTAAGGAAGAAGCTGTTATTTTTGCCTATTTGACAGAAGTAGAAAAAACGGAATTTTCTGTTCGCAGAAGGAGAGAACTCTCAAGAGCGATTGTCCGGTTTTCTCAGAAATTGCAATTCCCCGATGGTACTTTGTTAGGTGGATATTCGCCCCAGTCTTCGTTGTTTTTACTTGCATGGGCAAAAACTAGATCGGAGTTTCGTAAAAATAACTCTGAAGGGTATGGAATTTTAGGACTCTCTGAATTATTTGTCCGCCAGTTTGAAATGTCTTCGGGAACCAAAATCAGTCGTGACTACGACATCCAAAATGATTCCATCCAATTCAAAATGGTGATTTTGAAATTAAAGGAATTTTTGGCGGAAGGAAAATCTGTAAAAGAATCCTATATGAAACTCTATGGAGACAAGGTTGCTACAAAAGAGTGGGAAACCTTAGAAACAAACTATAAAAAAATCTATGAGTTTGTTACTTCCGAAAGTAAGCCATAAAGTAACCAGTTAAAATCAACCAAGAAACAATCTGGCCGAGAAAGAGTGAAATGGCAGCTCCATTGGCGCCCCAATCAGGAATGATCCAATAGTCGAAGATAGCACCAAAGATCAGACGGAGAAGGGCAAGGCCCGCAAGGAGTTTTGGCAATCCTAAGGCGAATAATGCTGTTCCAAGTGGAGCAAAAACCAATTGGAGTAAAAAATTAGGATAAAGAATTTTGAATACAGAAATCGAATTTGTGTATTTTGTTCCGAATAACAAGGTTAAGATGGGTTCTGCGAGTAAAATTCCCGGTGATAAAACAATCGCTATCATTCCACCTAAAAACACAGATTTTTTTAGAACATTGGGAAATTCTTCTGTTTCGGCAAGTCTTGCTAATTTTGGAAAAATAATCGAATTAAAAGTAGCTAAAATAATCACAAATCCGCTAAACAACTGCAAGGCGGTTCCGTAGTCGGCTACAATTTCTGGCGGATGGAATTGGTTTAAAAAGAAAATTTCCAATCGATCGGAAAGGATGGCACAAATAGAAGCAGCAAAGGCCCAGAGATTAAAAAGTAAAAGTTTTTTTTGATTGGTTTTGATCTCGTTTGGTTCTGCGCTAAACGAAATCTCTTCTTTTCCAAAGAAGAAAAAAAATAAAAATAAAACGAAGATTGGTGCAATACAAAAAATTGCGAGGATATCCATGTAAGTGAGAGGGTGTGCACTGGATTCAGAAAAAAAGATTAATAATAAAAGTCTGACTACGTTTGGTAAAGGGTTCCAAAGAGACAATGATTTGTATTTGCGATAAGATACAAATAGGCTTTCGAAGTAGGAAATAAACGAGATGATGATCCCACCGAATAACAAAAGTAATAAAACAAAATAGTTTTCATCACTCGTAATATAAGCGACAAAACATACTAAAGATAAAAATAAAAATGAATAAAACTTAATTCGAAGTGAGGCGTTGAGTATCGCACCAGGATTTTCTTTTTTGTCTGCGAGTGGTGAGATGTATTTGATGAGTGCGTTGGGTAGGCCAAATTCCGCAACTGCCAGAACCACTGGCAAAAAACCTAAAAAGTATTGGAGTTTTCCATTTTCCGCTTTGCTTAACAAATTTACGGAATAAATCATAAACACCAAATTGGTGATGGCAGAGAGAGCTTTGGAACTACTAACAAAGAAAGAGTTTTTGAGAACTCCTTCTTTTAATAGTTCTAGTTTTAAAATTTGAAATATCTTTGTTAATTTCTGCATGTATTAGTTTTGCAAAAACTTTCCTTTTTGGATTTTTTGCAGAACCAATGGAACAAAGAAAACAAGAGCAAATCCAACCATTAAGTAACGAATGTATCGGAGAAACAGATCATCTTTCCAAATGGTTTTTTTGATGAGAATTCCTGGGATTACATAAAGTAAAAAGATCACTATCGCTAAAACTAACAATCGAACAAGAACCGTAATCCAAAAATTGTTAAAATTTTTAGTACCGAAGGAAAGATTAAAATGAGGAAGAGACCAATTTAAAAATTCTGGTTTGCTAAATCTTGGATAAAACAGAAGTCCGAGCCAAAAACCAGCAAGGGCCCCACTTGCCGTAAGTACTCCCGACAAACTATGGTGGTGTTCCACAGAAAGAAAAGGAGAATCCAGAGCAATCGGAGACAAAGTAATTACGATTCCCAAAAGACTTAAGGTTCGGTAATTTTCTGTGTGTAAAAAAGTGGGAACAGAATCTTTTTTATAAAATCGATCGAGGAGAAATAAGATGATGAGTAAATGGATGACACCAAGTCCAAATCCTAAACTCACATCACCTAAGTAATGTACTTTGAGATACATTCTGGAAAATGGCATAAAAAGAATGATGAGGATCGAGAGAACTCGAAACCAAAGTTTTGGAATTCGGTAAGCTAATAATCCCCATACGACAACCGCCGAATACGCATGACCAGAAGGCAAACCAAACGCCTTTTCATCAAAGGCTTCTGGATAAGGAAAAGGCCTTGGGCTTTCTAAATAAAATTTTAATAAAGAAATTATGACTGCGGAAGTGAGTAAACCGAGCGAAAGTTCAAAAGCGAGTTTTGGCCGGTAGTAGATATAAACAAAGGAAATGAGGCCGAGGAAAAAACTACTCCCTCCCAAATAATGGCAGATCGTAGAAATGGTAAGGAAAATTCCTCCAAGACTGGGATCCCAAATATGGAGAGAATCCAGGGGAAGGGAGGAAAACCAAAGGGAGCTCTGTGCTAGGAGGAGTTCTTTCATAGGAATTTCCATCTAAGATGAAAATCCAACTTGATTTCATAAAGTTTTATTTTGAAATATGTGATGTTTCTATGGATTCTAACCAAAACCCCGCTGATATTTTAGAAAGTCTCTTTGTCATTCCCAGGGAAGTTCCCAAAACCATCCTTCGTAACCTCCTGGAACTCATTTACGATGTCAAAGTGGCCGGATCGGAAAACATTCCCGAATCTGGTGGGGCTCTCATCATCTCCAACCACACCGATTATCTGGACATTCCGGTTCAAGGTGCCTTTGCTGACCGAAAGATCGTTTATTTGGGCAAATACGAACTTTTCCATCCTCAGGAAGAGATTATGGCCATCATCAATCATAAAAACTCTCCTTTCAGTTATCCTCCATTAAGCCTAACCAAACCAGTCATCGAGGTTTTGGTGAATTCTCTCGGGAGTGTGGTAAAAAAAAACCTGATCAATTGGGGGAGTATGCCCATCATTCGGAATGCCGCTAAGGATTCGGAAATGGACAAACGGGCTGCCATGGACTACTACGAAAAACTGGAAACCTACATGGTGGATCTGATGAAAGAAGGGGAACTTCTTTCCATTTATCCAGAAGGTTCTCGTTCGGAAACGGGGGAATTGCAGTCCTTTCGGGCGATGGCAGCAAAACTGGCCATCCGGGCCGGAGTTCCCATCATCCCATCCGGAATCGTTGGGGCGACCAATATGTCCAAACCCAAGGCTTTCCTCACAGGGGATGCCTTCAAAACCAAAATTCGTTACCAGATTGGAAAACCCATCCTTCCTTCCGAGTTCCCAACAGGCCCAGAGAAAAAAGCGGCCAAAGAACTGACAGAAATTCTGGAAAATCGGGTGCGGGAACTAATGAAACAGGCGGAATCCATACTTTAGTCTCGACCTTTCGAAAAAATATGGCATAGTTTCAAAAGCTATGTCATTCCCGTCACATTTTACAATTGAATCTCCACCAATCATTCTAGAACGTTGTTCTCTATGACCACCGAAATTCTTACTTACACCCCCAAAAACAAAATTCGCTTTGTGACGGCGGCCTCTCTTTTTGACGGACACGACGCCTCCATCAATATCATGCGGAGGATTTTGCAACAAAGTGGGGTGGAAGTGATCCACTTGGGCCACAATCGCAGTGTGCAAGAGATTGTCCAATGTGCCATCCAGGAAGATGTACAAGGGATTGCCATCACCAGTTACCAAGGTGGGCATGTGGAATATTTCCAATACATGATTGATCTTTTAAAAAAGGAAGGGGCAAGTCACATTCGCGTGTTTGGTGGTGGAGGTGGAACCATCCTTCCAACTGAAATTGACGTTTTACACAAATACGGTGTGGCACATATTTATTCCCCTGATGAAGGAAGGACTCTTGGTCTGCAAGGGATGATCAATGATGTGGTCAAAAAATCTGATTTCCCTACACCTTTATCGTTTAACGGAAATTTGGCGTCTCAAATCCAAAACAAAAATTATTTAGCACTGGGGCAAGCCATCACTCAAATGGAATTTTCCCTTCTGCAAGAAAAAACAAATTATTCCATCAATTTAGAATTTCCACCTCCAAAGAAAAACATTCCCGTGCTTGGAATTACGGGAACTGGTGGGGCCGGTAAGTCTTCTTTGACAGATGAACTTGTTCGTCGCTACCTACATGATTTTCCAGACAAAACCATTGCGATTCTTTCGGTGGATCCATCCAAACGAAAAACAGGTGGAGCACTTCTCGGAGACCGGATTCGAATGAATTCGATTTTTAATGAAAGAGTGTATATGAGAAGTTTTGCGACAAGAGAAGCAAACATTGCTCTCAATCGCAGTGTGAAAGGTGCCATTCAAATTTTAAAGTCTGCCGGTTATGATCTCATCATTGTTGAAACTGCTGGAATTGGACAAAGTGATTCTGAAATTACGGAAGTCGCCGATGTTTCGTTATACGTGATGACACCGGAGTATGGGGCTGCCACCCAATTAGAAAAAATCGATATGATCGATTATGCGGATGTGATCTCCATCAATAAGTTTGATAAACGTGGGGCCCTCGATGCTCTGCGCGATGTTAAAAAACAATACCAAAGATCTCGTAATTTATTCAATGATCCAGTCGATGCAATGCCCGTGTACGGAACCATTGCGTCACAGTTCCAGGATGCAGGGACAGATGAACTTTATGCCCATTTGATTGGCGTTGTGATAGGGAAGTGCCAATTAGATTGGAAAACAAACTCGGCGAAAAATCAAAAAGGAGGAGAAGCCTCTGTTGTTCTTCCTCCAGATCGTGTAAGGTATCTCACAGAGATCAAAGAAGAAATTGATAGGAATGCCGATTGGATCACGAAAGAAGCGGAAATCGCAAGATCCGCCTACCAACTGAAAGGTGCTATTTCAGTTTTATCTAAAAAAGGCAAACCAACAACGGACTTAGAATCCGAATACCAATTGTTATGGGATTCATTGTCACTTGATTCACGAAACATTTTAGATACATGGTCTGAAAAAATTGAATCCTTTCGTAAGGAACAGTATTCTTATTTTGTTCGTGGCAAAGAAATCAAAGTTGATAACTATACGGTATCCTTAAGCCATTTAAAAATTCCCAAAATTGCCACTCCTCGTTTTGTGGATTGGGGTGATATTTTGCATTGGTCTTACCAAGAAAACTTCCCCGGTTTTTTTCCTTATACGGCGGGAGTGTACCCTTACAAACGAAGTGGGGAAGACCCAACTCGTATGTTTGCCGGAGAAGGTGGGCCAGAAAGAACCAATCGGCGTTTCCATTATTTGAGTTCGGGAATGCCCGCCAAACGACTGTCAACTGCCTTCGACTCAGTGACATTGTATGGGGAAGATCCAGACATTCGCCCTGATATTTACGGTAAGATTGGAAACTCTGGTGTGAACGTTGCCACACTGGATGATGCTAAAAAACTTTATTCAGGGTTTGATTTATGTGATCCTTCCACTTCTGTATCCATGACCATCAATGGGCCAGCCCCAATGGTTCTTGCATTTTTCTTAAACGCTGCGATTGACCAGGCTTGCGAAAAATACATTCGCGCGGAAGGGAAAACAGAGGAAGTTAAGTCTCAAATCCAAAAGATTTATGCGGCTAAAGGACAAGAGGTTCCTAGTTTCGGGGGGCCACTTCCAGAAACTAACGATGGTTTGGGTCTAATGCTTCTTGGCGTGACGGGTGATGAAGTATTACCGAAAGATGTGTATGCAAAACTAAAAAACGATGCCCTGTCCCAAGTGAGAGGCACGGTGCAAGCTGACATTTTAAAAGAAGACCAGGCCCAAAACACTTGTATTTTCTCAACTGAATTTGCCTTAAAGATGATGGGAGACATCCAACACCATTTCATCCAAAATGCAGTTCGCAATTTTTATTCGGTTTCCATCAGCGGGTATCATATCGCAGAAGCAGGCGCCAATCCCATCACCCAAGTTGCTTTCACATTGGCCAATGGATTTACTTATGTAGAATACTATTTAAGTCGAGGAATGGACATCAACGAGTTTGCTCCTAACCTTTCTTTCTTTTTTTCGAATGGAATTGATCCTGAGTATTCTGTGATTGGGCGTGTGGCTCGTAGGATTTGGGCGAAGGCTATGAAGTTCAAATACCGAGCCAATGAACGTTCCCAAATGTTAAAGTATCACATCCAAACTTCTGGTAGATCACTTCACTCCCAAGAAATTGATTTTAACGACATAAGAACCACATTACAAGCGCTATATGCTATTTATGACAATTGTAATTCCCTTCATACGAATGCTTATGATGAAGCCATCACAACTCCCACAGAAGAGTCCGTGCGAAGAGCTGTTGCCATCCAACTTATCATCAATCGGGAGTTAGGTCTTGCGAAAAATGAAAATCCATTACAAGGTGCTTTCATTATTGAAGAACTTACTAATTTGGTGGAAGAAGCCATTTTAACGGAATTCAACCGACTCACAGAAAGAGGTGGAGTGCTTGGTGCCATGGAGAGGATGTACCAAAGGAATAAAATTCAAGAAGAGTCCCTCCATTATGAAACTTTAAAACATACAGGTGAATATCCGATCATTGGTGTAAATACATTCCTCAATCGAAATGGATCACCGACTGTCATTCCAGGTGAAGTCATTCGATCGACAGATGAGGAGAAAAGACAACAAATTGGAAATTTGAAGGCGTTTCAAAAACGAAATGAAGACAAAACAGAGCTTGCGATTACAAAATTAAAACAAGTCGCTCGTGCGAAAGAAAATATCTTTCAAGAGTTACTGGAAACGGTGAAAGTGGCGTCCTTAGGGCAAATTTCTCACGCGCTTTACGAAGTGGGAGGTCAGTACCGCCGTAACATGTAAACAAAGGAAAGGGTAGTCCATCTACCCTTTGGTGACTCTATGATTTCTTGGGATTTAATCAAAAAACACAAACTAGGAATTCCATTACTCTGGGACATAACGATGGTTTTTGTTGTCCTTGGAAACTTAGCCCTTATCATTTTTGATTTGAGTTATTTGAGTTTACGACCGTTTTATTTTCACAAGTTTCCTGAAATTTTAAAACTATATGACAAATCAATTTTAGGAATTGAAACTCATCGAACTACAGTTGCTTACACTGATTTGGTGGATGATTTAAAATATCTTACTCAGCTTAGAGATGATGGTTTTCGAGAGAACCAAAGAAAAATCACAAGAGAAGAAATTTATAAAACTCTCACTTCCTTAAAATCGCAAGTATCCAATGAAAAGTTTGATTCCTTATACGCTAACTTTGAGTCAGCGATTCAAATTGAAGATGTCCAAGTCCGTCGAAAAAAAGTGGAAGAGACGTTAGTTCAACTCAATGATTTTTTTAGTGTTTTAGAAGAAACGGATGAAATTACAACTCTTAGTGAATTATCCGAAAAATATGCTTTTATCAACCGTTTGAGTGTCGAGGCAAATGAATCCAAAGAAATTTTATCGATTTTTCAAAAGATGGATAAACGGATGTTAGAGATTGTAGAAACCAATCCCTTTGCGATGTCAGGACAAACTCATTTTTTATCTGAAATTCAAACAGGTATAAAAAATGAATACCAAACTCATAAAACAAAAGCACGTGATATCAAATTAAGACAGGAACTAGATCCGGTTTTGAATCGAGATCGGATTCCTTCAACGGTAGTCGCCTTTGCTTGGTTTTGGAGAGATCAAAATAGATCTCTCGAACAAAAAATTGAATTCTTTAATGCTAACTTTAGAGAGTATTTTTCTTTGAACTATTACCGAGCGATTGCCTCAGATGGGAGTCCCGTAAATAACTATTTGTTGTTAGATGCTCCTTTTCTATTTTTCTTTTTGGCTGAATTTATCATTAGTTGGCTCATTGCCATTCGTAATAAATCTTATATCGCTTGGTTTTTATATCCGATTTATCATTGGTATGATGTACTCGGACTCATTCCTGTTGCTACATTCCGCTTTTTTCGTTTGGTTCGGGTTTATAAAATTTATTTGATGTTACAAACCAATCAATTCACTCGTATTTTAGGAAATGATTTGATCAGTAAAACATTACGTTATTATTCTAATATCATCAAAGAAGAAATTTCTGACATTGTTACAATTCAAATTTTGACAGAAACACAAAATGAAGTGAAGTCAGGAAATTCTCTTGACCAACTAGTGAATGCCATTGACCAAAATCGAGATGAATTAAAAAAAGTGGCGATTAAAAATATTGCTAAGTCGGCCCAAAATCCCAACTTGCAAGCGTTAATCCAGAATTTGGTAACAGAAGTTTCAGAACGTGTTTCTGCAAATATGAAACCCATATCTTTATTGCCAAAAGACATGCAAGCCAATCTTACCAAACAAATTAGTTTGACTATTTATTCTGCGATATCACAAGCAACGGTGGCAATGGCAACTGATCCTTCCGGAAGAAAGTCGATAGAGAACTTAATTGATTATATCATCGATGAAATGATTGTTTTTGCACAAGATCCTGATATGGTAAAACTCAATACGAACATTACTGTTGCTCTCATTGAAAATATGAAAAAATCAATTGGCGAGAAAAAATGGCTGAAAGCAGAAATCGGAAATAGTTAGAACTGCAAACTCTATTCACTTCTCCTACTTTCGAACACTGTTTTATGCTGAAAAAAGTCTTGTTTTCTTTGGGAAACAAGATGTGATCAATCCACTTTGATTTCCTTTTTTAGAAATTTATTTTTTGTTTGTTTGGTTTTATTTCCAGGACTTATACTGGTTGCTCAAACTAAAACTACAAAATTACAAACCAAAACCTGGATTCTTAAGGATCAGAAAGGAAATTGGAAACCCATGGAACTTGTATGGGAAGAAAGTTCTGGAGCCATTGCACCTGAATTTCGGTATGGAAAACACTACCGATTGGTAACGAGTAAAAATAAAATTTTACTCACACGGCAACAGTCACGCGCGGGAAAACAGATACTCAATGAAACGAGAGAGATATCGGCTGTAAATTACGAATCTTGGATGCAGAAACTTTTTAATACTGGCATTACTTCTTTAACGATCGAACCTTCTCCCGAGGAGACAATAACTGGAGTTAGTTACAATTTTGTTTCTTTCAAATTCGATTCCACCAAATCAAAGTTTTACTATATGTTGGAAGATAAAAAAAAACCAAGTCAGAAACAAAAAATAAGCATCATACAAATCATAGAGAGGATGAAACCATGAGTTTAAATCAAAATTGGAGAATAATCGGATTATTCCTATTATTTACGAGTGCAGTTTTTACTGAAGAATTTGATCCGAGTAGTGTTCGTTCCCCCGGCTGTAAACCAGGAACTTTTTCTTGTGGTTATATCCCTAGTTCCAAAGAAATTCAAGATAGTATCCCTCTCAAAAGAGATTTTAATTCTTTTGAAGAGTTACCAAAATCTATCGATTTATCTTCCATGATGCCTCCTGTTGGAAACCAAGGAAGGCAAAATAGTTGTGTCGCATGGGCCACTGGTTATGCGATCAAATCTTATTTGTTAAAAAACAAAGATCAAACCACAGAATATGATCCTCCCTTTGCTGGCGGAAAGGGAAACTTTGTTTTTTCACCTGCTTTTATTTACAACCAACAGAATGGTGGAGAAGATAAAGGTTTATATTATTATAAAACAATGGAATTCTTAAAGTCTAACGGTGCCGCTCCTTGGAGTAGTATGCCTTATTCTGATAAAGACTATCTCACGCAGCCTTCTCAAAGTTCTAAAAAAGAAGCTCTCAAATACAAAATTAAATCATTCTCAAGATTAAATTATAAAAACCCAGATGAGATAAAGCGAGTGTTAGCTGGCAAGAATGTTGTGATGGTAGGGATGATCATTGATGATGCCTTTTATAAGGTAAAAGGTTCTGCCGTTTATGACGAAAATAGTGGTCAGAGTTATGGTGGTCATGCCATGACGATCGTTGGTTATGATGATGATAAAAAATCCAAATCTGGAAAAAAGGGAGCTTTTAAATTACAGAACTCTTGGGGAACTAGTTGGGGAGACAAAGGATTCGGTTGGGTGTCTTATTCAATGCTTGCCAAAGTAGGACAAGAAACCTATGCCATTATTGATGAACCTGCGCCACAAAGTACTCCGATTGTCAATGTAACTCCAACAAAAAAACCAATTGCACCTCCAGCAGAAATTAAAGCATCAAAAGGTGAGTTTGACACAAAAATTGTTTTAACTTGGAAACAACAAGATTTGGCCGTTGCTTATTTGATTCAAAGAAAAGAAGAATCTGAATTTTATGATTTAGGATATTCGGATAAACCAAGTTTTACTGATATTTCAGTTTCACCTAACTCTACTTATGTATATCGTATCCTTTCTGTTGGAACGGAAGAAGTGTCGCTAGCATCTTTGGATGTCGAAGGATTTACTGCGGCTGAAGCAAATTCCAATGGAAGTATTGGGCAAGTTGTCGGTCTTACTGGTGTGATATATGTGAGTGGATCGACACCGAATGTGGAATTAAGTTGGTCTGCATTGGATGGGGCGACAAGTTACTCAATTGCGCGATCAGATTCCTCTCTAAAATGGAAAACAATAGGGACAAGTAAAATACCAAATTTTACAGATCCTTCTCCCAAAGTTGGTGAATCCAATTTTTATCGTGTGGTTGCTTTAGTGCAGTCCAAACCATCTGGTGATTGGAGCGAGTCTGTAGTGATTGATGTTGCAGATCAGAATTTATTGCCGAACCAAGTGAGTCAGCTAACAGCAACTCATGGAGATTATTCGAATAAAATTATTTTGAATTGGAATGCGGCACCTGGCGCTAAGGTATATTTTTTATATCGGTTTGATGAAAGGGCAGAACCTTCCGGTCAATTTGAAATTTCAGGAACCAGTTATACAGATACCGATGTTGCCATCCAAAATGGAAAACCATATCTATATACCATTATATCTGCAAATGATCTAGGTTATGCAGAGCCAAGTGAAGTTGCGTTTGGAAAAACAGATCCTGGACTTACAAAAAGAGCAGGTGGTGTGACTTTGGCTCCACCAAAACAATTGGTTTCAAATACCATTGGTAAGGATAAACTTGTCACTTTGAAATGGGATTCTGTAAAAGATAGTTTTGAATACTATATTTATCGCAAACAGATGAAAGGTGGAGGGAAGTTAGGAAAACTAGAATTTGTTTCTGGTGTTGATGCTAAAAAAAATTCCTTTAGTGAAACCTTTCCCGGAAATTCAGGTGATTTGTTTTTGTATTCAGTTCGCTCGAAATCGGAACTCGGTTCTGAATCGAAAGATTCCAATTTTGTATCTGTATTCTGGAATGAACCAAAAACCCAAGTGAAAAAAAGAGCTATGTCATTGGAAGAATTACCAACTTCTTTTGTGGGAAAATGGTCTTCTATGTATTGGAATCCAAAATCTGGTCCACAAACGGTTTGGGTAGAAATTTTAGGGAACGGACAAGATTTTACCGCTAAATTAAAGTTAAATGAAAAGGAAATTCAGCAATTTAAAGGATCATGGACACCCGGTAGCCATTCTTTAAAAACAAATGGATTTTTGTTTGAATTATCTAAATCATTAGAAGGTAATTCTTTGGCTCAGTTCCAATCCATCAAAGATTTTGACAATGGAACGGAACTGAGTTTTACCAAAGAAAAATAATTTAGATTTTCATTTTGTTAGAATGAAAATTTAAATTGTTTGTAAGTACATCCAAAGTGCTTTGAGTTCTGTGTCTGTGAGTTGACCCAAACTTTGCCAAGGCATTGGAAATTTCATTTCTGAACCATCGGGGCGTTTCCCTGTTCTGATGGTTTGGATAAAATTAGACTCCGTATAATTTGTTAAACCAATTTTGCTGATATCTTGAGCAGGTGGCCATTCTGGTGGTGCACCTTGGATCGGCCCTCCTTTTAGATTAAATCCATGACAACCAGTACAAGTTGATGCAACATATTTTCCGTAATCTAAGGAAACAGAAGGTGTAATGTTTGTTAAGTGAACTATGTCATGTTTGATGATTTCAGCAGAAACGAAAATAGGAATTTCTCCGATCAAAAATAGAAATCTTCCTAAAGGACCTGGTTTGATATCTCCTTGCGGCTTGTCAACGGCTGGAGTGGAACGCAAATAAGAAATCAATTTTCCAACGTCTTCGTTGGTCATTCCTTGGAAATCGGTCGAAGGCATAAATATTAAAGCCTTACCGTTTTTGCCTACACCATGTCGGATGGCGATGGCCAGTTCTTCATCAGATCTGTCTGATAAAATTCCACCTTTACCGATTGTTAAGTTAGCTCCGGATAGAGTTCCGATAGCTGGATCCTGAATGAATGTTTTTCCACTTCCATCTACGTCATGGCAATCACCACATCCTCTGGATTGGTAGAGGCGTTTTCCTTCGGCGATGTCTAAGGGTTTCGTAAATTTGGGAATGGGGACAGGTTTTACTTCGTAGGTTTTGTTCATCCGTATGGAACTAATCGTATAGATAGTTGTGACCAAGAGACCGAGAAAGCCCACTAAGGAAAGAAAGGTGATCAAAAGGAATCGGGATATTTTTTTCATAGGTGGTGGAATTAGAATCGAAATCAAAATTTGGTCAAGTGGGATTTGGGTGTTTGTATTCGCGTGTACAGGATTGGATATGAGTATCCCCGCCCGATTAGAGGGTGGGGAACTAGACCCGCCTCCCAATGAGTTCCAAATATCACAGTCTTTAGAAAAAGGAAATTTCTTTCTGAAATCTAAAAATTTTTAGTTCTAGAAAGTTCATATTTCTCTCTATTTGAGTCGTGTTTGTATTGGAATTTTTCCCGCCACCGATCGCAGTGGAAATCCTTTCCCGAAGGGAAAGATTGGAACGGAGAGCGGGATCGCTTTGTAGTAATGATAAGGGTTTACGAACCAATTGCGAGGCACCTAAATATCACCTATAAATTGTTAGGATATGGCATTGTAACAAATCCTTTGAAACCATCTTGGTAAACAGCTAGGTATAGTTTTTCTTTTCCTGGCACAACAACGATGATATAGGAAAATAAACTTCCGTCGTGGACTGAGTAGTATATCGGATTTGTTCCGTTAGGTGAAAGTGCGATGATACTTGTTTTTTTTGATACGGGTTGTAGTTTTTCAGGGATGTAGAGAACGAGACGTTTCCAAAATGGATGTTTGTGTAACCAAGTAATGAGTTTGGATCTTTCTACGGGGATGGCAATCCAAATCCGTCCGCTTGGATCTCTATCCATACCATCGGGAAATCCAGGAAGGCCTTCGATGACTAGTTCGTCTTTTCCGGATTTATCGCCGCTTAAGTGTAATCGAATGAGTCTGGATTTTGAAAGTTCATTCAGTAAGATAGAGGATTCTTGTTCGCTTTCTTTTTGCGAGTATTCCAATAAAATTCCATCCAAGTAAGTATACTGGTGTGCTATCAAGCTTGCGGTGTTATCTTTTAAATCATATTTCCAAAGATGTCCATTTCGTCCTAATGTGAGAACTTCTTGTTTTGATTGTATGCTCACGCCAAGGATTGCATTTGGATGGTCGTAGGGTTCTGTGAAATAGATCCTTTCTCCGTCTTTACTAATCGCCAAGTCGTCTGCTTTTTCCACATTGCGGCTGTTAGTATTATTTAACTCGCTGATTGGGATTTTAGTTTCTTTTCCTTTGGAATAAAAAATACCAATTTGATCATTGGATGGTTCTTTAGTTTTGTCTACAAGGGGAACTCGTGTGCCGATTTTACGAATTTGTTTTGTGGAAATAGTGAGTTCGTAAATTCCAGGTGTTTCGTTGAGGTTACTTTCATGTTGTTTTCCACGTGACAAACACATATAAATGATATCTTGATTTTTTGGATGAAACACCATACCACCAGGTAGAAGCGGAGTTTTCACAAATGGTTCCGCTAGGTTAGTGGTTAGATCAACTTTCCAAATCCATCCATCAATCGAAGCGACAAAGGCTCTGCCTAAATCTTCCTGGAGAAGGATTTCATCCTGCGCCGGTAAATTTGATCCACTAATTGTTATATTTTGTTTGATGGGATCACCTTCAGATTTGATTGATTCTATGGAAGGATTGTAAGGAAGATCAACAGGGCCTTTGATTTGATTTTTAAAATATTCTTCTGGTGTTCTGCAAGAAAATAAAATCAAACATACAAAGAATATAACGATCGGACTTGAGTTTCTATAGTTATGGAATGAAGAAGAGTTTATAATATTTTTTTTCATTTTAGTTGTCACCTAACTTTAAACTATCGGTAGGGATGGAATATAATCCTCTAGAGGTTGCGTCAAAGGATGGAAAATAAAGAGAATTCAAATTGGGAACTGCCACGGAGATATCTTTGATTTTGGAACCATCATGCATTGAATAATATAGAGCTTTTTTACCGGATGGATCAAGTAGTAGAATCCCTGTTTTTTTGGCGATGGGAAGGATTTGTTGGGGAATCGATAATAACAATGGTTTTAGCCACGGGTTGTTATGAACAAAATTAATAAGACCCGAACGAGGTTTGATGATCCCAACCCAAATTCTACCTAATGAATCTCTTTCTAAACCATCCGCAAGTCCCGGAAGATTTTCGAATAAAATTTCAAATGTTCCTTCTTGTTTGCCACTGATGTTTGCTTTGATAATTCTGAACTTTGTTGTTTCCGTGATGATGACTGATTCTTCTTTAGAAGAGGAATGATCGGCAATGACGATGCCATCAACAAAAGTAAATCCACTCATGATGAGAGAAACTGTATTTTGTTTTCTATCATACATCCAAAGTTTTCCATGAGGATAAAGTCCAATCGCCTCGGGAACGGCACCACTTCCCATTGCTGCATTAGGTCTTTCAAATGGTTCGGAAATATAAATTCGATTTCCATCTTTAGATACGGCGAGATCATTACATAGGGAGAAGGCTCTTGAATTGGATTCGTTTAAATTTCGAAGAGAGAAGGTCGGTCTTTTTGTTTCTGGATAAACTGTTTCAAAATCTGATTTTTCTAAATTAGGTAGGTTTAGTAAAAGCGGAACCACTGATTTTGTTTTGATATTAATTTCATATAAACCAACACGATTGTTTGCTTCATAATTAACTCCACCAAGTCTTGAAGCACAAGCGAGTATGGATTCATTGGATTTGTTTGAAAATTGTAATCCGGCTGGATTCACCGGTGGTTTTACCCAAGCTTCTGCTGATTTTGTTTTGAAATCTAATTTCCAAATCCATCCATCCATTCCGGAAGCATAAGCAATTTGATTTTTGTTATCGAAGATAAGATCGTCATGACCAGGTAACTCAGGAAAGTCGATTTTTAAATGGTTCAAAAAGGGATCTGGTTGGTTTACTTCTAGAATTGAATCAGGAACTTTTCCTAGTTTATAGGCTGCACCAATTTTGATATTACCGGAATTACATCCAATGAATAGAAAAAAGATAATTAAATAGATAGAGTTTATAGAAAATAAAAATTTCATATTGTTTCCTTTTGTGTTTTGTATTTGTTTACATGTGGGACATCGTCGTCTAACCAATAGGCTTTGTCTTTTTCCACTACTAAGATTTCTTCAAATTTAAAACCAGTTTTCCCTCTTCCTAAATGTGGTTCGATGGCCCAAAGTCCAACTTTATCTCCTTCATGATCAGGAGTTAAGAGTTCTGGCAAAACTTTGTGTGATAGAAATTCGTAAGATCCTTGTAAACTAAACCAACTTGCAAAACTAATTGGCAACAAAGGAAAGGAAATATTGGGAAGGTTTACTTTATAAACACGATGGCCTAGTACTGCAAAAGGATACAATGCATGTACATTATCGAATCCGGCATTTTTTGCATCGGAATCAATTTTCCACCAAATTTCAGAAGGAGTCATAGGTGAACTAAAATAGTTTGGAATTTCATTTCGAAGTTGTAATAGATAATCCATACCTTTATCGAGTTCAGAATTTTTGATTAGCGATGATGAATATCCAATATCGCCGATGTAACCATCTACCACAGGTGAAACGTCTAGAATAAAAGATTCTTCTTCCTTTAAGATTTTTTTGCCAGGATGGAATTGAGTGAAACGTTTGTATCCATCGAATCTTGCGTGTTCGCCGAACCAAGCAAAAGGTCTATGTAAAAATACTTTAACCCCATGATCCCGTAAAAATTCATCCATACGTTTGGCGGTTTGTTTTTCTGTCCAACCGGGAACCAATTGTTTTTCAACTGTGGTAACACAATCATAAGCAAGTTTTTGAGCTTTTAAAAAGCCGGCTTTCTGTTCTGGTGTAGGAATTCTGATTGATTCAGAATTTAATTTTGAAAATTTCGAGGAGAGTTTGGAAAACAATCCTCTTTCTTTGGTTAAGGGCATTGGTTTTTCTTTTCCTTGGTAGAAAAAGAGAATAACAAATTATAAATATCTCTGCTTGAATGATTCCGGTATTATTAAAAATTATTAAAGAATTTCGTTTGGTTCACAGAAGCGAACTTCTGCTGTTTTGAGATGTCCAAAAAATAAAGAAGGGATAAATCCAAAATTTTCTTTGAATGTTCTGGAAAAATGAGCCGAATCGGAAAAACCTGCTGCATGAGCCGCGTCAGTCAGATTATTGCCTGCTTTTAATTCTTTGACTGCTCGTAGAATTCTCACCCATAACAAATACCTTCGCAGTGGAATACCTAAGTTTTCTTTAAACAATCGAATCAATCTATCTTCTGAAATGGAAAAATCTTTTCCAATTTCTTTCATCCGAATGCTATTCGGAATTTCCATTCTAATTTTTTGAGCAATTTTTTGAATTCTTGGATCAATACTTGTTTCTAAGGTATCAAATGGATAAACCGTACGAAGTAAGTTTAATTGAAGTTTGGTGGCTTCAGTATCATTTAAATCACCATAATACAGTGCTTTAAGAGAATCCATTAAGGGTAAAAAATTTTGGATGTCTAAACGTTTGACTTCACCTGAAGATATATGTTTTGAGATAGAACCAAATTCGTAAGTTTCTGGATCTATCAGTAATGCCACCATTTCCACTCCAGGAGAAATGGTTCTGTGATGGGTGTTTGGGCCAACAAGTGCTACTCGGTAAAATTGTTTACCCAAATGTGTTTCGATCATGATTTCTTTTTCGAGCGAAATGGCGAGTGTGGCAGCATAATGGGAATGAAAATCAGTCTGCATGTTGTTTGTTGCAAACATTACGCGGCTATTCCATAAATAAAGTATGCTTTTGTTTTCAGACTCCATTTCGGATCCTCGTGTTTAAAAAAGAAAGTAGTAACAGCGTAAAACTAATAACTCATCTTTCATCATTTTTTCGAGATCGTTTTTTGGGGATGGGTAGTTTTTTTTTTTTGAGCTTTTTTCTTAGTTTTTTCTAAATTCTCAGCAACTCTAAATTTAACAATTTTTTTGATCAAATCATAGGGAATCGGTTCACTTAACGGAAATTGAATGGAACCTTTTCCAAATTTATATTTTGAAATTTCTTTTTGGAAGGCAATGTTCCCTGAAGGAAGAGCATAAAAACCTATATGTTTTGCATATGCTGCAAAATGAACTAAATTTCCATTCAACGCAAATGTTGGCATTGCGTAACTGATGGTTTCCTTTGCTTCTGGTGCTTCTTTTTGAATTGTACTTCGAATTTTCTGAAGGATGATTTGAACATCCTTCGGAAAATTTTCTATATATTCATCGATTGATTTAGGAATCGTTGCTTTCATCGGTTTCAACTTTCTAAACCTTCGCTTGTTTCCAACTTCCCTTAGTGAACAACCAAAGCGTAAATACACCAACAGAAGTTTCTGAAATCATTATCGCCCAGAAAACTCCAGTAGGACCAAATGCTAAATGTTTTCCTAATATATAAGCCAATGGGATTTGAATGATCCAAAAGAAAACTACATTGATTTTTGTGGGAGTGATGGTATCACCTGCGCCATTAAATGCCTGCCCAGCTGCCATCCACCAAGCGTAAATAAAATACGAATAGGATACAATTTGTAACCATTCTCCACCAATGTGAATTACTTCTTTATCATTAGTAAAGATCGCAATTAAATTTTCACCGTAGAAGTAATAAAGAATCGCAACAATGATCAAATAACCCATGTTACAGAATCCTGTAAACCATACGGATTGTTCTGCGCGCTCTGGTTTTCCAGCTCCAAGGTTTTGGCCCACTAAGGTTGCCACTGCATTGGACATTCCCCAAGAAGGCATCATGGTGAACATCATGGTTCGCATTGCTATTGTTGCTCCTGCAACGGTTTGGCTTCCAAACTCGGAAAGGATTCTCATAATAAAAATCCATGATGTCATTCCCACAATCATCTGGCCAATCCCACCAAGAGAAGTTTTTAATAAACCTTGGATTGTCTCCCATTCAATTTTTAGATGAGACTTAAGAATTCGAATGTGTTTTCCACCTTGGAATAATAACCATAATTGAAACAATACACCTATACCACGTCCTAAGTTTGTGGCAATGGCTGCACCTGTGATTCCGTATGCAGGAATGGGGCCCCATCCAAAAATCAAAATAGGATCTAAAATTATGTTTAGTCCATTAGAAATCCACAATACTCTCATGGAAATTGCGGCATCGCCCGCACCACGAAATACTGCATTGATGAGAAATAATAGAACAATTACGATATTTCCGCCTAACATCCATTGCATATAGCGATAACCTTCTGTAATTACCCATTCATCTCCACCCATGAGTGCCAAAAGTTCTTTTGAGAAAAAGATACCGGCTATGGCAAAGGGAAAAGATGCAATGATCGCGATCCAAATGGATTGGACTGCTGCAATTCCTGCTTTATCTTTTTCCTTTTCGCCAATCCTTCTTGCAACAATTGCTGTGACAGAAAAGGAAAGACCCATTGCTACAGAATACAATAGGAATAAATAAGTTTCCGTAAGACCTACTGTTGCAACGGCGGAAGCACCTAAAGCACTTACAAAGTATATATCTACAACAGCAAATACAGATTCTAATACAAGTTCCAATACCATCGGTACTGAAAGGAGAAATAGCGCCTTACGAATGCTAACTTCTGTATAGTCTTCTTCTGAACCGGCAAGAGCCTTCTTTAAATCATTCCATAAACTAGCGCTGGTCATTTTGAATTTTCCTGCCATAGATAAATTTTACCGCCTAAGTAAGAAATTGGTAGAGTTAGGATTACGAGAGACCAAGCATACCACCAAGGCCCCAAATGGCCGGCAAAAACGGCTCCAGTAATTCCTAATACAAGTCCAATCCCACCCAAAACAAAAGAGTGAAACATTGGATTTTTTGGTGCTAATTTTGCTGTTAAGTAACAACCAAAGATACTAAATACAATTCGATAACCTAACACAAATAAAACCAGAGGTGTTGATACGAATAAATTGTCATAAGGTATGATTCCCAAAATTTTTAGAATTGTATCCATTAAGACGGAAAGTATCACGTTGGAAAAGAATCCAGCGAGAACGGCGATAAAACTTTTTAACATATCGATAAATTTCCTTTAAAATCGGTTGTTTGGTTCAACGAAATTGATTTTTGACCTTATATTGAAAATTGGAAAAAAATTTCTTTAATTAAATCCTTCTTAAAATGAGTGATTGATTAAGAATTACCTTTCTTATCTAAATATAGATTGAGTCTTGAAAGTGTTTCTTTCCCACCTTCTATTGCCCCAATACCTAACTTCGCATTTCGAACGTTTGTATCAGAAAAAGTCATTTGCATCTTAATGATTGTACGGTTCGGTTCGAGAACTATAAGAAATATCTTCACTAAAAAATCATCTTTTTTATTTATATTGCCTGATCCATGTGTGTATTCCATGTAATCGAATTTTCTGATTTCTTTATATTCGATTACATTTGGGTAGTTTGTCCCGTCTGGTCCAAGCATATTAAAAATCCATTTTCCACCAACGCGAAAGTCTTTTGATTGTGTAGTGGTTTTGAACCCGTTAGGCCCCCACCATTGTCCTACGGATTCGGAATCCGCAAATGCATTGAATACTAATTCTTGTGGATGGTTTAAAGTTTTTTCTATATAAATTTCGTTGGATTTTGGCAGGGCATTTTCATCTAACTTTTCAAAACTTTCTGACCAACCTTCTTTCATTCCAGAATTTGCAAAGCCATCACGAATTTGATTGTTTGCAAATTCAGTAAGAAGAGTGACTTTTGTTTTACCATCAGTTTCTTCGAATAGAACTTTTAATGTTGAGTTTAAAAGTTCTTTGTTACTAATGGGTCCTGTTAATTTCTGAATATCATTTACCCATTCTTCCGGATGTTCATCTACCAAATCACTAATCACAAAACTTTGAAAAGGATTGATTTCTAAAAATTTACCAATGACAGGGTAATCCACTCCATCAGGAGATCGCATAACAATTCTATACGATCCACCCACTTTAAAATCAAATTCGACAGTAGGGTTTGTGAATCCTTTTGGACCCCACCATTTTGAAATGTGCAAAGGGTTTGTCCAGACTTCCCAAACTAATTGGATTGGAGCATCAAACATTCGTTCGATACGAACTATATTTTCTTCTAATGTAAGAATTGATTCTGATTTAAACATTTCAGTTTTTCCCTTTTGATTTTTGTAATTCTATTAAGTAGGCATCCAAACGATCCAATCGTTCTTCCCATAACTTCTTGTATTGTTCTAACCAATCATTGGCTTCTTTGAGTGCTTCCACCTTCAACCGACAAGGTCGGAATTGGGCTGCCTTACCTTTTTCGATTAACCCTGCTTTTTCCAGGACTTTTAGGTGTTTAGAAATTCCAGGTAAACTCATCTGAAAAGGTTCTGCCAGTTGTATCACTGTGGCCTCTCCTGAGACCAGTTGCATGAGGATCTTTCGGCGGGTGGGGTCTGCCAATGCTTGGAAAGTTGCATTTAAAGTTTCTTCGGATTCTAGTAATTTAACCATATAGCTAATTAACCTTTTGGTTAAATTGGGGGGAGTGGTAGATTTTGTCAAGGGAGATTTGTGGGTTTTGGATGGGGGGTGGGGGTACAGGATTGGATATTGGTATCCCCGCCCGATTGAGGGTGGGGAACTAGACCCGCCTCCCAATGACTACCTTCTATCACACCTACTCAGTTTCGCGAGCAGATCTTCCCCAAACAAAAAAAATCTCTCGGAAAGTTCATAGTTTCGAAAAGGAATGTAACTTCAAGATTGAAGCAACACTAAACGTTTAGTGTTAGATTCTTAAAAGATATATCCCAATCAACATTGACGAAAAATGCTTGTAAGCTTATGAGATATGCATAAACAATTGTTAGGTATTTGGTATGGTAATTCTTTAAATTGGCAATATCGAAGACGGGAATTATGAATGATTCAAGAAATGAATGCGAATGGAATGTTGTTTTGTCGGCCAGAAACTTATATGACTAGCATAGACATTTAAAAAGTGTTATACGACATTCGTCGGATTAAATTTTAAAAAAGAGAAAAATATGAAAGAAAATATTAAGAAAATCTTATTTGCAGGTCTACTAGTCATCTATTCAAACGTCACTAGTTTAACTGCACAATCGTTACAGCCCATTCTTATTCGACCTTTCGGTGATTCTATCACTTATGGTGTTGGTTTTTCTGATTGGGGTTATTGTTACGTTTCACAAATTAACCAACAACTTTGTATGCCTCCTGCTTTGGCTGGAGGTGGATATAGAGGATGGTTGACTTTACTTGCTACTCAAGGTTTAGGATTATATTTTACTACTGAAGGTTACCAAAGCGGTGGTTCCTATTATTTACAATGGATAACTAATACTCAAACTCATGATGGTTATCCAGGTTATCGAACTGACCAGCTAATTCAAATCTCAACCTTCGCTAGTTTTTCCAACTTTACATTATTACATGTTGGTACAAATGACATTCTACAAAATAAGTCTTACGAAACCGCTGCAAATAACCTATTTATTATTATTAATAACATTCTAGCAGCAAATACAAATACTACAGTTGTTGTTGCTAAAATAATTCAAATTTCATCCATTAATCAACTGTTTTCAAATCTAAATTCGCAAATACAATTATACAATAGTCTTATTGATAGTAAATATAACGCTCTACCGCCAATTATAAAAGCTAGAGTCAGGTTAGTAAATATGTTTAACCTCTTAAATGATCAAAATGATTACTCTCAAGACGGCATTCATCCAAATGCCAGCGGATATTTCAAAATGGCATGTAATTGGATGGCGGGAATAAACAATTCAAATCCTTCTGGACCATGCAGTGGATTAAATTTTGAAAAATTAAAAATGCAAATGAATTCTAAAGGTTTCGATGACAATGATTATAAATCGCCAAAAGATAAAATAGAAAAACTAATAAAAGGAGAACTGTAGCTCCCCTCTCTAACGCCGAACGTCGTCTCCCCAAGTTCGTTATGCGGAAGTCAGTAAAAAAATAAGGAAAGTATATATGACAAAAAAGATTCCAATAATATTCATTCTTACATTGATTGTATTTACAATATTTAATAATTGTAAGAAAACCATTGCAAGCTCTAGCCCGACTTTCCATGTAGAATGGTTAAAAGAGTATATAAAGGAAGAAGATTTATTAACAGAAGAAGGAAAATTGTTAGAAGATATTGCCTCTTTCCACTATCAAAGATTCGTAATTGATAGAATTAGAGGCGAAAAGACTTCATATGTAGAAAGTGATATACCAAAAATCATTTCATTTATTAAAAATACCAAAACCAATCTAAAATTTAATAGAATAAAAGATAATCTTGTTTTGGTTCATCATTTAGGATTTGATTCTTCAAGTGATATCGTTAATGGTTCTCAACTTTGGATAAAGACAAAAAATTCATGGAAAATATTTGATAATGAAGATAATGTTAAAAGTATAAATTACCAGAATGTTTATTTAGGTTCTATTGCAAATTTACAAGGAGAAAAATTAATTGTTAATGGAGGATGTTGCGACACTGACACATTAGTCATTTTTGACGTTCTTGGAAATGGTGATTTCAAAAATATATATTCAAACACCCTCTATGGAAACAGTTATTCAATTGAAAAAGAAGGTGATTTATACGTAATATATGAAGTGACTGTCGAAGGTGAAAAAACTAAAATCGAATTTTAGAATTGCTGACATTCGCATAATTGCATTAGTAAAAATTAATAGTTTAGTTAAAAATGAATAAGATATCGGGTGAAATACTTGGCTTTTTAAAAAAAGAAACAACAAAAACGATGTTGTTAAATGCAAAGAGTTTTATTGAATTATTGGAAAATCAAAATATCCCTCTAACTGACTTTTATCCTAAATTACATGAAAACTTAATTAATTTATATTTATCTGGTCACTTATTTGATTCAATTCCTTTAAATCACTTTAATGATGAAAATAACCTAGATGACGATAAATATTTCAAAAATTTAAATTGTTCACTGATTTCAAATTTAAAAGAGGGTTCTTTGTATTGGGAAATTTTTGATCCTACATACTCTGAAACTAATGGTGTACCTAGTTTAGGATGGAGAGAAGAAGACAAGATGCCAGTTCAAGGTTGGCTAGATGATGACATGTCAGATATCTATCGTGATTTAAAAACTCAAATAACCAAAATTGAATCACTAGAAAGTAACGAAATTGTTGAAGATGGTCTTTGGACTTTAAAATGGAGTTTTCTCCATCATTGGGGAAAACATTGTATTGATGCGCTAAGATACCTTCACTATTTTATTTATGATGGGAAAAAATATCCTATTTGAATTTATATGAAAAAATATTCACTCACGTCTCCGCTAGTCCGTTTTACGACATTACTTAAATGAAACAAAAGATATACAAACTTACAATAATCCTAGTATCCTTTCTCATAATAATCTATACTATTCTATTTATATATACTGTTGGTAACGCTTATTACATAAGAGAAAAAGCATCGGTAATTAATGAATTGAAAATCTCAAAGTCAATACTTTCCGATAAATCATTTGAACCTATTTATATTTTTAAATGTGAATCAAATTCCGTCACTTTACCTTTGGAAGTTTGCGAAAATTTTAAACAAAAATATCCAAAACTATGTTCTGAATCCTACTTTTCGTTTGTTTTAGACCAATATGACTTCTGCGATTCAATAGACTATAAAGACAAAGTCCAATTTGGGAACGTATCTTGCCCTGAGCACTTATATAATTTGTTTCACAAGAATTATGATAATTCTTTTTTCCTACCATTTGATGAATTTATTCATGACACAAGTAACATACTTCTGTTAGAATCTTTTTTCGCATTTCATAAAGACTATTCCATTGATTTATTGAGACTTGAAAACGGACAACTAGAAGTAATTTCGAAGACAAATATCTCAATAATTACTAAAAGTGGAAGTCTGCTACGCCTAGAGCTACCAAGCGAAGTCAATAAAAGTCTAGAATCTATATTGGAATATTCAAAATTTATAGGATGTGATGTAGTTAAATACTAGGCAAATTAAAGTCACATAATATTCATTATTCGGGATCGAAAAAATATAATCTAGGGCAAATAAAATGATAAACCAATTAAAATACATCGCGATTTTGCTTACCACACTTTCGTGTATGACAATTCCAATAGAAAACTACGAATTAAATCATCTTGATTATGATAAAATTAGTATAAATAAAACGGCAAAAATTTTTATCTTTGAAGACCTTAGAAAAGGTGAAAATAAGGATGATTCAATACTTGCCATGATCCCTTTGGTTTTTTCAGCTGGAGCCAAATTGAATTTTCCTGAGGCAGATACATTAAGCGTAAATTCACCGATCAAATACTATATAGCTGATATTATCAAAAAAGAATTGGCTAACCAATATCAGTTTAAAAAGATCTTTATTTCTGAAAATACTTCCGATAATGAAGATTTCAATATTTTTGGAAAAATTAATACCTATACATGTAATAGATATAATACTACGTATGGATTGGGACTTTTTGGAGTATTTACGTGGTATTTTGGCGCGCCGATTTTTAAGACAGAGTGTATTTTAAATCTAGAAATTATAATTAAAAATAAATCAGGAGGAGTTATTTTCAATAATAGTTACCTTGAAAATGAGACCAATTATATTGGTTTGTATTACAACCTAACTACTTCCTCAAAAATACATCCTATGCTAATGAAAAAAGTTATGTATAAAATAAATTTAGATTTGAAATCAATCCTTCGTTAGTTTTCAAAAATTCGTTTAACTTGTGCTAACTGTTAAGAAATGCATTCTCTTTAATGCTCGGTGTTAGATTTAGGGCGAGCATATTTCGATTCGTTGGAATTGCTTTCCCAATTTGGGGAAGCATGTTTCCCATTAAAACAGAAAGGAATAAAATTCATTTCAGAATTAAAATCTTGACTCTTTCGAAATTTACCAATCTTTTAAGTAAAAACAAATAAAGGTACAAAATGAAATATCTCAAAATAATAGGTTTAGTCTTTCTTATGAGTTTTCTAAGTCAGTGTATTACTTACTTAAAAAACGATTACCCTGCATATAATCCTGCAAAAATTGATAAAAAAATCGCGAACGTAGATTTCATACTATATTTTAACCACTACAACGCAATTAATGAACGTTCGGAAGTCAGTTATGCAGTTCATCAAGCGAATAAACAAGTATTTACAAATATCATTGCTGGCTGTAATTGCATAAACAAGTTTACTGTTTACGTGGATGGTCTTGATGATGTTAGCAAAATTAAAAGTAAAAATTTAGTCAATATTGAAGTAACTACTAGAGTGCAACCAAATGTTTCTCTCTATTTGACTGCCACTCTTTTTGTCCTTTCCGGTACAATGTTTCCCATTTTCGGAGAGATAAACGGAAAAACTGAATTCGTTGCATTCAATCAGGGAAAAGAAATTAAGAGATATACTTATGAAAACGATGTCATTGAAGTTAGACAAGGGTTACTACTTTTTGTAATGCCATTCAGAAGATTGAATTATATTACAAATCAAAATGTTCCAGACAATTTTGTTAATGATATCTATAGAGACAAACTTTACCCAACCGAATGATTATAAATAGAAATCCAATCTCTGTTTTTTGTTTGGAATGGAGATTGGTTTTGTTCAGTAAAAATCAGATAAAATAATCCTTAACCTGAATCCACTTTCTCTATTTCTCTTCCGCCACTGCATCATCTGCAACGACTAGGTGTTTGTATTTTTCTGGTTGGTTGGTTTTCAGATAATATTGTAAAATAGTTTCTACATCGGCTTCGGTTTTCATAGCAAACCATTTCCCTTCCGGGTAAGAAACTTGGATGGGCCCAAGTTCACAACGATCCAAACAGCCAGATTTTTGAACTCGAAACTTGTATTCGATTCCTGCTTTGGCAGCTTTTTGTTTGAGGAGTTTTAATAGTTCGATGGAACCTTGGTTTCCGCAAGACACCCGTTCGCCGGGTGCCCTTTGGTTTTCACAGACAAAAACATGTTTTTCATAAAACATTGGTTTCTCTTTTCCTTAATTTTCTAAACCGCGTAGTCTTCCATGGGAATACAAGAACAAACCAGGTTGCGATCTCCGTACACATTGTCCACGCGACCAACACTTGGCCAAAATTTACGTGTGCGTAACCAAGGTAATGGGTAAGCCGCTCGTTCTCTTGGATAGGAATGGTTCCAAGAATCACTAATGACCATATCTGCCGTGTGAGGAGAATTTTTAAGAGGGTTATCTTCTTTAGAAAGAACACCAGATTCAATATCACTGATTTCTTTTGCAATCGCTAACATAGAATCAATGAACCTGTCGAGTTCTTCTTTTGATTCTGATTCTGTAGGTTCTACCATAAGAGTTCCAGGAACAGGGAAGGACATGGTAGGCGAATGGAATCCGTAGTCAATCAGTCGTTTGGCGATATCTTCTACTTCTACACCACTGCCTTTTTTAAATCCACGCATATCCAAAATACACTCGTGAGCTACAAGACCTTTGTTTCCACGATATAAAACTGGGAAGGAAGATTCTAATTTTTTAGCAATGTAGTTTGCATTGAGAATGGCAATCTTTGTAGCAAATTGTAATCCTTCAAATCCGAGCATGGCAATGTATGCCCAAGAAATCACAATGATGGATGCAGATCCCCAAGGAGCAGCAGAGACCGCCCACTGGCTGTTATTTGATCCATTTTCTACAAGGCTATGCCCAGGAAGGAAAGGTGCTAAGTGTTCGGCAACACCGATTGGTCCAACACCTGGCCCACCACCACCGTGTGGAATACAAAAAGTTTTATGAAGGTTTAAATGACAAACATCAGCACCAATATCGCCAGGTCTTGTGAGACCTACTTGTGCATTCATATTGGCTCCATCCATATACACTTGCCCACCATTGTCATGGATGGTTTGGCAAATTTCTTTGATGGAAGCTTCAAACACACCATGTGTGGAAGGATAGGTTACCATAAGGGCACCTAAACTGTTTTTGTATTCGGTTGCTTTTTTCTTTAGGTCATCTACATCGATGTTTCCATTGGAATCACAATTCACTGGAACCACTTTGAACCCAGCCATCACTGCGGAGGCGGGATTCGTTCCGTGGGCAGAAATAGGAATGAGACAAATGTCTCTATGCATATCATTACGGCTTTGGTGGTAGTTTCGAATGGCAAGTAAACCTGCATATTCTCCTTGCGAACCAGCGTTAGGTTGGAGAGAAACCTCAGCAAACCCAGTGATTTCACAAAGCCATTTTTCTAATTGGCTAAAAAGTGTTCTATATCCTTCTGTTTGGTTTTCAGGAACAAAAGGATGGATATTAGAAAGTTCAGGCCAAGTAACAGGATACATCTCAGTCGATGCATTGAGTTTCATGGTACAGGAACCAAGTGCAATCATGGATGTAGTCAGAGATAAATCTTTTGATTCCAGCCTACGAATGTATCTTAACATTTCTGTTTCTGTATGGAAACTGTTGAAGACAGGATGAGTCAGATATTGTGATTTTCTTTCTAATAATTCAGGAATTTTCCATTCTTCTTTTTTAGTTAGATCTTCTAGTGGAAAATGAAGCGCCTTGTTTTCATTAAAAATTTCAAGAAGGTCGTTTATATCTTTTAGGTTTGTTGTTTCATCTAAAGAGATGCTGATCACATGACCAGAAACCTGTCTGATATTGATTTCTCTTTCTTCTGCATAGTGAATGATCTCTGCAGAGGAAATTTTAGACAATTCCACACGAATGGTATCAAAGTAAGGATTAGAAATAATTTTGTATCCGAGTTTTTCAAGACCAGTGGCAAGGATCGTTGTCATCCGGTGGACTCGTGATGCAATTTGTTTTAAACCTTTTGGCCCATGATAAACTGCATACATAGAAGATAAAACAGCAAGTAACACTTGCGCTGTACAAATGTTAGAAGTTGCTTTGTCGCGGCGTATGTGTTGTTCTCGTGTTTGAAGGCTTAGGCGGTAACCAGGTTTTCCTTGCGAATCTTTGGATACTCCAATGAGGCGGCCTGGCATATTTCGTTTGTATTCTTCTTTGGTAGCAAAGTATCCGGCATGTGGACCACCAAATCCAAGTGGCAATCCAAATCGTTGTGTGGTTCCTACAACCACGTCGGCATTCATCTCACCAGGTGCTTTTAAAATGGTAAGTGCTAATAGATCAGCAGCAACAACGGTTTTTCCTCCCACTTTGTGGAGGTTTTCTATAAATTCACTAAAGTCGTAAATGGTTCCATCAGTAGAAGGATATTGTACTATCGCTCCAAAAAAATCATTGGAAGGAACCATCTTTTTAAATGAACCAACAACAATATTGATTCCGAGTGGAATCGCACGAGTACGGATCACATCCAATGTTTGTGGATGAACCGATTGTGATACAAAGAATGATTTTCCTTGTGAATCTTCTTTTAAAGAGAAAAGCATGTTCATGGCTTCTGCCGCAGCTGTCCCTTCATCTAGAAGAGATGCATTGGCAATTTCCATTCCTGTTAAATCAGTGATCATGGTTTGGAAGTTGATGAGGGCTTCCATACGACCTTGGGCAATTTCTGCTTGGTAAGGAGTGTAAGCCGTATACCAACCTGGATTTTCCAAAATATTTCTTTGGATCACGGCAGGTGTGATACAAGAATAATAACCAAGTCCTAAATAAGATCTGTAGATTTTGTTTTTAGAAACAATTTTCTTAAGTTCTCTTTGGAGAGCGTATTCTCCAATCGGATTTGGTAAGTTGAGTTCCTTTTTTAACCGAATGTTTTCCGGAACCGCATCGTTGATTAGATCATCCAAAGCCTTATAACCAATGGTACTAAGCATCGAAGAAACAGTTTCTTCTGTTACACCGACATGGCGACGGAGAAAGGTATCACTTGGTTCTAATGTTTCTTCGTAAGGGGAATGGAGAGGTGATGTAGGCTTTTGGGAACTCACTTTAGAAAACTCCTGTTAATCTAATTTCGATACGTATTCTTTGTACTGCGCTGCGGATAAAAGATTTCCGAGTTCGGATGTTTGGATGTTTTTTAATTTTACCATCCAAGTATCAAATGGTTCCGCATTCACTGCAGCTGGGTTGGAACCAAGACTTGCATTTGTTTCTACCACTTCACCAGAAATGGGTGAATACAAATCTTCGGCAGCTTTGACCGATTCAATGGTTCCTAGACTGTCTTTGGATTTGATTTGTTTTCCTGGTTTAGGAAGGTCGATGAATACAATATCACCTAGTGCATTTTGTGCAAAGTCAGTGATTCCAATCAGAGCCACGTCACCTTCGACTTTGACCCATTCATGTTTTTCAGTATAATAATATCCATCTCTTGCTTGTGTATCTGCCATGATTTTTCCTCTTCGATTCTACTCTCGGTTTAGCGATTGTTTCGGACACTGCCTTGGATGAAGGCACCAGTCTCTACTTTAGCCAATTTCTTTTGTCCACGAATCTCCACAAATACTTCCATTTGGTTTTTGGCGAATTCGGTGTCGAGAATGGCAAGTCCTAGGGATTCTTTCCTGCTGGGTGAGTGGGTTCCAGATGTGGATTTGCCAATTTCTTTCCCATCTGCAGAGAAAATGGGGAAATTTTCTCGTAAAACACCGGGTTCTAAAAGGCGAATCCCCACAACTTTTCGTTTGGGACCATTCTTTTTATCCGCAATGATGCGCGTATATCCCAAGTAAGGGGCAGGTTTTTCTTTGACGATAAAGTTGATTCCGGATTCTACAGGAGTCCATTCTGCATTCAGTTCATGGCCATACAGCGGGTATTTTGCTTCAAGTCTTAGTGTGTCACGAGCGCCAAGACCTACAGGAACCAGACCAAAATCTTTTCCAATTTCTAACAAATCTTTCCAAATGTTGACACCGAGTGTGTTGGATGTATAAATTTCAAATCCATCTTCTCCCGTATAACCTGTGCGAGATACGATGATGGTTTCACCTTTCCAATTCATTTCTTCAAAATGATAATAGAGGATAGAACTTAAATCCTTACCAAGATACTTAGAAAAAATTTCATCTGCTTTTGGGCCTTGTAATGCAATTTGATGCCAGTTTTTACTATCATCAACAACAGTAACGTTCCCTTTTTTATATGTTTCTAAATGTTTTGTTACTGCTGGATAATTGGATGCATTCGAACAAATCATATACTTTGAATCACTGAATTTATAAACAGTGATATCATCCACAAGCCCACCATTTTCATTTACCACTGCATTGTACTGCACTTGGCCTACTTTCATCCCAGTGATGGTGTTACAAGTGACTGATTCTAAGAAAGAAAGAACATCGGCTTCGTTCCCTGTGACAAAAATTTCACCCATATGGGATACATCAAAGAGTCCCGCAGCGGATCTTGTAGTTAAATGTTCTTGGATGATCCCCGTATATTGCACAGGCATGTCCCAACCGCCAAAAGGAACCATCTTGGCTCCCATTTCTTTATGGATTGTATGTAAAGGGGTTTGTTTTAATTCCACGGCACTCTCTCATTCAGACTCTGGAACCATGGAAAAATGGTTTCATCGTTATGGAATAGAATTTTTTTTAAGATATTATGTTAAGAGAAGTCTACCGCATTGAAAAAACCGGATCACTAGATCATCTGCAAAGGAAATCAGAATCACTAAGTGAACCAGAAGGTGATGAAGTTACCGTTGAAGTGAAAGCCATTGGTCTGAACTTTGCCGATGTATTTGCAATTTATGGTTTGTACTCAGCAACTCCAAAGGAAAGTTTCATTCCCGGATTGGAATTTGCAGGAAAAATCGTGAAAAAAGGCCCAAAAGTTAAGGATTTTGAGATCGGCGACTCTGTGTTTGGTGTGACAAGGTTTGGCGCATACGCAACTCATCTAAACATTTCAGAAAAAACAGTATTCCCTCTGCCTAAGGGTTGGTCGATGCAAGATGGCGCTGCATTTGTGGTACAAGCACTCACTGCATACTATGCACTCGTTCCACTCGGACAAGTGAAAGAAGGAGATCATGTTCTGATTCATAGTGCTGCTGGTGGTGTCGGAATCATGGCAGGACATATTGCGAAGAAAAAAAAAGCAATTACCATCGGTCTTGTTGGTGATTCCGTTAAGTTTTCTATCTTAAAAGACGTTGGTTATGATTATTTTCTCATTAGATCTCCTAAATTTAAACAAGAGATGAGGAAAATTTTATCAGAACATCCGTTAAAAATAGTTTTAGAATGTTTAGGTGGTCGTTATTTTCACGACAGTTATGATCTCTTGGCACCAATGGGAAGACTTGTTACCTATGGCAGTGCGAACTTCACACCATCACATTCATTCCGAAATTGGTTATCCATCGCATATTCTTACCTCACAAGACCAAAAATTGATCCATTATCCATGATTTCAGACAATAAATCGGTGATGGGATTCAATTTAATATGGTTGTGGAATGAAATTGATGAACTTCGAAAACATTTTTCCGATTTAATGATGTTATCACTACCAAAACAAACCATTGGGTATGAGTTTACCTTTGATTCGATACACGATGCACTCCGTACATTTCAATCGGGACAAACAATTGGTAAGATCGTTATCACAGTTTCGTAGAATGTGTATTAGTCTGTTTTTTATTTTGAATAAAAATTCATGCAAAAAATAAAATTTCTTTACATTAAAATTGATATGATTTAATTATGTCGTATCAATTCACTCTCTGTTTGCCAAGGACAGCCGTGTTTTGAAATCAAAAGATAAGGACGATCACAATGGTTGCTAAAAAGAAAGCCGCAAAAAAGAAAGCCGCTAAGAAAAAAGCTGCAAAGAAAAAATCTAAGAAATAACTTAGATTCGATTCTTCCTTCGAAACTATCGAAGTAAGATTGTGTGAACCCGCAAAACCTGCGGGTTTTTTCATTTATAGAGGTAAAGTCAGACGAAATTTAGGCAATTGCCTTTGTAAAACCCCTACGACTCATCAAAAATCCCGATTTTTTATCTGAATTGGCTCTTTCCATGCCAATAAATTGGAAATGATCCTTCTTATTGATCGAATCAAAGAGTGCTTTCATCAGTGATTCGATGTTAGGATGCACTACGTTTTTATAACTTTTACGCGAATGATCCTTGCCCCAGATCTCTAAATGGTCTGTATCAGGCATTTTTAAGATGAGAGAAGGGAGATCATATCGTTTCATGAGAACGTTGCAAACATCTTCGAATCCATACTCAGTGATGGAATTAAAATCAAAAAATACAAGTAAGTAGAGGATATTGGTTGGTTCGAGTCTTCCATTTTCATCAGAAATTTTCTGAATCCCATCTAAAACAACGTAACGAAGATTTTTGGTTTGGATCCAAAGTTTCTGATCTTCGTGGCGTTTGAGGTTCACTTCTTCTGAAAACCGCTTTTGGAATACGGTAGAGAGGAAAAATCCGGAAGATTCTTGTTTTTCTTCGAGGATTCGTTCTAAAGAAAAGGGTTCAAACTCTAAATTGAAGTACTTTGTATACGTCTCTGCCATATCATTTAGAGTAACGGTCAGATTTTAGAGTTTGAATCGGATTTTTTTAAAATTAAAATCTAGAAAATTAGAATTCTAACATCCTTCGTTCGCTGTCGTGAAAGAAACTATATCCTTCTTTTTTCCACGTTTCCCAAAATTTTGCAGAACCTTCTCGCATAAAACAAATTCGTTCTTCTGTTGCGATGGGTGTTAATACAAGAAAATTAGCGCGTTTCCCATTCTCCGTAGTGAGTCCGTGAAGGTTTGGTAGTGATTCCTTAGAACCTTGCTCTATTTCGTCTGTGACGTTACGTAGAACGAACCAATTGAAGTCTAGATAGAGTTGGTCAGGATCTTTTCTTGGATTTTGAATTGTATGTGAATGTCCAAACCAAATTCCTGTGTTCCAAGGAAACTTTACCATTTCTCCGAGTACATGTTGGATCCATGTTTCTGATTTATCTTCTGTATCTTTTAGAAGTTGGATGGCAAATACGAGTTCGATTCTTGAAAAGTTTTCATAATCTTTATGATAGAGTTCAATGGATGGTTGGTTTTGAACACTCATCCCAATCGTGGAAAAGATTTTGATCCCAGGAAATTCTTTCGGTAAAAAAGATGCGATTCCTAAAGAAGGATACTTTCCGCCATCAGCAGACCAATACTTTTCATGTTTCCCAAGTTTTGATTCTAAAAAATCCAATCTCAGTTTTTGTGCTTTCTTCCAATGATCTTTTTCAGCAACAGATTCCCAAAATTTTCGATTGGCCCGCACTCGTTCGGCAATCACTCCGTTTTCTGGATCACCAAGGGGAGAGGCAGTAGGGGCTTCTTCTTTTGCAAACTTTGCATATCCATGAATCCCTTTGATCCCTGACCAAGAAGGAAGATAAGCTTGAAGTTCTTCTTCCACAAACAATGCCACTCCATCACCTTCTTCTGACCAAATAAAATGGATTTGGTCTTCGGTAAGAGAAGTTTGTGCATTTGGATCTGTGATTTCTGATTTGGTTAACACGGGAGCAAGACCAACATCAAAATCCTCATCCACACGGGCGTCGGGTGCATCAATTAAGTTACGAACCCAAAGTGTTTTCATTGGCCACTCAGGGTTGTTATGTGATTGTAAGTATAAATAAATGGTTCTTCCATCATCTTCTAAAAAGGCAGTAAAAGAACCGTAAGGATTTGCTTCTTGGTATAAAACTTTAGGGGTAATGGGATTCATTAAAATTTATGCGGTACAATTCTCTCTTGGAATTTTGCGAGCAATTTGGATATGGTTTCATCCATTCCCGTTTCAAAATAAATATCAGGATAATAACCAGAGGCATTTCTTAGACCAATGAGTTCTGGTTCGTTCCACTTCCTGTAACCTTTGAGTGAGTTCCAAACTTCTTCCGAAGGAGATTGGTTTTCCTTTTTAGCGTCGATGAAAGATTGAATCGTGCGTGTTGGGGTCATACGAGTATAGATTCCTTGGTCTCCAAGGGAAACCAACTAAAATTTTAGGCTGTTTCGACAGTCGGTGTCGATTTTCATTGGATTTCTTTGGTAAGTCGGTGAAAAATTACAGTGACTTACTTTTTTCAGGCCACCCATTTCGAAATCCATGCACTTATTTCACCGAACTGAATCCGAAAATCTTTTACCTTATGATGGGGTTTTGTTGTACATCCGGGATTTTCTCCCCACCGAGGAAGCAGATCTGTTTTTTCTCTCCCTTCTGGACGGGATCGAATGGAAACCAGATGAAGCCATCCTCTATGGAAAACACATCACCACCAAACGAAGTGTGGCTTGGTATGCGGAAAAAGGATTTTCTTACCGGTATTCGGGAACTACAAAAACTGCCTTACCTTGGTCTCCTGCACTTTTAGAATTAAAAACGAAGGTGGAGTTGGCATCGAAAGAAAAGTTCAACTCCTGCCTTTTGAATTTATATCATGATGGAAGTGAAGGGATGGCTTGGCATAGCGATGACGAAACATCTTTACGTCCTAATTCAACAATTGCATCAGTAAGTTTGGGAGCCGAACGAATCTTTCGATACAAACATAAAAAAACGGGAGAGCAGGTGGAGTTGCAGTTAGAACATGGGAGTTTGCTTTTAATGAAAGATGTCATCCAAAGGTTTTGGTTGCATTCCCTTCCTAAAGCAATGAAGATCAAACGACCAAGAATTAATTTGACCTTTCGTCAGTTTGGAATGGTTTGAAACCCTCTTTGCAAAAGTAGTTCTTTAAACTGTTCATCCGATTTTTGATTCCATAAAACTAATGTTTTATAAGGATCTCCCTTTAAATCCAAAATTTGACAAAAGGCAGGTTCTGTTTTGATACCTTGTTTTTTTAAATTACGAATTTCCTCTCGGAATGTTGGATCCGCCAATGTTAAAAATCGATTTTCTACCATCATATGTATCCATCCAAATTGTTCAGTTGGTTCCACTGATTGTCCAAAGATTTCATAATGAAAATTTTTAGTTTCAAATCGACAAATCAAAGTGACTCGAAGTGCAACTGTTTTTTCAGAAAAACTATAGTTTGGTAAATTGCGAAACTTAGCATAACAAATCTTTTGTAAATGAGCAGGAATATTAAATTTAACTAATATATCTACATCACTAGAATCCGTATCGATATCCAAAGGAATTGTTCCGACGAGAGTCGGTTTAAAACCATGTAGAGATTTTAGAATTTTCCATTCTTCTAAATCCTTTGCCAATGCCTGTTGTTTGGAATTACCGAACTGTAAGTAGTCTGTACCGAGAAACGGATTGGTTTGGAGGGATTGCATATTATGTCTCGTACGCTCGGTCTCGGCCCCCACCCTGAATGGGTGGTGGAGGTGGGCTTGTGAGGGTTCATTCCCGGCCCAACTCCTACCATAAAATCTAACTCTTGTCTCTTGGGAATCGAATCTTGCTTAAAAATTTAAAGAAAACTTCGCAGTTTCACTAGTATCCCAATTAGGATTGTTAAAATCGAATCACAACAATCCCGCACTTTCCATTTGATTTACATGATCCACAAAAGTTTCTTTTAACGGCCGATAGGTTAGAGATAAATCTGTTTTGCTAAACTCGTTATTTAAATTTAATGGTTGGCCAATGTTATTTTTTGTATAACCCCAGGATAATCCAAAAAAGGGACCAATCACATAAACCAGAGCCTTAGGAAGATTTCCTGTGGGAACAGAATATTTGTTTCCAAAATTTTCTTTAATGATTTTTGCGGCACCTAACATCGGCATTACTTCGGCGGAAGTAATATGCCTTCCCTTTGCACTCGGTGTAAAACCCGCCAAAATATGTGCTTTTGCAACATCTCTTACATCAACAAATCCCATCTTTGTATCAGGAACACCAGTGCGAAAAACTCCCTTCAACATATTTTTCATAAACTCCACACTCGTTCCATCCATACGTTTAGAAAGAGATGGCCCCATCACAAAAGATGGATTGATCACAACCAAATCCCAACGGGATTGTCTTTTTTGAATTTCCCATGCTTCTTTTTCAGCCAAAGTTTTCGAATAGGCATAAGGTTGGTGATTCAGGTTGCTTGTTGTATTCCAATGTTCTTCTGTGAAAGTTTGGTTCGGAACTTGTAATGAATCGATATTATCTCCATGAATCGCTGCCACACTCGAAGTTAAAACAACTCGCTTAACAGACAAAATACGATTGCAGGATTCAAGAACATTTCTTGTGCCTTGTAATGCCGGATCAATTAATTGTTTTTGTGCATCTTTAATCCCGGCAACAAAAAAAGGAGAAGCTGTATGAATGACAAGTTCTGTACCTTCAATGGCTTTATCAAAACTTCCATCTAACAAAAGATCCGCTTCAAACAAAGTGAGTTTGTCTTTATACTTTTCTTTTAACTCGAGTAAATGTTCAATTTTGGAAGTATCTTTTAGGCTGCGAACTGTCGCCCTTACGTTCTTTCCATCTTCTAACAAATATTTAACGATCCAAGATGCAATGTATCCTGAACCTCCAGTGACAACAACGGGTAATTCTGAATTGATAGATTTCATATTGAACTTTAGACGAAGCCTCAACCTATGTTGCAGACAAATCCCCCCAGGAATCTGTCAAAACAGAAATCAAATTTCCAATCATCCCTACAAAAACAAAAAATAAATCCTTCTGAATCAATAATTCTATTTCTGTTCTTTTTTGGGCGAGGCCCAAGGGCCCGGGCTTTTCCGGAGTCCGCGTTCGCTCCCGTCTCGATGCGTGCACTTTGTGCAGGCATCGAGACCAAGTCCTGCAAATCCCTCTCGCTAAAAATCTTACCTTACACCAAAATAGAAATGGTTTGCCATGATAGATTCTTTGTTATATTTTTGATGGTTATGGCAGAGAAAACAAATCTTCTTAAAAAACAAAATCTTTCCTCAATCCTTCTCTATGTTTCCTTCGTTTTCTTTTTTTCCCATTGTGTCCTTAGTCCTTCTGGGAATTTAACCAATTACGATTCTTACTTCCCGCATCATAATGGAACGGATCCCATTCCAAAAGGAAAAGTCCGAGCCACATTTTTAGGAACCTCCTCTATTCTGTTAGATGATGGAGAAACTCAAATTTTAACCGATGGATTTTTTTCTAGACCATCCATTTGGAAAACAGCATTTTCCAAAATAGAATCAGATCCTAAGACAGTTTTGTCAGTCATCGAAAAGGCAAAAATCAACCGACTCCAAGCAATTTTTGTCTGTCATTCCCATTATGATCATGTGATGGATGCACCATTTGTCGCCAAACAAACAAAGGCGAAATTATACGGTTCTTCTTCCACTCTCAATGTAGGAACGGGAGCTGGACTTACTTCAGAACAAATGCAAAAGTTTATACCAGGAAAACCGATCACAATCGGAAAGTTTACCATCACTGTTTTGGAATCCAAACACACACCTCCCTTCCGAATCCTTGGCAAAACAAATGCAACAGATCCCAATCATCCAAATATTGAATCACCTCTCATTCAACCTGTAAAAGCTATGGATTTTATCGAAGGAGGAACTTTTGATTTTTTCATCCAACATGGAAAAAATAAAATTTTAATCAAAAGTAGTACAAACTTTGTAGAAGGTGCATTGGACAAATTCAATGCGGATGTTTTGTTTTTAGGAATAGCGCAAATTTCTCTTCAAAGCATTTCCTTTCAAGACGAGTATTTGAATCAAACCATACAAACTTTAAAACCCAAACTAATCATTCCTATCCATTGGGATAATTTTTTCAAATCCCTTTCGGAACCACTAGAACCCAATCTGCAATTGGGAGATGATTTTGATGCCAATATGAGTTCTATTTTAAAAAGAACGGAAGGACAAAAAATGGAAATCAAGTTGTTACAAGGTTTTGAATCCATCGATTTGTTTTAGAGAGTACTAAAAACTTGTTAGTCCTTCTACTTTCTGTTTTTGAATTTTGGAGGGAAGTAGTATCCTTTTTTAGAAATTTTAACTTAGGTTAAAAATAAGTTCAGGATTTGCGGCCTCTACTAGAAGAGTCCTTACTTTTTTGGTAATGGACTCATTCGATCAAAATTATGAGAGCCATCACCATGCAAAACCAAACTTGGAACCAAAACCAATTTATTTTTTTCTCCAACCAGTTTTTAAAACGATTCCAACCTAACCTTTCTAAGTTATTTAGAGGGATCGTATTTTCAATGGCATTGATTATTTCTATGGTAGTAAACCATTCGTCCATCTTTCCAAACTCAGAACCAAAACCAAAAGTTTTAATCGTTATGAGTGCCGCCAATACACTTTTGTTAGATGAAAATCATAAACACCCCACTGGAGTGTTCTTAAACGAACTTTACCATCCTGCCATTCGTTTGAACCAATCAGGTTTTGATTTAGAGTTTGCCACACCCAATGGCAAAAAGGTTACACTTGATCCAGAAAGTTTAAAAGATAAATACTGGAATTCGAAAGAAGAAAAAGAAGAAGCCATTCGTTTTTTAAATTCACTCAATTCCTTTCAAAAACCAATCTCACTCGAACTTGCCATCCAAAAGAATCAAAGTTATGTAGGTTTACTCATACCTGGTGGACAGGGGCTTATGACTGACTTGTTGTATGATACAAATCTTACCATTTTACTTTCCACATTTCAAAAACAGGAAAAAACAATCGGTTTGGTCTGCCATGCACCAGCTTTATTAATCACACTTCCATCTGGCCCCAATGGAGACGGATTTTTATTTCATGGTTATCGTGTGAATTCTGTTACCAAAATAGAAGAATGGTTTATCGAAACCTTTGTGATGAAAGGTAAACCCAAAGTTCGAAAAATTTCTGATTTATTAAAAGAACGCGGAATGTTGTACGAATCTTCTATTTTTCCTGCAAGCGGATATGCCATAAGAGATAGAAACTTAGTCACTTCCCAAAATCCATTCTCAGGAGAAGAGTTCACCAAACTATACTTAGATGCCCTTAAGGATTCCCTAAAAAAATCCTCTTTTTGATTCGGCTGAGAGCCACGTTTGTGATTCCCAAATAGGCAGCTTGGTCTATTTGGGAAATTCGATCTAAAACAAAATAATATTCTTGAATGAACTTTTTGTATCTTTTTTCAGGTTCCAGGAGTAAAAAATCGGCTACCCGTTCTTCTTTTTTTAAATACAATTTCGAAAGAAATTGAATGAGAAAATTTTGATAACCGTTTTCTTTTTCCATTTTTGATTTGAATTCGTTTGCTGTTAAAACAATCACTTCACTCGGTTCAATCGCAATGATGGAATAGGGAATGGGTTGGTTTTCAAAGATACTTGGTAAACTTCCCAGAAGTCCATCTTCGAAGATAAAGGATTTGATCCATTCTTTTTTCCCATGTTTGTAAATGAGTTTGAATCCTCCTGAAACAACCAAACCCACGCTATAGGAAGGAATTCCCTTCTTTGCAAAAATTTCTTTTTTCTTTAGTTGGATGGTCTTGCCGTGGGTCATAAAAAACTGACGGATTTCAGAGGATCCAAATACTTTGGGTAACAAAACTTTCATTTGGTATGAGTTTTAAGTTCATTGATGTTCAGAGTTTGTCTACCGATTCTTTTCAATTATCATTTAAGAGACCAGACAAAAGATATCTGTTTCTTCGGTTCATTCATAAAAAGTAAACCGATGAGATCTAACAAAAAGGATTCAGTAGAAGGATCTAAGATCGGTCAATTTTTTACTTGTCTCGATCGAAAGAGTTTTGGATTCTTTGAATCTGCCGAGGTACAACCTTTGAAAAAAATAATCCTAACACTTTTGGTTTTTCTGATTCTATTTTGTAAAAATAGTCCAATCGAAAATTCAATTGTCATAGAACGAATCCAAGCTGCCTCTTCAGCTGAAGGCACAAGTCCCATCAATGTATTCAAACCCGGCAAATATTGGAAACCCGAATCCAGTTTGGATGGAATTACTATTTTTTTCTCGAATGGAGCCAAATGGAACCAAATCGGAAAAACGGACGGTCGTGCTTTTTTTAATGAAATCTCCGTTGAATGTAAAGAGAAAAAAGGATATGTCGCTTTTTATAAGGACGGAAGTTATGCGACAAATTTTGACTGCTCCAAAGAAACTCCCCAAAAGATAAAATCGAGTGGAGTGCATGTTGTTTATTTGTTACCGGACTCTGGGAATGGGATCCAAACTGTTTCTTTTTTCCAAAATGGAAAAAAATTGGATGTATTGTATCCTGAACCAGTCGTGGGAGAAGTTTCTGCAAGTAGCACACTCCCCAATTATCCCGCCTATAGTTTGTTTGATGGCAGTATCGATTTTGCTTGGGTAGAAGGAGTCCCTACTGATGGAGTTGGTGAATCCTTCGAAATTGAATTAGAGGATGAAATTAATTTATCTGGAATTGAAATTTTTAACGGTTACCAAAGGTTAGATGCACTTTTTCATAAAAATGGATCCGTGACAGAGTTACTCGTATCCAATGATTCAGATTCTTTTTCCATCAAAGTGGCAGACAAACAAGGGGGACAAAGGATTTTTTTTCCAAAAAGTCTTTCAGGTAAAAAGTTTAAATTTTCCATTCAAAAGGTTCGTCCTGGAAAAACTTGGAAAGACACTGTCATTGCCGAAATCATCTTACTCGGTGAAAAGGGAAAACGATTTACGGTAGTTGATAAAAATGCAGATGAATTCAAAAAATCTGTAATTTCAAAAACAAAAAATACCATTCTATCTGGATTTGTAAACAAAGCGGTTTTTGGAGATGTATCGGAAGGTAGATTGGATTATGTATTTCGTTCCAATGGTTCCTTTGTGATTTGGAAAGATGATGTGTCCGAAAAACGAGTATTAGATGGAACCTGGGTTTTGCTTGAAGCCAATGCAACAGAAGCTAAAATCAAAATTTTTGGAAGGGATCATAAGGTAGTCACACAAAGTTTAGATTCCAATAGTCCGTATGCAGAAACCACAGAAGAAAAATCGACAGTTATCTTTGGAGATACACTCACGGTGAAAAAGTCTGCCAACGGATTACAGATGATTGGCAAAAAAGTCCAAATTACAAACTAAATTCCATTGTTTGGTAAGGATATTTATTGGTATGGTGTCCAAGCAGTTTCCCTTTTAGAATCGGGGAAATTGCATTCACCAGACCATTCCCCTGTATTTCATATCGTTGCTTTATTGTTTCGGATTTTCGGAGTTAGTGACGAAACATTATTAGGTTTTCAGATTCTAACTTGCGTTTGGCTGGTGTTTTCTGTTTTTCTGTCTCGGTTCCTAATCATGGAGGCAAAAAAAGGCATTGGAGTCCTTTCATTGGGGATACCTAGTATTGTGGTTTTTGTTTTGGGTTTTTTATATCCCAAACAAAGTTGGGCCTTAGGGTTTTTAATTCTTAGTATTGGATTCTCTTCACCCATTCCAACATTATCATCATTTTTTTCAAAAACTACACTATCGCCATCAACAACATCATCGTCGTTGTCGCAATCATCTTCTTCTTCATTTCTTTCTACTTCACTACTTCGATTTCGCCTGCGTTGGATTGCTTCCGCGGTCTTTTTCTTATTTGCGCTTTGGTTCCATCCCATGGTGGCTCTTATTGGCTTTGGGATTTTGGTATTCTATTGGATGCCTGAAAAGTTCTATCCAGTGATTTTCTGTTTTGCCATTATCCTTCCTTTTTTACTCCCTCAAAATCCGAATGGAAGGTTTTATCATGATAAAGATATTTTTCCATTGTCCGCAGCTTTTTCGTTAGCTGGCTTTGGGATTCTTGGGGACTGGGCTTTTTTGGTATTTGGAAAATCAGAACCAAAGTTTTATCGAATGCGTAAGGCCTTGGCGTTTTTTGGATTTTTATTATTAATTCCTATCTTTCATTTCGCGGACATACAATACCGAATTCTTTTGAGTTTGATCCTTTTAGTGCAAGTTTTTGTTCCATGGAATCGTTTCCAAATTTTGGTTTGGACTGCGAGTGCGGGGCTTTGGATCTTTACCCTATTTACAAATCCTAACCAATTTCGTTATTCTTATGAACAAATGTGGATTCCTGGTGAATCCATGGCCGCTGTACCAAACAATGGCTTGCTTGTGGCCCACCACGGTTTTTGCGAATACTACCATTTTCAATTTCACAAAGACTGTCTTTCCTTCGAACCAGATACAAAAGCCATTTCTGAATTGCCACAAAATACAGAAATTTATCGCGCTGTATATGGAATTCGATATGAAAACTTGTTAGTTAGCAAAGATGAAAATAAAAAACCTATTTTTAATTTTATCCGACCTTTAGGAGAATACCAACTCGTTCGAGAAGAGGATTGGAAAAAATACCGTTTGTTGTTAGAAAAACGAAATTCAAAACTTTTACAAGTAGCTAAGTCTTGGAAAAATCCTTATAAAGAACGTCCTGATTTTATAAAGAGAAAACACACGAATGGGATTTAGTTTCAAAAAAAAACCGATCCTTGGAATGAATCAAAGAGTTCATCGAGGGAACTTACGTTTATTTTTCGGTAAAATTTACTTCCAGTGGAAACGGTATCTAATTTGGTTTTTGGAACAAAAATCATTTACTACAAATAAAGCCGCTCCGACTGAATTCAAAGAAAAATATCCTATTTCTGTTTTTAAACACTCGTCTCCCATCTATCGCAAACTCAAAGACGTACCCATGTATCTCCAAGAGAACAAGAAGGTAAACCTTAGTATCGCCATTTCAAAGTTAAATGGAGTTATTCTCCAGCCAAACCAAGTCTTTTCGTTTTGGTATCTTGTGGGGAAACCTACCAAAAGAAAAGGGTATTTGCCGGGAATGCAACTTCGGAATGGTAGTTTTATCGAACGTACAGGTGGCGGGCTTTGTCAAATGGCCAATTTGATTTATTGGATGACCTTACACAGTCCTTTGGAAGTAAAAGAAAGGTGGCGTCATAGTTTTGATATTTTTCCTGATTCGGAAAGAACTCTTCCTTTTGGATCAGGTGCCACTTTGTCTTATAATTATATCGACTTACAAATTAAAAATACAACCAAACAACCATTTGTTTTGCATCTATGGATTGAGGATGATCTTTTAAAAGGGGAATGGCTAACAGATATAGAAATACCTTTTTTATACCAAGTTTACGAATCGTACCATGGTTTTCATGCAGAACCTTGGGGAGGATATACCAGAAGGAATACCATTCGTAGAAAAAAAATTTCCAAAGACACAAAAGAAATTTTGGAAGATGTGTTGGTAACAGAAAATACTGCTTGGATGATGTATGAACCACTTTTGGAATCCAAGATGGATTCGAGGAGAAACAACTAATCACAAAGTAACCCCCTGATTCTTCGGGTGTTATGTCAAAATAAAGTTTTTTCAGAAACAAACCCAAGAACTTCCCCTAAATTTATCTACCATAAAGGCAATACAATCAGTCTCATAAAAGAACCAGCCTGTTAGATGTTTAAAGTTGACCATCTGGTCAGTTTTTATTTTTATTTGCCTTGCCGAGGACTGGGGAAAATTATGTTTTTAGACCCCTGGAGAATAAGATGAGCTTTGCTGAGCTTTCGATAAAACGACCCATTTTCATTACCTGTACAATCGTTTTGATTTTGATTACAGGTTATCTGTCCTTAAACAAATTGGGAGTCGACTTATTCCCCAATATTACAATTCCAGTAGTGACTGTTACGGTTCCTTATCCCGGAGCGGCACCAAACGAAATCGAAACACTGATTGCAAAACCAGTCGAAGACGAATTGTCTACGATTTCTGGTGTGAAGCGAATCAAGTCCATCTGTAACGAAAGTTTGGGGACTGTGGTTGTTGAATTCACAATGGAAACAGACGTGAAATATGCAGAACAACAGGTCCGCGATAAAATTTCAGCAGTAAAACCGAAGTTACCCGATGATGCGAAAGAACCTATTATTAGAAGGATTGACCCTGCAGACCAACCCATTATTATCTTAGCATTAAGAGCTGATCTTCCTGAAGCACAAATTTACGATATTGCAAACGAAGAGATCAAACAGATATTACTCACAACACAAGACGTGGGAAACATCACCATCTATGGCGGACGAAAAAGAGAAATCCATGTAGAATTGGATCGGGACAAATTAAAATCCCATATGATTTCTGCTTCTATGGTTTCCAATCGTTTGGCTTCTGGTGGAACCAACATCCCAGCAGGAAAAGTAAGCCGCTCCGACAACGAATTAGTATATAGAACCATCAATGAGTTCAAATCCCCTGATGAAATTCGTGACACACCACTTTCTCTTTTTGGAAACGAAGTACCGATTAAAATAGGTCAGTTGGGAGAAGTAAAAGATACAATGGAAGATGAAGCTTCCCGTGCCTACTTTAACGGGAAAAAGGCGGTCTTTCTTCTTGTATATAAACAATCGGGAGCAAACACGGTTGCCGTTGCCAAGGCGATTAAAAAAAGGGCAGCTGATATCAATAAAGATTTATCAAGAAGAGATGGTTCTCTTTTCCTTGCCATTGCAAACGACAACTCCACTGCTATCGAAGACAATATCTATGATGTAAATGAAACAATCTTTATTGGGATTGCACTCACCATCATCGTAGTTTTGTTATTTCTTGGTAGTGTTCGTTCCACTCTGATCACTGGCCTTGCGCTTCCAAACTCGCTACTCGGTGCCTTTATTTTGATGGCGATTGCTGGATTTACAGTCAATGTAATGACACTACTCGCACTCAGTTTGGCAGTTGGACTTCTCATCGATGATGCGATTGTGGTTCGGGAAAATATTTTCCGCCATAGAGAAATGGGAAAAACCGCAAGGCAGGCATCCATTGACGGAACCAAAGAAGTAACTCTTGCCGTCATTGCAACAACAATGGCTGTCATCGCAGTGTTTATGCCGATCGCGTTTATCAGTGGGGTTGTTGGGCAGTTCTTAAGAGAATTTGGACTTACAATTTGTTTTGCCTTACTCATCTCCCTTTATGACGCCCTTACCATTGCGCCTATGTTATCTGCTTATTTTGGTGGAGCTGTTGCGGGTCATGGCGGTGGTCACGGAGGAGGACATTCTCATGGTGAACCAACTACTTCCAAATCGAAGAAAAAATCCAAAGAAGAAGAACTGAATTACGTTTCGATTCCCGCCGAACGAGGAAAAGTTGCTCAAATTTTGTTTCTAGTTTTTACCCCTGTTCGTATCGTTCTCAATGTATTAAATCTTGGATTGGAAAAAGTTTTGGCTGTATTCAACCGATTCCAAACAAAACTAGAAAATCTTTATGCAAAAATCTTAAAATTCACTCTTCGTTTCCCAATTCTCATTATTTCTGGTGCGATCTTTTTATTCGTATTTAGTATTTACCTTACTAAATATGTTACAAAAACTTTCTTACCAGCCCAGGATCAAGGAAAGTTCCAAGTAACTTTGGACATGCCTCCAGGTACATCTGTTGATAAGATGGCTACAGTTGCAAAAGAAGTGTATGAAAGTATTTCAGCACACAAAGAAACAAAACAAGTAGCGATGTTCAATACGAACCGAACCACTTCTATGTTTGTGGAAATGGTGCCTTCGAAACAAAGAAATGTCAACACTAGCCAATTCAAAGATATTTTAAGAAAGGAACTAGCAACCACTCACCGTTATGCAACTCCGATCGTAAAAGATATTGATAACGTCGGTGGAGGACAAAGACCTTTTGTACTTGTTGTGAGCGGACAAAAAGGTGAGGAAGTACAAGAATACGGTTTAAAACTCTTAGAAAGATTAAAAAAATCAAAAGCTCTACTCGACGTAGATACAAGTTACAGAGCAGGATCTCCTGAATTTCGAGTGATTCCTGATCGCGCCAGAGAAGTAATGTTAGGTGTTTCTGGTTCTGCTATTGGTATGGAACTTAGAACTTTGATTGAAGGAACAACTCCTGCTGTTTATAGACAAAACGGTGTGGAATATGATATCCGGGTTCGATTGAAAGAAGGCCAAAGGAACTTAAAAGAAAGTTTCTATCAATCCTATGTGCCGAACTTCAACAACATCATGATCCCAATTAAAAACGTTGCTACTTCCGAAGAAACAACGGGACTTGCAACCATCAACCGATTGAACAGAAACCAGTCGTTAGAAATTTATGCGGATATGGCTCCAGATGGTCCAGGGATGGGTGGTGCGATTGAAGAGATAACCAAAATCACTGAAACAGAACTTCCACTTCCATCTTCCGTAAGAATCAATTATCTGGGACAGGCGGAAAACTTCAAAGAGTTAGGTTCTTCGATGGCGATTGCAATGGGTCTTGGTATCCTATTCATCTACATCGTACTTGCTTCACTCTATGAAAGTTTCATCACTCCGATTGCCATCATGTTGGTGTTACCGCTAGCGTTATGTGGTGCCTTCATTGCACTCTTCCTTGCCAACGAGTCTATGAATCTCTTTTCCATGATTGCGCTGATTATGCTCATCGGTGTCGCTACCAAAAACTCAATTCTACTTGTGGACTTTACAAACCAGTTGATCCAACAAGGAACTGAGATGAAAGAAGCGATCATTGAAGCGGGCCGAGAAAGACTTCGTCCGATCCTTATGACCTCATTCGCGTTAGTTGCCGGATTTTTACCGATTGCCATTGGTTTGAACGAAGCATCAAAACAAAGAACAAGTATGGGTTGGGCTCTCATCGGTGGTGTCATTTCATCAACGTTACTCACTCTGGTTGTGGTTCCCGCTGCCTTCTCTTATATTGAAAGATTAAACAATTTCATCAGAAGACATTCACCAAACCCAGACGCAAAATAAAAACATAGAAATTTCATTTAGAAAATTCTTTTTACAAACCCCACTTTATGTGGGGTTTTTTGTATTCAGATCATCATCCACAAAATCATTCTGAAACTTTGGGCACCATCTCCGGCCATCAGTCGACGAGGGCGCTCCTTCTGTCCGGGGTGCGCGTATCAGTACAATCTAACCTGAAATTTCTATAAAAAATCTTGAAGATTGTATAAATATTACGAAAATTATTTTCTAAGTTATGAAAATCATCACGATTGCCATTTGTTTGGGATTTCCTTTTTTATCTTTGGTTTCCCAATCTACAGAAAATAAACTCAATGTTCTAGATCGGAAGGCCTACGAACGATCGATACAAAAAAATTCCAATAAAGAACTTATTAACTTAGAAAAGAAAATTCCTGGCATTACTTTGGATATCAAATACGCAACTCGCGATAATTTTACCAAACAAGTTATCTATAAGGAACCCAAAGCTTTTGCCAGAAAACCAGTCGCAGAAGCACTAAGAAAAGCAAACCTTGAGTTTTTACAACTTGGCTATTCCATAAAAATATTCGATGCGTATCGACCTTATGCAGCCACAGTCAAATTTTTTGAGATTGTGGGAGATACAAGGTATGTGGCCTCACCCAAAACCGGTTCACGGCATAACAAAGGTTGTGCGATTGACTTAACTCTTGTGGATCAAAAAACAAAACGGGAACTTTCCATGCCAACGGAATACGACTCCTTTCGAAAGGAAGCTTGGGCCGAAGCCTCCGTTTCTGATCCAGAGATTTTAAAAAACCGAACGATTCTAATCAGTACACTTAGTCAATATGGATTTCGTGTGAACAAAACCGAATGGTGGCATTATGATTTTTTGGATTGTTCTGGGTTTGAAGTATTGGACATTCCTTTTGAAGAATTGGAGTAGGGGTTTAGATTTCTACCCAGATAACATTCGTTTTTTGATAGTAATCCTCCCGCGCCAGCGATTGGAGTGGAAATCCGAAGGATTGGAACGAAAAGCGCGGTCGTTACTAGGATAAAATTTAGATCAACTAACGAATTCGAGGCGCCCTGAGAAAAATGGAAAATTATATTTAGAAAATAAAAAAGCACCGAAGTTTCCCCCGATGCTTTCAAAGTTTTTGATTCCGTTTTGATTCTGTATTAACAAATCAGAAAGAAATCAAATTGTGAATTGTAAATTATACTGCGTTGACGACTAAATCTCCACCGGCTTTTACTTCGCCCGCTTCGTTTTTTGCTTCTACCAGTACAGTCACAGTTTTTTTACCATCTTTTTCAAATTTCTTTTTGATGGTTCCAACGATGGTTAGTTTTTCGCCGAGTTTCGTCATGGCTTTGAAAGTCACACCAAAGTATGCGATGTCTTTTTGTTCTGCCCAAGAAGTACAAAGTCTTCCTACTTGTGCCATAACATACATACCATGAGAGATGGTTCCATCAAGGCCTGCTTTCCTTGCGAAATCAGGATCGTTGTGGATGGGGTTAAAATCTCCAGATGCTCCCGCATAACGAACTAAATTTGCATGTTCGATGACTGGGATGTCGAGGGATGGAAGGGACTGACCAACTTCTACTTTATCAAATTCGATTTTTGCCATTGTTAGCCTCCTGTATTAATCCTTACGTATGAAGATCGCCATCTCAGCAGAGAGAATAGGATCATTTTTTTCATCATAGATGGTTGTTCTGAATGTTACGATTTCTGCTCTTCCCGATTTTACATCGGCAATTTCGGACTGTGCGTACACTTTGCCCGGATACAGAATTTTGTGGTACGTATATTCTTCTTTTAAGTGAAGGATTTTGGATAGATCGATGCCGAGTTCGGCCATATCGTTCCAAATCTTTGGGTATCCCCAAAACATAATGACTGTAGGGAAAGTCGGTGGAGCAGGAACATCAGAGTATCCAGCTTTTTTTGCTTCTTCTACGTCAAAATAGATTGGGTTTTTTTCGTTGATGGCGAGGCAGAATTCTTTGATCTTTCCTCGTTCCACTGTGAAATCAAAACGATCTAGTTTTTTTCCAACTATATCTTTGGTTATTGCCATTGGCATTTATCTCCTTAGTGTTTGTCGATCCAAGCAACTAAATCTTTGAAGACGATAGCTCTGTCTTGTGGGAGTTCGTTCATGGTTTCGTGGTACAATCCGTCATAAATTTTCATTGTTTTGTCTTTGGAATTTACCTTTTCAAAGGCATCCAAAGTTCCTTGGACAAGGGCGATTTGGTCATCCTTTCCATGGAACATATAAATTGGTACATTGATTTTGGTAGCCGATTCCAATGCGAGACCATAACAGTTAAGTAAATAATCACCAAGATAAGCTCCTACGTTTCCGTGGACTAATGGGTCTTTTACATACTCATCTACTATAGACTTGTCATGAGAAATCATTTTGACATCGAGTCCTGTGGGAACAGTCAGAGTGGGTGCTAGTTTTGCTAAAAATCCACCGGCACCTTTTTTGATGTCCATCACTAGGTCTGTTTTGACTTTGATGGGAAGGGCACTACAAATGTAAGCATCTAAATCATTTTGATAATTGTCTGTTGCTGTGTAAAGAAAGGTAACAGCAGCCCCCATAGAGTGACCAAGTAAAGTTACCTTACTGACACCTTCGTTGCGTTTGGCGATATCGATCAGTTCTTTGAGGTCAGCAAAAAAATCAGAGAAGTGAGTGATGACACCGCGACGTCCATCGGATTTTCCATGACCTCTGGCATCGATGAGGTAAATGGCGTAATTGCGTTCTGCCATTGCTTCTAACAAAAACTTGTATCGACCACCGTGTTCCCCAATTCCGTGGTGGACAACGAGTACACGTTTGACTCCCGATTTTGGACGATAGACTTGGTAATAAATCGATCCGCCGTCTTTGTTTTGAAAGGTAGACTCCTCACGGGAGTAGGCTTGTTCCCAATTACTCATAGATGTCAATGATGAATGATAGAAACCTAAAAAGAAAGAACTTTTCCTGTTCGTCGGAAACGAGTTTTCCAAACTGGTTCCATATGCGAGCGACCGTTCCTTTCGCCCTTACGATCTGTTTTTGTCTCCTCAGCTGTTTGAACAAATCGGAAAGACGTTTCCCGGTGGATTTGGTTTTGGAATTACGAAATGCCAAATCCAAAATCTCGATTTCCAAAGATCCCTTACCCTACCATTGGAAAAAAAATCCCGGTCGCCAAAGTAACCTTCCCCTCTCTCGCAAATGGGAAAATACACAAATCACATTCAATACAGACAAAGAGATATTTTTAAACCATTCCCTGGATTCTCTTTTTTTTCCCCCGGGCCAGGAGTATGAATTTAAAGTTTCAAAAGGGAGTTACGAGTTTTCTTCGCTAGTGGGTTTGTTAGGCGAAAAAGAATTTCAAACTCAAATTTCTGGAAAATTCAAAATTTATTCAGGTGATATACTTTTAAAGGAATGGGATCGCTCTGGATCAGAAAAGGAGAGATGGACTTCCAAAAAAGAAATTTTGGAAATTGGAGAATCGGGATCACTCAGATTTGTTTGGGAAAGTGGAGACAGTTATCTTTTTGTCGGTGAACCTTTGTTATATCCAGTGGATGAGAGTCCATCCGGAAAAAATGGAGTCGGACAACCAAAATCTGTGATTCTCATTGTCATTGATTCGGCAAGGAAGGATTTTTTTGGATCTTATGGGTATCCTCATTCTGTTACACCCGTGATGGACCGGATGGCAAAGGAATCGGTGTTTTTTGAAAATCCTTTTGCCAATGGGAACTGGACCAAACCTTCGATGATGTCATTTTTTCATTCGGAATATTCATCTAACCTCGGTTTGGGGAATTCTTGGTTTTCCACAAAACCCTACCAGAGAAAAGTTTATTATGGAAAAAAACGTGACAACTTAGCCAAAACCTTTCGTGAAGCGGGTTACTTTACCCAAACGATTATGAATAATGTTTTCTTTTTGGATTACACTACGGTTGGTTTGGATTTGGGATTTCATAATTCTTTCCAAGTGGGAATGGACATTGTAGACACAGAGGTTCTCACAAACAAGGCGATCCAATTTGTTTCCGAATACAAAGACAAACCTTACTTTCTACATTTCAATTTGAACACTCCTCATGCTTCTTACTCTCCACCACCAGAGGATATGGCTGTGGTTCGTTCCCTTGTTCCTTCCGATGTATTTTACAAATATGAATCTCCGGTGCAGAGATATTTGGGAGAGATGCATTATACGGATCGGGAAATTGGCAAGCTCGTGGAGGCGCTAAAAAAACAAGGAACCTATGATGAAACCATGATCATTGTCACAGGCGATCACGGGGAATTATTCAGTGCCCATCATGATTATAGTTATCATTTCATTATGCAAACCAGGTTTGGTCATGGGGAAACTCATTATGATGAAGAAATCAATGTTCCTTACTTTATCAAACTCCCCAAATCCATCCAAGGGAGTTTAGGATCAGAACTTGCGAAAAATGCAAACACTGGGCAAATCCGAATTTCGGGCCAGTCTTCCTTGTTGTCCCTCGCTCCCACCATTCTTGGTTTTTTAGATTTATTACCCAAAGAATCCACTTACAAAGGGGTTGATTATTCTTCTTGCATTCGCATAACAAATATTTGTCCCAAAGAAAGTTTTATTTATACCGAAGGGAGGATGTCGGAATCGGTTCGGACAGAAAATTATAAATACATTCGTCGTTATCCTGGATTTACGACGGTTAGGCGAACATCGGCAGGGGAACCCCATACCATGGCCGAAGAATTGTATGATTTAAAAAAAGACCCAGAGGAAAAAACCAACTTAAGTCCTTTACCAGAAGGGGAAAAACTTTTACAAATCGCAAGAACCGACTTCCGTCGTGAGAATTTTTTAAAACGAAATCATTTGCGTGTTTTGATTCCACCTTGTTCGGAATCTCTTTGTCGTGATTTTCTTTCTCTTAATGTCCAAGGATCCATTTACGATTGGGAAGTTTCGGATGCCATCCAACTGATTTCCGGTTCGGCAAAAACAATTTCCTTACAAAAGGAATCGAAAGAGACACCAACAAATAAACGCCTCGGTGAAGAAGTCGTATTCAAAACGGTGAATCCAGAACTGGGAGCTAACTTTAGTTTTTCCCGCAATGGAAAAACGATTCCTGTTCGTTTTGGAAGGTATGGATTGGAATACCAAAGGTCAATGCATCACCTAGAAGACTTGATTGTTTCAGAAAGACAACCGGAAGGATTCCCTACTTCAAATTTGCCTTGGGTGTATAACGATGGTGCCTTTAGTGGAACCAGAGAATCCGAAGTACAACGAGAGATGGGCAAAGAAGTAAAAAAAATATTAGAAACTTGGGGTTATATTCACGAATAATTGCTCGTATTGGTAAAGGGGTTTGGCTTACTTATCAAGACAATTGTATGAAAGATTCTTTTATCCCTCCTCGTTTTGAATTTCCCTTTGCCTTGGGGTTGGACTTAGGTTTCCCCATTCTTTCCAAACTCCTCTTCAATATTGATGGAGTAGAAATAACAAAAGAAGATGAACTCCATCTCAAAGAAATCAAAAACAAAAGGGTGATGTATTTATCCAACCAACCGAGTGAAATCGAACCCATCATTGCTTATCATGTTGCCAGTAAAATGGGAACTAGATTCCATTTTATGACCTCACGTAGTATTTTTAATTGGGGTTTTGGTTTGGTGGGAGAGATCATCAAACGAGTGGGTGCTTTTTCTGTCATTGCGGGAACTCTCAATCGTGATGCGATTAAGGTCGCTAAACAGATATTATCCGAACCAGATGGCAAACTTGTGATGTATCCAGAAGGGATGGTCTCCGGTGAAAATGATAACTTGGTATCATTTATGCCAGGTGTGGCCCAAGTTTCTTTTTGGGGATTGGAAGCAGCTCTTACAAAAGATCCGAAAGCAGAGTTATGGATCCAACCTAGCTTTGTGAAGTATAAAATTTCTGGTTCCCGTGATTCGATCCTTGCCGATATTGAAACTTCTCTTTCTCGGATTGAACGAAAACTCAAACTTTATCCAGGTGGAAGAACCTTACTCCGTAGGTTTTTAACCGTTGGTCGCGTGATGTTGGAAGAAACCGAATTTGAACTAGGAATTCCAAGGGCGGAAACCGATGGAAAGGATTTTGATTACCGGTTGGGTAGGGCAAGGCATACGGCTCTCAATTTGGCGGCTTCCATTTTAAATGTGAAGTTTCATGAATCGGACAATGCCATCCAAAAAATTCGAATTCTTTTTATGTCATTGGATAGTTTGGCTGCAGGGGCTCCACTTTCTTCTACACCAAAAAACCTTACTGATCAAAATATCCGTCGTGCCAAACAGCTTGTGGACACAGCTTACGCCTTTATCATCACCAAACCCAAAAACTTAATCCAATGGCCGTCAGCGGAACGTTTGATGGAATGGATTTGTAGTTTTGAAAAACATATTTTTGGAAAAACAGAAGCAAGAGCAAGGGTTGCCCATGTGGTTGTGGCACCTGCCTTTTCCTTGGCACCATACTACCAAACTTACCAGTCGAACAAAAAAGAAGCCATCCAAAGTTTACTCGGGGAGATTCGGAAAGAAATGGAAGTCCTTATGGAACGAGGGAAAAAGATTAGCGAGCCTATCGTCCCACCTTATTCTGTGGGACTTGATTTACAAATCGGTTGATCCTTTAGTCCAAAACTAAAGTAATTTCTACGCGGCGGTTTTTGTGTCGGTTTTCTTCTGTATCATTGGGAACCATCGGAACATCGTCAGCGTATCCTTTGAAAGATATATGTTTTTCATCCATTTTGTAGTTATCAACTAACGAATGAAGTACGGACTTGGCTCTGTCTTCGGATAGTTTTTGATTGTATTCTTTTTTTCCGATATTGTCTGTATGACCAGAAACTCGAATCTCCCGATCAGGATATTTTTTTAAAATTTCCGCAATTTTTGCGACCGCGGTTTCTGCATCGGGTTTCAGTTTGCTATCATTAAAATCAAAAAGAATAGAATCTAATGAAAACACAATTCCATCTTCCGAAGTTCGTACTGTGATAGGAAGTTTCCCTTGGACATCTTGGTTTTCTGGCGCAGTATTTTTATCAGGTGTCGGTACTTCGCCTGTATCTGTGATTCGTCCTATGTTTTCCCCATTCGGTTCTTTTCCATTGGTCGGAACTCTGTTATGATCACCTAACTTCGCATTATTTGGAACTCCCGAGTAGCCGACAATCAAATCTTCCAAAATATCTTCCCGAATTGTTTCTTTGTCTTTAGCGTTTACTTGGTTGCGGAGGAAATAAATTCCTTTGATATGAAAGTTTGCTTCCTGAACGGTTCCATTGGGATATATAAATGTATAAGATAATTTAACTTCTTTGAATTCAGGAACACCTCTGCTTGCATTAAAGAAAACTGTTCCCGAAGCAAAACCAAAAATTTTGTATGGTACGTTTGGTACCATTTTTTCACCTTCTGGTTTGGTATAAAAGATGGGATAGGTGTAAGTGATCTTTTCACAATTTCCTTTGTAGTTTCCTTCTGACCAAGGATGAATGCCTTGGAAGGTATATTCAGGAAGGACTTTGACACGGATACGTTCTGCACTGAAATCGAAAGACTCTTCTGCAGGTAATTTCCAAATATCAGAAACAGAAACTGGAGTGTCGGGAAAACTGGGAAAACTTCTCAGGTTTGGCATAATGAATTCGTTTGGAACTTCATACTTACCATTACGAAAGAGAGTGAAGTCAGATAAAAACTCTTTGTCCTTCCAAAAAGGGCCAGATGTTTTTCCATACCGAATGTATGTATCAAAAAATGCATTCACCAAACAAGAATCAGATGAACATTTTTTAGGTTTCATCACCACTCTGTTTTTATCTTCTCTTTCCACCGTTTTAGTTCCTACGCGGAAAAATACATCATGGTATTCATTCAGTTCTAAAACTTGGTTTTCTTTCCATTTCCACTGGAAGGTGGTTTTCCCTGTTTCTTTTGCAGTTGAGGTCACAAAAGGGAGAAAAATGACAAAACAAAATACGAGTCGTCGGATTGTCTTCACATTGAAAAGATCGGGGTATTTTTTGAAAAACTGAGAGGAGAAAGAGAAAAAACTAGCGGTTTTTGCGATTGACGAAGGATTGATTTTTGGCTTTACCTGAATTACCATGAAAAACCTTTCTCTGCTTTTTTACATTTTGATTACAATTAATTTTGTCGCTTGTAAGGACAAACAAACCCTAAAAGTGGCTGGTTCTGAAACTATGAACAGTATGATGCGGTATTTAGGGACCGAATATGAAAAGGTAAATTCAAATGCTCGTGTAACAGTCGAAGGCGGTGGATCCGAATCAGGGATTGACCGTTTGCGAAAAGGGGAAATTGATATGGCAGTTTCTTCGCGTGACTTAAACCAAGCTGAATTTGATGACCTTCGTAAAACAGGAAATTTAGAAAAAGTAAGACTGGCTTACGACGGTGTCGCACTTGTTGTAAATCCAAAGAATACTGTAACCAAACTTAACTTAAGCCAAACCTCCGATATCTTTTCCGGCAAAATTAAAAACTGGAAAGAAGTGGGTGGTGTCGATGCTCCCATTTCGATTGTCATTCGTAACGATAAATCGGGAACTCAAGATTATTTCCAAAACCATATCCTCAAACGAAAGGATTTGGGTTTAAATGAGTTCAATGAATACAAATCCAATGTATTCTCAAAAGACGCTAAAATCGTAAAAGACAATGCGGAAATGTCAAAATTCATCCAAGAAAATCAAAATAGCATTGGTTATATGGGAATGGGATCTGCCATTGTGGAAAACAAAGACAAACTAAAAACTTTGGATTATGCAAAAACTAACAAAGATCCTTATATTTCTCCTTCCATCAGAAATGTTTATGATCGTAAATACAAACTAGCTCGCGAATTATTTATCATTTATAAAACCGATCAAGGTGATAAAATTGATGCCTTTGTTACTTTCCTTACCAGCGAACAAGGGCAAGTGGCCGTTTTACAATCGGGATATTTAAGAGCATCTTTGCCAGAAGTGGAAGTTTCGGCGGAGCCGGTGAAGTAGGATAATTAACCTAACCCCCGCGCCAGGGACCCGAAGGGCTTGGTCACCTGCCATCGTTAGATGGCTGGGGACGGGAGCGTAAGCGCACCCCGGAGGAGCCCGGTCGGTTTATGATTGGATTTGGTTCCACTAACCAATGCGAGGCGCCTGGAAAATAAAAACGGATACTCAGCTTTTTAATACACTAAGATTTGATTATTTTGTTGGTCAGCGATGTGTAGTTTAGTTGGCCCAGTTGGTTGAAGGATATTCCACAAATGATTTTCCTTAATTAAGAATTTGAATCCATCCCTTCCAATTTCGCCACATAAGGTAAGTTACGATACCGGCCTTGGTAGTCCAAACCATAACCTACAAGAAAATCATCCTCGATGATAAATCCTGGATAATCGACAGGGATATGTGGGTTTGCTTTTGATTTTTTCCAGAAGAGGGTAGCGACTTTCAAGTCTTTGGGATTTTGTTTTCCCACTTCTTCGAGTAAGTATTCTAAAGTTTTTCCTGTATCTACAATGTCTTCCACAAGCAATACAGATTTATTTTTGACTGAGTGTTTGAGCTCTTTAGTGATTTTTAAATCTCCAGAAGTGGTTGTGTCTCCATAAGAAGAGGCGGCCATAAAGTCTACTTCGTGTGGGATGGCAATGCTACGGCAAAGGTCAGCTGTGAAGATAAATCCACCGTTGAGGATTCCAATCACAACTAAATCTTTGCTTAGGAAATCACGAGAAATTTCTCTCGCTAGTTCTTCTACACGTTGGTGGATTCTTTCTTCTGAATATAAAGGTTTCATTCTTTGCCTATTTGTCCAGGGATCCAAAAAACTGCCAATTGGCAACTGCCCCAGACAAGATCTTTCCATGAATCTTGTGGAAAACTCAAGCCGAGAAATGAGGCCGTAGGAAATTTCTGAAATTTTGTGTGAGAGGATTCTCCAAAAAGTAAGGCAGATCCAAGTTCTTCCAACCCAGGATTGTGGCCCACAAGACAAACAGAACGTACGGAAGGAGAAAGGCCATGGAGTAAAAACAAAAGATCTTCCTTGTCCGCATCGTAGATGGCTTCTCGTAAATCCGGTTTGGGAAAACGAAGGATTTCTTTGCGTAGGAAGGCATAGGTTTTTTGCGTTCGTTCGGCGGGTGAAACCAAACATTGGTCAAATTCAAATCGACTTTCTTTTAAGTATTCGCGTAAGGCTTTGGATTGTTCCTTTCCGCGTCTGGATAGAGAACGTTCCAAATCAGAATCATAAGGTTCATCCCATTCTGATTTGGCATGACGAAGTAAATAAATATGTTTCATACCATTAGTTTAGTCGAAACAAATGACTAGGAAATCACGAAACGACTATTTTTGTATTTCTTTTTCGTATTTGGAAATGAGTTCGTTGTTGTTTTTACAAGAGAATTTTGTCCGCATTTGGTTGAGATGGTATTCTACTGTTTTTCTCGATTTTTGAATTCGATCTGCTACTTCGTTTTGAGACAAACCTTGCACAAGTAAATTCAAGATTTCCATTTGGAATGCGGAGAAAGGAAGTTGTACTTTACTCACTCCATCGGATACAAAAGAGCCACCTTTCATCACAAGATCAATGACTTCTGGCAATTTGGAGATGGGATCTGATTTTAACATATACCCATCAGCCTTGGCTTTGAGGGCATCTTCTACGTAGACTCGGCTTCCATGCAAAGAAAAGATGATGACTTTTGTGGGTTGGTGTTTTTCTTTAATTTCACGTAAAACGTCGATGCCATTCCGATCCGGTAAGTCGATGTCCAGAACCAAAACATGGATGGGATTAGATTCCAAAAAATGAAACAAATCAGCAGCAGTTCGAAATTCTCCGGCAAGAGAAAAGAAAGGATTGGATTTCAGGATAGATATGATTCCTTCAGTGACAACGGAATGATCTTCTAAGATGGCAATTTTAACGGATTCCACAGCCTCATGATTCTCAGCGCATTCTTCTCATCCATCCAAAAATCTTTCTGGGACTTACTTATTTTTTGTAGTTATCCCTTAATTTTACTCTTCATCATTTTTGGCACCACCTCCTGCCGGTTTGATGCTTATCCAACCTTACTGGCAAAAGATGGTATTCTTGATGCTCGCACTGCCAACTTTTCAGGGGAAACCATAAACTTAACGGGAAAATGGGAATTCTATTGGAACGAATTTTTAGATCCAAAACAAACGTCTCCAGAACGTAAATCTTATTTAAAAGTAGGAGTTCCATGGTTTTCTCAGGAGAACGAAGATGGTGAGGATTACCCTAGTTTTGGATTTGCTACTTACCGCCTAACGGTTCTTTTGCCAGAGGTAGAAGATACTTCGGATAAAGAACCGTACGCACTTCTGGTTCCGGTTTTACATAGCGCCTATAAGATGTATTTGAATGGGGAACTAATTGCTGAGAACGGAAACCTGGCAAAAACGGCAAAAGATCACATTCCTTCTTTTCAAATCAAAATTGTTCCTTTAAAGGGAATCTCTAAAAAATTAGATTTGGTGGTTCATGTTTCCAATTTCTCTCATAAGTATGCAGGTATTCACGGAATCATTCGTTTTGGAAAATTACAAAATATCATTCGTATCTGGAATGTAAATTATACAGTCACATGGATTCTTATGATTTTCATGGCACTTCTTGCCATATATCATGCGTTAGTGTATTTTATCAATCGATCCGAACGAAATGCACTTAGGATGGCTTTTGTTTATTTGGGAATTTTGATTTTAGCATCCACGCTCATCGAAACAAAAATTCTATTTAACCTTTTTCCCGATGAATACTGTGTTCCTTTGTTTCGACTCTCTCGCCTTGGTATTATTTTGATTATGTATTTTGGGGCATACATTCTCCTGAATTTAACCCAAATGCGTTTTTTCAGACGGGTGATCAGTTTTTTAAAACTTTATGCTTTGGTATTTTTTGGGGTTGCCGTTTTGACTCCTGTTTCGCATCTCGCAGAGATTTCTTTTTATTTTGAATCGGCATCCGCTGTATTTGTATTTTTAGGTTTGATCTCTGTGTCCGTTGCTTTGTATTTCCAAAGAAAAGAAAGTCGATTGTACTTCTTTAGTTTACTTTTGGCAATTATCGGTGGACTCATTGATTTGTTTTTGATCACCAATCCCAACTTTGGGTATAGGCCAATGGGTCTTGTTTCTCTGTATTTGTTTATTTTTCCACAAACACTCGGTGTGACTTTTGGTTTGGTTCGTGTTTACAAACGATCCGAATCTTTATCAAAGGAATTGTACAAAAGAAAAGAAGCCCTCGAGAAAAAAGTAAAAGCACGTACTTTAGAACTAGAAAAAGCAAATCGTTGGAAAGCAAACTTTGTTTCTCTCATTTCGCATGACTTACGTTCGCCGCTCAATAGTGTGAATCAAATCTTAGATGTAATCGATTTTAGTTTTAGTGAATCTACCGAAGAAGAAAAAAAGAAATTTTTAGAGATCTGTAAAACGGGTGTCACCCAATCCCTTCGGATGTTGGAACAACTTCTGGATGTCAGTCGGTTTGATGCCATTGGAACCAAACTCATCCAAACTCGGTTTTGTGTGAACGAACTCTTAAACGAAATCATTGAATCAGTCGAACCACTCGCTACTCTCAAAGGGATTCGAATTCAGAAAGAAACTCCCATCCAAGCAGAAATCATTGCTGACAGAACTTTAATTGGAGAAGTGTTTAAAAATATCCTAACCAACTCGATCAAATATTCTTATCTCAATTCCGAAGTTTGGGTCGGTGTTTCTTACAAAGGGAAATGGTTATCTGTCGAAATTCGTGACCGTGGACTTGGGATGAGCGAAGAACAAATTCACAAACTGACAGGGGAAGAAAATATCAAAAGCCTTCCAGGAACGGCTGGGGAAAGGGGAACAGGGCTCGGTTTACAACTTTGTATGAATATCCTCGAAGCCCATTTTGGAAAACTTAGAATCAAGTCTGTACTGGGAGTGGGATCTTCTTTTGAAATTTCTTTATCTAAAAGTACAAAATCTGTTCTTCTTGTAGATGATTCTGGAAACTTCAGGTCAGACTTAGCGGAGGTTATGCGAAGAAATCAGTGGATTGTGATCGAAGCAGGAAATGGGGAAGAGGCTTTGTCACATCTCTCTCGGATCACACCGACACTACTCATCACCGATTTACAAATGCCTGGGATGACCGGGATCTCACTGATTCATGAATGGGAAGGGCGTCGCCACAAAGACCAAAAAATTCCAATCATTTTGATTAGTTCCGACGCCCCTCTATCTGGTGGCGATAAATTTCTGGAAGAAGAGGGATTGGAATCTATTGTTTCTGCTTACCTTTCGAAAATGTATAAGGCAGAGGATCTCTGCCAACAAATCGAATTTATTTTACCCTAACACACGTTCCATGTGATTTTTGATATGAAGGCTATGTGCCACATCATATTCTTCTTTGGTGAGTTCTCCATATGCGAAATGAGGTCTTAAAGACGATTCTTTTGTTTTGGAAAAATCATCAATGGCTTGGATGAGTCGTTTGATTCCAACTTTGACTTCTGTGGCATTGGAAATGTCTTCTCCACCAGGAATGGGTTCTTCTAGTCCATGACTCATTTTGTTTTTGAATGCAAAAATAGAAAAAGCTACCTTCCCAACAGAACCACGAAAGATAGCGGACTTCATTTCCGGATATCCTTTGAGAGAATACTCAATGCTTTGGGCACAGTGAGCAAATACCTTCCCCGCACTCCAGTTTCCAGAAAGTTTGATCCCTTCGGGATCGGATTGTAAATTCACTAACAATTCACGAAGGTCAGCAAGATCATCTGCTTCCGCCCAAGGGGATTCTTTGGATGGATCGGATTTTGAATCTTCTTTTGTTGTCCCTTCCGCACGAAGAGGTACTTGGAGGAGGGTGTAAGACAGGGCTGTTTTTTTTAAGAATTCTTTACGTTTCATTAGTATTTTCCTTTTAGACTGATTGGTTTTTCTGGTTTTCCGCGGAGTTTCATATTTAGGAATTCAACGATCACAGAAAAACACATAGCAAAGTAAATATAACCTTTAGGGATGTGTAATTCCAGTCCTTCCCCAAGAAGTGCCACTCCAATCAAAATTAAAAAACTAAGGGCCAAAATTTTAATTGTAGGATGTCTATCCACAAAGTCGGAAATACTCCCACTGGATAACAACATAAATCCAACAGACAAAACAACGGCGGTAATCATCACACCTAACTGGTCAGTCATTCCCACAGCGGTGATGACGGAATCCAAAGAGAACACAATGTCCAAAATCATAATTTGGATGATGACTTTCGTAAAGGAAACAGGTTTGCCATTTCCTTCCGCGGAATCAGACTCTCCTTCTAATTTGTGATGGATCTCTGTAGTGGACTTGGCGATCAGAAAGAGCCCTCCCAAAATCAGAATGATGTCTCGGCCGCTAATGGCATGGTTGATGATTGTAAAAATAGGAGCCGTGAGTTTCATAATGAGAGATAAAGAAAAGAGTAAAAGGATTCTTGTTCCCATGGCGAGTATCAGTCCAATTTGGCGAGCAGACTTTTGTTTTGTTTTTGGCAACCGAGAAGATAGGATGGAGATGAAGATAATATTATCGATCCCCAAAACAATTTCTAAAGCAGTTAGGGTAAAGAGGGCAAGCCATACCGATGGGTCGGAGAGAATTTCAATCATAACGTATCCTAAGGTGCAAAAAATAAAAAATGAATCAATCTAAATCTATGGTTAGGGACAGGTAAGTGTAAAACTACCGTCTGTAAAAATACCAACCCGCACATTCTTCCACGAGCCTTGTTCCCTTCCACAAATCCAAATTTTCTTTGTTATCTGTAATCCCCCAAGAAAATTCATCGAAAGGTTTTCCCCCTAGGCCCTTGTCCCAAGTTTGGTTGGAAATCCAGGGATAGTAGACCCCTTCTTTGGTAAAAGGAACCAGAGTCCAATTATTGTCGGAAAAGGCATAACTGTATTTGATGGGCCAATAAGTGGCAGCTCCTGGAACTTTTGAATCAAACTTAGATAAACATTCCATTCGATGGGCTCGTTTGGTTTCTCCTTCCTGGATCTTTTTGGCGAGAAGGGGGTATTTATGGTTATAAAAGAAAACGATCCCGATAAACAAAACGAAGGTGGCGATGCGCCGAACGAGTGGTAACATAAGAACCAATCGAACGATGATAAAGATCATACAAAATGGCAAAAACAACAAGTAGCGAAAGTTAGGTTCTATTTGAAAAATAAATAAAGCAATCACCGAAAGGAAAGGCAAAAAAAGAAAAACCAAATCTAAAAAATGTTTTTTCAGTTCTAAACGAAGGAATAAAAATAAAATATAAATGACACAAAGGGAAAAATATAAATAAAACCAATCGGAAAATAGCGGATGTTTGGTGATGGACTCAACCACTCCTGAAATCCAAAGTTTGGGATCTTTAGAAACCAAATCAATTGCAGTTTGGATTCGTTCCATCGTGGGAAGTTCTTTGGAGGTCAAAATTCCAATGCCTAACTTTCTGATTCCTTGTTGCCAAACCTTACCCAAACCAAATCCAAGAAAAACGAGTCCAATTGGATAAAGGGATTTTTTTTGCAAACGAACCATCGCATAGATCAGTAAAAAAGGCGCCACATTCACAAAGTACCAATATTCAGAAATCCAAATGAGGGAAATCAGAATGAGAAATCGGAAACCTTGGATGCGATTTTTGGAATCCCAACGGTGGATTTCATACAAGGTGTAAGCCGCAAAGAAAAAGGTCATGGCATGAAAGGCCGGCAAAAAAAACTGACCGAGGCTATTTGGCAAAACCCCAGCCAAAGTCAAAAATCCCAAAGAAAACAAATAGGCCTTTTTTTCTTTGAAACCAAGGGCTTTGGCTAAATAAAAAGGCATTACAAAGGACAAAAATCCAAAGGCAAAATGAAACCAGTATACCGATTTTAGAATCGGATACACGAGGATCGCAAGCACCATCTCAGGGAAAAGATAGGAACAAGGCGGAAGATTCCAACCGCGAACCCCCGTCCATCCACCGGCCCAAAAATCCCGAGCAAACAAATAGGGATAAAACACATCGCTATTGGTTCCCTCACCCAAATGGTGTTCGTAAATGGCGTCGTAAAATAAATGAAAGGCGCCAAATAGAACCAAAAGGACAAAAATCGGTTTTAAGTTTTTCAGTAACTCGGACATTTCCTTTCGAAAGTTTTGAACCTTTCTGGAAAATCAAGTTCCACTAAGATTCGTTTGTCGGCAATGAAAGGATGAGGGAATTCTAATCGTTTGGCAAAAAGTAAAAGTCCATATTGGGTATAGTCTTTTGCCGACCGAGAGTACAAAGTGTCCCCTACAACAGGACAACCCATCTTTGCCATATGAACACGAATTTGGTGGGTACGGCCTGTTTCCAATCCCAGTTTCATCAAACTAAATTTACGACCTGTTTGTGTTTGGACAATTTTTTCTGTTTTGTAATGCGTGGTTGCCATTCGTCCATCTTCACGCACACACATCTTCACTCGTTCGACGGGATGGCGACCAATGGGTAAATTGATGGTTCCTTCTGCTTCCACTGGGGCTTGTAAAACCCAAGCATAGTAAGTTTTATCCACGAGTCTGTCTTGGAACATTTTAGAAAGTGCTGCATGGGCACGGTCGGTTTTCGCAATGATGAGAACTCCTTCTGTGGGTTTGTCGAGCCTATGCACGATCCCTGGACGACGTTCACCGCCTGTGGCTGATAGGTTCTTGAATTGGTGTAACAATCCATTGACGAGCGAAGGTTGGTCGTCACCGGGACCGCTGTGGCAAGCAATCCCAGCTTTCTTATGGATAACCATAAATTCGTCCTCGTCATAGAGAACAGGAATGTCCATGGGGATGGGTTCGAGTCTAGAAGGTGGCCTTGCGATCACATTCACGACGTACTCTTCACCAAGAGTCACCTTATATCCGTTTTTAGTGGCCAGTTGTTCTTTGGTTTTGTTTGTCACAAATCCAGAATCAATCCACTTTTGAACGGTAGAACGGCTGAGATCGTCTCCGGCATTGTCTTTTAGAAAGACATCCAGGCGACTTTGGTCATAATCTTCGGAAACGGTTACAAATATTTGCATTTTCGGTTGTTATCTAATGAAAAGAACTAAACTATGGAAACATTAAGGTAGGTCAACTGATGAAAAAAGGATTTTTTTTAAGCCTCATCCTCCTCGCAGGTCTTTCGCTTTCATTAACGAATTGTTCGTCTTCTGAAGAAAAAGAAACTCCGAAAGACACAACTTCCACTACGGGAACAACATCCACTGTATCTTCCAGAGATCTCAATGCAGCTCTTTTGGATGAAATCAATGTAGCACTCAAAGACTACCGTTATCCAGATGGTGTTCGTCGCAGAGGTTTTAGCTACAAACAAGCGGACATCCAAGCAGAAGATTTCAAAACTTGGGCAAAAGACAACGTTTCTTACATCAAAGACGCTCTTGCAAAACTTCCTGAAGGATACGCTTTGGAAGTGACTGGCCACGCAGACGCATCTGGTCCAGAAGAAGCAGAAGGTGCTAAAAAAGGAAACGGATACTATTCACAAATTCGTTCTGATGCAGTAAAGGACGCACTTGTAAAACAAGGAATCCCAGCTGACAGAATCGTAACAAAAGCATCTGGTTCTGCTAAACCAATCTCTGGTTTTGATGAAAAAGACGGAATCAACCGCCGAGTGACTTTCCAAGTCGTTTCTAAATAAGAAAGTAACCTTTCTCAATTAGAGATTTTTCTCTAAATCAAACCCACCATTTGGTGGGTTTTTTTATGCCCTAAAAGTTTGGGCGCCTCGCATTGGTTATGCGAATAAAAATTCCATTCTATCACGACCGCGCTTTTCGTTTCAATCCTTCGGATTTCCACTGCAATCGCTGGCGTGGGGTGGAAACTAACAAGAAAATGGTTATCTTTTTTTGGAAATTTGTGATCCTATGGTTGTTAAAACAACTGTAAGATGGTGGAATTAGTCCTGAATTGATAAGGTTTATGAAAAGAAGCACAATTTTATTCTTCATCCTTCTACTTTCTTCGTATTGTATTTCTTACAAAAGTAGTTTTAAAGAGATTTCCATTATAGAAAAATTTGCATCATCAAAAATGATCGAAGTGAAGGTAAATGCACCTTATGATCTAAAAATTGTAAATATTTTTCAATCTCTTAAAAAAGAGAATCAACAGGTCACTTTATCTTTTGACGGTCATAGTATCTTGGGATTCGAAAACCGAAACAGAGTCATCTTAGATGCAAATATAAAAATAAATGAAAAAAACATAACTTATTATTCTATCAATCTTTACAAAGTTGCTGGAAAAGAAATATTAATTTATCCATTCAATTACTCAAAGTTATTGTGGAGTGTAACTTTTTTTTCATTGGGACTCATTCCAACCGATGAAGAATTTGAAGTAATATTTGAACTTTCTGTTTCAAAATCTGAGCGAGATACAAAAAAACAAAGTTGTTAAAGCTTCCTCTATAATTTACGTTCATAATGGAATCAATTACAGCAATTCCAATTTTTCTGATGAATTTAACCGTAATGGTAATTTACAAGCTTATGAATTCTTTGCGAGATACATTCTAAATTAATCTTCAAACCATCTAATCAATTTATATCCAGAATTTTTTTATCATCAAAAAGATTCTTTGTTTGTATATTTTGATTGAAACAATTTCTTTACGATGACAGGCTACTTACCGGAAATCTAAAATCTATCATGCCAAACACTGCTGAAGAATACATCCAATCCTTACCAGAAGATCGAAAAGAAACGTTCTCCAAACTTCGAGACATTGTCAAAAAAAATCTTCCCAAAGGTTTTGAGGAAACCATCCAATACAAGATGATTGGCTTTGTTGTTCCTAAAAAAACTTATCCTGCTGGTTATCATGTAACCCCGGAACTGGCCCTTCCCTTCCTACATATCGCTTCCCAAAAGAATGGCCTTGCCCTCTATCATATGGGAATCTATGCCGATTTAAAATTACTCAAGTGGTTCCAAATCGAATATCCCAAACATTGCAAAACCAAACTAGATATGGGAAAAAGTTGTATCCGTTTTAAAAAGTTAGATGATATTCCATGGAAATTGATTGGAGAGCTTGTATCGAAGATGGATCCTAAAGATTGGATTGCCTTATATGAAAAAAATCTACCAAAGAAAGTTACTTCTAAAAAGAATTAGACATTATCTACTATCGTTGTGTCTCTCGGCTCGGTGGGTATTCCCAGAAGAGGTTGTAAACCTATAGTTGACATATCTATATAATCTTCAAAAATCATATTTATGAAATCCATACTTAGACTATTTTGTTTAACTGTATTTTGTACTTTCTTTTCCTGTGTTTCCTCTGTCGAAAAACCAGATAGTTATACCAAAGTTTCGCATTGGCATAGATACCAACACTTTCTTCCTGATAATTTAAGGTTTAGAAAGAACAACTTACCAAAAGAAGAATTTGTCACCACTTTGGATTATCAAGTTCATCTGGATCGATATACAAAAAAAGATGCCGACTGCAAAATCATACTCATCCACGGAGGTGGGGGGAATGGTCGAATTCTCGGAACTTTAGCTGTTGCTTTGGAATCACTGGGTTGTGAATGGGTGGCTCCCGACTTACCAGGATTTGGTCTTACAAAAATCCCAGCTGATAAAAGATATGTTCCTTATGAAGATTGGGTTTTGGTATTAAATGAACTGATACAAAAGGAAAAACAGAAAAATCAAAAAATAATTTTGTTTGGACTGAGTATTGGTGGAATGCTGGCTTATCAAACAGCTGCTTACAATGGTGAGGTGGATGGGCTGATCGCAACAACTCTTGCCGATCCAAGAAATCCAAAAGTACGAGATGCAATTGCTTCCCACTGGTTTTTCAGTAGAATCGGAATGCCAATCAATTCAGTTTTTTCGTTTTTGACAGACGGAATGTATTTTCCCATCAAATGGTTTAGCAAAATGCAATACATTACAAATGATCCAAGTTTTTCAAAAGTATTTGCTGAAGATCCTTATGCTGGTGGTTCCAAAGTCAGTATGGGTTTTTTGAATACATTTTTGAACTATAGTCCAAAGTTAGAGCCTGAAAAATTTCAAGTATGTCCTGTATTACTAGCGCATCCAAACATTGACCCGTGGACTCCAAAAGAATTGAGCAAATCTTTTTTTGATCGAATCCCAACTAAGAAAGAATATGTAGAACTGACGGGAGCCGGGCATTTCCCGTACGAAGAACCAGGGGTCACCGAGTTAAAGGAATCCATCACGAATTTTGTTGGTCAGTTGAGATCGAAAAAGGAATAAAACAGAAACAATTGAATATCATAAAAACAATGAGATCAAAGGGATTCGGTAAACTCTTTGAAGTTTCGTAAATCTTGAACGGATTGTTTTTGAAACATAGGTTGTAACTCCCTTAAAAATTCACCATCATACCCAAATAAATTCCTCGGAGTGTATCAAAGTTTTCTGATTTTTTAGGGAGGTTCCATTCCCAAGCGCCGGTGACGGAAGGATTTTGCGAACCTAAGTTTTCTGTGCTCCGACTGAGTTGGATTTCGTTGTAGTTTAAATAAGAAAACTTAGAAACAATCAGATTGTAGCCCACAAAGAATTTCATATTAGGATGAAAGGAATAGGAGAGGGAACCATCCAATTCATAACCTCGAAAAATTCCTTCTGTACCTGCTGTGGACAATGAATATTGGAAACGGTCTTCCATTAAGTTTGGTTGTTTGAAAAACCGAGTGCCCTGTGTATAGAATACATCCATTGTTATGCGAATTGCAAAATCATAGGGAAGCTGATATACGGTTTGGATAGAGGTTTGTGGGCCGTAAGTGAAAAAATATTCCTTAAAGGTTCCTTGTCCTAAATAATTTCCATATAAGTAACGGTTGATATTCCGAACCCCACCTCCCAAGTAAAATTTCCAATCTTTAGTGGGCGTAAAGGTTTTGTAAAAATTAAGTTCAAATTCGGACCGAGCCATTGGCGAAAGATAAAACCGAGATAGGTTTCCGCCTTGGGCCGACTGCTGATAGAGCAAGGTGTTTGCATTTACGATTTCAATTTCAAAATAAGAAAGCTCCACTTTGAATCCTTTCTCTATGTTTTCGTAACTGAAAACAAAAGGGATGAGAACCTTTCCATTTTCTTTCAATGAGGAACTGGAACGAGTGGGAACAATGGATTCATTTTTATCGGTCAGAGAACTGTACTCGTAAGGAAGGTACTGGTAGGTTTGTCTTTTTAATAACAAACTCCATTCTGATTTTTTACTGTGCCCTTCTGGTAAGGGTCTTTCTGTTTCCCGACTTTCGCCCTCAGCAAAAATCGTGGAAGAGACAAAAACAAGAAATATGTAAAATAGGTTCTGCTTCATTTTCCTTTGTTATAGACTGATTTTGGAGAATGAAAACGCTTTTTTCCCTTCCCGTTTTCCTCTTTCCATTAAGTGTTTCAAACAGTCTCTGCAAAAATTCATTTACGAATGGAGGAATCTCCCGAAATTAGAAGTTATAAATAGAGGTTCCCATGCCAGAGTTTTTTTACGCCGATCCTTTTCCTTTAAAAGAAGACACTACCGAATACAAATTATTAACAAAAGATTTTGTAAGCACTGTCCCATTTGGTGATAAAGAAATTTTAAAAGTAGAACCAGAAGGTCTGACCTTCCTTGCCGAAAAAGCAATGGAAGACATCTCTTTTTATCTGAGAACTGCTCACCTAGAAAAAGTGCGTAAAATTTTAGATGATCCGGAAGCAACATCTAATGATCGTTTTGTGGCAATGGCCCTTCTTAAAAATGCTGTGATTGCCGCAGACAAACAACTTCCTTCCTGCCAAGATACAGGAACAGGGATTGTGATGGCAAAAAAAGGCGAGTATGTGATCACCGGTGGCGATGATGCAGAAGCACTTTCTCGTGGAATTTATAATACGTATGTAAACCGAAACTTACGTTATTCACAAGTGGTTCCTCTCACTATGTATGACGAAGTCAATTCCGGCTCTAATTTGCCAGCCCAGATCGATATTTACTCCACACCTGGTGACAAATACAGTTTCTTATTTTTGGCAAAAGGTGGTGGGTCAGCAAACAAAACCTACCTTTTCCAAGAAACAAAGGCACTTCTCAATCCGGCCTCCCTCGAAAAATTCATCACGGAAAAAGTATCCAATTTAGGAACAGCTGCCTGTCCACCTTACCACATCGCTGTGGTGATTGGAGGAACATCAGCAGAAGCCAATTTAAAGACCGTAAAACTAGCGTCAGCTGGATATTTGGATCATTTGCCAACCAAAGGAGATAAATTTGGATCTGCTTTCCGTGACATAGAACTCGAAGAAAAAATGTTACTTGCGGCTCAAAAATCGGGGATTGGAGCTCAGTTTGGTGGTAAGTATTTGGCCCATGATTTTAAGGTCATTCGCCTTCCTCGCCATGGTGCTTCTTGCCCAGTGGGACTTGGTGTGAGTTGTAGTGCCGATCGTAACATCAAAGCAAAAATTACAAAAGATGGAATCTATATAGAAAAACTAGAATATGATCCATCTAAATTTTTACCAACAATTGATGATGTTGATTCTAATACAGAATCTGTTCATATCAATCTCAACCAACCAATGCCTGAAATTTTAAAAGTTCTTACCAAGTATCCTGTAAAAACACGTGTTATGTTGTCGGGCCGTCTCGTTGTGGCTCGTGACATTGCTCATGCGAAGTTAAAGGAAAAATTGGATAAGGGCGAACCTCTTCCTGACTATTTTAAAAACCATCCAGTGTATTATGCAGGCCCTGCGAAAACTCCAGAAGGAATGCCATCAGGTTCATTCGGCCCAACCACTGCAGGTCGTATGGATAGTTACGTTCCTCTTTTTCAAGAAAAAGGTTATTCGATGATCTCACTTGCCAAAGGGAACCGTTCCAAAGTGGTTACCGATAGTTGCAAAAAGAACGGTGGGTTTTATCTCGGCTCCATTGGTGGCCCTGCTGCATTACTTGCCAAAGAAAATATCAAAAAAGTCGAAGTCCTCGACTTTCCAGAGTTAGGTATGGAAGCAGTTTGGTCCATTGATGTGGAAAACTTTCCTGCCTTTATCGTAGTGGATGACAAAGGAAATGACTTTTTCCAAATGTTGAATTAGGTAATCAATGTAAATTCACTGTTTTAGCTGGGTCAAAAATTAGAAATACCGTACAAAAGGTACGGTATTTCAGAATTTAAAAACTCATACAAGGGTAGGCAAGTTAAGATGTGCAAAACAATTAAACAGAAAGTAAAATTTAAAGCCTCACCTATGACAATTTACCAGTGCATTTCTGATTCAAAGAAAGTCACTTCCCTCACAGGGGAAACGGCTTTGATTAGCAAACAGATCGGTGGAACATTTTCCACCATGTCTGGAAAGGTTTCCGGAATCATCGTCGATCTAGCACCTTCAAAAAGAATTGTGCAAGCATGGAGAAGATCCGATTTTCCCGAAGGAATTTTCTCAATGGCTACGTTTACGTTAAAAGAAACTTCTGAAGGCGGAACAGAAGTTGTACTCACACACCGCGGTGTTCCGAAGGAACTGATCCCTGATGTGGAAGAAAGTTGGCGCCAAAACTATTGGGATAAAATTCGGATTACTTTGAAAACTCAGTCTAAATGAGATTAAAAACAGAAAACCATATCCACTCAATGCACTCTATATTTTAGAATAGAAAGTGATTTTAAATCATCTCTTCCGGTTTTACCCACTGATCAAACTGTTCAGCCGTTAAAATTCCTAATTTGATCCCAGCTTCTTTTAAGGTAGAATTTTCTTTGTGAGCAAGTTTTGCAATTTTAGCAGCATTGTCATAACCGATGTGCGGATTCAGCGCTGTCACAAGCATCAGCGACCGGTTTAAATTTTGATCGATCGTTTCAAGGTTTGGTTCAATGCCCCTGGCACAATGTTCCTCAAATGACAAAGTCACATCAGCTAACAGTCGTATGGAATTGAGTACATTAAAAATAATCATAGGTTTGAATACATTTAGTTCAAAATTTCCAGAAGCACCACCCACGTTCACCGCCACGTCATTTCCGATGACCTGTGCGGCCACCATAGTCATGGCTTCGGATTGGGTAGGATTGACTTTTCCCGGCATAATTGAAGAGCCAGGTTCATTTTCGGGAATGGAAATTTCGCCAATCCCTGCGCGTGGGCCAGATGCCAACCACCTGATATCGTTTGCTATTTTCATGAGGGAACAAGCGATGGTTTTCAAAACTCCGCTGACTTCGACTAACGAATCATGCGCGGCGAGTGCCTCAAACTTGTTTTCTGCAGTGATAAAAGGAAGTCCTGTTTCTTTCGCAATGGCCTTTGCCGCTTCCGCTGCAAATTTAGGATGAGTATTGAGTCCGGTTCCTACGGCAGTTCCCCCTATAGCCAATCGGTAAACAGAAGGTAAGACTTGTTTGACTCTGTCTATAGAATATGAGAGTTGTTGTACATAACCCGAAAACTCTTGCCCTAATGTGAGAGGAGTGGCATCTTGCAAATGGGTTCTTCCGATTTTGATGATGTTTGTAAACTCTTTAGATTTTTGATCTAGTGTATCATAAAGCGTTTGTAAGGCGGGAATGAGTTTATGTACGAGTTGTTCGGCACAGGCAATGTGCATGGCAGTGGGAAAAGTGTCGTTCGAACTTTGGGCTTTATTGACATCATCATTCGGATGGATGGGTGTTTTTGAACCAAGAACACCACCTGCCATTTCGATGGCACGGTTAGATATGACTTCGTTCACATTCATATTGGTTTGTGTTCCCGATCCCGTTTGCCAAACCACAAGAGGGAAGTGGTCATCCAATTTACCTTCGATGACTTCTCCGGCAGCGTTTACGATGAGTGCCGCTTTTTCTTCGGATAAAATTTCCAAATCTTTGTTTGTGAGAGCTGCGCATTTTTTTAAAATCCCGAATGCTCGAATCATTTCTCTTGGAAATTTGTCAGTGCCTATATGAAAGTGGTGGAGGGATCGTTCAGTTTGTGCACCCCAATAACGAGAGTTTTCCACTTCGATTTCACCCATAGAGTCGGTTTCGATTCTTGTTTTCATATACCCTCACAAATCAATTGAGTTCCATTGTATTCTTTAAGTAGACAGGGTTTGTTTGGAGAATCGAAAAAGAAAAAGGTAAGAATGAAAAAATGATACTCTCCCGAATAAGATTTTCCGGGAGAGTTTTGTTTTAGAAAATTAAAACGGTTGGTAAAAAGCTAAGTAAGCTGCCGCGAGTCCTAAAAGAGGAAATACAAACCAAAGGATTTTGGCAAATTTTTCTTTTTTAGATGCCATTGCCAAAAGTCCACCAAACGCAAGCCAGATGACGATTTTCAAAATCACCCAAACTGGGAGTGCCGAATGAGAAATTCCTCGGAACTTCATGAGTCCAAATCCAGCAACGATTAAAAGTAAAAGTCCTATACCATGAAAGATGGCTGCCGCTGCTTTGAATTTGTTTTCCGATTTTTTTCCCCCATTGATGGTATAGAGGGTGATTCCGCCGAGGGATAAAAATAAAAGATACATTCCGAAAATATGGATGAGTTTATACGCTTCGTATGACACAAAAGTCTCCTTGTTTCTGCTCTATTCTTTCAGATAGAATCATTCTAGGCTAGATTTTTCTCTTTCCCTACTAGGAAAAAGAACCAAGATTTGGAAAATGGAATCTAAGAATTCAGAAGATTTGAGAATAAATCTCACTTCTATCGATCAAACAAAAACATTACTCACCTTACGAGGAATTCCCGGTTCAGGAAAAACGAGTTTAGCAAAAGCTATTTCTATTACCAATGGTGCACCTATTTTTTCGATTGATTCCTATTTTGAAGATGAAGCTGGTAATTATCATTTTGATTATCAAAAAAACCACTTAGCTTACAAAGAATGTGAATCGAAAACGAAACAAGCTCTCGAACAAGGAATCCCTTTTGTGATTGTGGACAACACTTTTACTTTAGATTGGGAACTGAAACCTTACATCCGTTTATCGGAAGAGTATGGATATAAACTTTTTGTTGTTACAGTGGAAAATCGACATGGTGGAAACAATGTACATCAGATTCCGGAAGAACAAATCGAGAAGATGAAGGGGAAATACCAGGTGGTTTTGTAGGGAGGATTGAACTTGACATTTCCTTACTTTTTCTATTAATGTAAGGTATGAAGCTGAGATCAAAAATAACTTCAAAATATCAGATAACGATACCCAAAGAGATTAGAGAATCGTTAAAACTTTCAATGGAAGATGTGATTGAATGGTCAATTGATGAAAAAGGGATTCATATCGAATCAGCAAACAAACCCTTTTTGAAATATAAGGGGTTTCTCAATCAAGGATCCTCTGATATTAAATCAGATATCGGAAAAGCCTGGGAAGAAAGGGCAAAAAGATATTCAAAATGAAATTGATTTTAGATACAAATTGTTACATTTCGTTTTTGAATCAAAGAAATTTAGAACAACATACAAAGATGGTGCAATTTTGGAACGAGATATCTCGTTTGGAACATGAAGTCATTTTGACTTCACATAATATTTCTGAAATAGTCTTTGTTTTCAAAAGTATTTACTCTATTGAACAAAACGAAATCAATCAAATGATAAGAGACTTGATTGCAAATCCAGGTGTAAAATATGAAGCAGCCTATGATCCAGAACTAATATTCCAATTTTGGCCTCACAACATTAAAGATTATGGAGATGCAGTACTTGCGGCAGCCTGTCAAAATTTAGATGCAAAAATTGTTACATTCGATCAGAATTTTTCCAAGGCCTTAAAAAAATTGAATTTGGAAGTGCATTCAATTTAAAATTTATTTAACGAAAAACTTCGCCCCTGGTAGACCCCTGAAATCATTGTCTTGTGTCCAAAGTGTTGCTTTATTTAATTGAACCCTCGCATAAATAACGCTATACGCAATAAGGAAAAATTAAATAACTATATGAAAATGATCTCATTATTCATTTCACACTCCAAGAAAGATTATGATTTCGCACATCGTTTAGCTTTAGATCTACAAAAAAATAATTTTCAAATCTGGTTTGATGAATGGTCAATAAAGATAGGCGAAAATATTGTTGAAAAAATATCCGATGGATTAAAGAAAACTGACTACATAATTGTTGTTCTTTCCAAACAGGCAGTGCAATCGAAGTGGGTTGAAAAAGAATGGCAAACAAAATATTGGAATGAAGTAAAGAAAGACGAATACAGGTTCTTCCTGTTAAAATTGATGAGTGCGAAGTACCCGAGCTTTTGAAAACAAAAAGATATGCTGACTTTTATGAACAAAATTATAATGATTCTCTACTTCTTTTGATACGACATATTCAACAGCTAAGTAAAGAAGTTCCCGGATTGAATTTTCAAGCTGCTAATTTTATTAGTACAAAACAAAATATAGAAAATGAAAAACAAGGATTCATTGAAACTTTTGTAAATTTACATAATAGATTTAAGCCAAAAGAAAGTAAATGGGCGAAATTTATTTATTATAGCTTTCTCATTGGGTTTCCTCTTTACCTGATGCAAATCTGCTCATCATATTCCTTCTACCATGAAAAAATTTTTGTTAAAAATCCTTTGAAAACATATAAATCATATGAAATTGACCAGAGGGTTGACTCTCTAAATCTAAAATCCATTGATATAAGCAATGAACCCAAATTAAACTGGGCTGTAACAGTCCGAAAAAAATCGACAGGAGATAAGAAGCAAATAAATATTGAGTTGCCTTTATACATTCTTAGAGCACAAAAAATTACCAGAGAGAATCTGGACGGAGAACTTAATATAATAGGATTTAAAATAGCTCCAATGTATCAGGGAGAAGACTTTGTTAATATCAATGATGTGATTACAACAGAGTCAAAAGAATTTAAACAAATACTAAGACAATCGGCAGATCAACATAGAGTTAAATTCAAATCTGATTTTACAAACTGGGAATTTGACTTTTCTGAGTAGTTATCACTAAGTATAGTAGCAGTTATTATCATTTTCAAAAACGAATTGGGCAAAAAAAAACCGCCGCCAAACCTAGGTTAAGCGACGGTCTTTCAGCAAACTTGGATTATCTCCAGTTGTTTGTTTTAGGTTTTGCGATGTTTACTTTCATCTCACGGTTAAGAATGTTCTTTCCGTTAAGTTCTTTAATTGCGTTATCAGCTTCTTTTCCATCTTTCATTTCGATGAATCCGAAACCTTTAGAACGGCCAGAATACTGGTCAGTGATGATTTTTGCAGAAGTTACTGCTCCGTGTGCTCCGAAAAGCTCACTGAGTTTACCTTCAGTCATATCGTAAGAGAGGTTGCCAACGTAAATGTTTACTGACATAGTTTTTGTCCTGTTTGTTAAAGTTGACTCGGGAATTCTAGATTTACAATCGTCGGAACCCTAAAAGGGATTTTGGGTAAGAACTCCAGAAAAATGCAGGGAAAAACTTGGGAAAGCTACCAGCGTGCAAGCTTGAAAGGACTACTTCGGCGGTGAAAATCAACAATACTCTGAATCTTCTGTCAGTGTAATTACCCTTTCTAAAAAAAGCAATCTGAAAGAAGACCCAGAGAGAAAATTACGAAAAAAGAGATTTTTAGTGGTGGTGGTGTCCGCCTGGGCCATGTACGTGGCCGTGTTGTAATTCTTCTTCCGTTGCTTCACGAATCGATTTGATGGTCACTGCAAAATGGAGGGTTTCTCCAGCTAACGGATGATTGCCGTTCAGAATGACATCTGCATCACGAACTTCTTGTAAGTATAGAACCATTCTACCTTCGGGAGTGTCCGTTTGGAATTCCATTCCCACTTCTAACTCCGCTTCCGCAGGAAGTTCTGTTTTGGGAACTTGAAAGATCAGAGCTTCGTTATATGTCCCATAACCATCTTCAGGTGGTACAGTTACATTTTTAGAATCTCCGTTCACTAATCCTTCTAGTTCTTTTTCCAAACCTGGAATTATGTTTTGCCAGCCGTGGAGATATAATAGTGGTTCGTCCGATTGGTCCAGAGTTTCTCCCTGGGCGTTCTTTAGGTGATAGGAAAATCCTACAACCATTCCTTTGCTGATGGTTTTTGACATATTGGTTACAAAGTACCAACGGAAAAAAATACTGCAACCGAATAAAAGGTTGGTACCAAATTGTAATCAAAGAAATTAAACCTTGGAAATATTACATCTATGAATTGGTCACTACTTATTCAAGTTTTAGGTGGACTCGGGATTTTCATCTACGGGATGAAATTACTAAGTGAGTCCTTACAACGTGTGGCGGGAGATCGGCTTCGTTCCTTTCTTTCGTCTATGACGAGAAATAGAGTTTCTGCTGTTTTCAGCGGACTATTTATTACATCTACAATACAATCTAGTTCGGCAACCACCGTTCTTGTGGTTGGATTTGTGAATGCTGGTTTAATTTCACTCGCACAAGCCATCGGTGTCATTATGGGGGCCAACATTGGAACCACCATCACTGCATGGATTGTATCTTTTTTAGGATTTAAGTTTAACATTGCATCGTTTGCATTGCCAGCTGTGGCAGCAGGGGTGATCTTAAATTTTTCACGCAAAGAAAGCAGATCCGGTTGGGGAAGTTTCCTCATTGGTTTTGGATTTTTATTTTTAGGACTAGATTATTTAAAAACATCCGTTCCTGATAGCGCAAAAGATCCGGATAGTTTTCTCTTTTTACAACAATATACAAATATGGGATTCAACTCCATATTGTTATTTGTTCTGATTGGAGCCTTACTTACAATTGTCATCCAATCATCTTCTGCCTCTACTACCATCACCATCACACTCGCATTCTCTGGTTATATCCCAATTGATGCCGCTTATGGTATGATCCTTGGTGAAAACATTGGAACTACCATCACTGCAAACCTTGCTGCCATTCCAGGAAATCGAAATGCCAAAAAAGCAGCACTTGCACATACCTTGTTCAATGTGTTCGGTGTGGTCTGGGCACTTGTGTTTTTCAAAATGTTCACAGGTATCGTAGATGAATTGATTCCTGGAGATCCGCTCACAGATAAAGAATCAACTAGATTCCATATCTCTTTATTCCACACAATGTTTAACATCACGAACACTTTAATCCTTATTTGGTTTGTGAATACAATCTCCAAAGTGGTAAGTGCCATTGTAGATGGATTTGCATCTAAAACAGGCAAAGACAAAGATTCCATTCGACTTTTGCAAGCTGGTACTGTAAAAACCACTGAACTGGCGATGGTGGAACTGGTTGAGTTCACGAAAAAAATCATTCGCGATACGTATGATTTCCTTCGATTGACAGAACAAATTTTGTTACAACCTTACGATGCCACTCGTATCCTACAGGTATTAAAAAAAGAAGAAGAATTAGACCAAGTTCGAACGGAAGTTTTGACTTACCTAAACCAAATCCAAGAGACTGGTGTGACTGGTAACTATGCGAAAGATGTTTTGGGTATTATGGAACGTGTAAAAGCTGTAGAAGAAATGGGTGATAACTTTGCATCCATTGCCAGAAAAATGAGAAAATCACACCGCCAAAAAGTATCTTTGGACAAAACATTCGGTCATTCTGTAAAAGACCAAATGGATTTACTCAAACACCACTACGATATCTTACTCGTGAACTTGGACCAAAGTGAAACCTTTGACATCCTTGGAAATCCACAGATTCGTAACCAAAGTCGTGAGTATCGTTTCCAAATGATTCGTTCTGTGAAAAAGAATGATTCTAAGGTGAAGAAGAAAAAGTATCAGAAAAAAGACAATTTGATGCCAGCTCTTCTTTATCGTGATATTTCTCGTAACTTGGACAATATTTCCAGATTACTGAATGCGGCAATTTATGCGGACGTTTAGTCCGCATTTGTTTGTTATTTAATTTCAAATAGAATAAAAGTTATATCATCGTCTGCGGGACCGCCTTGGTTTCGTAGACGAATGTGTTCATCAATCCCACCATACAATGATTCAACGGATTCTGACTTTCTTCTTAGTAACCAATTGAGGAGTTCTCCTTCTCCCGAATCACCATTTTCCCATAAATCCCAAATTCCATCGGTAAAAAGTAAAATTTTATCTCCTGTGGAAAGTTTATGGGTTTCTTCTAAGTATTGAACTTCTTTCGAATATCCAATGAGTTTGCCTTTTGGGCGGATGACTTCAATGGTTGTGGAATTTTCGTTGAACTTATATAAGGCGGGGTGTCCTGCATTTGCTACTTTTAAAAGTTTATGTTCCAAATCGATAAAGATGGCACTTGCTGTTAGAAATTGATTTTTATAATTTCCCGCAAGAGAAACATTGATACTTTCCAGAACTTTACCTGGTTTGTTAGCAAAAGCCAAGGTTTGCATATAAGCAATTTTTAACATGGCAGCTTCTATGGCCGCAGGTACTCCATGTCCAGTGACATCGGCAATCAAACAGCAGATTTGGTGTTTGCCAAATACCGTGAGATCGTAAAAATCCCCACCCACCAAAGAAGCAGGGAAATAACCAGTTTTGATGATAAGGCCAGGGAATTTGGGTAGGACTTGCGGTAAGGTTGACTCTTGTAGTTTTTGGGCTAATTTTAGTTCTTTTCCATAGGCGATTAACTTTTGTTTGTCGATTTCGGCTTTGAGTTGAATTTTGTCTTTTTCTTTGCGAACCACGGATATCCGATCACCCAAACCAAATGCCATTAGTAATACTTCGATAGCAGTTCCGATTTGAAATGCATTTTCAGTAAAAACATTAACAGGAAAAAAACCCATGTACCTGAGAACCGTAGCAAGTCCACCAACAATCACAAAGAAAAACCCAAAGAAATAAAATCTAGCTGGTGGGAATTTTTTAATGTAAGCAATGTAAAAAGAGACTACCAATGCAAAAAAAGCGAGTAAAAATGAAAATATATCTCCTGCCCTGTTCATCAAACGATAAGGAAAAAATGGCAAAAGGCAAAAACTAACAATCGGAATGATACTCAATGCTAAAAACCATTTGTAAATGAAAGGAGAGTTTTCCTTTAAGTTCATGAAGGTGATACTTAGCGGAAAACAGGAGATTAAAAATAAAAAGTAAAGTGGATTGTGAATTTTATAAACTAAATCAGGCGAAGACGGAAAAAAAAGTGCAGGTAACAATCCTTGCATAGAAAATTGAAATAAAATTGCTGATAAAAATAAATACAAAACATAAAAAATATAAGCTTTGTCTCGAACCATGAAATATACAAAAAGATTGTATAATGTCATCACTCCCACAATTCCGAAATAAAAACCTTGTAGTAAGGTATCCAAAGAAACAAAACTATCAAAATCTTTTTCTTCTGCGATCATGAGTGGCACAGAAATGGAACTATCTGTTTTGACACCTACGAAGTAAGTGACTGTTTCACTTGGCAAAAGGTCAGTTCCATAACTGAATCCTCGATAATCTCTTTCTCTGTTCCTAAAAGGATAGAGTCTGCCTTGTGTGTTTCCTGAAATTTCACCTGATTCTCGTAAGGCGAAAAATTTAACCTCATCCAATAATGGGTATTTTATAAAAGTGATGATTCGTTTGTAATAATTTTCATCGTTATGAATGATAAAACAAAACCAATACTGTTTGTCAGTGTTTCCAAAGTTAGGGACGATACCTTCAGATTTTTCTGTAGGATATGTTTGGAAGTGGATTAAAACCTCAGATAACGTTTGGAGGGAAGGGTTTTTAGAAAAATAAGTTAGGTGATGGGATAGGTCAAAAGTTTTGCCTTGTAGAGAGGAAAGCGCAACAGGAGTTGTGTTCGGGCAAGATTTTGGTTCAGCAAATAAGTTAGTATGAAAGAGACATAACAGAATGAAGGTGAGGGTCTGTTTCATACAGGAAGGTCACAGTATAAGACGAAGACCTTCCTTTGTAAATCTGTTTGTATTAGAAAAAAAAGGAATTAAGCGGTGACTGCAGGAATTCCTGCAAGGATACGAAGGGAGTCGTAAGCCTTTTCTTTTTGTTCTACTTTGGTTTTGTTCACAGCCTTGCGGATGATCACGTCCCATTGTTTTTCTGGGTGTTCCATTTTCATGTTTTCCAGAAGTTCTAGAATGTTTTCATCATCGGCTGCATTAAAAATCTCATCCGAATCATAACGAAACATTCCAAAAAGGGAGTCGATATAATCGCCCACGCTCATGGCTTCTTTCTCTCCGGGTAGGATCTTTTTCTTTTCTGCTTTTCGCAGTTCTCGTTCCCTGCGTTCAAGTTCCGTGCGTTTCATCTGATGGCCTCTAGCTCGTTTGCATTGGTTCCAAGACCATGTTTTCAAAGGGCAGGAGAGGGGACACTAAATTTGTCCAAAAATGGCTCGATTTTTGGGTTGGGTGGCCAATCATGGGGTAGATGCTCTGCAAACGGTGGATTGCCGGTAGTCTGGCCTTGTTCCTTTGCACCCAATTCTTATTTTTAGGGAGTGGGTTACTCGGGTATTGTGTAGAGTCCGCGTCAAAAATCTGTCAATGCAACCATGGATCCAAAAAAGAAAAACATGGGAATGTAGAAGACAAACTTTTTTCTGAAGATAAGGCAAACTCCCTCTCCTTAGTTTCCTCGCATGACCACGGAACCAGTCCGGAAGAAACTCTAAAACCCAGTTGCCATGATGCAAAATCAGGAGAGACCCATCTTTGTTCCTGTAAAAAACAAAAAAAAGATGCTCTCAATCTCCGTACACACCACCAAACAATGGATAGACCAAGTTTAACTTTTCCATTGGTTTCCTTAACTGATATCATTTACAGAATGACTGAGTCTCCTTCCACTCTTGAGGATGGAAAAATCCCTTCTTTACTCCGACCACCCCGTATCTAAGATTCTAAACATTTACATTTAGTAGATTGGTAGGCAAATGTTTGAATGATTTTTCATTCCTGCTTTTTCCATCGATCGATATCAAAATAACAATCGTATTTTAGAATATTAGGTATTTATGAACATATTTAAAAAGTTTTTTATTTTTCTTTCGGTACTCGGGGTTATTTCCTGTGATCCGAATTCCAAATCAGACGACAACCAAACCTTGGCATTATTGGCTTTGGCGATGCCGCAAGCAGTGAATCTAAACTTTGAGGCATTGGCGAATGGGCAATCATTGGTCACTGGTTCGAATATCACCGCAGATAGTCGAACCGTTCAGTTTCGTGACTTTCGATTGTATATTTCGGAAGTGAAACTGGTAAAAGCGGACGGTACAACTGCAGATGTGACCTTGTCCACTGACAATGTTTGGCAATCCAATGGATTAGCCCTTGTGGATCTGGAAACAACGCAGACTACTGAAACAAATGCTAAAGTCTCTGGAACTGCACCTGCAGGAAGTTATACTGGAGTTCAGTTTACTGTCGGTGTACCTGAGGCATTAAATCATTTGGATCGAACTAATCAGGCAGCACCATTAAACAACGGAGCAATGTATTGGTCTTGGACAGGTGGATATAAACATTCAAAGATTGAATTCACATATAATGGTAGTGATTGGACTAGTTTACATGTAGGATCGACTACCTGTAGCGGAGCACCTAACTATGGTAACTGCTCAAAAAAGTTTAGAGCATCAATACAGTTGACTGGTCAATTTAATCCAAGTAGCCAAAAGGTTTCCTTTGATGTAGATAAGTTACTGAACGGACATACATTCGGAGCGATGGGTATGTGTATGCCTGGTACTGGAGCACCTTGTGATACTTTGGTTCAAGCATTTGGATTGAATATTAGTTCTGGTGCGGTTGATAGTTCGATCACACAACGAGTGTTTAGTCTCAAATAAGTTTTTTCTAGGTTGGTATGTATTTACCAACCTAGGTTTTATAGGATACATTTATGAAGTATTTTCATTTTCCTTTTTTTGTTCTTTTTGTTTTTTTCCTTGGTTGTAACATTCTTCCGTTCCAGAAAAAAGAAAACAACCAAGACATGTTACTGGCAGCTCTTGGAATATTGGCGAATGCCTCTGATTGGGTTTGGGATTTGCCACCCGGTTTTCCGGTACCAATTGTTCCTTCGGAAAATCCTATGTCCAAAGCAAAGGTAGAACTGGGAAGGCATTTGTTTAATGAAAAAATACTTTCAGGTAATGAGACCATGTCTTGTGGGAGTTGCCATATTCAATCCCTCGCCTTTGCAGATGGAAAGGATTTTCCTGCTGGAATTACAAATGTCTCTCATCCTAGAAATTCACAACATTTATCCAATGTTGCTTATATGCCAAGACTCACTTGGAGTAATCCAAAAATGACGAGTTTAGAAATCCAAGCACGTGCACCTATGTTTGGTGAGTCTCCGATTGAACTTGGACTTTCTTCCAATGTTTTTTTAGATAAACTAAAAGCCAAATCGATTTACCAATCTTTGTTTACAAATGCGTTTGGAAATGCGGATACTGCTGTGAATGAACAGAACGTACGATTTGCCATCGCGAGTTTCCAAAGATCAATGATTTCAGGAAATTCAAGATACGACCAATACACATTTAGAAATAACAAATCAGCTTTAACTGCCTCCGAGATACGTGGACTCAATATATTTAATGGCGAAGTGGCGGAATGTTTTCATTGTCACGGTGGATTTAATTTTACAGACACTTCGTTTCATGGTGGGGCAACGGAAGAATTCTTTTACCATAGCAACGGAATTCATACGGATGCTTATTACGCAGGCCTTCCTAGCAACAAACGAGGGTTATTTGACTTAACAGGTGTCGCATCCGATACAGGGAAATTTAGAGCACCGTCATTGCGAAATATTGGGGTCACTTATCCATACATGCATGATGGCAGTTTTATGTGTGCTGATGCAAATAATCCGGATAAAGCTGCAGGAGCGGCTGCTGGGAAAACAAAAGTGGATTGCGCCAGAGATGCTTTAACGCAGGTGGTGGATCATTACCGTTCGGGTGGTCAAGCGCATACGGCCAAGGACGTTACACTCATTCGAGCTTTTACCATTACCGATTCACAAAGAAATGATATGGTAAATTTTCTTTTGGCTCTAACGGATGATGAGTTTTTAACCAATCCTAAGTTTGCGAGTCCTTTTTGATGAGAGAACGAATTTATAGACTAAGTTTCATTGCAATGAATTGTTTATTACTCTCCCACTGTACTTTTGGTTCGGTGGGTGATAGCAATAAGGATAAACTGACGATTTTGCAGAACTTAATTTTTTTTAATAATAACCAAATGGTAGCAGTGGGAACGAATCTTCGCGGTTATGATGACCAAGCAGATGATAACCTAAACCAGTTTAGTTTGACAAGTAATGCGGTGAGTTATAATATCACAATCCAAAGTAGTTCTTATATCAATTGGGAAATGGGAACTTATCGGATCAACCCACCAAGTCAAACGTTAGGTGTATCTACCTCTAGTTCGGAAAAAAGTTCTAACGCAACGGCGAAAACACATACTCCTTATACGGTGCCTTTGGATTTGCCAGCGGATGATTTGTATGGTAAGTCGTATGCATTTTTATCCGCATCGACTGTGACCAACATCACTCAGTACAATAGTACGATGGAAACGGGTGCTAGTTTTCTTTATCCAAATACAAGGATGTCGAGTATGCCACTGGGAGTGGTGGCGGTTGCGAATGTTAGTTGGGAAGAAATTTACATTCGGATGGATGTGGGAGGAAAAGATGTGACGATTCTACTTCCGCAAGGAAATAAATCCATCACTCCTAAATGTAAGATCCCGATTAAACTGGGTCGGTCTGGAAATATAGAAATTTTAATTTCGTTATCTTCACTTTTCCAAGATCGGACAGTGTCTGGATCACCACTCCGGTTTTTACAACAATTGTCACTTGTGGCCGGGCCCGTGGTCATTTCCAAAGTTTCGAATGTTAATTTATACAATATCCTTCTTCAGAATCTCCAAGCAGAAGATATCGTTTTTAGTTTTCCTGGATGTTTTCCTGGAGTGGAACGATGAAACAAAGTTTTTTAGTTTTAATTCTATTTTTAATTTCGTTTCAATCAATAAATTCGCATCACACTGGTTCGTCGGATAGTCCGAATGCAACTGCAAGGTTTGTGGATCCGTTTACGGGAAAGAGGGAAAAACCAACTAACTATTTGGTAATGACCCAAGATTATTACCAGTCCACTCGTGAAAATAGTCATCTCTTCACTACGACTGCATTCGCAGAGATGAATTTTTTTGATGGAAGGTTTGCACTGAATGCTTCTGTTCCTTGGAACTACTACCAACAAAGAGGAAGGGAAGATGCGGCAAGGATTGGGAAAACTTATCTTGGTTTTAAATTCCAACCTTTTTTTGATTTAGATAAACCTTACTTTTTTGTGATCGAAGGTTCCGTTGGATTTCCCAGTGGACCTGATACAGACCGTTTCACTGGTGGAAATTATTATACAGGTTCTGGGTTTATTAAACTTGGTTATTTGTATGAGAAGTGGTCTTTTGTGACTAAGATTGGTGGATTAAATCCACTTTCTCGTCCCCAACCAAACAACTTACAAGACAATGACGGCGTTCCTTACTATGTTCGTAAACCTTCTGCTTCTCCTCCGGAACCAGAATATGAATTCAAAAAAACTACCCTCATTTCTGCTTATGTGACGTATTATTTGATGCCAGAGATTTCTCTTTTTACCGGACTCTTGTATCGTAATCCATACAATGGAGTCGATTATTCCAAAGAAAAAGACAAAGCAAATCCATCTTATTTTACAGAAGCAAGCACTGGATTTTCTTGGAATTTTTCTGAAAAATACAATATGAGTATAGCCTATCGTTATCCATTACAAAGGGATCGTGAGTATCGACTCTATCAATCGGCATGGACATTTGCCTTCTCTATGGAGTGGGGAAGCGATTGACAATTGATGCCTTTTTTAAAACGTTCTAAGAAACTCTATAAATTTTTAATCGTAAAAGGTAATCTATGAGCAACGTAGAAATCGTACCAGTAGGGGAACTCCCTCCTATTGGAGTTGTGCCCAAAAAAATGCACGCGCAGGTCATTCGCCCGGAACGTTACGGCGAACCGAAAACTTCTTTCCAATCAGAAGTCATTGATGTTCCGGAGATCGGTCCGAACGAAGTTCTCGTAGCCACTATGGCTGCTGGAGTTAACTATAATAACGTTTGGGCAGCCCTTGGATATCCCGTTGATGTGATCGCAGCTCGTAACAAAAAAGGGGAACCAGAAAAATTCCACATCGGTGGATCTGATGCTTCTGGTATTGTCTACAAAGTCGGAGCTGAAGTTAAAAATGTGAAAGTGGGTGACGAAGTTGTTGTCCATTGTGCTATGTGGGATCCAAAAGATCCATGGGTTCTTGCTGGAAAAGATCCAATGTATGCACCTTCTCAAATCATTTGGGGATATGAATCCAATTGGGGTTCCTTTGCACAGTTCTGCAAAGTACAAGACCATCAGTGTCTTCCTCGACCACAACACCTAACATGGGAAGCATCCGCTGCATATATGTTAGTTGCTGCAACTGCTTATAGAATGTTACACCACTGGAAACCAAACGATGTAAAACCTGGTGATGTTGCTTTGATTTGGGGTGGAGCCGGTGGACTTGGTGCTATGGCGATCCAAATTGTAAAAGCAGCTGGTGGAATTCCAATCGCTGTTGTTTCTTCTGACGACAAAATTGATTTTTGTAAAAACTTAGGTGCTGCTGGTGTGATCAACCGTAACAAGTTCAAACACTGGGGTGGACTCACTTCTGATATCAATAAACCAGAAGCATTTGTTGAGTGGACCAAACAAGCTCGTGAATTTGGAAAAGCGATTTGGGACATTGCTGGTAAAGGCAAAAACCCACAAATCGTATTTGAACATCCGGGTGAAACGACACTTCCTACTTCCGTATTTGTTTGTGAAACCGGTGGTATGGTTGTGATTTGTGCTGGAACTACTGGTTTCAATGCAACAGCTGACTTACGTTATCTGTGGATGAGACAAAAACGTCTGCAAGGTTCTCACTTCGCAAACGACGACAACTGTCGTGATCTCAACCAACTCGTGATTGATAAAAAAGTGGATCCAGTTTTAGCAGAAACTTACAGTTTCGAACAAACAGGTGAGTGCCACCAATTGATGCGCGAAAACAAACATCCATCAGGAAACATGTCAATCCTCGTTGGTGCAAAAACTACAGGTCTTGGGAAGAAGTAATTCTTTCCAGGTGAGTATTTAGATTACATGTCCCCGCCCTATTTAGACTGGGTGGGGTTAACCACCCGCCACCCAATGGCTCCATCTACCATGAAACATCCGTTTTGTGAATCCAAATTCCCTTATCATATTTTTTATTTCTAAAAAGTTCATATTTAAACAAAAGGAGATCCTTTATGTATCCAAGAATCAATTTAATCACCCTAGGTGTTTCCGATTTAAAACGTTCCATCGACTTCTATGAAAAGGGACTCGGTTGGAAACTTTCAAAAGAAAGTAATGATAGTGTGGCTTTTTTTCAAATTGGAGCCCTTGTTTTTGGTTTATTCGGTGAAGAAGCTTTGGCTGAAGATATTGGAATTCCTTTTCAAAAACGTCAAAAGTTTTCCGGAATCACTCTCGCTCAAAACCAAACAAGTGAAGCCGAGGTGGATGCCGTAATCAACAAAGTGCGGGCATTAGGTGCAGAAATTCTCAAAGAACCTACAAAAGTTTTTTGGGGAGGATACAGTGCTTATTTTAAAGATTTTGATGGTCATATTTTTGAAGTAGCTTTTAATCCATTTTTTCCATTGAATGCAGATGGCGAAATTGTTCTAAGTAAATAGTTCGCATAACATTTGTTATGATTTTTTTTGTTTTTAAGTTTTAATTAGGGGAAAGTATGAAACAAGCACAAATCAATAGTTTTGGTTTGGATCATTTGAAAATTGAAGAGGTTCCGGAACCTACAAGTCCTGGCACAACAGAAGTGTTAGTTCGAATGCGGGCCGCTTCCTTAAACTATCGAGACTCTTTGGTTGTTGAAGGAAAATACAATCCCAAGTTCCCTCTCCCCTTAGTTCCTTGCAGTGATGGGGCTGGAGAAGTGGTGAGTATAGGTTCTGGGGTGACAGAATGGAAAGTGGGAGACCGAGTGCTTCTCACTTTTGCCCCCAAGTGGATTGCAAAAGAAGCAACCCATGCCGAAATGCGCCACACCATTGGAGGTCCATTACCAGGCACCTTACGCGAGTTTGCCTTGGTTCCAGAGACTGGCCTTGTTCGGATTCCCAACCATTTGTCTTTTGATGAAGCGGCCACCTTGCCATGCGCTGCCCTCACTGCTTGGTCAGGATTATTTCAATTTAGCCAATTAAAACCGGGTGAATTTGTCGTAGTACAAGGAACTGGCGGTGTATCGATATTTGCCTTACAATTTGCAAAACTTGTTGGAGCCAAAGTCATTCTCACTTCATCCAGTGGCGAAAAGTTGGAAAGGGGAAAAGAGTTAGGGGCTGATTACCTAATCAATTACAAAGAAACTCCCGAATGGGGAAAAGAAGTCCGTCGGATCACTGGAAAAGTCGGAGCCGATCATATCATTGAAGTGGGTGGGGCCGGAACATTGGAACAATCCATTGCCGCCTGTCGACCATTTGGTGTGATCCATTTGATTGGGATCCTTGCCGGTAAATCGGGCGAACTCAATTTGCTTCCCGCAGTTATGAACAATTTAAAAATTCAAGGGTTAGTGGTCGGTGGCAGAAAAGCATTTATCGAAATGAACCAAGCGATCGAGGCATCTGGATTACGTCCGGTGGTTGATAAAGTTTTTACTTTAGAGGAATCTGCTGATGCCATTCGATACTTACGATCCGGATCTCATTTTGGAAAAATAGTGATTCGAATTTAGGTTATTTTCACCTTTCTCCTTACTTTTTGTCTCAACTAACAGAAGTCACGATTGGGCCTTTCCCTTAAAACAGGGATTTTGTGCTAAACTATGAACTTATAACGAAAATTATGCTGTATTCGTTCGTTCCATTAAAAAGGTTAACCAATTCTCGTTGACGATAAACTAACGTTTGGTGCATTCTGCGTCAGGTTTTTATATGAAAAAAATGATTCAGTTCACTGTGTTTTTGGTTTTTGTTTTAAATTGTTCTTCTAAGCCTGAAAATTCTTCAGAAGACTCTTTATTGTTACTGTTACTTGCCGCTCCAAGGTCTACCTCAACTGGCTCAGGTACCGATGGCGTTGCCTGTACTTCGAATGCAAATTGTGCTTCGGGATTTTTGTGTGTCAGCGCATTTAATTTAAACCAAACGAATACAACTGACAGGTGTAAAGCTATCCCTACTACGAGCGGGAGTATCACGATCAATGGAACCTCATCTAGTGGAAATATCCTAACAAATAGCCCCTTAGTTGACTTTGATCTAAATGTAACATCGCCTGGAAATCATCTCATCACGGCTTTTACATCTACAAGTACAGTGGATTTGGTTTTGGAGTTAACAAATTCTACTGGGACAGTAGTCATCACTAAAACTGATACGAATCCCTCTAGTTCTAGTAGAGAAAGGTTATTGGAAAATTTGGCAATAGGTTCATATCGTGTTAGGGTAAAAAGTTTTTATGTATCTGGAACGTTTGGCGGAAATATTAAAGTACAAGCTGCCAATAGTCCCACTTTAGTCGGCAGTGGAGGTAGTTGTAATTTTATCGCAAATGGTTCCTGTTATGATTTTTCCGTGGGTGGCAATCATAATGCTGGAGTTTGTTCCGGAGGAACTTATAGTTCTACTAATAGTTGTGCCACTGTTAATGCAGCTGCCTCTCCAACGATCAGTGGACGATGTTTGTTTTCAATTAATGCAGCAACTACCAATGGGCAAGGTTTAGTAACAAGAGTTTATTATAGCGCAGGGACTGGGGTTGCTGCTCCAGTTAGTAATTCAGCTGGTTCTGGCGATTGTAATAGTGGTACGATCGATAACTTGGGAAGAGTTATCTTTCAATAAAGAGGGAATATACACACCATTCCACTCAATGGATTCTGTTTGTTTGATATTCAATATCCAATAAACAATTTGAATTCTGAAAGTTAAGGAAACAATTCTTTAAAATAAGATTATCAAAACGGGTAATCTTATTTTTTTAAACTAGTCTTTTATTTAGAACCTGATTGCAAAATTGAATTTCTTTCTATATCCAATGCAATCACCGATAAATGAATTTCAATCAGCGCTAAGATAAGCGAGATCACCATAAACAAAAGTGATGAAGCAAATAATATCCAAGCCACAATATTATAAAATGGGATCATTCCCATAGAACAAGTGCAAAGAATCAAACTAAAGATTCCGGCACTTTGAGAATATAAAATGAGAGAAATGCGAAAACGTAGATTGTGAATTTGTTTTTCTAAAATTTCTGATTTGGAAGTTTCATATTCACTGAGGAGTTGTCGCGAAAGTTTGGCCAACCCAAAAAAACGATTGGTATAGGCGAGCATTAGTAAGGAAATCGCTGGAAATAAAAGACCAGGTATACTATATGTTAGGTTGTCCAACTAAATTGACCTTGTTTGATCTGGAGAATTGACTTGCCCGAACTCATGTTTTCATCAGCAACAAGTCCCCAATCAATTTTATTTTTATATTGGAAACTTACAAATTGTTTTGCCAACGTAAACCTACGAAACTATAGCTGGGTGGATAGAAAAAACACAAGGGCCAAAATGGCCCGGTGCGGGTAGGAAAAGTTTTTTTAGTCTATTCTTCTGCGAAAAGATTGTTTAAGGAATCGATAAGAGTATCTACTTCAACACCATAACCCATACAAACTTGTTCAATTGTTTCTACTTCGTTAATAGAGCAGTGTGAACAGCCACCTAAATGGTAGCTAGAGAAAACTAGACCTGCTTCCGGGTGAATGGCAATTGCCTCTCCCACAGTCATTTCTTTAAAAAAACGCGGTTTTGTTGTTTCAGTCATCTTAAGAACCCTCAGGAAGGAAATTACTATACAAATATTGGACTATGCTCTATTCGTCAATGGAATGTTTACCCAAGAAAACGGGAAATTTTACGTCCGCATCGAGGGAAGGTTTGAATCGGCCCATTTCCTCTACCAGTACTTTGCCGATGGCTCTGACGAGCCCATCCACGGCCATTCCTGGAAGGTAGAGGTGTTTTTAGAGGGAAATACGAACATTCGCCCTGACGGTATTTCTTACGATTTCCTTACCGCTCGCACGAAACTGATGGAACTAGTTCATTCCATAGACCATATCCTCATCAATGACCATCCTGACTTTAAGGGGATCAATCCTACTTCTGAAAATGTGGCGCGTTGGTTCTACTCAGGTTTGAAGGCAGATGTAAAATCTTCTGAAGGGAAAATTCGACGGATCGTCATCCATGAAGGACCAGAAAACCTCGCTTTCTTTGAGCCATAAAAATTTCTTTTACCAATTACTTTATAACAATAGTTAGGTACTAGTCCTCACTCACTGGCGATCCTAGGACAGATTGGTAAACGGAAACCTCTCAAAGAGTATACTAATTGTTCTACCAACACCCAGTTGAAAAAAGAACAGGTGATATAAAAAACAATCCGTAGTTTGGATTCTTACATAAAATTTACTCAAACAAACAGATGTTTGTGATAAAAAATCGACATAATGTATTTGTCATTGCTCAGTCTAACGATTACGACTACAAAAACACAACATAATGCTCTCTGTTTTTATTGCACAAGATTCGTTTTTTTTTCATAAAAAATTGTCACCTTAATCGATTGCTTTTCTACCTGCTCATTATGAAAATCGGTAGTAGACTCTATGCCACTTACAGAACTCAAACATAGTTTAGGTCATATTCTGCTTGTGGAAGATGAAGCCATCTTGGCCATCTCACAATCTGAATTTTTGAAAAACAAAGGGTATTCTGTACAATACGTTTCCAATTCAAACGATGCTTATGATTTTATTTTATCTGGTGAACGAGTCGATTTAATACTAATGGACATCAATCTTTCTGATGGTATGGACGGAATCCAACTTGCAGAAAAAATTCTTTCTCGCCGCGAAATCCCAATTCTATTTCTGAGTGGTTATTCGGATCATAAAATTTTAGATCGTGTTTGTAAGGTAAAACATTACGGATATGTTACCAAAATTTCGAGTCCAGACATAGTTGAATGTATGATTAAATCTGCCCTTCAACTTTACCAAGCTGAACAATCGTTAGCTTTCCGTGAAAAAGAACTTCGTATCACTTTTGAAGCAATGGGTGATGGTGTGATTGTATTAACACCAGAAGGATTGATTCGAGAAATCAATCACAAAGCTTTAGATATGTTGGGATACCAAAAAGAAGAAGTATTGGAAAAAAATCTGACTTCTTTTTTATATTTAGTTCAAACAGATGCTAGAACTCGAATATCTTATCCTTTTTTAAATTCAAACACCAAACTCGTTCATACGGAACGAAGGAATGATTTAATTATTGTTTCTCGCAGTGGTCGTGAAACAAATGTTACAGAAACTATTTCACCAATTTTGGATGATGAAAAAAATCTGAATGGAATTGTAATTATTTTTAGAGAAACTCCAAATGCCTCGGTAATGGTTCCACCAAAGGATGGAGAAAGTGTATATGCAAAAGTATTCCAACTAAGCCCCATACCTATGGCGATTTCTACTTTGAAAGATGGTACGTATTTGGATATGAACTCAGCCATGGAAACTCTTTTCCAATTAGAGAAATCAAAAGTCATCGGTAGAAAAACGGAAGAGTTTAAGGCTTGGAGTAATCCAGAAGAAATTGAAAGGTTAAACAGAGCATATCAGGAAAATGGAAGGATGTCCGGCGAAAGGATGACTGTCCTACATAATGATGGAAAAAAGTTTGATGTTTTAGTTTTTAGCCAGGCTTTTGAAATTGCAGGAGAACGTTTTATTTTATGGATTAACTTGGATGTCACAAAGATTCTAGATATGGAAGGTCGACTCGCTAAGTCAGTAGAAGAAAAAGATGTTTTACTGAAAGAGTTACAACACCGAGTTAAAAATACCCTCGCCATCATTTCTGGACTTCTCAATCTAGAATCATTCAAAGTTGAAAATGATGTCGCCAAACAATCGTTCCTGAATGCGCAATCGAGAATCATGTCAATGTCAAAGGTTTATGAAAACCTTTACCAATCGGAAGATTTAGAATCTGTAGATCTTCGTAAGTACATAGAAGATTTAGTATTTAGTCTTCATGATATTTTTGTCCTCAATCCTACAAAAATTAAGTTCGATGTAAAGTTAGAAGAAATTCGTTTGGATCTAAAACGAACTTTGCCACTCGGTTTGATTTTGAATGAATTACTCACCAACGCCTTAAAGTATGCTTATCCCAGTGAAAAAGGTGGAGATGTAAGGATTCATCTTTCTCGTACCAATGAAAATATCATTTTATCAGTGGGAGATGATGGAGAAGGATTACCTGACTCAGTGAATATCGAAAAAGGAAATCATTTTGGTTACGAATTGATTCGTAGTTTGACTTCTCAATTAAAAGGTGTATTTTCTTCTGTTTCTAAAAAAGGAGAAGGGTTGAACATTATGATTTCCTTTCCTGTAAAATCAAATGACAAGTGAAAGAGTGATTAGGCAAGGAATCATTTGACCTAACTTCGTTTCAAATTTTCTTTTATCTCTTTTTCCTTCCTCTAATCGTTCCAATAAAAACCAAACGAACTTGTTTGATGGTTTGTAATTTTAGTTTTCGCATCTCAGAATGTGCATCTGTAGCAAGATCTAAAAAGTCAGAAGCCATAAGAAAACAAATACTAACAATTAACTCAGAAGCAAACTGAATGTCTAGTTGTGGGATCATTTTGGGCATTCGCATGTCTTTAGCGAGTTCGAAAGCAATGGCATTCATCGATTCACGAATTTTTTCCCGAATCTTTCGATTGCCTCCCGTACGTTCTCTGGAAATAAACCGAAAGAGAGAGCGGTTATGCGTAACATAGTCAAAAAAGAAACCGATGGTCAGCTGTAAGGCCGATCGATAAGCTCCTTTGTTCCTCGCATCCCCAACGATGGTTTGGATCCTCCCTCCGCATTCGTCCACAAGTGACAGTCCCAGTTCTTCCATATTTTTGAAATGCCTATAGAAGGCCGCAGGGACGATTCCTGCTTCTCCTGCCACCTCACGTAGGCTTAAGTCGCCTAGCCCCTTTTCTTCGCCCATCAATCGTAAAGCACTTTCGAGCAAATTGTCATGGGTGCGAAGTTTTTGGGCGTATCGTTTGTTGAGTTTCATGACTGAATTCAGTAAACGGTCGTTCACTTTTTTTTAAAAAGCAAGGACAAAAAGTCCAATTCGGAGTTGACATACTTAACGATGTAAATTAACACTATTAAATATCTCCGTGAACGAGTGTTCACTTAAATGCGAAATACGAGGCTAAAATGAAAACATTTCCTTTTATCTACAACGAACCAAGACAATTCCTAAGTTCGCTTCAGGGCAAACAATGGGCCGATTTTCTTTTGGGGGAAATCAATCCGAGATTTTCTGTCACTACCATCAAAGCGAAAGTAGTTGCTGTTCGGGAAGAAACGGCTGATGCAAAGACAATCGTGTTAAAACCCAACTGGTTGTGGAAGGGGTTTCGTTCCGGCCAACATGTTCCTGTCACTTTAGAAATTGCAGGTAGGAGAGTGACCCGGTATTATTCTTTATCTTCCTTACCAAAGGATAAATACTTAAGTATCACCGTAAAACGCCAAAAAGGCGGACTTGTATCCAATTTTATCAATACAAACATTAAAAAAGGCGACGTCCTAGAGTTAGGTGATCCAACGGGTCATTTTACCCTTCCCAAAACTTTGCCTTCCAAATTTTTGTTTTTGGCTGGTGGAAGTGGAATCACTCCCATCCATTCCATTCTAAAACAACTCGCAGCAAATCAATTCAAAGGCAAAGCGACACTTCTATACTTTGTTAGGTCATTCGAAGATATCATTTTACATTCTTCGTTAGAAGAAATCGCAAAATCAACTGGATGGTTAGAAATCAAATATATTTTTTCAGATGTTCCTAAAGAAGGATATGATTCTGGATTTTTATCCAAAGAGATTTTGCAAAAGTATACAGAAGATTTAAAATCCTATTCGGTATATGTATGTGGGCCTGCGCCCATGCAAACCAAAGCACTTTCTCTTCTGGAAGGAATTGATGTAAAATCAGAACTCTTTTTGTTACCTGGACAAACTTCCTCAAAAGTAAAAAAAACGGGAACGGTAGATGTCTTTTTATCTCTTAGTCACAAAACCATTCAGGTAAAAGGGGAACGTTCTTTACTCGAAGAACTTGAAGACCAAGGAATTTACCCACAAAGCGGATGCCGTATGGGAATTTGTCATACTTGTGTTTGTAAAAAGGCAGTAGGTTCTGTCACTGATCTATCAAACGGTGAAGTATCTGAGTTGGGTGAAGAGAACATCCAAATCTGTGTGTCTCGAGCTGAATCAAATCTGGAATTAGAACTGTAATCGGGAAAACCAGGAATTGAATCACTAAAATTTACAAAATGAATGTTTTGATCATAGGAAAATAAAATGAGAACAATTAGCAAAAAATTAAATCACGAAGAAATTGAAGCTTTTGGAAAAGAAGTAGATGCACTCCGAGAAGAAGTGATGGCAAAAGTAGGTAAAGAAGATGCAGATCATATCAGATCCATTTATAAAATCTACCGTTACACGGAAATTTTAGGTCGTGGTCTCATCCACTTTAGTTTTGAACCAATTTCTTTTGTGGCAGGCAGTTTGATTTTAGGTGCCTCCAAAATTATCAACAATATGGAACTTGGTCATAACGTCCTTCATGGACAGTATGATTGGATGAATGATCCTCGATTTAACTCCCGTACTTTTGAATGGGACATTGTGAGTGATTCACACCAATGGAAGTTCTATCATAATTATATGCACCATACATATACCAACGTTCTTAACAAAGACCATGATTACGGGTATAATTTTACTCGGTTAACGGAAGCTCAAAAGTGGAAACCAGTCCACCTAACACAGCCTTTCACAAATATGTTTTTGGCGATGAACTTTCAGTGGGGTGTGGGCGCTCACGGTTACCGAGTGGAATATATGGAAATTCCTAAAAAACAAAGAAAGAAAAAATCACTGAAAGATTATAAGGCAGTGTTCTTTAAAAAAATTGAACTACAACTTGTAAAGGATTACCTTTTCTTTCCACTCCTTGCTGGTTTGAATTTTCCAAAAATCATTTTAGGAAATTTGATCGCGAATTTGATACGAAATCTTTGGACTTATGCTGTGATCTTCTGCGGCCATTTTACAGAAAATGCAGAGTCTTTTTCGGTAGATGACATTACAGGAGAAACGAAAGCGCAGTGGTACTTGCGACAACTCAAAGGTTCTTCTAACTTAGATGGTAGTAACTTTTTTTATACGATGACTGGTCATTTGAGTCACCAAATCGAACACCATATGTTTCCAGACATGCCTGCAAAACGTTACCGTGAAGTGGCACCTCGTTTGAAAGAAATTTGTGCTAAGTATGGCCAACACTACAATACAGGACGTTTCGTGAAACAGTTTGCATCTGTTTGGAAACGAATTGTGGCTTATTCTTTTCCTGATTCCATTGCAGGAAAACTAATGGGAAATAAAAAGAAATATTTGGAACCAACTGGGTTACTTTCACAACCAAGTTTTCAGATCTCCCTTCCAAATGAAGAGAAATCAGCAACTCTCATCTAACCTGAACTTTACGAATTCCCCACTTGCGCATTGTGGGGAGTTCATCCCTTTCCTTTCTTAAGGGTCCTCAAAAAGAGGGCCCTTTTTTTTAGTCCTTCATATGTTTCAGTCTGATCTGGTTTGCAGAAAGGATGGCTAAACTATCCAAATGGAATCCTTTACACCAAGTAGTACGTAATTCTTTTCTGTTAGTGGATTTGTTTTTTGCTCTTTCCATCAAGTATCCTACCACAAGTCTTGCCGCCGATTCCACCACTTCAAAACTATGAGCTTCTTTTGTTTCTTGTTTTTCTATGGATTTGTAAGTTTCGACAATGGATTCGAAAAGTGCTCGAACCTCTTGGAGTTTGGAATTGGATTCAGATCCTTTTGCTAAATGATCTAAATAACTACGGAAAGTACCTGTAGCACTCATTCCAGAAGTAATCCCACCGATGGCCGCATTCACTTGAATTTGAGTGGTTCCATCATAGATATTGGTGATTCGTGCATCACGGTAAAGTCTAGATAGATCGTAATCTTCTGTATATCCTGCACCACCTAGTACTTGTAATCCGTCGTATACCAAATCATTACACATTTCTGAATTGTAGTATTTGGAAATAGGAGTGAGTGTGTTTGCCACCTTTTCCCAAAATTTTCCAATTTTGGATTCTTCCGGAGAAACAGTTCTTCCATCTTCGTACCAATAGTATTTATCAACGGAAAAAGCAGCTTCTACCATTAAGCAACGCATTCCCGCAAGTTCGCGTTCCATTCGATCCAACATACGGCGGACAGCGGGAATTTCATAAATTGGTTTTCCAAATTGGATTCTTTCTTTTGCGTATTTGAGAGCTTCTTCGTATGCGGCAGTGACAATTCCCGTTCCTTGTGAGGAAACACTGAGACGGGCACCGTTTAACATTCCCATTACGTATTTAACAAGACCAAATCCTTCTTTACCAACTAGATATCCTTTGCTATTTTCAAAAACAGTTTCACAAGTGGCGGAAGCTTTGATTCCTAATTTTTTTTCGATACCTTGCACCGCATAATCTTTGTTCTCTACGATAAAAAATGAAAGTCCCCGGGCTCCACTTTCTTGGGTGCCCGTTCTCGCCAATGTAAGAGTAATTCCAGGGATTCCGTTCACTCCACAAGCAACAGTTTGGAATCTTTTGGTTCCAGTGAGATACCATTCATCATCTTTTTTTGTAGCTTTGGTGGTGATGTTTGGTAAGTCAGATCCAAAATCTGGTTCTGATAATCCCATCGTGACTGTATAATTTCCTGAGATTAATTTTGGAATCCATTCTTCTTTCATCGATTCAGAAGCACAGACTTCCAAAATGGCGGCAAGGCCCATACTTCCCACAGCAATGGTGATGGAACTATCCGATCTATACATCAATTCTGCAATCATCGCTTTGATGATGCTAGGTGCTCCTAGTCCACCATATCTTCTTTTGAATGCAACAGGTCCAAGCCCTGCATCGTGATACATTTTGATTACATCTACCATTTCTTGTGGATGGATTACGTTTCCATTCTCAAATTTTAGACCTTTGGAATCCACAGTGGCAGCTACTTGGGAAACATACATTCCACTAATTTCTCCGCAAGACTTTAGAATCTCGTCGTAAAACGATTTCGCCTCATCAATATTAGATGGAGCATACTCTAACCTAGGATTGTTGTTTTCAGAATAAAGTTTTGAATCAGAATAATTATTTTCATAAATAGGAACAATTTCATTCCAATCAATTAATTCATAAAAATGTTCTTTTAGGTCTTCGTTGGTTTGAAAGTAGTTACTTTGGATCATAAAAATTCCTTTTGAGTTAGAAGATAAATTTTAGGAATGTGAGGCGATTAAAAAAAATCGTATAACAAAAAAATTGGAAAAAAAGATAAATGGTGAACCGATTGGTCTTCTTTTTTTGAGTCAACTGGGTCAACAAAAACGAACGAAGGTATTGTTTTTGGATTGGTTCAAATCTTTCTATAATTGTAAGAAATTAAGGTTTCTTTTTTACGAGTCCCAATTAGAATTCAAAATCTATCTCCGCAGAAAGAATTAGTGCCCGATTTTTTTAGCGGAACAGGAGACGTATGAAACAACTTATTTCAATTTTTGCACTCGTTTTTGCCGTTCAATGCGCGAGTGTACCAACAGCACAACTTCCAGTAAAGTCTTCCGTATCGGGAACTCCGGTGGAATACAAATTGGATGGGAAAACCTATGAGGGATTTCTCGCCGTTGATTCTTCTGTTACAGGAAAACGTCCCGGTATTCTTGTGATTCACGAGTGGTGGGGACTCAATGATTATCCGAAACAAAGAGCCAAACAACTAGCTGATTTAGGTTATGTAGCTTTTGTTATGGATGTTTATGGAAAAGGAATTATTGCCAAAGACCATGTGGAAGCTGGGAAACTTTCCGGTGCCAATGGAGATCCTAAAGTGATGCTCAAAAAAATCTACAAAGCTCTCGAAATTTTAAAATCAAACCCGAATGTAGATACTAGTAAAATTGGAGCCATTGGGTATTGTTTTGGTGGCGGTGGAGTCATTGAACTCGCATTAGATGGTGCTGACTTAAGAGGTGGAGTTGTTTCTTTTCATGGTATGCTTGGTAGCAAAAACTTGGCTTCTGGTGCAAAGAAAATAAAATCAAAAGTTTTAGTGCATCATGGTGCTGATGATCCTTTTATTCCTAAAACAGTAGTAGATACCTTTATCAAAACAGTAACTGATGCAAAAGCTCCTGTTACTTTTATCTCTCACCCAGGAGCCGTTCATGGATTTACAAGACCTGGAGCTGAAGGTCACGGACTTCCTGGCCTTGCATATAATGAAAAAGCAGACTATGCATCTTTTGATAGTATGAAAGCTTTTTTTGCAGCAAACTTTAAATAGACGAGAGGGAGAACAAAAAGCGTAAGGGCACTCGCTGATATCAATCCTCCAATCACTACGGTTGCTAGAGGTCTTTGGACTTCGGCACCTGGTGAGGAACTAACTGCCATTGGAATAAACCCAATGGATGCCAGAAGGGCTGTGGTGAGTACAGGTCGAAGTCTTGACAACGCTGCTTCTTTTACAGCTTCTTTTTTACTTTTTCCCTCATGTTCCAAACTTCGAATGAAACTAATGAGTACAAGTCCATTCAGAACAGCAATTCCAAACAAAGCAATAAATCCAACACCGGCTGAAATGCTAAATGGCAAACTCCGTATATAAAGAGCAAATATCCCTCCTGTGATGGCAAAAGGAACATTAAGGAAAATGATGATTGCCGCCGATAGTTCGTTAAATGCAAAATATAAGATTAAAAAAATAATAAGAAGTGTGATAGGCACAACAATGTATAAAGTTTTTGTTGCGGATTCAAATTTTTCAAATTCACCACCAGTTGTATAATGATAACCAGACGGAAATTTAATTTCTTTTTCTAAAACGGATTGGACTAATTTTACAGTACTCACCATATCACTTCCGCGAATATTAAATTGAACCAAAGCATAACGATTTTGGTTTTGGTGATAAATTTGTACAGGACCATCTTCGATATAAATTTCTGAAAGTTCATGTAAGGGAGCAAAACTATTTTTTCCAACTTTTATTGGTATGTTTTTGATTTGTTCTGGGTTTCCACTTACATCTGTTTTCACGACAATATCGAATCGTTTCATTCCTTCGTAAATAATACCAGCTGGAACTCCTGAAGAAATAGATCCGGTAACACGGCCTACATCAACGATTGATTGGTCATATCTTGCCAACTTTTCTCTGTTAGGTTTGATTCGTAAGTATTCCAATCCATACAATTGTTCGATCCGTAGGTCAACGACACCGGGAATGTTTTTGATTTTTTTCGAAATTTCTTCTGCTAAGGATTTTAGTTTTGTTAAATCATCTCCAAAAATTTTGATTCCCACATCGGCCCGAATCCCAGCCATAATTTCGTTGTTCCGCATTTCGATGGGTTGAGACAAACCGAAGGCCACTTGTGGGGCCACTCTTTCAATGATCTCTTGTAACTTGAGTTCAAGTTCCATTTTACTTAGTTTCCATTCGGATCTTGGTTTCATATCCATATACATATCGGTTTTTTCTACACCCATCGGTTCAATGGCAAGTTCTGGTGATCCTGTTCTCGAAACCACTTCTGTGATTTCTGGAATTTCCTTTAGAATGGCTTTTTCAATTTTCATAGAAGATTGTAATGATTCTGTTAAAGTTGTGGATGGATACCGACTAATTTCGATTAGGAGATTTCCTTCGTCTAATTTTGGTAAAAATTCTCCTCCCAATCGAAAGAATAATATGATCGAAAGAACAAGAACTCCAATACTGGAATAAGTGACTTTTTTAGATTCCTTTAGACAATATTCTAATTTTGGAGTATACCATTCGTGGATTTTTTGGAAAAACTTTGTTTCTCCTTCGGCGATATGACCTCCTTTTAAAAAATACGAAGCAAGCACGGGAATGAGTGTGAGTGTTAAGAAGAACGCACCAAGTAAAGCAAACAAAACAGTAGTTGCCATTGGGATAAACATTTTGCCTTCGGTTCCACTTAATGTAAGAATCGGAATATAAACAATTCCTATGATGATTTCTCCGTAAATAGTGGCTTTTCGAACTTCTATTGTCGCATTTAGAATGGTTTCTTTTTGTTCTTTGTCGGTAAGGTCTCTTTTTAATTCTTTTCGTTTTAATCCCAATCGTCTATGCGAATTTTCAATCAGAATGACTGCCCCATCCACAATAAGTCCAAAATCAATCGCACCCATAGACATTAAGTTTGCCGGAAGGTCTCGTAAAAACATAAGTGAAATGGCAAATAACATCGCTAGTGGAATTACTGAGGCAATGACAAGACCTGATCGGAAATCACCAATCATCAGAAACAGTATGATGATAACAAGAATGGCCCCTTCTGATAAATTCCAAACGATCGTGTTTAAGGTGTTTTTCACCATGATCGAACGGTCATAATACGGTTTGATTTTCATTCCTGTCGGAAGAGTTTTTTCTATCTGGGTGATTTTTTCTTTTACAGCAGTAGTTACTTCTAATGAATTTTCACCAAGTAACATGAGTGTTACGGCACCTACCACTTCTGATTTTCCTGTAGCAGTGGCCGCTCCTTTTCGTAATCTCGATCCTTCCTCAATTTTGGCGATACTACTTAAATATATAGGAAACCCATCTCCCATTTTCCCTACTTGGATTTTTTCAAAGTCAGTGATTTCTTTTAAAAGACCATCACTACCAACTATCAATTGTTCACCGGATCGCTCAATATATCCACTTCCTATCGATAGATTATTTGATTCTACTGCGCTTACAATTTGATTCAGTGAAACACCAAGTGAAGCTGCTTTAAAGGGATCCACAATGACCTGGTATTGTTTTGTTTTTCCTCCAAAACTATTCACTTCCACAATTCCTGGAACTGTTTTGAGCGTTGGATTGATGTACCAATTCAAATAAGTGGTGAGTTCCATTTGAGTATGGAATTCACTCTCCAAGGTGAATTGAAATACTTCCCCTAGACCTGTTGTGATAGGGCCAATGACTGGTTTTCCAAAAATGGCGGGAATGTTTTCTGATGCTTCTGTTAGTCTTTCACTGACAAGTTGTCTACTTTTCCATAAATCAGTTCCATCTGCAAATACGGCAGTCACAAGAGAAAATCCATACCGAGAAACAGACCTTACTTCTATTAAGTTTGGAATTCCTGTGATGGCTCTTTCTACAGGCAAGGTAATATACTGTTCAATTTCTAAAGTCGAGAGAGAAGGGGAAGTTGTGATCACTTGTACTTGAACATTGGTAATGTCTGGCACTGCATCTACTTTTAAGTGATTCAGTGAATAAAAACCACCAAACACAAGTAATACTGTTAGAATAATTACTAAAAGTCGATTTTGTAGAGAGAATTGAACAATTTTTGTTAAAAATTCCATACTTATTCTCCACCAAATGTTGATTTGAATAAAATGGCTTTTAGTTCGAATGCAGATTTTGTGACTACTTTATCTCCCGGTGTAATTCCCGAAAGAATTTCTACATTTCCATCATTCACACTTCCTATTTTAATTTTTACCCAATGAAACTCGTTTGGTTTGGATTCTATAAAAATATACTTTTGATCTTGGTAAGATTGAACAGCTTCTTCCGAAACTTGTATTCCTTCTCTTTGATTGACCATAAGAATGGCTTTTCCAAATAAACCAATCTTTGCTTTACGATTTTTATTTTTAAAAACAACTCTTGCATGGACTGTTCGAGATTCAGGATCCACCTTTTCACCAATATGTTCTAATATTCCGTCAAATTCCAAATCAGGATAAGCATTCAAAATAATTTTTCCGGAATCACCTTCCGAAAGATATTTTAAATCGTTTTCAAATATTTTTGCTTGGAACCAAAGATCTGAAAGTTCTGCAATGGTTGTTAGGATTTGGTTTCCCAAAACCATAGAACCAGGAATAGCATTTCTAGAAAGAGCAAGCCCTGCCCTTGGTGCAAATACAGTATACACACCAGATGCTGAGTTATCAATGGATAAGCCGTTGGCCCTTAAATTTTCTACAGCTGCATTTTTTTCTGATTCAACCACTTTTAGATTTGATTCAGCATCAATAAACTCTTGTTTTGCGGCTAGATTCATTTTTACCAACGATTCAATTCGATTTAGATTTTGTTCTGCTGCGGTAAATTTAGATTTTGCTACTAGAAAAGTTGATCTAAGTTTTGCAAGTTCTGGTGAATCAATTGTTACTAGTTTTTGGCCTTTTTTGATTGTATCTCCTTCTACAAAAAAAACTGAAGTAATTCGTCCTGAAATTCTAGTTGGTACATCAATGATGGCATCAGGTACAGCTTCTGTTTCTCCAATCAGTTCGATTTTTGTTTGGATGGATTCTCTTTGGATAATTTCAGTTTCTATTCCTAAACTTTTTCGATTTTCTGAAGAAAGTTTGACTATGTCATTTGTTTCTTTTGTTGATTCCAAATCATTGTTTGTTTTTCCAAACTTCCAAAAGTATACGGAAGCAGAAATCAATAGAATGGACACGATTAAGATAAGTGTTTGTTTTTTCATGGTTTGATCCCTAATGAGTCGCTAGGTAATCCGAGAACACGAACGAGTTCAATTTGAGATAATTCAAATTCTGTTTTTGTGTTCAGATAGTTTAGTTTTGTTTGTAAAAGAATTCTTTGTTGGTTGATGGCATCTATAATTTTTATCTTTCCAAATCGAATCGCTTCCTGAAGATTTTTTAAATCTGATTCTGCCCGTTCCATTTTGGATTCATCATAGAATTTAATTTCTTCTGACAGAGTTAGGTAATTCGTTATTGCAAATAAAACTTCTTGTTTGATATTTCTGGAAACAGATTCTTTTAGTTCTTTGGAATTATCAATTTTTGCAGATGCAATGATGGTTTCTCCTTCATAATCTCTCCAAATGGTCATAGGGAAACTGACCATCCCTCCTACTACTTTTTCATTGAACCCATCGTTTTGGGCAAAAGCTCCTAAGGATACATTTGGAATTTTTTGTCGCCTCACTTCATTTTGGCGAAGGAGTGCTAACTCAATTTCTTTTTCTGAAAGCATTAGTTCTGGACGTTTTTCCATTGCCAGTTGGATTAACTCAGTTTTTTCTTTGGGTAAATCTTTTGGTAAAATCCAATTTTGAGTTTGGATGGTTTCTTTTTCTAAAGGAAATCCAAGTAAAACTTCCAATTCCGAATTTGTATTTTCTGAAAGTCTATGGATTTGGCTCCAGATTTTGTAGATTCTGATTTCTTCTGATTCCGACAAGGATTCATCGATTCCTGGAGAAAGCCCTTCATTCACTCTTGCTTTTGAGATTTTTTTTAATTCTTTAACAAGGTTTAAATTATCACGACTGTTTTCTTCTTCTAAGTAAAGATATCGAAACCTCGTCATTTTTTTTAGAGCTTCAAATTCTAAGGATCGCCTTACAGACTCTAATCGGAAAACTTGCGCTTTAAATTCTTCGTCAGCAATTTGGACGGCAATTTCTTTTTTCCCATTAGTAAAGATCTCTTGGTTGACCATGACTTGAAAGTTATTAGCTGCATTTGGCCCACTGAGAAAAGAATTGGATGTTTCTCCTTTCCTTGTGGCTATGTAACTACTAAAAGTTGGATTTGATGGAAAATAGTAAGAAGCAATTTTTTTCCTACCTGAGATTTCCTTTAATTTAATTTCTTCGATTCGATAGTCAGGATGTTTACTAACAATACAACGACTGAGTTCTAATATTGAATTGTCTTTTCGACAACTGTTCATCGAAAATTCATTAGGTTCTCCATGTATTGGAAAAACATAGAAATGGATATAAACCAAACAAAATAGAAATACATCCCAATGTTTGGTGATAAAAAAATAATTCATAAAACCTCCAAAGTGATTACGCAAATAAATTGCGAATTAGCTAAGTAAGGTTGTGTTTGGGTGGTCGGAAAAAAGTGTTTACAGTGACAAGTTTTGGAATTTGAAGTTCTGGTTGGTGGATATAAACTTTATGTAATTGGATGAGGATGTGGGAAAGATACAAGTCCCAAGAACAGGAAACAATTAAATTACAAGGGCAGGAAAAACAAACATGATCTTCGTGTTCCCCATCTTCAGTTAACGTATGGCCTGGATTGACACCTAAGGCATGATCCAAAAAAGCGTAAGGACATCCACTTTCGGGAGAACCGATCAGTCCACAATTGACCTCATTGTCAACAATGCGTTGGTACATAAAGTTGGTAGAAAACAGGAACACAAAGCCAAATAATAAAAATTGGCGTAAGTATTTAGCTTTTTTCTGTCCGAACTTCATAAGATTACTTATAGTTTGGAATTTCCTTTGCGATTTGCAATAACTTATCTGCAATTTCTGGCACACAAATTGGAGAAACATGGCTACAATCCACATAAGTCTGACAATTTGTGTTCCCTTCATTCAAACTTATATAACGAATATTTTTTGAATTTGGATCGATAAATTGTTTAATATTTTTATTAAAAAGTTCGCCACCAGTGATTTTTTTTCTTATGTCTTGAAAGTAAGGGTGGATCTGCGGTTCCCAAATGACCATGGGAATATTATGTTTTTCTGCATGATCTATGATCTTACGAAAGAAATTGATTTCGGGATTCGAAATTCGGTAATTGTTTAAAAAATAGAGTTTTCGAGACTCCGCATAACCAACGATTCGATCTTGGTATTCTTTCTCCGGAAAATTATTTACATGGTAACCAATGTGATCCGGTGCAAAAGGTTTTTTTTCATTCATATAAGAAGATAAACCAATGAAATAATCATCATTAGCGACTCTTTTGCCTGAGACTAAATTTTTTACCGCAAGGATTGGATTGAAATGGTAATTGTAACCTAAAAACAAAAGTCGAGCAATGATATCCCGTTTGAATTGTGGGTTCATTGCATCGTAGATGTCCAGAAGCTCATCTTCGTGTAACATAAGTTCTGCCCACTTTGTTTTGTATGTGTACACATTGTTTTCATTGAACATTTCTTCTGAAAACTCTAGAAATAGAACATCCGGTTTGAATCCAGAATCCGTCATAGACTTTATGATTAAATAATATAATAAAAATTCAGATGCTTTAATGGCTGTTCTGGTTTCAAAATAAACTGGTTCTTGGATGATCGACTTGGATATTGGAATTTCTTTCCATTGGTGGAAACTTTCTGAACGAGAAGTCCCCGTAACCACCACGACTCGTTTACCACTTTTTTGGATGGTTTTATTTTCTTCCCAAATGGTAGGCATACCCAAAACCAAATTCTGGCCGGCTTTATAAGTCCTTCTGCCACTTTCGCGAATATCAGGAATACAAATTAACTTATCTACTAAAATGACCAGGAGTAAAAGTAAGAAGGGGATAAAATAAAGGCGAATTTCTTTCATAAGTTCTCTTTAAAATTGGAAGTAAATGAATGTTTCCACTGGGGATTCGATTTTGATGATAGCAAAATAAACTAAAAAGATAAGAACTGGAATGATCCAATTTACGTAAGGTTTTAGTTTGTCTGAAAAATAATTTTTGAATTCCAAAACTTGTAAAAGATAACTAACAGCTAATAGTCCCCAAAAATCCGGACGATATATAAACTTACCTGTTTGGTTCAATGCAGAAGACCAAAAGATATATATTTTGTTTAACGAATCGATTCGAAAAAAAGTAGCAAGGATACAAAAAATGGCAAAAATCCAAAGAACTGCCAAAATCTTTTTTCCAAAACTCATGGATTTGCGATCTGGTTTTCCAAAAACAATTCGTTCTATAGATAAAAAGATCCCGTGAAAAAATCCCCATAAAAAGAATGTATAAGTATTCCCATGCCATAATCCAGATAAAGACATAACAACGATGGTGTTGATATTATATCTTATTTCTGAAACTCGATTGCCACCTAACGGGATGTACAAGTAGTCACGAATCCAGGTAGAGAGAGTATAATGCCATCTAGACCATAGTTCACTAAAACTCACTGATAAAAATGGAGATCGGAAGTTTTCAGGAATTTCGTAACCTAACAAAAAGGCAGAACCTCTTGCTAAATCCGTATAACCAGAAAAATCTCCATACACTTGAAAAGAAAAAGCAACGGTAGTTAGCAAAATAGAAATTCCATCGTATTCACCTGGATTCATATAAACAGGATTGATAATTTTTGCTAATTGGTCAGCGATTAAAACTTTTTTGACAAGTCCAGAGATGATGTGAAGGATTCCTCTCTGTAAAAAATCAACGTTAAGTTTTGCATTATCGATTTGCCCATAAAAATCATCATGGCGCATGATTGGACCTGCGATGAGTTGTGGGAAAAATAAAATGAATAAAAGAAAATTCATAAATGGAGATTCGGTGAATTTTCCTCTCCACGCATCAACAATGTAGGCGATCATTTGAAATGTATAAAAACTAATTGCAAGTGGCAAAACAAACTCAGATAAAGATTGGAGGAAAGGTATTGATAATTCACCTTCTTTCATCAGGTATTGAAGGTAGGTCAAAATGTACTTAAAAAAACAAAGATTGAGCAGGTTGAGCCCTACACCTAGGTATAAGAATATTTTTTTTCTAGTTTTTAAAATCCCCAATACACAAAAATGAGAAAGAACGATGAATATAACAAAATGGATTAAAAAAGAACCACTCCAATATCCGTAGAATAACAGTGAGAAAATGATAAGAACGTATTTGCGAAACTGAGAAGGTAAAATCCAATAAATAGAATAACAAGCTATAAAAAAGTAAAGATAGTCAATGGAATTGAACAGCATTTTCCCTAGAATTTCTTCGATATTTTTTTCTGCCAGCCATTTTACACAATCATACTTGCCTCTAAAATCAAATCCGGGAAGATCAGTCCTCATGGCGACTCAAAATATACTTTGGATACCTCATTCAAAAGAGACAAACCTATCCCGTTTTTTAGGTCATTTAGAAACTAAGTTTCACAAGTCATTTTCTGATTATGTTTCTTTGCATAAATTTTCTGTAGAAGAATACCAATTGTTCTGGAAGGAATGGTTGTCTTATTCCGGTTTTAAGTTACACCGTGAACCGGATCAAACGATAGAAACAGGTGATCATTTTTCTAAATCAAATTGGTTTCCTGGTGCCTTGTATAATTTTGCAGAGAATTTACTTGAGGTTGGAAATCCGAATGATCTTGCATTGTTTTTTTATTCGGAAGATGGCCAAATTCAAAGATTAACTTATTCGGAATTAAAGAATGAAGTATTAAAATTACAAAAACATTTGAATTCGCTTGGTGTAAAAAAAGGGGATCGTGTTGTGGGTCTTGTTCCCAATGCCCCCATTTCTACAATTGGAATGTTGGCAACTACTTCGTTAGGTGCTATATGGTCTAGTGCTTCACCAGATTTTGGTGTTCGGGGAATCCTTGATAGGTTCGAACAGATCCAACCCAAAGTTTTGATTTCTGTTGAGTCATATTTGTTTAAAGGCAAAAAAATTTCCATTGTTGATAAGTTGGAAGAAGTTTCAAACAAACTGACAAATACAAAAAACTCTGAATTCAAACAAACCTTAATTTATGATTTTGTGGAACCTATTAAAGATTTTGGAAAAATCCAATTCCCATTTCATTATAATGAAATCCGTTCGGTAAATTTAGGAGAAAAGATTCATTACACTTCAATTGCTTTTTCCGATCCAGTTTACATTATGTTTTCTTCGGGAACAACAGGTTTACCGAAATGTATTGTTCAGGGAGGAGGAGTTTTACTTAACCATACCAAGGAACTTTCGTTACACTGCAATGTGTCCAAACAAAATCGGTTTTTTTATTATACAACTTGCGGATGGATGATGTGGAACTGGTCACAATCCGTATTGGCATTGGGCGCTACACTCTATCAATTTGATGGAAACCCATTCCATCCTTCTTGGGAAACTTTATGGTCTATGGCAAACAAAGAATCCATCCAAGTTTTTGGAACGAGTGCCAAATACCTTTCTGTTTTGGAAGAGGAAAAAATTCAAGTCCAAACAAAGTATCCTTTGCCAGATTTACAAGTGATCCTTTCTACTGGTTCACCTTTACCTAATTCTGGATTTCGTTATGTGTATGAAAATATAAAACAAGATGTGCAACTTTCTTCTATCTCAGGTGGAACTGACTTAAATGGATGTTTTGCTTTGGGGAATCCTGGTTTACCAGTGTTTGAAGGTCAAATTCAGTGTAAAGGTTTGGGGATGGACGTACAAGTTTTTAACGATATGGGAAAATCCGTTGAAAATGAAAAAGGGGAACTTGTTTGTCCCACACCATTTCCTTCTATGCCACTATCTTTTTGGAATGATGAATCAGGGGCCAAATACAAATCCGCTTACTTTGAAACTTACGATAATATTTGGTGTCATGGTGATTTTGCATCGATCACAGCTGAAAATGGATTAGTGATTTATGGTCGCTCCGATGCTACACTGAACCCAGGTGGTGTGAGAATAGGAACGGCTGATATTTACTCTGTGGTTTCAACAATTCCAGAAGTGGTCGACAGTGTGATCATTGGCCAAGACTATAAGGATGATGTAAGAGTGGTTTTGTTTGTGGTTATGGCGCCGGGAGTCACTTTAGACGAGTCTTTAATTAAAAAAATCAAAGAACAAATCAAATTAGAAACTTCTCCGAGACATGTTCCGGCTTTAGTTCTTTCAGTTCCAGAAATCCCCTATACAGTGAATGGGAAAAAAGTAGAAATTGCCGTCAAACAAACCGTAGCTGGTTTGGAAGTAAAAAACAAAAACGCATTATCCAATCCAAATTCACTAGACCATTTTAAAAACAGAAAGGAACTGAGCGTATGAATCAAGGATTCAAAATTTTTGGATTCTTGGTTTTTTATTTATTTCTCTTCACCAATCTTTTTGCAGAAACAAATACAACTCATTTTCGCACTTGTTTCCAAACCAATTGTATATCGTTTGATCTCCCATTAAAGTGGTTTCTTACGGAAAGAAGGTCAAATGGAACCACAACCATGTTTGATCATTTCAAAACCTTACCCTTAAAAGAAGAATCTGGTCGAGAAATCATTCCTGCCCTGGTGATTCTTTTTAAAGAATCAGAAAATAAACTTCCCCTCCATCCCATTATCTTTCATGCAGAGTCCAGGAGGTTTAGTATGGTTACAAATGTTCGTAAATCTTTCACCTTACAGAAAATTCCAAATGTTGAAAATGGTTTTAAGTTTTTAGGTATCTTTGGAAGTTTTAAAGATAAGGAAGATACAATTTTACAACACTATATCACTTCCACTGACGAAGAGTTTGGATTCACGATTATGATTACTTGTTATGAGTCAGTTTATCCAAAAATCGAAAAGGATATTCAACTATTTTTGGATAGTTTGTCTTTAGAGAAACGACTGAAACCCTGGAAGTTCCAAACCGTTGATGAACAAATTATAAAAGCAAAAGAATTAGAATCTTCTGCTCTTGTTAGGTTAAAAACAAAAAAATCCGAAGAAATTGGAATGGCATTGGAAGAACTAAGTGACTCTTGCGAATTAGGTTCTGTCACCTCTTGTGAAATGTTTACTACCTTAATGAATTTGGGAAGATAAAGTTCGGTAGTTTACCTTTGCATCTTTTGGATGAATTCAGCAACCGCTTCAATTTCCTGTTTTCTCATATGTCCATAGGCTTTCATGTAGGTTCCTGGGATTCCGTTTTTAATACTTTTGGCTATGGCTTCTTTTGTAGATCCATAAATGTAGGTAGTCTTGTCTTGAAAGTTCGGAACACGCGAGTTGGATAACAAATGTGATCTGGTTCCGCGTCCATTGCCCCCCATGCCATGACAGGCAGCACATCCATTTTGCACATACATCGCTTCCGGAAAAGGAACAGTCACTGCGGGTGGGGGAGGTGGTTCTTTGATTGGTGATTCATTTTCAGGCGAACAATTATTAAGTGTTACAAGGAGAACAATCAATCCAAGGTTAATTAAATTGAATTTTCTAAACAAACATATAAATCCAACTTTTACTAGGTTTTTCAATGTTTTAGTTAAGATAACAATCACTCGCAATAAGTTCCCGAACCAGCCAAACTTAAATTGTATTTTTGTGACAAATAACAAAATACAATGTCTCTTCCTACGTTCGTTAAGCTCGTTTTATAATAAATGACTTCGCTGATATGGCCAGAGAAATAGTTGGTGGTTGCTGCATCTGTTCCCAAATAGACATTGTTCTGCGTAAACGTTTGTGATACATTCATCGTGAATCCATAGCTAAGTCCACTGGAATAAAGTCCAAATAAGCTTGATCCCAAATGTTCTACGGCAAGTAAATAAGGCACCAGAGTTCCAGAAAAAACAGGACTGCTGTATCCAATATCACCAAATCCTGGTTTGGTCATATGAACTCGATTGCTTTGTAATTGGTAAGAAACTCCACCAGCTGCTGATTCTAATAATGGGCCATCAACAAGATTCGTTCTGCTAAATGCCAAAAAGAAAGTTGAGTTGTTGAAGGGAAGATCTAAAGCAGTTCCTCTATAAAGATACTGGGAACTAGCACCAATAAAGTTGACAGATGGTTTTCCATTGTAACCCGCATTGTTGTATGTAGGGGCTACTGGTCCATTAAAAAAGGAGGCTGCATTTCCGCTGCGGTCGTGCCAAGTAGTGACGGCTGTGCCATTCCCTTGGTTAGATAAACTATCGGCACTTAGGTGGAGACGCAAACTGCTTAGGCCGAGTGTAGGTGACCAAGTTGTTACTTGTCTTGGATCGTATCCAGAGAGGGCTTGGATTTCGTTTGTACTTAAGGCTCGGTTATAAACCAAAACATCATCCAAAAAACCGGAAAAATTTGTAGTGAGATCGGCTCTCGTTCCAATAGTAAAGGCAGTTGGAGTTGTATTCCAAGTATTTTTAATCTGAGTATCAAGTAAAACTCCATTGTGGTAAATCATCGCCAAATTTCCGTTATTTGGCCCGTGGAATACACCACAAAGTTGGTGCCACACATTTTGATGGTTATAATAAGATCCTTCAACATCATTTGCATAACCTGAAAAAAGATACTTACTCCCAGTATTTGCCGTTCCAAGTGAAATCATACCATCCGTACTTGCTTGACCATAACTCACCATTGTGCCCGGATCTGATACACTGGATTTGTAATGCACACAAACAGTACGCGCTTTGTTTGTTTTTGGTAATTGGGTATCGGTTGTGGCAATATTAATATAATTGGTTCCATTTGTACTTATCGCGCCGGCTGCATTGCCATATCGATCTGTAAAAAGACCCGCACCCATATTGGTAACTTGGTTTCCCATTCCACTCACATCTTGGAGGTCTTTGTTAAAGTCAAAGCGTGCCACAAGACCTGCAGGGATTTGAGCCGAGAGACGCCGAATTTCTTTATCGGTTAAGGCTTTTGAATAAACTCTGAGATCAGCAATTTTACCGGCAAAAGTTTGTGTGGGAAAGGATATCATTTTTCCGACGTAAACCCCTGTTCCAGGTGTTGTTGTCACAGACGAACCGATATTAGATGGCCCAACCACATCGATTCCATTCACATAGATAGATCCGTAAGTTCCATCAAAGGTTCCGCAAAGATGTGACCAACGGTTGATCGGAACAGAATGAGTTGTAAATACTTCGCCACTACCGAGTCCGCCGTATCGAAGTAAATTGGTTCCTCCTGCGTCTGTATACATAGACAGAATGAATTCAGTACTCCCTCCCGCAGTTCCATAAGAGAAAATGGCAGCGTTCTGAGAACCCAGTGGGTATCTTTCTGGATGAATCCAAACACAAACACTCCTCGGGTGTTGCCCCATAGGAAGTCCAAGTTCTGGTCCATCCAAATAACCGATGTTATCTGCCACAAAACGTACACTGGAACTTGGACTTCGGTCACGCCCTGGTGCAAGTCCAGTCAAGCCCCCGTGCGCCGAAAGGGTTCCACCAACGGGGCCTGATGGATTATAATTTCCATTCATTTCATATTGCATTAAGAGTTCGATGGGTCGAGAGGCATATGAATTCCCGACAAGAGCAGAATCTGCGTTCCGAGCCAAGTCGTTCACTTCCGCTTCATTTAATACTTTGGAATAATAACGAACATCCGCAATTCTACCGGGAAAAAAATTTGTAAGAGAGGCAACTCCAATGGAAAAATCTCCCGTTGGTGCATTGGTGGAAAATTGTTTTTGAAACACCAAATTACCGTTCATATAAATACGATAGATATTGTAGTTATCGACTGTCATTGTTATATGAGTCCATAAACCAGGAATCATCGTGATTGGAACCGCATCTGGAGGATAACCTCCTCGTAAGATCCCGAGTTGGCTTTCGTTAGAGATAAAGAGTCCGTGACCATTGGTACTGGCCGTTCCATTGTAAAAAATAATTTTAGCAGTTCCTGGAATTGTTCCGTCCCAATTCAACCATGCAGATATGGATATATTGTTTACAGAACCTGCAGGTAGTGGGGCGATCCCTGCATTTCCTAAGGAAGTAGAAGCGGAACCTATACTTTCTCCAAACCTTCCCAGTCCAAATCCTGGGCTTCCCACAGCGGTGATGGTTTGGTTGTTCATTAAATTTTGAACGGATCCGTTTAACGGGTAATAGGCTAATAGTCCCGAAACATTGAGTGAGCGGAGAGCATGAGTCGTTCCAAATACTAAAACATTTCCAATGTTTGTTATGTACATCGGAGCTTCGATGGTTGCATTCACACCTTCGCCATTCACAAGACCTGTTCCACCGGAACCTGCAATCGTGATCACCTCACCCGTTGTCATATGGACACGACGGATTCGATGGTTTCCATAATCTGCTACATATAAAAAGATTCCATCATTTGTAATTCCATGTGGCATCACAAAACTGGCGCTAGTTCCCATCCCATCCACAAATCCAATACTGGTGCTCCCAGCAAGGATCGTAGTGACTCCTGTATCTTTATGGGTTTTTGTAATGTTATGAGTTCCCAGGTTTGATGTATAAAGATAATCACCCGAAATTGTAATTCCTTCGGGTTGGTTGATATCTCCTCCACTAGTGAGTGTGGAAACTTCTCTAGTTCGAAGTTTCATTACGCGGATAGATGAATTGTTCCTGTCGGCAATGTATAGTTTATCGTTATCGAAAACAATTCCTGTAGGAGAAGCAAACCTTGCAAGTGTAGCATCTGTCGAATCCACATTGGCATTGGCTGGTGAAACTGATGAATCATCTCCGGCAAAAGTTTCCGTGATGCCTGAACTAATCAAAATTCTTTTGATTCGGTTTCCCGTAAATTCTGTAACATAAAGATAAGTTCCATCGGTTGTGATTCCTCTTGGAAAATTGAAAGCACTGACAGCACCTGAGCCCGCTGTATTTCCAGGAGTTCCATTTCCGACAAGGGATGTCACAGCACCCGTATCAGGATTGAAGATTCGAATTTTATGATTTCCTGAATCAACAATGAATCCTCTGGTTCCATCAAACGTAACCCCTCCGATACTAGAGAATGTGGCTGAAGTTCCTGTGGCATCTGCGGATCCACTTGTAGTTTGTCCGGCCGCTGTGCTCACTAAACCACGGTAATAATGGATCTGTAAAGGAGCTGGTTTTTTGGCAGTGATGGCATTTCCATACCGGTAACCCACTACACAGTTGACCGCCACATTGGTAATGTTAGCTCCAAGAATTGTTCCAGAATATAAGGATTGGATGGCACAAACATAACCCGGTGGTTCTGCATTGATGGCGATATTGTAACCTGTTCCACTGTTAATGGGTGTGGTAAAAGAGATAGGAGTGGAGGTAGCGCCACCAGGGACATTAATGGTATCGATCCCATTTGTGACAGTGAGACCTGCTGGTAATGGAACAGTGCTTGTGATGTTTCCACTCATGGTATACTGATTGACCGAACATGTGATGGAAACATTACTGATGGCTGCTGCACCAATGGTTCCTGTAGCATTGGTTAAATTACAGGTTTGCCAAGGGTTTTGTGGGTTGGAAAGAACAGTCACAGAATAATTTGAACCAGTTGGGATCGCGGTATTGAAAGTAAAAGTTCCATTCCCTGCAATGATCAAATCATCACCCAAATTATTTTGTAGAACAAAGGTATTCACTCCAAAAGGAATGGTGAGAGAACTAATGGTTCCTCCCACGGTGTAAACATTGGGTTGGTAATTCAGACTTAAAATATCGCTACCCACATAGTTCACTTTACACATTCGGGCTTTTACATTTTGAGAAGAACCAGGAGTTGGAAACACATAGTTTCCGGCTGTTCCCGAAGAACAAGTGTTTGCCGTCGCACCACAAACGGGATCTGTAGGAGTCCCCGCTGCCCCTTCTTGGCAGACCCATGTAGTTCCCGTTGTCGTTGTCGAAAAACTAACTGCTTGACCTGAGTTCAAAAGGGAACCTGTCGCCAAACTAGGAGTTGGTGTAGCCACTTTTAAGTTATACGTGGAACTTACAATTTGAGATTCCACCCATCCAGTTTTACAATGAATCACTTTGATGACAGAAGAATTTGTATCCGTGATGGGAACTGATGTGGTTGTTAAGGTTCCAGTAGAGCAGGTGGGATCCGCTTGGCCCCCGTTTCCCAAAGTATAACGATACTCCGATCCAGGGATGAGGCTGGAGAGAGTCACCGTTCCATCATTATTAAAAACAGATCCTGTGACGGGAGAAAAATTAGCAGTGGGCAAACTACAATTAACCACAGCCGTGCCCATATCCGAAACCGTTCCCGAATGTGTGGCACCAGCTGTAATCGTACAAATTTGGTTAGGTGCCGATGTTGCTACTGCAATTTGGTAATTGGATCCTCCGGGTATCGTAGAAGGAAATGTAAAGTTTGTCACTCCAGCGTTAATCGTAACTTGTTGGGATACAAATGGTGTTCCTCCCGTATTGACCAAATCCAAGGTTACAGAATTACTGAGGATACTTGTTGTGGTTCCGCCCGGACTCGAAACCGTCCCGCTGATGAGATAGGCATTACTACAATTAACAGGAATGGTATAGGCCCCATTGGCTATTGTAATGGAACTTGAGGATATCGAACAAACTCCTGTGGTGATGATCCCTCCTGGGTTATCAATGGTGATAGAAAATGTTCCCCCACTCAAATAAGTTCCAGGAAAGGCAAAAGTTCCGTCGCTAGTGACATTGATTGTATTTGATCCATCTAACGTCAGTTTGAGTTCATTACCCATCGTAAGAGTTCCCAAAATTCCAGTGACTTGTGCATTCACTGCAAATGAATTTGTGGTACAGTTGATGGTAGACGGTAAATGTGCCGCAGCCATAGTTCCTGAAGTGACACCTGGAGATGTGATCGTACAAGTTTGGCTTGGGTTTGTGGGTTGGCTGACAATACTAAAATTATAAGTTTCACCAGCAGGGATGGGAGGCAGAGAAAAGTTTGTGGAATTGACATTGATTACGTTAGTACCTGCACCTGTTACATTTTGTACTTGGAGTCCATTCCCGAGGAGATTTGTAACGGTTCCATAAATCAGATATAGGGCATCTCCACAAACAATTTGAATTCCTTCTATGTTTCCGTTGAGGACAGTTCCTGATCCTGAGGATACAATACATTTTTGGATGGGAGAGAAAGGTTGTGTTTTAACGGTAACATTGTAAGAGGAACCAGACTGGATTTTCTTGGAAAATGTATAGATTTGGTTAGAAGATACATCTACGGCATCCCCATTATTTTCAATTTGGAGTCCTGATCCCAGAAGGCCCGAAACACGGAAAGAGACAGAATAGGTTAGGGTATTGGATTGTAAAAAACGAAATGTGGTATAGGTTTCTAAAAATGACCGATTGATGCTTGGAAATTGGCAAGCAAACAGCGGTAATATGAGGGTAAAGATAAATGTTTTTAGCAGAAATCTCATAAAGTAACGTCGATCAGAAAAAGATTTTCCTTATCTTTTGTGACACATTCTATTATCGAAAACTTAAAGGAAAGAATCTATAAAGTCCAGATTATTTCTTTCCCTAAGTTTCTATGACTAGATTAAATTTTACGAAAACTAGTATCTACCGATCCATACCGCATACTTTTGAGAGAGAGTTTCATTTAAAACTCTTTTATTAACAAACGTCTGTTTGGTTTAATTGAGGCCTTTCGAGGCCAAAAACTCAGGATTGAAAATTTTTGACTGGTATTTGGCTCCACTGTCACATAACACGGTGACTATGGTATGGCCTGGGCCTAAATCCTTGGCGATTTGGTAAGCTGCGGCTAGGTTTATCCCAACACTTCCGCCCATAAACAAACCATCTTTTTTTAAAACCAAATTTAAAATCCGGAGGACTTCTTTGTCATGGATACGAATGGCATCATCCGCCGGCATCCCCTCCATATTTTTTGTGATCCTACCTTGTCCAATTCCTTCCGTTATTGAAGATCCTTCGATGGTGATTTGCCCTGTTTTAACAAAAGAATAAATCCCTGAACCATAGGGATCGGCAACAATGCATTTGATATTGGGATTTTTAGATTTGAAATAAAGTCCGGTTCCCGCGTAGGTTCCTCCCGTTCCAAGAGAAGCCGTCCAAACATCGATTTTGCCTTGGGTCTCTTCCCAAATTTCGGGCCCTGTGGTTTCGAAATGAGCATTCCTGTTGGCTAAGTTATCAAATTGGTTGGCCCAAACTGAGTTTGGAGTTTCTAATGCAATTCGTTCAGACACTCGTACGTAATTTCCTGGGTCAGAAAAAGGAACCGCAGGAACCAATGTCACATCAGCACCTAACGTGCGTAGCATTTCAATTTTTTCTTTGGATTGGGTTTCTGGGATGACTATGACAGATTTGTAACCTTTGGCATTACAAATATGAGTGAGTCCAATTCCAGTATTTCCAGCTGTTCCTTCTACAACAGTGCCACCGGGTTTCAGGAGTCCCTTCCTTTCTGCATCTTCGATAATATACAAAGCAGCCCTATCTTTGACAGACCCACCTGGATTTAAAAACTCAGCTTTGCCTAAAATTTCACATCCGGTTTCTTCACTGAGGGAATGGATGCGGATGAGTGGGGTGTTTCCAATTGTATCAATAAATCCGTTTCTAATATTTGTTTTCATGAGAATCGACTTGACTCCTTCTTTTTAGACTTCTATCTTCCTAGTCTATGTTACAAACCATTCGCCAGTGGTTCGCTCCTGCTCCATCCATACCCCAAAAATCTGAATCCGAAATCCAAACCCTTTATCCGAAATTTCGTTTCAGAGTATTGGAATCAACTTTTCTTGGTTATACGACCTACTACTTAACTCGAAATAACTTCTCTCCTGTATCCAAAGAAATTGGAGAAGCGTTATCTTATTCGAAAGCAGATATAGGTGACATCCTCGCAGTTACGGCCATCACTTATGGGATTGGAAAATTTTTAATGGGAGCACTCTCCGATCGTTCCAATCCAAGAAAGTTTATGGCAGTTGGTTTGTTTCTTACCGCCATTTTGAATTTTTCATTTGGATTTGCGAATCATTATTGGATTCATCTATTTTTATGGGGAGCCAACGGACTTGTTCAAGGAATGGGTTGGCCACCATGCGGACGTTCTCTTGGACACTGGTATTCCGTAAGAGAACGTGGAACTACGTTTGCATTTTGGAATATTGCACATAATATTGGAGGCGGGCTTGTGGGAGTGGTTGCTTCTCATTCTGCAGCGCAGTTTGGTTGGCAATATGCTTTTTTTGTTCCGGGAATCATTGCCCTTCTTGGTTCCGTGTATTTATACATTCGTTTAGTTGACACACCACAATCAGAAGGTCTTCCCCCTGTAGAAGTATACCGAGACGATTTTCCACCCGAAGAAAAAGAAAATCACGAAGTGGAACTTTCCACCAAACAACTGATTGTTGAACAGGTTTTATGTAACAAATACATTTGGTTATTTGCGATTATTAATTTTTTTGTTTATATCATTCGTTATAGTTTGATTGATTGGGGCCCAACCTACTTAAAAGAAACCAAAGGGGCCGATCTTTTGGGAGGTGGATACTCCACACTCATTTTAGAATTTGGAGGGATTGGTTCAACCATTCTTATGGGATGGGTGTCTGATAAATTCGACGGTAGAAGGGGAATGGTAAGTTTACTTTGTATCATTCCAATTTTCTTTGCCTTTCTTGGAATTTTATGGAATCCCCCTGGTAATATTTTTATCGACTATATATTGTTTGGACTCATTGGACTTTTTATCTATCCACCTGTTATGTTGTTAGGTGTGGCTGGAATGGATTTTACATCGAAAAAGGCGGTGGGTACTGCGGCCGGTTTTATCGGACTTTTTGGGTCTCTCGGACGAACGGCTCAGGGAAAGGGGCTAGCCATCCTCGCCACAAACTATTCTTGGGATGTTGCATTGTATGCGATTCTTGTTTCCACTTTGATTGCGATTTTCCTTCTGGTTTTCAGTTGGAATTTAAAACCACGCGGGTAAATAAATTGACTAAATCAAAAGATAACAGTAGAGTAATGAACTTATGACACTCGGCAGAAAAATTTCTATAGGAATCATTGGCCTTATCGCCATCCCACTCATTGTCGCTCTCTTTTTACCAACAGGATACCAGGTAGAACGTACGATCGATATTAGTAAACCGGCCTCGGATGTATTTGCGTACATTCGAATGTTAAAGAACCAAGACCAGTATAGTGTTTGGGCCAAAAAGGATCCGAGTATGAAGAAAATTTATACAGGTGAAGATGGAACTGTTGGTTTTATTTCTCGTTGGGAAAGTTTAGACAAAGAAGTGGGAACAGGCGAACAGGAAATCAAAATGATCAATGTGGATGCCCTGGAGATGCAAACAGAACTTCGGTTTTTTGAACCTTTTGAAGGAACCGAAAGAAGTTATATGAAAGTATCTTCTTTGGACCAGAAAAAATCTAAAATCATTTGGGGATTTGATGGTTCGATGCCTTATCCTTCTAATTTGATGTTACTTTTTATGAATTTTGAAGAATTGATAGGAAAAGACTTTGAAGAGGGACTATCGAACCTTAAAGTTGTTTTAGAAAGATAAGGACATTCATTTCGATTGAACAAACAAAATATCTATTGGCAACTTTACCAAGATGATCCCATTCTAAAACCCGGATTCCCATCCCCCATTTTGGCGGATCCGAGTTTTTTATTTCCTGAAAATTGCCCCGACGGCCTTTGGCACCTCTTCGCACACAATCTATTCGGAGTCCAAGAATTTCTCTCGGAAGATGGAATCCAATGGAAAAAAAGAAAAACTGTAGTTTGGAATGCCATGCGACCGTTTATCTTTTTTGAAGACGGAACATACTATCTTTATTACGAAAAATATAAATTTTTACATGTGATCATGAGTTGGTTTCCTTATCGGAAGTGGAAGTCTCGGATTGAAGTCCGAACTAGCAAAGATCTAAAATCTTGGTCTTCTCCAAAAACAGCCATTACACCAAAATTTCCATTTCATAAAGATCCAAAATTTGGTGAATCAGTCAGTAATCCATGTTTGGTGAAATTTGGAAAAAAGTACAGAATGTACTTTTCTTCTTCACTCGTTTTTATTCCTGATTGTGGATTTTGTGAACCGAAATACATCACTGTTGCCGAATCAGATTCCCCTCTAGGGCCATTCTCCTATTTTTCTGATCCCATCCTTTCTCCCAGTGATATGGATCCATTTTGTAATCTGGGTGCCGGTTCCTTAAAGGTGATTGAATGGAAAGGTCGATACCTTGGATTTCAAAATGGAATTTTTTGGAATCCCGTTAGAAAAGAATCTTGTTCGGCCATTTTGTTTTTACAAAGTGAAGATGGAATCAATTTTGAACGGATCAACCAAACACCGATTCTTGGGCCAACAGGACGAGGATGGAAGGCAAGCCATGTTTATGCTTGTGATGTGAAGTATTCGGAAGCCGAAAAAATCTTTATCCTCTATTTTAATGCGAGAGACAAAGCACACTGGTCCAAAGGAAAAGAAGCGATTGGTCTTTTTGTAGGAAAGGTGGAAGAATCAAATCCTTCGTCAAAGAGATCCACCAAACAAATTCAAAAAAAGAAGCCCAGTCCTAAAAAGAAAATAACAAAGCCAAAATCCAAAGTGGTGAAGTCTAAACAGAAATGACAAATTCACTCAAAGGACACTCCAAAGATTTAGGAGACAATTTCATCATCCGCCGCGTTCTTCCTGCTATGGAAAAACGTTCGGTGGGCCCCTTTGTTTTTTTTGATCACTTCGGTCCAGTGCCAGTTGTTACAGGTGAAGAACTTGTGGTTCGTGCGCATCCGCACATTGGGCTTGCCACCATTACCTTTTTATACGATGGGGTCATCACCCATCGCGATAGTTTAAAAGTGGAAATGGACATTCGTCCCAATGAAACCAATTGGATGGTTGCCGGTTCTGGAATCGTACACAGTGAACGCTCTAAATTTGATCCCAAATATGAAATTTTAGAAGGCATTCAAACATGGATTGCCCTTCCTAAAGATAAAGAAGAAATAAACCCTAGTTTTGAACATTTTTCGGAAAAAGAAATGCCCGTTTTATCCAAAGATAATTTAGTATTTCGATTGTTAGGTGGTAGTTTTCTTGGATTACAATCCCCGGCAACAGTTCATTCGCCCTTGTTTTATGCAGACATTGAAATCAAACCGGAAGCTGGAGAAGTAGATTGGATTTTATCTGACAAAGAAGAAGCAGGGCTTTATGTTTCTCGTGGTTCCATCGAATCCAATGGAGAGTCCTATACGGTAGGATCTATGGTTTTGTTTGAAAAAGGTTCATCGGTAAAATTTAAGGCCAAACAGAACAGCCGTTTGATGTTACTTGGTGGGGAACCACTCACAGAAAAAAGAAATATATTTTGGAACTTTGTTTCTACAAGACAAGAGGCAATCGAAAAAGCAAAGGAAAGATGGGCAAAAGATGAATTCCCAAAAGTTCCAGGAGAAACAGATAGAATTCCTTTGCCCAACTAAGGGTAAAAATCAAATTTTATTTTAAATCAGCTGCGGCTTTTTTGTATTCTTCCGCTTCCGCTCGAAATTCTTTTGCAAGGGTCAGGCAATGTTCTTTAAACTTTGCTTGGCTGATTGCTTTCCCGCCGTTGTTTCCTGCCATTTTTTCGTGTCTTACTGCATTTGCTTCCTTCTCTTTCGCGATGGAATTTAAGTAAGAACGTGCTGCCTGTTTACTTTCTGGAGAATTTGCCTCTTTAATCATCAGGTTCTCCAATTCAGACAAAGCAAATACAGATGTAGATGCTAACACGAGTAATAGGGAAATAAATTTTTTCATAGTAACCTCTCTCGAGACTATTATACCAATTCTATTGAATTGTCAATAGGTGAGTTTATTGATATTTTACGTGATTCAAACCAGCAGACATAAAGGCTAGTTTGGTACCTGTCTCAGCGAAGGCAGATATGGTTTCAGAAAATCCTGAAGCTGTCACCATAAAGGTTTGGTTTGCTCCCACCAACTTTTGTAATTCAGGAAAATAAACCGATCCAGAAATTGTATAAAAAATTCCAAACGTTACAGGGTCGCATAACTGTGAAAAATTGAAATTTTGCGCCTGGTTAAATTCCCAAGACTCTAATCTAAATTTGTCATTTGAGGTAAAAAGGTATCTTGGGAATGGATGGTAAGTGATGAGTTGTTTTGTTTGTTTTTCCGAACCATTTGAGGATTGAAAATTCAATACTGCCAGGGCTTTTTCTAAATGGAGTTCTCTTGGGTTTCCATCGTCACCTAATCTTCCATAGTCGTAAACTCTGTATGTTGAGTCAGAAGATTGTTGGACTTCTAAAAGGAGAACTCCTCCTCCGATGGCATGGATGGTTCCTGGATTTAATAAAAAAACATCCCCTGGTTTGACCTTCCATTTTCGTAGAACAGTTTCTCCTAGATTTTGTTTTACAAGAGATTCGTATTCTTCACGGGTTGTGTTTGTATCAAATCCAACAACGAGTTCTGCTCCTGGATCTGCAGACAAAACATACCAACATTCTTTTTTGCCATTGGATTTGGGGTCATACTTGAGTGCGTAATCATCGTCCGGATGTACTTGGACAGAAAGTTTTTCTTTGGCATCAATCACTTTGACAAGTAAAGGGAGACCTGAATTGGCAAATGGTTTTCCTAAAACTTCATTTGGTGCTTTTCGTATAATGTCTGTTAATGGAGTATTTTGAAACTCAGGATTTATGATGGGAGAAATGTCTGATCCATAAACGGAAACTTCCCAAGATTCGCCAATTTGTCCTTCTGGAATGTTTCGGCCAAGTTTAGTTTCGAACTTTCGGCCTCCCCAAATTTTTTCCTTATAGAGTGGATTTAGAAATAAAACTTTGGGAATCTTTTCCATCGATTTCCTTTTTAGACGGCACTCTTAACCCGTAAAGGGATATTTTTGTGAACCAAGAGTTTCACCCGCAGGTACTTTTTCTTAAAATGGGTAAAAGAATCAGGTCGAAATTTAGAAAGGTCAAATTCAAAAACCTTACCATGGACGAGGGCCGACCTAGGGAATTCTACTTTTAGATTTTTGTATCCTTTATAACTACCGCGTCCACTACAAGCGGAACAATGTGGGTCACCACCCATACAATCTCTACAAACAATTCTGACTGTTAAGGGAATCACTGCGATCACAGGTCGAATGATTTCTGATTCCTTTAAATCTATAATCAAATCATAATCAATGCCAGTGACTTTGCGTCTATCTTTGTTCCGAAATCCTTTCCGCATGAGTCCACGTTTGGCGAGTTCTAAAATTCCTGTTGTGAACCGAATGCGAGAAACTGGTAATACAACTGGATGTTCTTCGAGTTTGCGTTTTAAAAATTCACGGGCATAGTTTTTTTTAAATTCATCATCGTACAACTTACGCCCCTCGCCGGTTAAGGTTTGGTAGGCAAAGTAAAGGTTTTGGAATTTAGAATAAGAACCAGTGAATGGATTATCAGGATGGAATTGTTTTACCAAATGACGGAAAGAGGATTTAATCTCTTCCGTCGTGGCACCAAAAGGAATCTCTAGGACTTCGTAAAGGTTGGAATGTTGCGGTGGTATGGAAAAACTCATGCCACCCGCGCCAAATTATGGTTCTTGGAAATCCCCGCTGACGGAAACTTCCATAATGGATTCAGAAACCATTCTGGTTTCCAAACCACCTTTTGCTTGGATGTATCGGTCAATGGTTCTTACAACTTCACGGAGTCTGTCTCGGTAAGCGGTTGCTAGGCGTAATCTTTCCCATGGGCTTTGGATTTTTTCCAACTCGAAGCTCAGTGTATTGTCATCCGCATTGGTCACTGTGCGAACAGAAAGAACAAGTCCTTTCACTCCACCACTTGCATTGTTTTTTAATTCACGGTAAGTGGTGATAGGGTCTTTGCCTTTTTCTGTGAGTGATTTTCTAGACCAAAAGGAAATTTCATCTAATGAAAATCCACCGCCTTCTGCTCCGCCACCACCTTTTAACTTCATTACAAAACGACTGTGTAATACATAACTAGGTTCAAATGGAAGGTGGATTTCCCTTGCATTGGTGACTTGGCCGTAACGACTGTCTTTGATTTTCTTTTCAAAACTAAGGAATTTCACCTTCTCATTGATAACAGCATGGTAATCATCGACTTCTTTGCCGATCCTTTCGATCTTCTGCTGTTGTTTTGCGTTATAAGGGATGAGGGCAATACTTCCATCCGGATTTAACTTTTGAGAATCTGCTTGGCTGACAGGTTCATTTTTTTCATCCGCAGCCATTAGGCCAACGGTGAGTAGAAAGGATAAAATTAGGACAAACGAGATGCGCATACGAACTCCCAGATAGTAGACTCTATATATATTTTCGACTTTTGAAATGAAATCATTAATTTGTTAAAAATAAGGTTGATAAAAAACGCAAAAACCCGATCCTTGCGGAAGGTCTACCATGGAAATAAATCTAAAAAAAAATGCAGACGCCTATGTGATCAGCATTTCTGGAAGTTTGGACATTTACACTTCCCTGGATTTTAAAAACTTCCTGGAAACCAATGTTCCCACACAACCGACCGAAAATCTTCATGTCATCATCAATTTAGAGAAACTCAATTATATTGATTCCTCTGGAATTGGAATGCTCATCAAACAGTTGAATTATGTCCAGGAACTCAAGGGAAAGTTTTCCATTGCCAATATGAAACCGGCGATTGAGAAAGTTTTTAAAGTGGCAGGCCTTACCAGTTACTTCCAAACCATTGGCGAAGACGAATACCGCGAAAAATACGCAGTTTAGTTTTCTTTTCACTCTCTCGTCAGTCGATTCTCCAAGATAAATGCATCCCAAACCCCCCAAAACCTTCCCAGTGAGTTGTTACTAGGAACCAGGTCTACATAGATCTTTCCGTCTGGATATTCGGAAGGTTCTAGAGGAATTTCTACAGGATTCGGAAAACTTTGGTTTTTGTCTGCATAGATAGAAAGTTTGGGCCTTCCATTCACCAGAATGTTTAACTTCCTCGGTTTGAATTTGGAACCTTTGAGTGGTCTGTAACGAGTTATGTCCAAATAGAGATAGACAGTGGATTTCGAAATAATGGATTTTTCCAAAAGGAAACGAAGCCCCGTTTCTGGAACCATCCGGCATATGTAATCTTGAAGTCCAAGTGGGGGTGCATCTGGTTCCAATTCATAGGATTGGTAAATGGCCCAGGTTTTTAATTCAGGGTAGGTGGCAATGTCCTCCGGTAGGAGACCTTCTTCCAATCCAAACTCCTGTTTGGGAATGAGGGAGTCAGATGCGAACACGGAAACTAAGTTTGATAAAAAGATTGCCGTAAGGAGAAGGATTCGTAGTTTCAATGGTAGCACCTACTAGAAGTATCGGATTACGAGACAAGTCCCCCTTTGAAAATTATTCGCTCATTAGAATTGATCCAAAACGAGTTTCAAAATGGCTCATCTTTGACTCTCGGAAACTTTGATGGAATCCATGTGGGCCATCAGACTTTACTCCTTCGTACTGTAGAAAAGGCAAAGGAACTGGGTTTACCTTCGGTAGTCGTAACATACTTTCCGAACCCTTCCGTTGTCCTCGGCAAAAAACCCAATTTTAAATATTTATCGTCGGAAAAGGAAAAAGAAGAACTCATCCGTGGGTTCGGGATTGATTATTTACTAGTTTTGGATTTTACTTTGGAACTTTCTAAAATGTCAGCAGAAGACTTTTTAGAAAAAATTATGATCCAAACTTTGAACGCCAAACACATTGTCATTGGTTATAATCATTTTTTTGGAGCCCAGCGCCGTGGTGACTTTACGTTACTTGATTCTAACAGAACTAAGTATGGTTATGCGGTCGAATTAAAAGAAGCTGTCTTAAAAAAAGAAAGCAAAATATCATCCTCTCTCATTCGAGGGTTTTTGGAAAAAGGTGAAATGGAAGATGCCAAAATCCTTCTCGGTAGAAATTATCATATCACTGGGATTGTTTTCGAAGGTGCCAAACGAGGAAGAACCATTGGATTTCCCACGGCAAATATCAAAGTTCCGGAAGATAAACTTTTGCCAGCCATTGGCGTTTACGCTTGTTTTGCGAAGTTTGATGGGAAAGACCATAAGGGAATGGTGAACATTGGCCACAATCCTACCTTTGATGGATTGGGACTTCATGTAGAAGTAAATATTTTTGATTTTGACGGTGATTTGTATGGGAAAGAAGTCGAATTAGAAATTGTTCATAAAATCAGAGATGAGAAAAAATTTAGTGGTTTGGAAGAATTAAAAGACCAACTAACAAAAGATAAAACTACTGCTATTGATATTTTAGATTTTCACTAAGTGGTATAATTTTCCTTTTCGTTTGATTTTTCCAATGATTTGACCGTTGGTAGAGTCTTTTTCTAACAATCCGTCTAGAGAGGATTTGGAGACTGCCCAATCTTCTTTCAATTCATCAAAATAAAATCCAAATTCTTTTTTAGAACTATCCTTCATTAGAATTACATTTTTTTGTTTTTTTTCACCTTCTTCCATCAAAACAAAACCGGGCCCAGGGAATAGGGGAACTGATTTATCTTTTATCCGTAATTGTTTTTTAAAGGCGGGAATATCTCGTAGGATTCGATAACTTTTTTTTGGAATTAGAAAGTTTACTCCTTCTAACACATAACAAATAAATACTAGTTTACCGGTTAAGTTTTTGGGAACTATCGGTGTTTGTTTTTTGTCAGAGATGCGGTTTGCAATCCGAGTGATTCTGTTTTTTAAGGCAGAATCTAAAAATTCAATTTTGTCTTCTGATTTGATTTTATCTAAAATATGGAAAATTGAATCAAACTCTTTCTGTTTGTATTCGTTTCTGATTTGGAACTTATGAAGTTCTGTACTGAGGCGCCTGCTTCTTTGTAAAAAATAGGGAGATTCGTTGGACTCGGAAAGTTGGATTAATTTTTCTGAATAACCCAAAATGTTTGTAAGGTGGTCTTTTGATTCTCTTTCGAGTTCTTCCAGACGGATCAATTCATTTTCTAATTTAATTTTGATCTGAAAGAACTCTTCTGCCCCCAATACTTTTTTGGTTGGTTTCATGGTGGTGTTTAGTTTGCAAACTTACGTTTTTTAATGGAAAGGATAATTCCCACGGCAGTCATAGCCATCACCAAATGAGATCCACCATAACTCATAAATGTAAGTGGAACACCTGTTACTGGGAGTAGTCCAATCACAATCCCTACGTTGATGGCAATGTGGAAAAAAATCATGGCTACAATCCCTGCGGCAAGAAGGGATCCAAATCTATCCTTACTTTCAAAACTGATTTGTAGGCCTCGAAGTGGGATCGACATCAAAAAAAACAAAAGAAGTACACTTCCAAAAAATCCTGTTTGTTCCGCCCAGGATGCAAAAATAAAGTCTGTTCCCGATTCGGGAACATGTGGAACACGTCCTTCCGTCATCTCGCCGTGAAAGAGTCCTTTTCCAAAAACCTTTCCCGATCCAACAGCTGGTTTGGAGGCTCGGAGTTGGTAACCTGCACCTTGTTTGAATTGGTCAGGATTTAAAAAAGCAGTGAGACGAATGACTTGGTTTTCTCGGAAAGGGATGGATTTGTGAACTGCAATGGCAGACAGAATAGAAAGTCCCAAAATTCCAATCGTGATGTAGTAGTTTCTTAAGTGTTTGGAACCACGAGCAATGCGGATAAAAATCATCACAAGACTAATCAGAGCCAGTGTTCCACCAAGACCAAACATAAAGGCTTCATTGGATAGAATTTTATATCCAACGCTCGCATATTCATCTTTGACTATTTCTGCGGCTTCGCGAATCATTTGGAGGTTTTTTGGGTTTTCGATTCCAGGTAAGGTGAGTCCAGATACTTTTTTCCCATCCAAAATTAACCAAATTTTACCTTGGAGTTGGTTCACTATCGATACTAACTCTACCTTGTTATCTTTGCGAAGTAAATCGATGAGTGGTTGGATGAGTGTCAGTTGTGAGTAAGCAAGATACATGGGAACCATAAGTGAAATTCCACCGAAGGTGAGTAAAGATCCAACGTGTAAAATATCCGCACCACCTAAATACAACATGGTGAATAACATGGGTAAAAAGGATACTGCTGTTCCAAAGTCTGGTTGCAAAATGATAAATAACATTGGCACCAAACAGATAATAAATGGTATGATGAGCACTGTAATTTTGTGCATTTCCTTTTCTTTCAAAACCAAATACTGACCAAGTAGAATCACTGTGGCTAGTTTTGAAAATTCAGAAGCTTGGAGGGTGATGGGTCCAAGTTTTAACCAAGACCTTGCCCCACGACCGGAAGGAAGGTATCCAATTCCTGGAATTAAGGTAAGGACAAGTAAAACAATAGAGAAGATATAAATGAAGAGGGCATAAGAACCTATCAACTGGTAGTTGATCCTCGACATAAACCACATAGAAATCAGTCCTACAAAAACAAAGGTGAACTGTTTGTACCATCGCCCAAGTCCATCGGCTGTATTAGCTTCCTGGGTGTATAAGGTCAGAACTCCTGCCATTGCCACGAGGACAACAGAGATGATGAGAAAAAAATCGAGTTTTTCTGTATTACGATCAGCCATTAAAATGCCTCTTGTTCAACGGGTGCTTCTTCTTCCATGGTTTTGGCACGTGATCTATCTGTTCTTGGGAAAGATCCTGGTGGAAAAGCCGCTTTAAATACTTCACGGGCCGCAGGAGCCGCAGAGGCCGCACCACCAACACCATATTCTACGAATGCAGCAACTAATATCTGTTTTTCGGGAGGTGCATTGACAGGTGCATATCCAATAAACCAAGCATGGTTGGAAGAAGATGCTCCTCTCCTTCTCGTTTGTGCAGTTCCCGTTTTCCCTGCAATTTCTGGTAATGTGGGTGAGTTGAGAACCCCAGAAGCCGTTCCGGAATATCCCACTAAATACAATCCTTCTTTGAGCGCTTCCACAGTAGATCTTTTTAGAGGTATGTCTCGTAGAATTGTTGGTTCTGTTTTTTGGATGAGAGAGTTATCAAGTGGACTTCTAATTTCAGAAACCACATATGGTTTGTAAATTTTTCCATTGTTGACAACAGCCATATAAAACAAAGCCATCTCAATAGGAGTGACAGAAATAAATCCCTGTCCAATGGAGAGGTTGACTGTATCTCCATCAAACCATTTGTTCCCATAAGTTCTTTTTTTCCAATCAGAACTTGGAATAAACCCAGTTGCTTCTCCAGGAAGATCGATTCCTGTTTTTTTATCTAAACCAAATAACCGTGAGTAGGCGAGAATTGGTTCTGCACCTAATTTGTATCCCAATTGATAAAAGTATACAGAGTTAGATTTTTCTAAGGCTTGGGCAAGGTTGAGTTCCCCATGGTTTTTTTTGTCCCAGTTATAAAACACTTGGTCTGGAACACCTTTGAAGGTTGACTTTAGAGTGAAATTTGCCGGACAAGAAAAAGTTTGTTTGGGATCAAAATTGATTTTATGTTCACTTTCCATGGCCGCAAGACCCACTAGGGTTTTAAAAGTAGAAGCCGGTGGGAACCTAGACTGGATTGCTAAATTTAAAAATCCACCGTTATTGGTAACTCGAGTGAAGTGGTTGGAACGATCTAATTTATTTTTTCCAGAAAGGATATTGGGATCGTAAGAAGGGTTGGAAGCCATTGCCAAAACTTCACCCGTTGTTGCTTTGATCGCAAGAACCGTTCCTCGAACACCTTTTAGCGCACGATAGGCGGCAATCTGCATATCACGATCAATGGTTAAAATTAAGTTATTTCCGGGGACAGAATGTTCGATGACACGTTCTTCCTCGATATTCCCTTCTGTGTTTCTTTTTTGAATTCGAAATCCATCTTGGCCACGAAGGGTTGTGTCATAAAGAGATTCAATCCCACCTTTACCGATAAGTTGGTAGGTTTTGATTTCTTTTTCTTGTAGATCACTGGTGGTTGGTTTTCCCACATAACCAGTCACATGCGAAAGAGCAGGTCCCATGTGGTAAACCCGTGCTGGTGAAGAAACTAAATACACATACCGATTGATATTATCCAAAACAAGGATTCTTTCTTGTTGTTCGCGTGAAATTCCCTCTAAAAGTACGAAGGGTTCTCGGGAGCGAATTTTTTTAATCATTCGCGAGTCTTGGAGTTCTTTTTCGTAATAAACGATGGGGATAGAAAGGGCTTCGCAGAATTTATAAATAAAGTCTTTTACCTTTCTTGGATCATTCTTAAGTAAACTTGTATTCAGAATGACATCGAGTGACGCGGAGTTAGAGACCAATGGTTGGCTTGTTTCCGGAGTGAGAAAGTTTCGATCAAAAATATTCCCACGGTCTGCTGGAATGGACTCACTTCTACGGACAAAACGTTCGGCCTTTAATGAGTTCTCACTTCCTTGAACAATTTGTAAATTGAACAGTTGTAGGATGTACGCAGTGAGAGTGAATACCACCATCCCCGTAAAAAAATACAATCGTTTACGAAAACTTGTTTCTAAACGAAACTCAGATGCCGACTGGCTCATTGCCTTACCTCATCTGCATCCAATCGGAATGCCCAAGAGAATAAAAAGAATAACGCAGGCCCAATGAATGCATTGTACAAAGACACATACAAAAAGGAATAACTTTGGTTGGAATGAAAGAACATCAAAAATAACAAATAGGTGATGATCCTAGATACCAATGTAAATCCAAGGATGTAGATCGTAATGGAGATATAGTTCTCTGTATATGAACTTCGCATTACTTTTCCAACAATGTAGCCAATGATTGCGTAAGAAAAGGAATGAAGTCCTATTTTATAATAAACAATATTGTCTCCGCCAATTTCACCACCTAGCGCAGTATCGGTGAGAAGTCCGCCAAAAAATCCAAGCCATAGTCCATATAACGGTCCTTTTCTTAGAGCAAAAAAGACAACGAAGATCAACATAAAGTCAGGTCGGATTGCATTTCCTAATTCAAATACGTTGGATCCATTCAAAAAATGGGAGAGTAATAATCCGATGATGATAAACAGTTTATCTAAAATCATGGTGTCACCTCCTTAGGGCCTTCTTGCGTGGAAGGACTAGATGGGGCAGTTGGTGTAGAATCAGGTACATTTGTATTCACAGATGGTTTTGTGTATTGAGGAGTTCCGAAAGTAGAAGGAAAGTTACCTTGTCTTTTCTCTTGTTCTTTTCCTTTTTTATTATAATCTTTTTCTTTAGGAAAATCGATTTCACCAAAATAAGGGCCATCAATTTGAATTGTTTTTTCGGCCGGCCATTCTTCTCGCCATTTTTCCGGTTGTTTCTTTAAAACAATTACGTGTAAAAGTTTATCAAACTCAACAAACGGACGTAAGATGGCGGTTTTAAAGGATCCATTTCTTGGGCCTTCTTCTATGATGGTTCCTACAGGAATACCCGATGGGAAAACTCCTGATCCACCAGAACTAAACACAGCCTTTCCAATTTTACTAAATCCTTCGGTAAACATTGTGTTGGCAGTCGTTGGTGGGGGATTGGGCCCCATAGGAAAATTACCAATGGCTTTTGGATCAATCACAATCCCTGCATCAATATAATCTAACAAAACATCGGTTCCGCGACCACTGTTTCCATTCAGAGAAGCCCAGAGGTTGGTTCCAGGAATAGACACTCCCATGGAGAAGTTGGAATTGATGATGGGTTGGATGACGGCAGATCCTTTGGAAACAGCGATGATTTTACCAACAAGTGCTTCGGTAAATTTACCTTTTTCGTCTAGAGATCTCGCCACAACCGGCATATAAGGTTTGATCCCTTCTTCGGAACCTTTGTTGATGATGATGGTTCTATAAATAGCATTCAAACGAACACTTAATACTTCTGCTCTGACAGAAGGATAATCTATATGTAGAGGAAAGTTCAACTCTTGCCTGAGGATTGCATTTTCTGCCTTCAACCTTTCCACATCTTTGGAAAGCTGACGGTATTCTTCCATCACGTTCAAACAAGAATCGCGCTCTTCTCTGACTCGCTCGAAGGATTCGAGTTTGTTATAACTACTTTTGATAAGGGACCCAAAGGAATCGAAGGACCCGGAAAAAAAGTCGCCTACACCCTGAAAGCTGGCAATCCCTCTTACCATGAAGTTGCCGTTCCAAATTAGGGAAGTAAAGGAAAACAGGAATACGAAGAGTAGGGAAAACAATTCGTCATTTTGATTGATGCGATTCCACTTCATGGACTTATGTCACATTAATTTTATTGGAAAGAATCTTTCAAGCGCGAATCGAATTTGGTCAATTTTTCAATTCGCTAAGGGTTTCGATGGAAATAGAGGGAGGCCGGAACCTCCCACCTGGCGTCTCCCCGAATGGTTTGGAGCCCTTTTGGGTTTCGAAAAACGGTGACCTGAACGTTTGTCGCCCTTGGTAGGGCAGCCCCGTGGAGTCCTAATTTGAGTCGGACTTCTCCGAGACTAGGATCAACCACTTGTGCAAAATAAGTTTTTGTCCCCAGTTGCACGATGGCAAATTCTCGCAGGCTAAACAGCGGCCTTGGATCATTTGCCGTCCCCAAGAATTTCGAGACTAAGGAAAGGAAGGCAGGAAAGTCTTTTGCATCCAGAGAAGATGTATAACTCAGCAAATGTTGGCGGAGGTATTCTTTTGCGTGGTTGTGTGCGAGTAACACGCGGTGGCGTCTGTCCAGTTGAGAGTAGAAGGATTGGAGGAGGTTTCGTTCCTCTCTGTTGCAGCCGGCCCGGAATGCCAATCTGTCGAGACGTTTGCTATGCATTCGGATTAGTTCGATTCGATGTGTGAGGTAGGCACTCATCCGAAAGGAAAGATAAAAAAATAAAACGAGAAGGACAAGTTGTAACAGGGCAAATTGGGGATCACCCTTCCAAATCCAAACTGGTTTTTCTGGAAACATTGGAGATTAGACGATAGGATTTCAGTTTTTGTGCTTTCTATGTAGGAGTATAATAAAGTAACTTAGAGTTAGATGAAAAATCTTTGTTACACTTTTCGGAAATTAAATCAGTAAAAGAAGGAATCAAACTCATGCAGTCTTTATTAGTATGACTGAAATTGGCAGCTAACAATGAAATCCCCTAAAATAAGCAAGTATCACCTTGCCATCGTCATAGTATATTTGATTGGATTTTCCATTGGAACAATATCGCACATTATGGACATTGCAACCATGGGTTTTTTGGGTTATTCCTTTGCTCCTCTTTCATTCAATATTTTTTGGACTTTGTTAGTTGTTTTTGATCCACTTGTCATTCTATTTTTTTTTCTGAGATTTCAATATGCAATTTTTCTAGCTGTCATCATAATGATTTTTGATATTTCCATTAATCTGGTTTATGGTTTTATCACCAAAAACAATCCAATTTTGTTCGGATTGATCACACAAATTCCCTTTGGGTTTTTTGTATTTATGACAGCAAAACATCTGTTCATATACCAATCGATTAAGGAATTTTTGTATCCAAAATGTAACTGAAGATTTTTTTTCTCGGTTAACCAAGGTTTAAAGAAGGGATTTCGCTTTTTAAAAAATAGTAGAATCTTTGCAAAAAATTCTATCAAAATAAAATAATAATCTAAAAATTTGAAAAACTGCCCATCGCATAACAATTGCCAGTCAAATTTTCTAATCCTAACACCTCTTTGTAGCTCAGGTTTTCGGAAATTTTGCCAAGCCGAATTTGTTAGGCCAGGTAGTTCTGTTTTTGAATTAATTTAATGTATCCGAAATCATTTTTACTCATTTGTTTATTTATTTCCAATTGTTCATTTTTTGGCAATGATTCATATTATATAGATGGGCCGAACACAATCAGCAAAGAAGAAGCAGAAAAAAAAATAGCAAAAACAATATTCCTTAAAACTCTTAGTTGCGGATATAACGCGGCCCGAGCCGCTGCTATTTCAGAATTAGGGAATGAAGAAATCGAACCTCAGCCTTTGTTTCAAATTGGCGGTGGTTCCAACTCACATTCCATCATTTATGATTCTAACGCATTAGACCATTGTTTAAAATCAATCATACTCATGCCTTGCCCTAGTAATGGGATCGAATCTAATGCGGGTGATGGGGAGTATGTAAAAACACTTGTTTTTACTCGTTACCAATCCTGTACGTTTCGACCAATCGATAATTGGGAAATTAATGAAATAATGAAAGGAAGATTATAATGGAAAACAAAGATCAATTTTCTATACAAATTCTTTCAAAATGGTATTCGTTTGTTTTTGTCGCTGTATGGATATTGAATGATTTGTATTTCAAATCTATATTTCATAATGATTTAACTGGCAAAATAAGTGATATTATCGGATTATTTTATACTCCCATTCTACTAACAGCTTTCATCGTCCTTGTTTGTAATTATAAAGGTTATAAAATAAAAGAATCAAAAATTTTATTTATTACAATGGTTCTGGTTGGTGTTACGTTTGTTTTTTTGAATTTAAATCAAGAAACCAACGATTTATTAACTAAATACTTATTGTTTTTTATACCTTCGAAAGGAATTGCTGATCGAACGGATATATATTGTTTGTTAGTTTACTTTCCTTTGGGTTTTGTTTTTTATCATTTCCAAAAACGTCACTCGGAAAAACAATTTAAAGTATTAAAATATTTAACACCTATCTTAGTTAGTTTTGCTATGATCAATACATCATCTACTGACAACACAGATAACGATATGAGTAGATTATTTCTTTTTACGATACTTGCAGATACAAATGATAAAATCGTAATTCTGACTCCCGAAGATGGTGAAACATTCCCAAAATCACAAACAATAAACTTTCATTGGTCTTATAAAAACTATTATGGAATTACGGAGCCATCATTCTATGATCGGGACAACGGCTGTGGGGTTACAGAAGAACTATATGAATTAAAAAATTATGCCACCGGAAATTTTCAAAATTACGTAGTGCAAATTGCAAATAACGAAGCATTTTCTCCTATAGCAGTGGAAATTAATTCTAACGGAACAGAAAAAAAAGCCGCTGGGCAAATCAATAACTCTGGCACTTACTACTATAAAATTGCGTTACAATATAAAAATAAAGATGGCTGTTCTAATCCAAATTTTCTAATTTTTTTACCTCAGCAAGTTAAGAAGATATTCATTCGTGATTAACCGTTTATTTTTAGAATGCGGAAAGCGCGGTCATGTACTCGGTGAAGGTTGTGACACCATACAAATCTGAGGCGCCCCTTCCTCAATCCATCAAATCCACTTCTTCAAAACTTTGTGTTTGGTGGCGAAACATCCAAAGTTTATCACCTGAATAAAAATTGATAAAGGCGTCACGCATTTCAAATTGATAAATTCCTCGAAGTAATAAGTTTTCTTCGAATTGGGTTTCTGATGGTAAGTCGATCACAATCATTCTGCGTGTGGTTGTGATGGCTACTTTGTCATAGAGATTGGCAAAGGAACGAATGATTTCTTGTTCTAGACTAATGGTTTCCCAATGATTTGTATAACTATTAAACAAATACAATTTTCTTTCGCTCATAACGAGAGCTGCTTTGTGTCCCATAGCAACGCGGTAACGTTCCTCTCCAAAATGATGTCCTTTTTCCCACTCAGAACTTGAGTTACTAACACCGAGCAAATTTTTATTTGTTACCAAGATACAAAGATCTCCATAACACTGGGAATACCAGATATGTTCTCCTCGAGTGGAATAGGAAATTTCTTGACCATCGGATAAAAAAGCCTTAAAGGAAAGATGTCCTTTTACAAAATTTAAAGTAGTTTGAATGTATGGGTATGCTGTGCGATCCGTCACTCGACTTTCGAAAGTGGTTACTTGGTGTTGGATTTCTGGCGGGGCATTCAGGATTCTATTTGCCTCGGGAGTCAGTTGGCGAAGAGGTGTGAGGCGAGTTTCTTGATACCCTTGTCTTGGGTCATACCCATCATTTTTTGGATTGGCTGCAACATACCAACTTGTAAAAATAAATCCGACCAAAATGAAACGAATCATCACATATAACAGATTTCGCATATTGAGTTGCCTATTGGTTATAGAATCTTAGACGGTGTCTTCGGACAACCATTTCTCCGTCTTAGACGGTGAATAGTTTTGTAAGGCGGAAAGGAGATTTTTTGAAGTTTCTAGAACTTGTACGAGGTTTGCATTTTCTTTTTTTAGAAATCCGGAACTTACCATATTTTGTATGAGTGTTAGGAGGGGGTTGTAAAATCCCAGCCAATTGAGAATGATGATTGGTTTGTGGTGTAGGCCTAACTGAGACCAGGTGACAACTTCAAAGAATTCCTCCATGGTCCCGAACCCACCTGGTAATACAACAAATGCATCTGACAAATCAAACATTTTGAGTTTTCTTTCGTGCATACTGTCTACAAGGATGAGTTGGTTGAGTTTGTTATGTTCTATTTCTTTTCGTTTTAGAAATTTGGGAAGTACACCTGTGACCGATCCATTTTTGGATAAACATCCGTTGGCAACAGCTCCCATTAGACCAACACTGGCACCCCCATATACCAATCCAATTTGGTGTGTTCCTAAATATTCACCTAACTCAAATGCTGCGTTCATATAATAAGGATCTTGTCCAGGTGAAGACCCACAATATACGGCGATGTTTTTAAATTGTGTCATTGGTAATTTGGTCTTTGTAATAAATTGTGTTTAGAATGAAATTATTGATATCAATGTCTTCCATTCCATGACGATTGATTCGTAAAAAACATTTTCTTCGTGCTTCGATGAGTTTATCGATAAGGATTTGTTTTTCAACGGAATTAGAAAAAAAATCTAATGGATGAATGGTTTGAGTTGCCCCTTGGTTTTGAATCATCTTATCTATTTCGGCTAGCAGCTTTGAATCAGAAAAGTTGTTGGAACTTTCTCCATATTTCTTTTTCATTTTCTCAATAAAAAAATTGTAACTTTGATTTTTGACATACATTTTTTCGCTAAAAAAGTAATCATCAGTTTCTTTGGAGAGGGATTTAGGTTTTAGTTTTAAATACAATTCCCTTCCGATGGGACCAGAATTATCTAATAAAATATAAGTTCCATTTACAAATGTGGTATGGTCTTGTTCCTTTTCTAACATTTCATAAATGTCATTGGCACAGTCGGGTGTACAAATCCTTCTAAGGATACTTGTGATCGATTGCCTTAGTTTCGTATCCTTTTCTGTTTTTAGCAGATTGATTAAATGGGGAACACTTTGATTTCCGTAAATACCATAAAGATGAGTTCTTTGTGCATGGGCATCGACCATAGTGATATGTTGTGGAATAAAAAAAGATCTACTTTCGTTTTGTAAAAATCTTTGATCAATTAAGGTTAAAAAACCAGGAATTTGTTTTTCGCTGAGGAATAAGGCTAAACGGAAATACTGTTGTGTATTTTGAACTATGGTTGGATTTCGAAAATCAATAGTTTCAAATGTTTTTGCTATGAGATCGATTTGTTCTTTGTTGGGATTGGAAACTGCTAAATACCAACTTAAATCTAAGAGCAACATTTGGCTCGGTGATTTTGAGATTAGTTCTTCTTTTAACTTTGTTTGGATGATGGGAATGGATACGGATTTTTTTTCGGAAAATTTTTTCCAGTTAGCATCCATTAAAGAATTGAATTCTTCAATTTCCTTTTTATCTTCAGAATTTTTAATGGTTCGAATGGATTCAATAGAACGGTTGACTTCTTCTTCGTAGGTTTCTGCCGAAAGACTAGCGCAAAATACGATAAATAATAGTATCCAATATTTCATTTTACAAATCCATAAATTTCTTTTGTTGGAAATTCCCATTCTGGAGTTGGGAAGGTTTGGTTTTTGGGAACTTCAAACCAAGGGGAATATTTACTATCTGAATTTAGAATGTGCATTTCCTGCGAAGGCATATAACTTTGTGCCAGAAGAAATAAAGTTTGTCCATCTTTTCCTGTTACTTGATCCACAATCAAAACCACATGTCCAGGAGAACCGGCTTCTATCCAAACATCACCTGGTTTTAAATCGGTTACTTGTTTTTTCTTCAGTTCCGATTTTAAGGAAATGGTTCCTGCATAACTATAAATAAATCTTAAGTATTCTTCGAATACATCGCGGCCTGTTCCCTTTTTGAATTTGCCTGTTTTCCAGCTAGTTTTATTACCAGAAACTTTGACTCGGTCTCCCTTGGCAAAACGAGAAAATCCAACTTCCATTCCGTTACTAATCCTAAATTGGATTTTGTCATATTCATTTAAGGAATAAAAATACTCTGCCCTTAGTTTCATCACAGCATCGGCACATTGGATGAGATCATCTTTTAAGAGAGGGAAGTCTAAGACAGCGGCATGGACTTGGTTCGATTTTGTCCTTCCATTGTAAAGATAAACTGGGCTTCCTTTCAGTTTTAAAGGGAAGTGTTGAAGGTAACTGGCAAAACTATCTTTTGGGAAATTCACTCGACTGAAATTATTAGGTGGTGGGAAACGTTCTTTAATAGAATCAGCATATAGGTTTTGGAAGGAAAAAATGAGTAAGAACAAAACTATATAAATATAAATTTTGAAATTTTGTTTTCGGTTTTCAATTAAAACAAGGGAGTTTGGTTTCATAGGAATGGGATTTCTTTCATTTTGTTATCACTAACTTGATTGATTCTTCGAGCCATGCCTCTTTGGCATCATTGAATGAAACTTGTTTGGTAACAATTTTTTCTGGGGTAAAAACTCCTGATAGAATGTAAGGGTAAAGTGCTTCCATTGAATCTTTGGATTCCACTCGGCCCAAATGGATTTCGACTCCTTGGTTGTACATTTCTAAATATGGGATTTCCCACTTGTTGGTCCAAAAGATAGAAGCAGAACTAAAGATGGCGTTTCGTCCGAGAGAACGAACTGCAAAATCCCATCCCTCTTTTTGAGCAGAAGCATCACAAACTAAATCATATTTATTGGTTGGTTTGGGGAAACTAGCAAAATGTTCCACAGGGATTCCCAAAGATTCTGCCAATTGAATTCGATTTGGATCTGTATCAACATACATCACATCGGCTTTTTTTGTTTGGTGGAGAAATAAAGCCGTATAAAGTCCAATACTTCCGGCGTGTCCACCCACAACGAGTACCTTGGGATCTTTTTTTCGATTTAAAAATCTTCCTGCCAATTTCCAAACTTCAGCAATGTTATCACTTAGGCTCGCAATTCCAACAGGATTAATTTTTGTATCAACTGTAAGTAACATATGTTTTGCGAATGGAATTTTGATTTCATCGGCGATGGCTCCACCAAATGAATGGGCACCCGGAGGCATTCCAAACCCGGAAGTATAGGGAACTGATTCGCAGGAATTCGAATGTTGTGTCATACAAGAGGGACAAAATCCGCAGGAAATTTGGAAAGGACTTACCACTGTCATTCCAATGGAATACAAATCCTTTAAATCTTCAGAGAGTGATTTGATTTTACCAACAAACTCGTGTCCGACGGGGAAGGGTGCGCGAAATAAAGTTTCTCCACGAAGGATGGGTAAATCCAAATCACAACGCGCAATGGCAATGGGTTCCACAATCACTTGGTTTTCTTCGGTGATTGTGAGTGGGTTTACTTCCTCCCATTCTAAAATTCCTTTTTTTCGAAACATCAGTCGACGCATACTACCCTCCGTATACCGATTGGTCTATTTTGTCTATGTTCAAAAAATAAAACAACTAGAATTGTTGAAACCAATCGGGGACGTTTGGAAGTTCTGATTCTTCCCAGGACCAATCTCCGAGTACGGTGGTAATTGGTTTTTCCGAATCCAAAGCTAGTAGTAAACCCCGGCCCAAATCTTTTCGTTCTGTCGGGCGATAAGGAGTATTGAACTTAGATTGAAAGGCTTCTTTTTCATGTTCCCAAGCATAGGATAGAAAAAAATCCATAAACTTTTGGTCTGAAGCTTCAAATCGACTTTTTAATGTTAGGAGGTCTGGATTGTTTGTTTTTTTCATGGTTCGTTGGAGGACAATTGAGATTCCCCTAACACTTTTGGAAAAAAAAGTTCCCGCTCTAACAATCTTTCTATTTTTCGGATTTTCCAATGCCCAAAGGTCAGCTTTGTATTTGGCAACTCCCATTGAACCGTAAAAAGACAAGGTATGGTTTAGCCAATAGAACGCTGAGTAGGCGACCGAAACCTCTGGTTTTAAAGACTTTTCCAATTCCAAAAGTGGATACAAACAGATCCCCAGAGTGTCTTCAATTTGTTTGGGACTACTCTCTGCAATCGGGAAACCCACTTCTCCAAGGGCCGGTGTGTAGACTAGTGCTTTAAATTCGGGAGAAATATTTTCAGATTTGAGGTCTGCCAAAATTTTCTCTGCGAGTCCTGGTTCGGCCTTTTTGTCAAAAAATGTAAGATCTGCATTCGACACTGGTTCGTTTGTTGTAGTTGATGTTATGATATAGGCAGAAGGATCCTTCTGTTTGAGAGATGTGATGGCACTTTGGCCGGCTTCCCCCGAACCTCCGATGACCAAATATTGATTTTGTCTCATGAATTCCTGCCTGAATGGTTAGAAGTTTTGAATTTTCGATTGATCCGTCAAAACTCTCCTGTTTTATTAATCGGAACAAGCGAAATATGAAAACGATCTTATCCTGTTCTAATTGTTTTAGTGGCCATTCTGTTTCTACTTCCAAACTGGAAGGAAAAAAAGGTAAGTACCGCTGTAAAAAATGTTCAACTTGGAACCATTTTGATTATCATCTCGAGACAAAATTAAATAATACCAACTCACTTGTGTTATTTGATCTTCATTTTAAAGATCAAATTCCTGAACACAAACTCCAAGGCCAAATTTTTGGAAGATACACTACTGATTTTATCACAGATTGGTCTAATGAAGAATTAGTTTTCCTAAAAGATGAAGAAGGAACAGAAAACGACGTTCGAATCTCTATTTCGGGATTACCAGAATTATCGAGGTTAAAAAATTTACTTTTTGATATCACAACAGAATCACCTTCAAAAAACTTAAGTATCATTATCAATCAGAATGTAAATGTTTCACAGGTTCGATTGTCAGTCACAGTTGTTTCCCTAGATGATCATTCTGTGTCTGGAAAGTTATATTTGGCGATTGCTGATGAGTGGAATACCTTTTTACACGGAAATTTTATAGCCACTCATATCTACAAAATTCGATTTGATGAACATGGTGATCCTGATAAAAAAATTCCAGAATTTATATCCAATGAATTGTCTGCAAAAATTTACGCTCTGTCGGGCAATATTCTGGCATTGCAGGAAAATTTTTCTCTTTTAACTAAGGAACATAAAGAAGAGTTATTAACTCTAGTAATGTATCATTGGCCGGAAAATAAAAATACAGTTTCTGAAGTTCATTTTAAAGAAGAGAACTTACAGGTTGTTTTCCAACTCAGTCAAAAGAAATTAAATGAAACCTTAATCTACTTACTTTCCAACCAAGTGGTTCCAAATCTAAATCATTGGAAACTTATCCATGAAGTAGTTTGTCATTCGGAAATCGAACCTTTGTTCGTTCCACTTTTAAAACATAAATTTCCAGAAGGTTATCAAAGTCACTTAGGCTCTAGTTTAGAATCAAAAAATGACGACAAAACTTTGGACTGGTTGGATGAAGATGATGTATATCTTTTGGATTCTTTTGTTCGCACCGTCGGTTCTTTGGATTATGTAATCAACGATTCCATTCGTAACCCTCTCGGTTTTTCGCTTTTACAAGAATCGTTTGCCCGCGCACGATACAAGTCTTCTATGCGGCTTTTGGAACGAGGAGCAGATCCCAATCATTTAGATGCGAATGGAGAAACAGCCATCTTTAAGTTATGCCAGGATAGCACTTTACGTTTACAAGAAAAAACAGCTCTTATGGATGAACTCATTCGGAGAGGAGCCAAAGTCAATATCCAATCAGTGAATGGGATGACCCCTTTGCATTGGTGTTCTGTTTTTGGAGAACCAAGTTTAGCAAAGAGACTCATCACAGCCGGTGTCGACATTCATACTTCGGATAACAGTGGTAGTACGGCTCTTCACGAAGCTTGTAAATTTGGGAATTCTGCAGTGCTTGCTTTGTTATTAGAATCTGGGGCTAAATCCAATGCCAAAACTTTAGATGACAAAACAGGAAGAGATCTTGCCTTCGAAAATTTAGAAATTGCTGAATTAGAAGGGGATGAGGAGAAAAAGAACAGATGCCAACGAGTTCTTTCTCTCCTGGATGTTTATGGTGGTTAGGTTGTTTTTTCCTTTTTGATTATAGTTTTGGTTACAAAACGTAAGACCAAATACAAAACAAAACCCGCTGGCCCGAAATAAAATGTAAGGGCCAGAACGGGGATCAGAAGGAAACGATTGATCCCTTCTTTAAAGCTGTCCTCTACTTCCCAAGTTCCAAGAAACAAATCAAAGGCTAAGTAATGAACCCATCCTCCGAGTAAAAAATAGTCATTGGCAAATAATGATCTGACCGATTCCAAACTGGAAAAATCCCCTTTTGCCTCTCCATTTCCAATGAGGATGGCAAATATATAAACTCCACCAAGTAGAAGCCCAGAGACAAAAAATCTTAAAACACGAATCACCTTTTTTTGGTTTGGTGATAAAATCAAAACCAACCAGGAAAGAAGAGTGATCCCGTTGGCAATTTTAAAAATTAAGGAAGGATTCATAAGGTGGCCTCATGTGTATGTAATTTTGGTTGTAAGATTAATTTGAAAAGACAAACAGAAACCAGAACAAAAGATATTCCATAGACAGTTGTATACATCGGATTTATATAAAAGACAGATTCCCCATTCAATGTTTGGATGACCATCACTACATTGACAAGTAGAAGGACAAATCCTATGGTTCGAATAAGGAATAGGTTCTGAATTGAATTTCGTTTTCCCATTAAAAAAGCTGCTAGAAAAACAAAAATCTGCATTACATGCATTCCAAAAAAATGGGGAACTCGCATGTCTCCAATTTGAGTACTCCAACCAAAAAAAGTAATTCCTTTCCCTGGATCACCTATACCAAAGTTATGTGAGCCACTCGCTTGAAAAATTCCTTGTTTGATAGATTCCAATTGGTCAGGGCGAGGAGAAGTCATAAAAAATGCAATGATCATGGCAAACCCGGCAATGCCAAGTCCCCAAACAAGGCTTTCTTTGATAGACTGAGAAATGGATTCCTTTCTAAAAATTTGGTAACCCATCCAAAGGTGGAAAACCCAAAAGATAGAAATACTTGTTCCCATCACGGAATAAACAATTTGATTCCAAGTAGTTGTAATATTGAAATGACTCGCCTCTCCGCGTGCTGCCTGTAAGGTGATAAATATAATTTCAATCGCAGAGGTAACGGTTAAAACCAATTGGATTTTGTTTTGTTGTTTCCAATCGTTTAAAAAGGTAAACATCACCCAAACGGTAGTCAGTGAGTACAAACCCACGGATAGAGTAAATTTTAAGGGTTTGATCCAGACATTCACCCCCAAAAGGGTTCTTGAATCCAGAAATAGCAGGGGGAGGATGGCTACTGTGAGCACTGCCATGGTTATCCCATTCCAAAAAAGTGGTTGTTTTCTGTAGTTGGCAAAATTCATAATGTAGACAGTGTAAATATAAATGTATACTCTGTCAACATAGAAAGTATACATTGTAAACATTTTTTGATATGAAACCATCCAAAAAAAAACAATCCCGCCCGAAAGCAAATTCTGACACCTCTGCAAAATCAAGTGGATACCACCATGGAAACCTAAGGGAAGAGGTTTTGGAACATTCGAGAAAGGTCTTAGAATCAAAAGGTGTCTCTTCTCTCAGTTTAAGAGATATCGCCACCGATTTAGGTGTGAGCCATACGGCCCCCTATAGACATTTTCCTAAAAAAATGGATCTCCTCCAGGCTTTGGTAACGGAAGGGTTTCAGGAATTAACAAAAGGGATGGAGAGGGCTTGGAACCATTCCGAGGATCCATTGGAAAAGGTGAAAATGGCAGGTGTGGAATATATTTTTCTTCTCCTCAAAAATCCGAGAAGGACTGAACTCATGTTTGGTGGAGAATTATATGTATCGGGAGATCCCATTTCTGAAGATTTAAGAGAATGTGGCAATCAAGCTTATTTAGGAATGTTTAAAATTGTAGAATTTGGCCAAAAGTCTTTAAAATTAAAAAACTCGGTTCCCACTGCAACATTGATGATGAGCTTTTGGAGTGGTGTTCACGGCTTTGCTGTACTCAACGAACGGAAATGGAAACAAATCAAATCCACTGCAGAAGAAACTATCTTTCGTAAAGAAGTGGATCAAATTTTAGAGATTATGATTGAGGGAACCCGTCTGTAAAATAGATGACATGGCTGGTAATGATTGTTTCTTCCCCTTCGGATTCAAATGAAACTTCCATTTCTACTGGGTAATCTTTCAAAACCATCAAAAGGCCAATTCCAGAATGGTGCGGATCATTTTCATTAGTTTCTAATTTTTCAATATACAAATTTTCTAAATTGTCAGCAGAAAAAATCTCTTTTAAACTCGCCTCATAAGCATTAACATTGGATACATTTGTTTTATTGCGAACAAAGATTTCAAAAGTTTTGCCCCTATGGATGAGAGAAATTTCTATATCTGCTTTTTTATCGTGAGAATATTTGGCGGCGTTTTCCAAAAGTTCATTAAACACCGTTGAGATGGAATTTACAATCTCAGAATTTTTCATGTCCATCGATTCGGAGGGAACATTGGGCAAAAAAGAGAATCCATAAAAATAACCAATAAAATCAGAAAGGATTCCAATCCGGCGCCAATATCTCATTAAATCCAAAGGTTTTAATTGGATTTGGATTTTGGATTCAGGTTCGGTATTGTTAGTATTTGTGGATTTTAAATTGCCGTACTTTCGCATAGTCGTAGTTCAACTAAGAAATCTAGACGATTTATCGTAATGCGGCAAGCGCTTTTTCTAATGCGTTTTGCATTAATCGGCGTTCTTCGGGATTTGTGCTCAGTTTATCAAAATGGAGTGGTTTGAGAAGGAAACCCTCATTATCGAACTTCAAAAACGGATTTTCTTTTTTCTCTTGGTCGTTCTTTAAACTGATCACCTGGAAGGTTTCTATCGGTGTGTGGACACCTTTGACAACAATCTCACCCTTTGGTATTGTATCGATGAATTCGTCTATCAGAGATTTGGTTGCGTTGGATATGAGGATTTCCCCAGCATCTGAGGCATGTTCCAACCGAGAGGCTACGTTGACCGGCCCACCTATGATGGTATAATCCATTCTTTCGTTGGTTCCAAAATTCCCAACCGTCACATAACCAGTATTGATTCCAATTCGGCAAGTTAGGTTGTGGTTGATTCCTGATTTTCTCCAATATTCATCTAATGCAGGCAAACTATCTCGCATTTCAATGGCCATCTTAACACAGTTTAACGCATGTGTTTTATCATTTTCGAAACTAGGTGCTCCGAAAAAAATCATGATCGCATCCCCAATGAATTTATCAATGGTTCCACCGTATTTGATGGCAATACTCGACATCACATCTAAATATTTGTTCAGACAGTCCGAAAGGATTTCTGGTTCTATGGAATCTGTGATGGTTGTAAATCCAACAATATCAGAAAAAAATATAGTGAGTTTTCGTCTTTGGTGTGATATCGAAGTTTCTCCTTCTGCACCACCAGTTACCATTTCATAAAGTTGAGGAGATAAATAACGACGCATACGATCCAAGTACATTTGGATGGTTTTGTTATTTTCAAGGAGTTCGTTTTCGATTTCTGTCGAGTGGTCAATGATGTTTTGGTAAAGGACTTCTAATTCTGCGTATTTTGCCCGTTCTTCCTCCAACATTGCTTCATTGTCCATATAATATCCGTTATCCTCTTTTTCTCATAATCATGATGGTAATATCATCGTAAACTTCCATTCCATCAATGAAAACATAAATATCCTTAAAGATAGCATCTAAAATTGCATCTGTTGATTCTAGGCCGATATGTTTTTCTAAAGATTCAATTAACCTATGAGAACCAAATTGTTCTCTTTTTGAGTTTTCTGCCTCAGTAGCTCCATCCGTATACAAAAGAATGATGTCTTTTGGATTGAGATGGATTGGTTTTTCATGGATAAATTCATCGATAGATTCGGTTAAACCAACTAACATACCATTATCAACTGTATCAATGATCTCGGTTTTTTTTGTGGCATGTCGATAAACCATAATGGTTTCATGTTGTCCCGCGGTGGTAAACACACCATTTTTATAGGAAAACAAGGATAAAGTGAGGTTACGAATGTCATTCATCCGCACATGAATGTTGGAAAACAAAATGGAATTGATGGAACGAAGAGATTCTCGTAAGGAAATTACTTTAGAACGTAAGGTGGTGATAAACGCTGACTGAGTCATAAGCATCACAACACCAGAGGCAAGACCGTGGTCGGTTACATCCCCAATCCCAATGTAAACCGTTCCGTCTTCATGGTGGATGACATCATAATAGTCTCCTCCCACTTCATTGGCCGAATCCATTCTCGCTGAAATTTCTAATTCTTGGATTTCTTTTAATTCCTCATTACGGGGAAGTACCATGGCTTGGATTTGCCTTGCTACATCTAACTCCATACCAAGACGCATGTTCTCTTCCAAGATGGCTTGTTTTTCTGTGTTAAAAATTAAATCTGCTTGTTCCTGCGTCGTTCGCGAAGTATTGAGAATGGCATATAGGATGAGACCCCCTGTAACAACCATGTACAGAAGGATGAGAAAAATTCCCATAGGAACAGCACTGACCAAAAAGAAAGTGCTGTTTTGTTCCAAGAATGTTGGTTTCAGATAATCCGATAGTTCAATGAGTTTGGCATTGAAACTTGTCATCTCTGGATAGAAGTAGATGGTCAGTGATGCATACTCAACAATGAGAACGACGACGGCAAAGATGATAGTCTTAGTATTATTACGTATGGAAGCCAGTGCAATCAGGATGAAAAATACATAAATCATCGGGGCTGCATAAACAAGGCTTGGATTTTTTTGAGAGTATGCAGTATACCCTGTAACAAATGTAAGGAGAGTAATTTCTAAAAAGGAAGATAGAAACTTAAAGATATTGAGATACTTTCCCGATTTCTTTAAGGAATACAAAACAACAAAGTTGTAACAGAGAAGAACTAGGATGGCAGAAATCTGGTAGTAGAACTCGATTCGGGGGCGACCGGAAAGAAGGCCTAAGGTAGCAAAAATAACTAAAAATCCTAGGAAGAAGAATCGGAACCGAGTCGCAAAGGTTTCGGCGCGGAATTCTCCCTGGTAGGCAATCTCTTTAAGTTGTTTCTTGTAATAGTCCGAAAGGACGAATCGATTTTCGTTTGAAGGAGATTGCGGCATAGAGTAAAGGTTTCTTTCTTTATATTTCGTGCAATAGAATGCGGAAAATTAGCTTATAAAGTCATACATTTTGCATAAATTGCAAATGATTTTTCATTTTTTTCAGGGAGAAGACTAGGATGAGTCAGATCAGAGTACATTTGGCAACAACAGAGGAAGATCGTAATAAAATCTACCACCTGCGTTACGATATATATGTTCAAGAAATGAACAGAGTCCAAGAGTATGCTGACCACTCCGCAAAAATGATCAAAGAGCCTTTTGATGATACAGGTCATCTTTTCCTCGCGGAAACGGAAGAGGGCGAGTGTATTGGAACAGTCCGTATCAATTTCCGAAAAGATGGAATTTTGGAATGTGAAGAATTATATGAGATGGATCTTTTCCGCCCCTTTTACCCGGACAAAGTTTCTATGTCGACCAAACTCATGGTAAAACGGGAATTTAGGCACACAGCTGCTGCCAGCATGCTCTGTATGAAAATTTACGAACATGCTCGTGAAAATGGAATCGTTATCGATTTTATTGATACCAATCCTCATTTAGTTCGGTTGTACAACCAAGTGGGTTATCGAATGTACAAAAAGAACATCCACCATCCTGAATATGGGATTGTGATTCCGATGGTTTTTTTACTGGATGATAACGAGTATTTAAAACAAATCCATTCACCTTTTCTTCGTTTGGCGAAAAGATATCCTGCCGGAACGGAACTGGCTCGTTTATTTGAAACAAATTTTACTGATTACAAAGACATACGTCCTCTCTTCTCTATGGATGGAGATGATGTTTGGCAAAACATTGTTCATGACATGATGCTCCCGCCTAGTCAGTTTCTCTCTTTCTTAAGAGGATTTACTGAAGAGGAATCAAAGAAGTTACTTTCCATGTTGGATCTAATCGATTATGAAGATGGAGACATTGTGTTCCATCAAAACCAAGAAAGCCAAGGTCTATTTTGTGTTTTAGAGGGAAGTGTGGAAGTGATTGTGAATAGGGATGATGGGGTTCGTTCTACCATTTCCATTTTAAACCAAGGGGAAATTTTTGGAGAGTTGGGATTTGTTTCTAAGTCCAATCGTAATGCAGATATCATTGTTCGCGATCATGCGAAACTATTGATCCTTACACCAAACGAATTTCAAAAACTAGAAATCCAAAGTCCAACCTTAGCAATCAAACTTCTTACCAATTTGTTTGTGATTTTAGCGCAGAGATTTAATGAAATGTCCCGCCGCATGCTCGAATTTAGAAGGTTGTACGAGATGGGCGGAAGGTAATGAAAATAGGGAATTTTGTGGTTTAGGAAATTTCCAAAACCACTTGGTCCCAAAGTTTTTTGAAGTTGGAGAGAGATTTTGACTGCCAAGAAACATTGAGCGATCCCTGGATTTTGATTTGGTAAGCAGCACTTTTCCTTGAATCAATAATAAACATAGAGAGAGTAGTGATCCCCGAACTGTTTACAAATTGTAACTCTCTAAAGTCCATTGTCAGAAGCGAACCTTGGCAAAGTTTCGCAACATCTCTCAAAAATAGTTTTATGGGTTCATAAGCGGGTAAGTTCTGCAATCGGATGGAACCTGTGAATTTGACAGTCTTAGTGGCTTCGTCGTATTGAATATTGTAATCTAAGTCTTTGATTTCCATGAAGCTTCGCCTATTATATCTCTTCTACGTTGATAATTGCTCTTACCGTGATTTCATGAGTATCGGCATCGACCTCATGGAAACTATAACCAAAACGAACCGGGTAATCCTTTAACATCATGAGTAGACCCAAACCGGATTTGGTATCGCCGTCTTCTTTGGTTTCGAGTGTAGAAAAATACATCTCCTCCACGTTCTCCGACAAGAGTTTGTTTACAAAAATCTCAAAACTATCTCGTAAGGTTTTTGACGCCACATTTAAAACATCTATCCTTAAAAGATTTCCGTATTGTTTCAATTCTACGTTGATTCTACCTTCTCTTGCTTTTGAGAATTTAGAAGCATTCTCAAGAAGTTCGTTAATGATGGTAGAGAGAGAGTTGGCTTTGGTTTCACTGGCTTCGTAGCAGTAGGAATAAAATCCAGCTACAAAGTTTGCAGTGAGTCCGCAACGTCTCCAATACGTAGTCATATCGATTGGTTGGAAGATCAATCGAAGTTGGCCATCAGCAGGCAAATTTTCTGGAATGATGTGGTATTCCCCGATAATGATGGGTGACTTTTGATTCAATTTTGCCTCCGTTTATTTTTGGTACAAATGTGTTTCAAGATTGATCGTGAATTTCACACGATTGGACATATAGTCGGATTGGAGTTTGGAATACAAATCCTGCATTCCATCGGGATGGCCCATAAAGGACATCATAGACCAACCTGTCATCATACCCAAATGAATTTTTGGGTAATCGACTACGGGTTTGTCATCATTCCCATCATTGGAAGCAACAAAATCTGTCCTTGCAGCTAGTTTGAATCCAAGGTTTTCCATAAGTGTTGGAACTTTTTCCATCACATACCTGTCAGCGGGATGGATGGTCGCATGTTTGGCAACCATATCCAAAAGCACTTTTGGGCCGGTGAAGGATTTATCGTTCGGACAGTGGATGAGAACCTTTCCACCTGGTTTTAAAACTCGGTAGAATTCTTTTAAAGCTTTTTCTGGTTCTTTGATATGGATGAGAACCATAGAATTGAAAATAAAATCAAAATGGTTGTCTGGATAATCTAGTGCGCGCACATCGGAGACCTTCCAGTCTACTTTTGGATGGCCTAATTTACAATACTGCACCATTTCTTCCGAAATATCGCAGGCAGACCAACGAAGGTTCGGATTTTTTTTCATGAGAAAACTTGTGAGTACACCAGGTCCTGCCCCAGCATCCAAAGCAAGGCCAGATTCTTTTTCAAAGGAAATGGAATCCAAAAAAGGATCGAGGAGGAGTTTGAGGAGATTGGCCTGTGCAGACAATCTCGGCATTTCATCCTGGATGGATATTTTTTGTGTGTATAGATTTTCGCTCAAAGTGGATACGCGCTAAGAAGTGGTTCTAAAAAAAGAAACCTTTTTTAAGGATTGGTCAACTGAAATACCAGTCGGTTTTTTAGGTTTTTTTTAGTAGAACCTCGAAGACGGTCAAAATTTGACATAATGACTTAGAAAAATCATTGGAGTTCGCGTGCCACCACTCCGTCAATATCGCTTCCATTGTAACTTCCAGGCGGCCATGGGAATTTATTCCCCGTGGCGGGATTATTCACATTGCTTGCGGATGTAATTTTGATAAATTTGAATCCGTTTAGTTTGATATTGTTTGCCAAGGTTGTGTCACAACCTATATCATTTGGGTCGGCAGGGTCTAAATTGTCCAAATCAAACCCATCACCACCACCTAACAAAAAGGAACCACCTGTATTGATAAATAGATCTTCGCTTGAGAAAGGTTTGGTGGTCATATTGTAGTAAACAGGTCTAAGCCCTCCAAATCGAGTCCAACTATCAACTAAGTTTACATTAGCCCCCGAGTAACTGGGGTTAAAACCACAATAATTGGTTCCATCGATAGAAACTTGAACGACCGAAGGATCCATAGCGTATGTATTCGAATCATCGGATATCCGGAAACTATTGTCATATACCACAAAGTCCAAATCGGAAACATTTTTTACGGTTCGTCCACCCCAACTGAGAACCATACTGGCTCCGGCTCCAGTAATGTCCAAAGCGTAGACATCCAGAGACCCCACAAGTTCTCCCGCCCCACAAATTCCATTCACTGCTTTTTGTGGATCAGAAAATCCAGGGATACTGGCACTCGAACTAACTACTGTTGTTGCAATGTGAATGTCCGAAGGCAATGGAGATTTGGGACAAAAACTAGCGCTAGTTGCGGCATTTAACAATGGTAATAAGGCAGCTAAATTTTCTTCCCCAGAAGATGAGGGGGATTTTTTACAAGAGGAGAAGGTTACAAATAAGATCAAAATCAAATGACATAATTTGTTTGTTTTTGAAAATTTTTGCATCACATCTCCTAAGTTCTGAACCTATTTTTTAAAGTCCAGTCCAAGTTGAGTTTTCTGTTCTTGAAAGTGCTCTACTAAATGTAAATCCACCACAACCGTTGGTGGCATAGTTTGTTGCATTGCTTGTGACTGTACTTGCTTGTACTTCCGCGAGTGTAGCTTTTCCAGAAACCGCTTCACAAAAATAAAAACATCTTCCAGCTCCAAGTTCACAACCAGAGGTAGTGACAGGTGTGTAATCAATCCTGCCAAAAGTAGAATGTGCGAAGTTATTTCCTCCAGGTGTATTTTGGTAGTATAGTCTTCTTGTGGCTTTGTCGAAGGATAGAATTCTATAAGTGGTATCACCACCACCAAAGTAGTTTGCATTGGAATTATATCCAGAAATGATACTTCCGGATCCATCTGGATTGGTTGCGATGATGAGTCTTCCGTTGGGAGTTCCAGTCATTTGTCCATTGGAATCATACGTATAACCTGCGTTCCACTGCCCGTTGTATTCTAATAAAAAAGATGTGGAGAGTGTACTACCTGCAAGTAAACCAGCGATTAGTTTATAATTTGCATCTGTTTCAGAAACTTGTTTTTCTGTTTGGCATGCGATGAAATGTGTTAGTAAGACCAGTGTAAGGATTGTCGTTTTGATTGTTCTATTCATAGAATTCTCCTAATGTTTCAGTTTTAGGGAACTCCGAATCAAAAATAAACAAATCGTTGTTAGATTCTATTTTGGTAGTATCTAAAATACAGATTTTGTTTGTAATGGTTTCGGGTGCCCCGATTCCTTCGGGGCCCCTTATCCAAATGGAGGCATTTGGAATCAGTGTGTAAAGTGCCTTAACCACGAGGTAAACTTTACGGGGAAGATCTGGCTCACCAAACTTTGGTTTGGATTACAGTTGCGGGTCAGCACAGGAATTTCACCTGTTTCCTCCCTGAAGGTAATTTCAAGGTCTTTCGCACCAGGTTTTTTGTCAAATGTAAAGAACCGCCATGTATGTTGTGAAAATTCATTACATTTTGATTTTTTTTTTAGATTCTAATCACTGAGACAAATTTACTTAGAGAATTTTGCAACCAACCGAGATTCACTTGTTCTAACGAAGTAGAGGAATTATATGTTTTACGTTTTAGGTCGACTGATTGGTTTTATTTTTATGTGGGCATTTGTAAAACCTATGCGCCAAATTTATGGAAGAAAAAAAGTGACTTTGGAAAACGATCACATCTTACGAGAGTTTAGTGGTAAATCTGTGATTTTAATTGCTAATCATATTAAACCTCGGAATAAATTTTTGCGGTTGATCACTCTTCCTTATGATGCCTTTGTGATTCGTGGTGTTTTGAAACGGTATGGAATTTATACAACGGCCCTTGCAAGTATTGATTCTGGTAAAAAACCCAAAGATAGTTTTCAGAAAGCCAAAAAACAAAAAATCGAACAGCTCATCAAAGGGATCGTTACATCGATTGACTTAATCCCCGTGAATCGCAACGAATCAGACCCACGCACAATGAAAGAAATGAAACAACGAATCGCTAAAGGAAGTTTGGGTATTGGTATTTTTCCTGAGGGCACTTGGTTTCGGGGTTTTAGAAAATCTCGAAAACTCCATCCCGGTATGGCCGTACTCAGCAAACGTTATGGTCTACCGATCATTCCTATGTTTTTAGATGCGTATAATTTGAACAAACCCATTCGATTGTCAGTGGGTAACCCCATTCGGGAAGTGAAAGATGCTTCAGAAACAATCAGTTACATCCGAAGTGAACTCCTTCGAATGAAGGACAAAGGAACTTCTGTTTTAGTTCCAAAAAAAGAAGTAGGAGTTTTGAATGAGGAAAATGACGGTTTGGAAGTTTCACCAAGCATCAGTTAAATTTATTTTTACTTAGTAGTTTATTGAAATAAAAACAACTATTTACTGTTAGGGTATTGTTTGCTGAGAAGTTTTTGAAAATAGGAAATCCCTTCTTCGATGGGATTTCCGGATCCTTTCCTTTTGCGAAGCATTCCCGTCATATCCAAAACGATGACTCCATACATCCAACTCCACATCATCCTTGCGATGGCAGGGTATTCATTTTTGGGATAGGGAATTTCACCTGACTCAAAACCAAAACGAACGGTTTCCAAAAAAAATCGGTAACTTTTTGGCAATTGAGGAAATGCTTTTCTATGTACTCCACCGTAATCGGTCACAAACATTACTTTGTGTAACTCACGGTTGTTACTTGCGAAGTTAAAATACCCACGGGCAATGGCTGCCAATTTTTCAAAGGCAAAATTGGAATCTACTTCCGTAATCGCTTTTTTTAACATGGAGAGAAGTTCATCCTCTCCTGATTTGATTAAATCTTGGACAAGGTCAATTTGGCTTTCGTAATAAGAATAAGGACTGGCAACACTACAACCCAATCGGTTGGCAATCTTTCGCATGGAAAGACCTTCCAGCCCTTCTTCCTTTAAAATGAGGAGGGAGACGTCTCTAATTTCCTCACGAGAGAGGCTATTGCGAATCCGTCTTTGTTTGTTTGAAGCTTCCAACATGGATTTGAATCAGTCTGGCCTCCACATTATTCAAATCCATACAAAAATCGAACGTTTTTCTTAAAAAGCAGCGTTGATTTGGGCATAGGCCATATAAGCATCCTTTGCCAGTTGGTTTTTGCCTTGTAAGTAGTTTTGGTTCCATTCAAAGGATTGGGTTGTGGAATTGTATTGGATTTTGCTATTTCGATAGTTGCGTACCGAGTCTCCTGCATCCAAATATCCAAATCCCATCCACAAAGAAACAAAGTCGTTGATTTGCCCATGCCAAGTTAAATCTACTTCTGTATAAATTCGTTTTCCAAGTGCATATGGTGATGAATAAGAATTATTAGAATAATTTTCCGTGCTACCTTTGTCAGCAGAAACAGGATATGGATTTTTTTCACCTAAGGAACTGGTTGAATTTGCCGCTCCACTGATAGCATACCATGCATCTTGTTTTTCAGCTTTATCGTTTTGGAAGTAGGTAACTTGGAACTCTCCCCATGAATCTGTTTTATAACTGATACTCACAGATTTGGAATATAAGTTTTGAGCATTGATATTTTCTGAAATTCCGGCCACACTATTGAAGTAAGGAATGACTCCAAATCTAGGATTGGCAAGGGTCTGGAATGTGGAAACAGAAGCATCGGCTCTATTTTTATCTCCAGATGCATACAAAACCTGACCACCTAATCTTAGTTTTTTGAAGAAAGTGTAACCAGTTTGAAAAACATGCATTTGTCCTGTATATTTTTCTCTTTGTGTTTTTGAGTTATCATATTCGTTCGGAAGGTATTCTTTTAAATAAGGGTCTTGGATTCGTCTACCGCTAGTTCCTGATTGGAATGCTGATTCCCATGTAAAATCCCAAGACTTTCCTTCGGGTAAAAAATTTCCTTTGGTTCTGTTTGTAAGACGAAAACCCGTAGTGAGTAAGTTTTGGTTTTGTCTACTTCGGTTCATGGCTTGTGGGTCATCCACTGAGGCCTCGGGAAGTCCAGTGACGGGATTCATGGGATTTTTTTTCCATTTTCGAACCACTCCCAAACTATAAAGATCCAAGGTAACCCAATCAGGAATCGTAAAACTATTGTATGTTCCGAGTAGTGTTGTATCGGTTCCCGTAGCAGCCGAATTTAATTTTGGATCGTTAGAGGACACTACACCGTTTGTTCCACTTTGTGTCCAATAGGGCCTTGCCATTAAAAAGTGAATTTTAAAATTATCGTAATTGAACATGAGCCTTGCCCCATCAAAGGATAATCCGTTCACTGTCCAGTTACCACCACCTATCATTCGTTGGTCGCCGTAAGCCCAAATTTGTCGTCCAATTTGTAATTTGGAATGGAGGGGGAGTTGGTTTAAGGTTAAAAATGCTTCCCGAATCCCGGTTTGGTTTTGGGAAACTGCGTTGGTTTGGTTTTTAGAATAAATATCTGCTGTATTGTTAAAAAAATTGGCTCGTATGTCGCCTGAGGATGCTGGTGATTCTCCTCCCCAAACACGTGCATCTTGCAATGTTACTTTTGCTTGTACATAAGGACTGGGATCAAAAATAAAATAAATGGAGGAAGTTTGAACTGTTCTATCTATATAACCTTTATCGGATGCATTAAAATCCATATTGTATCTGGATTCTTGCCTTGGTCGTAAGTACAATCCAAAACGTAATACATCATTTAACCAAAATTGGCTAGAGTTTGCTGAGTGTTTAGATAACTCAGGTTCCACAAACATGTGACGGTTGAATTCGGGATCAATTCCCTTTTCCTTCATTGTTGAAACATAGGGTTTGATTACCTCTGTTGTTCCTTGCGGATTCGGTGTTTCCGTTGGTTCTGCCATTGTAATTGTTAGCGGTAAAAATACCGCTAACAATAGAAAATAGAAATAACCTTTTGAATTAAACATGATGTATCCCCTTTTCTGATTTAAAATTTTTAACTTAAACGGTTCCTGCAATTACTTTAAGAATATAAAAGTATAATGGAATTCCAATGATTATATTGATTGGAAAAACAATCGATAATGCAACCGTTAAATAGATACTAGGGTTTGCTTCTGGAATGGAATCTTTCATGGCAGCAGGGACTGCGATGTAAGAAGCCGAAGCACAGAGTACAACAAACATTAGTGCATCTCCAATTGGCATCTGGATGATTTTAGTCAGTAGGATGGAGATGACTACGTTGATGATCATAATCACGAGGGCAGATCCAATGAGGAAAAAACCTACTTTTTTCATTTCCTTCATTTGTTTTGCCGCATCGATTCCTTTATCTAACAAGAAGAATGTAAGTAGACCTTTGAAAATATCTTCTGTAAATGGTTTGGTTGTATTCCATCCAGACTCACCTGAAAGATAACCAACAATCAAGGCTCCAATCAGAATATATACGGAAGAGCTAAAAAAAGCTTCGTGAAGCAAATGGCCCCATTTGATTTTTTCATTTTGGTTTCCGTTACTTTTCTTTTTACCCAATCGATCAATGATCACAGCAAGAACAATGGCAGGTGATTCCATAAGTGCCATTCCTGCAACGATGAATCCTTGGTATTCATATCCATAACTATGTAAAAATGCTCCCGCTGTTACGAAGGTCACAGCACTAATGGATCCAAAACTTCCTGCAAGTGCTGCAGAATTCGCATGATCGAGTTTAGCTCTAAATATAAAGTAAGAGTAAATCGGAACAAAACATGCCATAAACATACAAGCAATGAGTGTGAGTAAATGTTCTTCGGCAAAAGGAGATTTGAAAAGTTCATGTCCTCCTTTGAATCCGATAGAGAACAAAAGATACAAAGATAGAAATTTAGATACTCCCTCTGTAATCCTTAAGTCTGATTTGAAGAAAACGACACCCATTCCTAAAAAGAAAAAGAGCACCGGTGGGTTGAGAATATTGTTGAGTGCTGCGTGGAAATCCATAATTTCCCCCCTATACTTGTCATCATTTTAGACACCTTTTTTGTCCAATATCATAAAATTGGACAAAAAATAATGGATTTCCAATTCCATCAAAATTCGAATTCGCTTTCGTAGTTGCTGAATTTGCAAAGACTGGTGTTTCCGATGAAACAAATGGCCAAAATCATGCTCCTATTGGCAATCGTTGCTGGTTCGGGGGGGTGTCTTTGGAAACCTGAAAGTTTCTACGGCCGGAACATCAGTCGGAATGTCCAATTTTTAGTACCCCACAAGACAGAAATTCCCAAAACCTGTAACCATGAATCCATTCAATCATTGCGGGATTTTGTCTGGATGGACAATCTCAGTGCTGATTCCTTACGAGGAAAACGAGAACTCGGGGGACAATGGGTTCGTGTTGAGATCAAAAACGAAACACCGGTAGAAATCTATTTTAGCATTCTGATCCAATGGATCAATATCCCTTTTGTCGAACTTTGTTCGGAAGGGGGTGATGGGCAGGTCACCACTTCTTATAGCGGATATGTTTGGGAAGATTGGATGGAGGTACTTTCTCCTTTTCCACATTTCAACGTGACACTGAAAGCTAACGAAAGTCGTTATTTTTATATCTATTTAGTTTCCAATGAAGATCTAAATTTCCCAATTCGTACTGTATCAGAATCCAGTTATCGCTCGATTGTATTGTTTCGTTTTTTAACATTTTTGTTTTTTACGATGATGGGAATTGTTTCTTTTGGGTGGGCCATCTCTGAATATTTAAAATCAAAAGAAGGCATCTACATTTCGATTTTAGTGCATTTTCTAATGTTTTTCCTCCTTGTGTACTCTGTGCACGGTAAAGAGATTGTTTCTATATTTGGAAATTCCAATGACTTAGTCAGACATTCATATTATATCTTTTTATCTATTAACCATTTTATATTTTTTCTTTATTTAAAATCTTTCGATCGGTTTCTAGGAAATCGTTTTTCGAACCACCCGGGGTTTTGGGTTTCTGGATTTGCAGGTTTTCTTTATTTGTTAGTTCCTCTGTATCCAAGAGTGTATGAGTTTAGAATTTTTCTAGTTCTATCTATATTTGGAACCGCTGCTTATTATTTATTCAAAACTCATCATACTTTGTTATCAAAAGAAGAAAGTGATGTTCGGCCCTATGTATTTGGTTGGTTCTTTTTCCTTTTTTCCGTCTTCTTAAAGACATTGTTCCATTTTGATTTTTATCCCTACCAACCTTTCTTTATTTATGCGGCAGTGTTTTATCTTCCCTTTTTAACAGCAGGTTCCTTTTTGTTTTTACGAAATTATGAAAAAAGAGATAAATCAAAAACCAGATACCGATCTCTTTCCTTAAAGTTAGATAAAGCAGAATTTAGAAATAAATTAGAATCTCTGTTAGCTTCTGAAAAAATATTTTTGGATCCCAACTGTAACGAGGAGATGATCGCTTCAAAAATGGGACTCTCCTATCATCAGTTAAGTGAGCTGATTAATTCTGAATACAACTTCAATTTTCCAAGTCTGTTAAACCAATATAGAATCAAAGAAGCGATGGCCATACTCAATGGAAGACCAGAACTGAATGTAGCTGAGGTGGGAAAACTTTCAGGATTTGGATCCAGATCGGCGTTTTATCTGGAGTTCAAAAAACAGTCTGGAGTCAACCCAAACCAATTTCGGAAAAATAAAAACATATAGATATACAATTAGTTAATTAGAGAGAGAGGACGTTCCCTATGAACAGCAAAGACAATATAAAAGATTGGTTACCCGGATTAAAGGAAAATTGGCGATCGGACATTTTGTCCGGTTTTATTGTGTTTCTGATAGCGTTACCTTTGTGTTTGGGTATCTCACTTGCATCGGGGGCTCCACCGATGGCAGGGATTTTTTCAGGAATTGTGGGTGGGATTATAGTCTCTCTACTCAGTGGTTCGCACCTTACCATCAACGGTCCCGCAGCAGGTCTAATTGCTGTTGTGCTCAACTCCATTATGGTTTTAGGTGGTGGAGATCCAAAACTTGGTTTTGAATTAACATTAGCTGCCATTGTGATTGCCGGTGCCATCCAAGTGGTTTTGGGACTAGTGAAAGCTGGAAATTTAACTGTTTATTTCCCAATTTCAGTGGTTCACGGTATGATGGCCGCGATCGGAATCATTATCATTTCCAAACAGTTTTATGTAGCTCTTGGAATTACTCCTAAATCCAAAACCATTGGTGGTTTGTTAATGGAAATTCCCTTTAGTTTATCTCTTGTGAATCCAGAAGTTGCTATCATTGGTATTTCTGCCATTTTGATCATAGCCATTTTAGCAAAAATCAAAAACCCACTACTCAAAAAATTACCGGCACCACTTGTAGCTGTGTTAGTTGGAATCGTTCTGGGTATTGTATTTGATTTGGCAGATGAACATTCCTATACACTTCTTGATCAAACTTATAAAATTGGTCCCGAAAAATTAGTAAACCTTCCTGATCATATTTACGATGGAATCACATTTCCCGATTTTTCTAGATGGAAAGATGGGATTTTTTGGGTAATGGTCGTTACTATTGCTCTCATTGCTAGCATTGAATCATTGTTAACTGCTACGGCAGTAGATAATACTGATCCTTATCGCCGTAAATCGAATATGGATCGTGAACTCGTAGCAAAAGGTGCTGGTAATTTCTTTTTGGGTTGGATCGGTGGATTACCAATCATTTCAGAGGTGGTTAGGTCTTCTGCCAATATTGAAAATGGGGCAAAAACAAGATTTTCCAATTTTTTCCATGGCCTATTTTTACTTTTTTTCATTTTACTTCTGCCAGGTCTTATCCATCGAATTCCTCTCGCGTCACTTGCCGGGATTTTGATTATGGTAGGTGTTCGTTTGGCCTCTCCTCATGTTTTTAAAGAAACATATGAAAAAGGATGGGATCAAATTGTAATTTTTATTGTAACAGTCATTCTAACAATCGTAGAAGATTTGTTAGTTGGCGTTCTTTGTGGGATTATCACAGCAATTTTGATTCAGATTTATTTTGGTGTTCCTCTTCGTTATATTTTTGTGGCCGATATTACGATTAAATCTGAAAACAAAGTACATGAATTATATGTCAGACAGGCTCTGTTGTTTTCCAATATGATTTCATTGAAATTGTTATTTAGAAAAATTGCTCCTGGTGAACGAGTGGATCTTAAATTTGATCAGAACGTAAAAATGATCGGATTTTCGGCCATCGAGTTTTTACAAAGTTTCAAACGAGACTATGAATCGAGAGGTGGGCAGGTAAATTTGATAGGATTTGAGGACTTAAAACCTATCTCTGCTTATTACGGAGCAACTCGAATCCACAAGTAGTTACCAAAAAATTCTTGTAACCTATTGTTTTCAAACCAATATCCATTTATGCAGAGGATATTGGTTTTTTCTTTCCTTTTGATTTTCCCCTTATCCCTTCTAGCCAGGGATGTACCTCGACTTAAGGCTCGTGTGACAGACGAAACATGGACATTGAGTCCCGGGTTTGTTGCCGCTTTAGAAAAAAAGTTACGGGATCATGAAAGTAAAACTAGCAACCAGATTGCGGTGTATGTGATTCCTTCACTTGAGGGAGAAGTGTTAGAAAATTATTCCCTTCGCGTTGCAGAAACATGGAAACTGGGACAAAAGAAAAATGACAATGGGGTTCTGTTGTTAATTGCCTTAGATGACAGAAAGTTGCGTATTGAAGTTGGTTATGGTTTGGAGGGTATTTTAACGGATGTTATTTGCCACCATATCATAGAAAAAGAAATTAAACCTTATTTTAAAAAAGGAAATTTTGAATCAGGAATCCAAAATGGAGTGAATACAATCCTTGCAGTCATTGAAGGTGAATATTCCGTTCCACCGGCTGAAGATTTTTCTCATTTGGGGCCTTTATCTTTCTTGGGACAACTTTCCGGTGCTCATTTAGAGATGCCTATTGTGATGCGAGTTGTCTTAACGATATTTGTTTTCTTTGTATTGAGTATATTTACTTATGCGGCCGCTACCATACCTTACTTTGGTTGGTTTATCTATTTTTTTCTTTTTCCTTTTTGGAGTTTGTTTCCTACAGCCATTCATGGGGCCAATGTTGGAGCGAGCATATTTTTAATTTATGCAATAGGTACAGGACTTTATAAACTATATCACCTGCTAACGCCACAGGGACGAAAACGAATGAGAGAAAAAATATACAGTGGGTCTTCTGGTGGGTCTGGAGGAAGTCGAGGATGGTCAAGTAGTGGAGGGAGTTCCGGTGGTTTTAGTGGAGGCGGAGGTAGTTTTGGCGGTGGTGGAAGTTCTGGAAGTTGGTAATTTTTTATTAAAAAATGTAATCTCGGGAACTTTGTCAATCAAACTTAGGTTTAGTATATAGTGAATTTGATTAGAATTATATTTTCTGTTTTTCTGATTTCTTTTTTGGGTTCGCTCGCTGCTAAACCAATCCAACTCAAAGAACTTTGGCAGACCGCATTACAATCCAATCCAGAATTTTTATCTGCGAAAGCTGACTATGACAAAGCATTTTTTGAAAATGAAAAAAGTTACGCAGGATATTTACCTACAGTGAATGTTTTGGCTTCGGCAAGACAGTCCTCTGCCAATTTTAGTGGATCAGGGACTGTCAATGATCCTTTGATTAATGGGTCAAGTGCGGGATCTAATACCAACCAACAATCAAGTACAGGAGAATCAAGGCCTACAGCAATTAATCGTTATTCGGTTGGTCTTAGTACAAACCAAAATCTTTTTGCAGGATTTAAAGACAAAAGTGGGATCGAAAAAACGGAAGCTTTGCTTCAAGCAGCAAAACAAACATTACATGATTCGCGTTTGAAAATTTGTTTTGAATTGAAGTCGGGATATGCACAAATGTTGTATGCGAAAGAACTCCACCAACTTTCTGAAAAAATTAAAGAAAGACGGGCCAAAAACCGTGATTTGGTAAAACTTCGTTATGAAGTAGGTAGGGAACATAAAGGAAGTTTTTTGCTAAGTGAGTCCTTTGTTAAACAATCAGAGTTTGAAGTTTCTTCTGCTTTCCGTCTTTTTGAAAGTAATTTAAACGAAGTAGAAAGAGTGATTGCTAATCGTTTGGATGTGAATATTCACTCTGATTTTTTTTATGAACCAACAATGGAGAAGAAGTTTTCGGATAAAGAAAAAGAAACCTTACTCGAATCACATCCATCGGTAATGGCCGAACAATCCAAGGTAAGGGCTGCACAGGCAAATATTGGTGTGGCAGAAGCAGGGTTTTATCCCGAGCTCAATTTAAGTGCAACAGTTACGAGACAAGATGATGTTTGGTTGCCTAAACCTAGAAATTATAGTTTTGGTTTGAATTTGACCTATCCCTTGTTTAATGGTGGTAGAGATTATTATAATGTGAAGATTGCAAAAACGGAATATGAAAAATCCATTCATACAAGAGATTCTAAAAAAAATTCGCTTTCTTTTTCGTTGGAACAGTCACATCTCAATTTTATTAATGCATCGGAACAATTAATTGTATTAACCGAGTTTTATAAGGCATCGGAGATTCGTGCGATGATCGCTAGGTCACAATATTCGAATGGACTCATCAGTTTTGAAAATTGGGATATCATAGAAAACGATTTAATCAACCGGGAAAAAAATCTTTTACTTGGTAAGAGAGATTTGGGTTTGGCGGAAGCTACTTACTTAAGAAACTTAGGAAAGTGTTTTGATGAAGATTAAACTGATACTCATTGCAGTCACTGTAATTGTTCTTTCGATTGCGCTTTATTTATTTGGTTTTGGGAAATCAAAACCAAACTCCAAATTAGAGTCTTCGAAAGTGTTTGTCGGTGATTTAATTGTTACCGTTCGGGCAACAGGAACTGCTATTCCCAAAAATCGATTGGAAATCAAACCCCCCATTGCTGGTCGTGTGGAATCCATTTTAGTAAATGAAGGAACACAGGTCGGCCGTGGTAAAATCATCGCTTGGATGAGTTCGACCGAAAGGGCCGCTCTTTTAGATGCAGCCAGAGCCAAAGGGGAAGTCGAATTAAAGAAGTGGGAAGATTTTTATAAACCTACACCAGTCATTTCACCTTTGCGAGGTTTGGTGATTGCATCGAACATTAGCCCAGGGCAAACAGTCACACAACAAGATATCCTGTATGTTCTTTCTGATAACTTGATGGTACAAGCAAAGGTAGATGAAACTGATTTATCCAAAATAAAAATTGGTCAGTTTGCAAATGTAATTGTTGATTCTTATTCAAATTCTCCGATCAGAGCCAAAGTATCTCATATTGGTTATGAAGCGGTAACTGAAAACAATGTGACCATGTACAATGTGGATTTAGAATTAAAGACAATTCCTGAATATCTAAGGAGTGGAATGTCAATCACTATCGACTTTATTCTTTCTGAAGAAAGGAACGTATTGTTAATCCCAAACGAATTCGTAAAGGGAACTGGTGGTAGAGGAAAGGTAACAAAAAAAGTAGAAGGTGAACTTGTTGAAACTGCTGTTTCTATAGGGAACTCAGATGAACAAAATACTGTTATCCTCTCTGGTGTTACAGAAAATGAAATGGTTTATCGAAAGAAAAAAATCCAAGAAGAAAAAAAGACTAGTTCCGGTGGCCCCTTCTCCTCACCAAAAATACCAAAGAGATAACTATTGTTAGCAATTGAGATTCATAATTTAAATAAATCTTATACCATTGGAAATTCGAAGTTTCCTGTTTTGGCTGGTATTGATTTAGAAATTTCGCAAGGGGAATTTGTTGCGATTATGGGTCCTTCTGGATCCGGCAAATCTACTTTATTACAAGTGATGGGTTTACTGGATCACGTGGACTCGGGCACTTATAAATTATTTGGTCGGAAGGTGGATGGTGAATCTTCCGATGTATTGTCTGATGTACGTGGCAGTATGCTTGGTTTTGTTTTTCAACAATTCCATTTATTGGCAAAATCAAATGCGACACAGAATGTAAGTTTACCATCGTTATACACAAATGTGAATTTTGAGGAAAAGAGAGCCTTACAGCAGTTAGAAAAAGTGGGACTCTCAAATCGGGCTCTCCACACACCGAATGAACTATCAGGCGGCCAACAACAGAGAGTCGCTATCGCACGCGCACTCCTTGTGGATCCACCCATCATTTTTGCGGACGAACCTACTGGAAACTTAGACTCCAAAAGTAAAATTGAAATCATGTTGGAATTACAACGCCTACACAAAGAAGGAAAAACCATTGTGATGGTTACCCATGAACCTGAAATGGCAGAGTATTGTGATCGGATCATTCACGTGAGTGATGGGAAAATACTATCTGATGAAGGAAAAAAGAAAAAAAAAGATCAGATTCTATTGCCTAAGGTTGATTTGAAAAGAAAACAAGGATGGCCTCTTTTTAAAGGGATTTTTCTTCAATCTTTGTTTTCGTTATCATCAAATCGATTGCGTACTTTTTTATCAGCACTCGGAATTCTTTTTGGGGTAGTTTGTGTGATCTCTGTAATGGCATTGGGTGAGGGTGCTAAAAAATCCGTAGAGGAGCAGTTTTCTTCGTTAGGTGCCAATCTGGTCATAGTGCGTACAGGGGGAATGCGAAGTGGGGGAGTTTCTCTTGAAGCCGGTTCTGTCAACCGATTGGATGTTTTTGATGTAAACGCTGTTGCTAAAAAATTTCCAGAAGTAAAACAAATCTCAGCTGTTGTGAATGGAAGAGCACAACTTGTTTTCGGGAATAGAAACTGGAATAGTTATATCACTGGAGCGAATCCCATTTACGAAACCCTTCGGAATTTAGAACCTGTGGAAGGAAGGTTTTTTACTGAAGAGGAAAACGGGAAACGAGCACTGGTTTGTCTTCTGGGAAATACTGTTGTCAAAGAATTATACGAAGGTAAAAATCCTGTAGGAACTTATCTTAAGGTAAATCGAATTTTATTTCGAGTGGTGGGAATCCTTCCTGAAAAAGGAAGCACTGGATTTCGTGATCAGGATGATGTCATACTCATCCCACTAAATACTGCTATGCGAAGATTATTAAATAAAGACGCCGTTGATAGTTTGGAAATGGAATTAGAAAAGTCTGAGTCTTCAGAAGAATTTACAACCTCTCTAAAAAAATTTTTACATGAACGTCATGGCACAAACGAATCGATGGGAAACATATACCAAGTAATGAATATGGCGGATATCCAATCTGCTGTATCAGAAACCAACCAAACCATGACAACGTTACTCATTGCCCTTGCCACGGTATCACTGATGGTAGGTGGTATTGGAATTATGAACATTATGTTAGTTTCTGTAAAGGAAAGAACAAAAGAAATTGGTCTCAGGAAAGCCCTTGGTGCTCGTGAGTCCGACATTCGTATGCAATTTTTAATCGAATCTACTTTGACAAGTTTGACTGGAGGGATTGTTGGACTTGTATTTGGAATCCTTGCTGTCATTTTTTTGCAGGAATACTTCGGTTGGACTATTGTTTTATCCTTTCCTTCTATTGGATTTGCTTTTCTATTTTCCATATCGATCGGAATACTTTTTGGCTGGTGGCCTTCCGAGTATGCTGCTAAACTTAGTCCGATTGTAGCTTTACGATCTGAATGAACATCAAACTGAATCCAAGAAAAGTTCCGCAGCAAAAACGTTCCAAGGAAAGGTATCAAAAAATTGTAGATACCGCCATTGAGCTATTAGGAGAAGTTGGGTATGACGATCTGACGACTGATTTAATTGCAGAAAGAAGTGGGATCTCTGTTGGTTCTATCTATCAATTTTTTCCGAATAAAGAATCCATCATTTACTCACATGCAGAGTCCTGTTATTTTATCCTTCATGATTCTTTTTTTAAACTTTTGGATGAAGAACTGAAAAAGAAAAAAAAATTCTCCCCTGATTTTATTGCGTTCACTTTGTCCGCATTTGAACAAGCATTCAATGAAGTGAAAGGGTATCGTTTGATTAACTCCATTTTGTATACAAACCAAGCATTGTTACAATTGGATATTGAAAGTAATGAACGTTTTGCCAAGTCGCTTGCGGAAAAAGTGATCCTCCAGCTCTTCCCAAAAGTGGATAAAAAATTCGCATACTACCGCGCCCTGATGATCGTAGAAACAGTGGACTCTGTATTTAAAATTGCTCAAAGAAAGGAAAAACCATCTGAAAAAAAGGCAGTCCTCTCGGAACTGAACAATCTTTTGTTTGTATATTTTTCCTCTTTCCTTTGAATTCCCATTGACAAAGTTTTAACACAGTTGTAGAATTCTCGAAATGTGAGGAAGTCCTCATGTTCTGGGAAATACCTATGCAAAAGACAAAAAAGATTCTATTAGGAATCTTCCTTACGGGATTCATAACGTTTGGTATGAATCATTGTAATTCGGAAGATCCGGCCAATTCGGCGTTTGTCCACGTTACCATGATGGACAATGCCTTTCACCCGCCTGTCATTCGCACATTCAAAGGCGGTAAAATTCGATTTGTGAACGAAGGAAACAATCCTCACAATGCCATATCCATCACCAAGGATTGGACAACAGAAAAAACATTTGGCAACTTAGCGATGTTCCGCGGTGCCCATACAGATGTGTTTTTTCCGGAAGAAGGTGTTTACCCTTATTTTTGTTCCTTCCATGCTTCTCCTGATGGTAAAATTGGAATGACTGGTGTTGCTGTGATTGGAGATGCCGCTTACAATCCACAAACAAACATAGCTAAATCAAAAATATCCAAGAAGTGGTCAGGAGTGACTCGAAAAGTTCCATCTCAATACAAAACCATTCAAAATGCTGTGGACGCAGCGTCACCTGGGGATCTTGTATTAGTTGCAAAAGGAATTTATAAAGAAGAAGTAACTGTTACCACTCCTTCGATTGTGATTCGTGGAGAAGACCGTAATGAAACCATCATTGACGGTGAATTCTTGCGTGGTAATGGAATTATGGTTGTGGGTGCTGATGGTGTGGCTGTTGAAAACCTTACCACCAGAAATGCAACACTCAATGGTGTTTATTGGACGGGTGTAAAAGGATATCGCGGATCATATCTAACTGCATACAATAACGGTGATTATGGTATTTATGCTTTTGATTCCGAAGATGGACTTATGGAACATTCGTATGCTTCTGGATCTCCTGATTCGGGATTTTACATCGGACAGTGTAATCCATGTAATGCGATTATAAATGATGTAATTTCAGAGAACAATGCACTTGGTTATTCGGGAACCAATTCAAGTGGAAACTTGTATTTGTTATCTTCTATTTGGAGAAAAAACCAATTGGGAATTGGACCAAATACATTGGATCGCGAGTTACTTCCTCCACAAAAGCAGATTGTGGTCAAAAAGAATATTGTTTATGATAACAACAATACCAATGCTCCTTCCAAAAAATTAGAATACCCATCCATTGGAAATGGTATCGCACTTCTTGGGGCACTTGAAAATCTTGTGGAAGACAATTTAGTTTTTAACCACAACAATTATGGTATTTTAGTCACCATGAATATCGATGAAAATATTTGGATCTCCAATAACAACGTCGTGAGGAACAACAAGGTTTACCATTCCGGTCGCGGAGACATTGCTCTCAGTGGGCCTGTGAATGTGGGGAACTGTTTTGAAGGCAATTCTTATGGAGTTTCGAGCCCACCGCTATTAGAATCACTTCAGTCTTGTTCTGGACTTCGTTATCCACATATAGGTGATATGTCGTCTAGTATTGGTTTGCTAGCTTTATTTGTTCAGGCGAACCTTCGTGAATTTGTATTAGGTTCTTATAAAAACCAACCCATTCCTCCGGCACAATCCAATATGCCAAAGGAAAGTTTGGAATCTATAATTCCTGCACATGATGTCTTTGAATCAAACAAAGGATTGATTGATACAGCGGAACTACCGAAACTCAGCCAAGTGGAATTTGACGCAGCAACTAACAAAATGTATACTTCTGGTTGGAGAGTCCATTTCCCGGGAACATTAAAAACATGGTATTTCCATATCATGGGTTATTTGTTGCCGTTTGCTATTTTTGCCGCTTGGACAGGACTTGCCATGTTGGATCGATTCTCCGCTAAAGGTGCAAAACTAGATTTTTACTTTTGGTTGGTATTACTCGTTCCTTTTATTGGTTCTTTGGTATATTTGTATTCAAAGGAATCCAAAATTTCACGAGTGGTTCGAAATACCGTAGTCATTGGTGGAATTTTACTTTTTTTAACAATACTAGCTTATGCTGGCTATGCGATGACGGCAGTAACAGAACCGTCTTTAACTTAATATAGGAGTTTATTTATGGAAACAACATTTGCAACCCCAAGTTTTTGGACATACTTTATCGGATCTTACGCGTATTACCTCCCCTTTGTTTTAACAATGGTTTGGGCACCTTTGGCTTTGTTTGGACTTTCTAAACAAAATGGAATGGATACTACAAAACAAATCATTTGGTCTCTGGTAATTTTAGTAGTTCCTGTGGTTGGGCCAGCAGTATATTTGTTAGTTGCTGACACCGAGTATGAGAAAAAATTCAAACAAACAGCAGTCGGCGGCGGCCTAGGTGTTTTGGTTCTTGTTTGGGTTTTGAGTTTAATTTCTCACATTTAGTTTTTAAGAGAGTTTGATTATGGATCGGAAGAGTTTTTTAACTGCATTAGGATTTGGAATTACGGGACTTGTTGGATCTCTTTTTGGATCCATAAAATTCAATTCTCGTAACTCTGATGAAATTTGTGGACCTTCCGATTCTAATTCTTCAAGTGCTGTGAACTTTGGAGTGGTGACCACTCCCACAGTCAGTGATAATTACCAAAATTCGATTGGGGCAGGTGGGAGTTTACGTGGAACCAATACTTATGGAAGTATGGCACACCCACCATTTTTCATCAAAGAAGAATACACCGAACGGTTTTACTATCCACCTAACTATAAAAATTCGAACTCGAAAGTGAAAGATTTTAACCTCAATCTTTTTCCTTTGAGTATGAATATTGCTCATAATGTAAATTATCCTGCTTGGACATTTGATGGTTTAGTTCCAGGCCCAGTGCTTCGTGCCAACTTAGGAGATACACTTCGGATCCATGTTAAAAATTCAAGTCCCGATCCTCATTCTTTACATTTTCATGGAACACACGATCCTATGGAAGATGGTTGGGAACCAATCCCGGCTTTTGGAGAAAGAACCTATCAGATAGAAGCGGGGCCAGTGGGCCTTCATCCTTACCATTGCCATGTGCCACCACTCATGGTTCATACCGCCAAAGGTTTGTATGGTGCTCTTCTAGTAGACCCTCCTACCAAAAGACCACCTGCTCATGAATTTGTTCTGACATTTTCTGGATGGGATACAAAAGGTAAAGGGCGAAACGATTATTATACATGGAATGGAATCGCAGGAATTTATGATCGTTATCCGATGAAAGTTCCTGTGGGGGAACGCGTTCGGTTTTATATCCAGAATATGATGGAAAGAGAACCCATCATTACCTTCCATTTACATGCTCAAACATTTGATATCATTCGTAGTTTAGGAACAACGGTTCCTGATGGACATTCTGATGTGGTTTCGATTGGACAAACAGAACGTGTTGTGATTGAATTTGTGCTTAAGAAAAAAGGTCGTTATATGTTCCATCCACACCAAACACATATGGCTGAAAATGGAGGAATGGGTTGGATCGTCGCCGTATAACAATTTTTAGCTTAATATTTTTGATGAGTTTGGGATTGTGTTGTCAATCCAAAGAAGATAAAATCAAAGAAGAATGGAAACATTTATCCTTTGTAAGACCAGATGGAAGTGTACTCGAACCTAAGTTTTGGTCTGAAAAAAAATCTGTATTGTATTTTGGTTTTTCACATTGTCCCGATATGTGTCCTTTGGCTTTGACAAATTTTGGAAGGGCTTCGCTGATTCTCGGTGAAAAATCAAATCGGTTCCGATTTATTTTTGTTACCTTAGATCCGGAAAGAGATTCTCCTTCTACTTTAAAAAACTACATACAAAACTTCCCTGGTAAAAATTTAACTGCACTTTCTCCCAATGCTGAATCATTAATAAAACTAACAGATTTGTTTGGGATTGTTAGAGAAAAAGTAGGGACTGGAAATAATTACAGAATTGATCATTCAAATTTTATTTATGTGTTAGATGAGGACTTGAATACACTGACAAATTTTCCTGGTGGAGTTTCAGCCAATGCATTAGCAACCAAACTTAGGGAACTTGCTGAACTTTAGATGTTAGTATAATTTCTATTTCTGTTCTTGCACCTTCCGGAAAGTTCCGCGTCACTTCAAAACTAAACTCTGAATATAAATTCCTTAATCGTTCTTTGATATTCCCAAGAGATCTTTCCAGGAGTTTTGTTTTGTCTGCCAGGAGTTCCTCTGGAATTCCGATTCCATTATCATAAACCACAAAACTAAAAACAGAATCTCGGATCATTTTTGCATGAATGAAAAGTTGGAACTGTTCTTCTGCTGAACCTCTAAACCCATGTTTAAAAGAATTTTCTATGATGGGTTGGAGAAGTAATGGGGGCAGGATTACCGAAGAAAAATCCCCAGACTTTTTAAAATCAATTTTGACAGTATCATAAAATCTTAATTTTTGAAGATGGAGGTAATCCTCTAAAAAATTCCATTCTTCTTCAAAAGGAATCCAATCTCTGTCAGTTCTATCAGAGATAAATCGATAGTTATTAGCGAGACTCAAAATGGCATCGCCAATTAACTCTGGTTTAATTTTATGGAGTGCGTGGATCGTGTTTAAAGAATTAAACAAATAATGCGGGCTCATTTTTGTTTGGAGAGTTTTGAGTTGGCTTTCTTTTAGGGATTTTTCAGCTTTTAATAAATCTTCTTTGTATACTTGTGCTTTTTGTCTGTTGGCAAAGATCGCACGTTCTAATGCAAATCCTTGGGATATCACTCCGAAAAGAACACCCCAAAGAACTACTTTATTTGTAGAGTTATCGTTCGATTTGATTGCGAGAAAAATTTCTATGATTACTAGGAGGAGTGTAACGCTAAATCCTATAAAATGACCAAATGCTTCAGGATTGCCTTTTTTCCAAGACTCAAAGGTAATGTAGATCGGTCCTAGAATATTCAAAAGATTGAATAAAAGGAAAAAACTTCTGCTACTAATTAGTAACGAATGAGCACTATCAACAAAAGGGAGTGAAAAAACGAGTATGGTCGTCGCAGAACAAATAACAACATCTATATAAATTAATATATCGAGAACTTTGTATCTTCCGCTTCCGAAAAGGCGACGCACACCTGATAACATTGGAATAAAAACAAAATTTGATGCAACCGTAGTGAGTATAAATAAAGTTTCTGAGTTTGTAAATAGATATCGGATGAGTACGTTGGATGTGAGACCAAGAAGGCCAAAACATAATGAAAATGCGGCAAAATCAAGTAATATATTATATTGTTTTTTATATTCAATAAAAAATACCAAAGCGCAGATGATACCAATCATTAAGAAGAATGAATGGAAAAAAATTGGTGTTAGGTTTTTTAAAGCAATTTCTCTATAGAGTGCTGTTTGTTTTCCAACTAAATTCTCCACGATGGTAATCACAAAGAGAATTCCTTTTTTGTGATACAACCTTAGGTAATAGTAGTTTGAATCATCATTGGGGATTTTTACCCAATTAAATTTTGATTGGAATATGTTAGGGAGCCTTTCCTGGTCTAAAAAATTTCCATATTTAAAAATAGAATCTCCATATTCATTAAATATCTCTAAATTTAAACCACCATGTTCGATTAAAAAATATAGTTCTTCCTTTGTTTTGTGATTCGGCAATGCCTTTGAACGTAACCAAATAAATTCTGAATCCGTGATTCGTTGGAGTTCAGAATCATTGATCCAACCAGAAATAGATTCCCAATATACTTTATGCATTTTTTGAAAATCGATTTCGCCATCATCATTTGTCGGGATATCACCAACAAAGTACTCCGTGTTTTCTGCAAGATAATATTCTGCTAATGAACTATCAGTTGGTTTGGTGATGGAATAAACATAAGAGGAAATAGAAACAGAGAATACGAGAAAAAGGAGGCAGATGGATAGAGTTGGTTTTTCTAAAAATCTGCCACCTAGGTTTAACATACCGAGAGCTTAGTCTTCTAATGAAAACAAAATAGGCAATCTGTGCGCCATTTTCTTAGGTTGACCTTGGACATATCCTGGGCTGAAACGTACGCGTTTGATGAGTTTCAACGCAGCTTCTTCAAATCCATAACCAACTCGGCCAGAAACAATTTTTGCAGATTGTAAACTACCATCTTCATTCACTTGAACAAGTAAAACAACTTGTTTCTCTACAATATTGGCAGCTTTCGCTTGGGGAGGAAAATACTCTCTTAAATCAAAGTCAATGATTGCCGTAGGCATTTTGTCTCCATTGAATGAAAACAAATATCCATCTTTATCAGTTCCGTTACCAGAGAGTTGGTTTGGATTGATATCCGAGTTATCTGGTTCATCGGCTTTGTCTTTGTTACTACCCTCCACCCATTCTTGTTTTTCGATGGGTGCAGGGGAAGATGTTCCACCAATGAGTTCAGGAGGAATTTCTTCAAAACTAACATCTACATCTTCAAAGTTAGATTCTTCAACGACTTCATCACCACGCAATTGACTTATCTTATAACCAGCGTAAGTTGCGGTATGGACAAATAAACTCCCAATCAAACAAACATGAAACAAACGTTCCCTATTTTCTTTGATAGAAAATTTAAATAATTTCCATAACTCCGCTAAACGGTTCATTTTTTTACACTGAGGGCAATTTTAGTAACACCCGCTTTTCGGATGATTCCCATCAGCTCCGTAATTTTACCATAAGGAAGGCTTTCATCTGCAGATAGAGTTAAACGCATATTAGGTCTAATTTTTGCCTCTCTTTCGAGATTACGAACTAAACCGGTAACGTCAGTATCTTTTCCTTCCAAAAGGAGAGCGCCTGTTTTTGTAATGGCAACTTGTACCGACTCGGCAACGTTCGGATCAGCAGCTTGCACTTTTGGTAAATTGATATTTAAACTTTCTTTCTTTAGAAAGTTTGCTGTTACCATAAAAATGACAAGAAGTACTAAAATCACATCCACCATTGGGGTGATGTTTATACTTCCAATTTCTTCGTCTTGTGAACCTGATGCTCCAGCCATAATTATACCTTTGTCTTATTCATTTGATAAGAGAGTAGTTCTTTTTTCAGAATTTCTAAATTCTGTAAAATCACCTTGGACTTTCTTGAAAAATAATTGTTTGCCATTACTACTGGAATGGCCACTGCAAGACCAGCCGCTGTTGCGAGTAGAGCTGTTGAAATGGAACGCATCACCACTTCTGCTCCAGAACTTCCCAAAGTTCCCAAACCATAGAAGGCTTTGATGACACCTAATACGGTTCCTAAAAGTCCAATAAAAGGAGCGTTGTTACCAAGTGTATTTAAGATAGGTAATCGTTTTTCTAATTCCAATTTTTCGGATAAAATTTGGCCATCTAAACTTTCATCCAAACCTTTTCTGCCTAATTTTAATTGTTTGAGAGCAAATTGTAGGAATCTTGTATAGATAGATTCTTCACCCGCATCTGTTTTCCAGTGAATTTCTGGTTCTTCTTGTAATGATGTTCTAACTTCAGTTAGATAATCTTCGTTTTTTTTACCTAAAGATTTTTTATAATAAATGAATCTCTCTGCAAATACGGCGAGTGCAATCACACTCGCAATTCCCATTGCAATAAAGATTAATTCCTCACCTATTTCTACATACTCTTGCATATTAGTCTCCGTTTTGAATGTTGTTAAATAATAGATATAATGGAATTTGATCTGCACTGATTTGGTTGTTTGTTGATGAAAAACAAGATCGTAAACAAGCATTCACTCCTGAACCAATTAAACTTGATTCTATTAACGCAGGAATTGTAGACTTAGTACAAACTCCTGAATCAGTTTTAGATTTCCAATCAGTCACCTGGCAATTGAAGGCACAGGTTTGTGCAATCCCTGACATATTTTTATATGCTGCGTTTGAAAGCATTGTTTGGCATGTGCTTGTTTTTACTGAAGCCGTAGTTTCCGTAAAAGTCGTACCAATTGCAGTGGCATAAGCTTTGAAACATAAATCTTTGTTTGTAATCATTGATTCACATGTTTCTTGAGGTGCGTTTGCCGTCATAAGGTATTGTAACAATACAGTTTCTTTGTATGAATCTTCAAACTTTTTAGGTTCAGAACAAGAGATACCAAATATTAGACAACTGATAAGAATGAAATGTTTCATTAGAAATGCACCTCCATCCCAACGTTAAAGAAAGGAATGACGGTTCCACCTGGAAGTTGTAAGGTTCCGAAGGTATCACTCTCTCTGGGATTCGTAGCTGAGAATGGTCTTGAGTTATCATAATCAAAACCGTTTTTGTTTTTTCTCATATATACGTTTACGATTTCTAAATACCAATTTAGATATCCCCACGAATAGTTTTCAAATATATCAAATCGAATGTCTAAACGATGGAAGTCAGTACCCCGTTTTACATAACCATACTCAGAGGTATACGGATTATTAGAATATTGTGGGTTCCAATAAGTTAGTCCATTAAGCGGATTTGAAAATTTACCACCGTCATCACCAATCACAGGCCTTGAAGGAACAGATGTTAAATAACTCCAACGACCACCAATTTGATAACTCTCTGTGACTCGCCATCCATAGATAAAATTGGCAACGTGAGTTCTATCCCAAGGTGCCAACTGCTCTTTTGAATTTGGAAAGTATGCAGCTAAAATTTTTCTCTCAATACCACCAACTTGCGAATTGTCACCTTCGTAAACTTGGTATAAGTTTGTATTCTGAAAGGATTGTGACCAAGTATAGGAAATCCAGCCGAACCAATCTCTTGTTCCCGGGCGTGCATTTTTTCGAATTAATAGTTCGTATCCATGTGACCAACCAGTTGCTCTGTTTGAATAATTTAAAGGACGATTGGAAACAATTGGCTGAGTCAACCATTGTCCTTTATCTGGATTTAAACCAACGGGAGTGGAAACGTATGGATCATCGATGATGGTATCAGTGAAGTTGTTTTTAAAAACTTCCATTTTAACCTGCCAAACTTGATCAATTTTTTGATCAATCCCTGCACTGATTTTCCTTGCTCTTTCAAATCGTAAATCTGGGTTTCCTGTTTCTGCATTGAAGTTGGTTGTAAGAGGAAATCTTGAAACGTCTCCGCCACTTCCATAAAAAGTTAGACCTTGTCCCACCTCTGGGAATGTATAGGAAGCTGTGGCCCTTGGAGTCAAAGCTCCATTACCAGTGACTTGAACATAATCGTAACGTACACCTGGCTCAAAAGCAAAGTTTCCATATTTGAAATGTAACGTTGTATATGCGTTGTAATAAGGAGTATTTCCTTGAATGTTAAGAGGACGACCAACAAAGTCAGGGTTTGCTGAATTGTATGGGTTAGGTGCCGGATTGGTTGGATCTCGTAAAGCTACCTCCGTACCATAATCTCTGAAGGAAAATTTTCTAACTTCAGTTCCAAAATCTATTTTTAGGAATCGTGTCGCTGTCCAATACGCATCCTGACGAACCCCAACATAACTACCCCGTTGGTATTGTTTTCCTTGGATGGATCCAAAACCAACATTATACTCACCAATAGGATCAAAGTTAATCAGTGTAATACGGTTTTGAAACTTGTCACCAGGAATCCAAGTATAACGAAGCGCTGTCGTTCGAAAACTTTGTCCAAAACTTGCCCTTGCTCCACTAAGGAGTGCGAACGAAGCTGCCGTTGGATCATTTGATGGTTTGTTAGGTACATCAATGGCAAAGTTGTCTTGGGCTGAAAGGTTATAAAAAGCAATTTGATGTTCTGGCGTAAAGTTATGAACATATTTGATTTGTGAATCGTTGTAACGTGGAAGACGGATTCCTTCAGGTAATAAACCAGTGGCTCCTAAGGTTTTGTCCAGATATCCAAGTTTACCAGCAATGGCAAGATACCCTTTTCCTCCAGAAGTGGGAGTGGCCGCATAAGCAGTAGTATTCCATAAAGAGACTTGAAAGGCACCTTTGGTTTTTTGAACTGAATCTACAGTTTCAATTTCGATGATACCACCGGTCGCATTATTGAAGTTTGCTGGATAGGCGCCAGAATATAAGTCAATGGATTTGATTAAATCATTATGAATGACCGATGTTAACCCATCTAAGTGGAATGGATATAAAATTGGGAGGTCATCATACAGATAGGTGTTGGCATTGGGATTGGCACCACGAACGATGATTCCATTGGCACCACCACCAAAACCGATATTGGGAATGACTCCAGGAAGTGTTTCCAAAGCACGAAGAGCCTCGCCAAAGGTTCCTGGCATCCTTTTGATTTCTTCGTAACGAACTTTAGTTCTGGATGCAATGGTTTTTTCTCTTTCCCCTTCGACTACGATTCCTGTTCTAGGAGCACTCGCTTTTTTTTCTGTGTAGATTGTTCTTGTTTCATCTTCAGATCCAACAGAAATTCTGATTTCTTGAATCCCCGTATCACGTAATAAACGTAAGGTGTAATCACCTGGAGATGGAAAATCGAGTGTAACATTTCCTTCTGTATCAGTCTGTGCAAATTTTTTGGTTTCAAAAATCAAAACGGATAAATTTTTCTCTGCGATTTCTTTTTTCGGATTGATGAGTTTGGCGCGAATACTCACGGCCAAAACTGGAGATCCTAAACAAAGAAGAAAAATCCCAAATATGAATCGATTATTTAATTTGAATTTTACTGAGTTCATTGAAGTTTAAATACCATGGGAGGTCTCCCGTTTCTTGTTCGAGGTAAATGAGGGTACAGGGTAAAGGATATCCAAGGAATGGACATTCCGTACGAGTAATCGCGATCGTACAAAAATCTAAATTTCTTTGGATTGGTTTGTTTAAAATGACCAGCGGTGGGTTAGGAATGGGATTCCCACATTTTTCTGAGGCAAATTTTGCCGCTGCATATACTTGGCTCTGTGCATCATCTGTTTCGACACGATCTACTGATGGGCCACAATTAAAGAGAAGTCCGATAACAAATAAAAAAAACAATATTCGAATCTTCATTTGTCACCTTTTGGTGTTGGAGTTTCTTCTTGTCCAACCACATCTGCAGTCACATTAACAACGGTAACAAGACCCAGTGGGAAGTATGCTTTGTCTTCTCTTTGGATTTGGATATTGATGAGAGTTTTTCCAGTAGGATATTTTTCTAAAATTTGACTCATCGCGAGTTCCACGTTAGGTGCTTTTGTCACAGGAAACATTCCAAGTAAATAAAAAGCGGAATCTTGTCCTGTCCCTTTGCCTAAAATTTTATAATCTGTAGAACGGACAACTGTTGCAGAATCATATAAATAGATGTCTTTGGGTACATGAGAACCGATGCAACCCATCGCCATTATTGTGGCCGACAAAAAACTTATAAAAATTTTGAGAATGGTAGTTTTCATTTGTGACACTATCTTTTGTTTTTAGTATTAGATTGTGATGAAAAACGAACCAAGTCACCTTTCACAGTGAATCTGTATCTAGTCACTGGGCCAAAAATTGACTTATCATTCCAATAACGTATATTAACTAAAGCATCTCCCGACTCTTCTTCCATTAACTTCCCATACAAATCAGTAATGGGTGGTTCTGTAAGAGGGACACCAAAAACAATGAAATCAAGAGCATACCATGTAAAAGTTTTCTCAACAGTTTTTGTAGTTTCATAAGGAGTGTTTGGGATTGGTTTGTTGCTTGTGGCAATTCCAACAGAGGAAGAAGCACAATTAGCTAAAATAATAGAGAAAATGAAGATAACTGTATTTTTTATAAAATGTTTCATGAGATGGACTCCGTTCGTATCTAAATCCCATTTCTCGTCCTTTGGTCAATGGATAATTTACGTTAACGTTCATTAACTACTTAACTGGGAATGAACGCTACATATTCCGGAGTGAAATAGGAATCGGTTATAATTTGAGGGCTTCTTTGAGATTTTGCGCAAAAGAACGACCCACAGGTAACGTGGTTTCGTCTTCGTTTTTTAATTGGATGGTATAAGATCCACCTTTATCATAACGTAAACTTGTAACAAAATCTAAATTAACTAAAAACCCCTTGTGGATTCTGATGAATCGTTCTGAAGGTAATTTTTCTTCAATTTCCTTTAGTAATTTCGAAGTTTCGTAATCTTTTTGTGATGTATGAACCACACAACTTTTGTTATTTGCTGATATAAAATGGATGTCGTTTAGGGGTAATAAAAACACTGCCGAATCAGATTGGATTTTGAGATGGGTTTTCTTTTCTTCTTTAGAGGAATTTGTTTGTTTTGATTCTTGTAGAAAACGAAGTGCCTTATCTACGGATTTTCTAAATCTTTCAAAGGAAAAAGGTTTAAGCAAATAATCGGTTGCATCCAAATCGAAGGCATCCACAGCATGTTCACTATAAGCAGTAGTAATGATAAAAAATGTAGATTTGCTATGTTCCTTTCTTAAAATATCCATCCCATTCACAGCAGGAAGGTTTATATCCATAAAAACTAAATCAAATTTTTTTTCCTGCAGAAGGTTTAATGCTTTGTCTCCACTTTCTGCCATACCAGCAAGTTTTAGTTCCGAACAGTTCATAACATAATCCATCATGAGCATCCTTGCTGGATATTCATCTTCAATGATTAATACTGAATAAGTGGAGGAGTCCATGGATTTAAGTTATGTTATATCGATAAAGAAAAAAGTGACATCGTCCTTTAGCTCTTCTTCAGAGAATTTTGAGATTTGAACAATAATTTCTTTAGACAATGATTTTATATCCTTGTCTTTTCCTCTTTCTAGAAGATCAAGTATTTTGCTTTCACCAAACAATTTATTTTCGGCGCGAGCTTCCGTGACTCCATCTGTAAAAAAGAAATATCGATCTCCAATTTCCATTTTGTGGATCGATTCACTATATTTAAAAGTTTCATTCCAACCAATGATGGGGCCTTTTACATTCATTGTTACAAATTTACCTTTGATTCGATTGTAAATCAGTGGATTCGGGTGACCTGCAGAGGAAAAAATAACTGTTTTTTCATTTGTGTCAACGAGAGCACAACAAGCAGTGATAAAATATCGACTCACAAGTGAAGTGAGTGCTCGGTTCATATGTTCCAATACTTCTTTGGGAGAGGTGATGTTTTTGGTTGATTCGCGGAACTGGACTTTTACCATGGAAGAGACAAAAGCAGCGGGAACTCCGTGCCCTGCCACATCAGCAATTAACAAAAGCAGACGATTTTCGTCTAACTCCACCCAGTCGTATAAATCACCTCCCACTTGTTTCATCGGTAAATAAGTGGTTTGGATACGAATCCCCTTGGTTTTTGGATGTTCCTTTGGCAAAAGGTAATTTTGTAATTGTGATGCAAAAAACAAATCTTGTTCTAAGTCTTCGTTTTTTTTTCTCAGTTCGATTGTACGTTCGCGAACGCGAATTTCTAAATCTTTAGTTAAAACAGAAAGTTCTTTTTCGTTTTTTGCATGTCGATAAGAGATCGCGACACCGGAAAGAATCATTAGGATGAGAAAGCCGTATTGGGTTAAATATATATTTTTTCCGGATGTAACATCGATTAAGATATCAATAGTCGCGCCAATACAAATACAAATAAATCCAACTGTTAAGAAGTAAGCTTCTGCCTTTTTTTCTTTTGCGGCTCGGATCACTCCTCGGACAACAAAAAATACAACAAGGAGTAACGAAAATTCCCAAACTCTTAAAAGCAAAATTCTAGTTGGAATTTCAATGTTCCAAGTTTGAAAAAATGCTAAAGAAAGTAAGAAAAAAATCAACAACCGTTCTTTTAGATGAAATTTAGTTTGGAATAAGGAATAACTAAATAAAAAAATAGAAACAGGTAGCAAGGTTTGTGCGGTGAAAAAAACTTTTAACCAAAATAGAAAAGAAAAGTTTGTATATGTATAAGTAATATTTAAAAGAGGGAGTCTCCACATTACAAATATGATTGTGGATAATAAAAGATAAAAATTTGCTTTGGCCTGTCTTTTTAGAACAATTGAAAAAATTTGGTAAGCACCAATCCCAAAAAATAACATGATAAAACAAAAATCGCGTCCGTCTTCATTGATGATGAATTCTTGTAATAAATCGTAGTTTCCCATAACAGGAATTTTTCGGAAAATTCCACCTTGAAAGGTTTTATTTCGGAAATGGATTTCGAGTTCTAAATGGTTTATTTCGTTTTGTTTGAGAACGGAACTTGGGATAAAATACAATCGTTTGTAATACCAATTGGGAGAATATAACCCATCTTCTGTGACACTACCAGTTTCTCCGAGTAATACTCCGTTGATAAAAAGTTTATCAACTTCTTGGACTCTGTCTAAATAGATACCAAGTGGTTTGTTATTTGGTTCGTAGTAAAAGTCTGTTTTGTAAGTTCCGTGAATTGGTGGGTTTAGTCCCTGGAGGGAAAGGCCTTTCCCAACTTGGATGGGTTTTGTTTCTCCTTGGGACGTAAATGTCCAATCACCGGACATAGTTGTCAGGTTTTGGGAACTTACTTTTAGTGGTTCCGAGGAAAGCGAAAGTACCGCAGTAAGTAAAATGGGAAAAATAAATGAGAGAAATCTCATCGGTCTCGGTTAATGATAGTTGTGTACAAAGAGAAAGCAAGTTGATTTTCCATCGACCATTCACTTTAGTTATTTTTTTGGAGAGGATCTAATGACCATTACCCAACTTCGATATATTGTTGCATTGGATCAGTTTAAAAATTTTGCAAAAGCCGCCGAACATTGTTTAGTTGCTCAACCTACCTTAAGTTTACAAGTTCAAAAAGTAGAACAGGAACTTGGATTTGAACTTTTTGATCGGAAAAAAAATCCGGTCATTACGACCAAATTGGGGAAAGCCGTAGTGGAACAGGCAAAAAGTACATTGAAGGAAGCGGATAAACTTTTTGAAATTGCCGGTCAATGGAAGGACGAACCTGCGGGAAATATATCCATTGGAATCATTCCCACTGTTAGTAATTATTTAATTCCTTCCATTTACAATCGTTTACAAACCGAATTTTCGAAGGTAAATTTTCGAATTTCTGAACTTCCCACTCTATCCATTATCGAAAAATTGGAATCAGAAGAAATTGATTTAGGAATTCTTGCCACTCCGTTAAAAATTCCAAATATCGTAGAACACCCGCTTTACTACGAGCCCTTTGTTGTTTATTATCCAAAAGATGCAAAAGAAAAATCTAGTTCCGTTTCCATGAAACATATTGAAAAATATCCCTTACTTGTGCTAGGTGAGGAACATTGTTTTCGTCACCAGTCTTTGAAAATTTGTAATCGCAATTCACTAGCAAAAATTGAAAGTGGAAGTGTCGAAACTTTGAAACGAATGGTTGATATGGGGATTGGAGTAACCTTGTTACCAAAGTTATCTGTCGATCCATCTTCCGAACGTATTGTTCCCTTTGATTCTCCCGAACCCGCCAGAGAAATTAGTTTGGTATACAAAAAGGGATTTTATAAAACTAAAATTCTAAAAAAACTAACGAATTTGATTATGAATGTAATTCCTAAAGATTATCATTCGAAGGAAAAATTCAAAATCATTGGAGTGTCACTCAACCAAGATTAACATAAAAATAAGTTAATAGTTTTTGTAAATCATGCCATTTATAGTATTTATTTTACAAATGATCTGATTTGGGATATATTCTTCTTAACATCAAAGGAGGATATTCAATGTCCAATATCAACACTCAAATTCCTGACTTCACTACGGAAGCTTTCCATAACGGTGCTTTTAAAAAAATTAGCAAAAAAGACGTTCTCGGAAAATGGTCCGTATTTGTTTTTTATCCTGCAGATTTTACTTTTGTTTGTCCTACGGAACTTGGCGACGTCGCAGACTACTATGAAGAACTTCAAAAAATGGGAGTGGAAGTATACTCTGTTTCCACAGATACACATTTCGTTCATAAAGCATGGCATGAAGCAAGTGACACAATCAAAAAAATAAAATTTCCAATGCTCGGTGATGCTTCCGGCAAAATCACACGTGGATTTGGAATTATGATTGAAGAAGATGGCCAAGCACTTCGAGGAACCTTCGTTGTGAATCCAGAAGGTGTGATCAAAACTGCTGAGATCCATGACTTGGGAATTGGACGTTCTGCTGAGGAACTCGTTCGCAAAGTACAAGCAGCGCAGTATGTTGCAAACAATGACGGTGAAGTTTGTCCTGCAAAATGGAAACCAGGTAATTCCACTTTGAAACCAGGTCTTGACTTGGTAGGAAAAATCTAAACTAAATTAGGCGGGGTAAAACCCGCCTAAATCGGGAGGTTTATATGTTAGATGAATCAACAAAGGAACAAGTAAAACAATATTTCGAAAGAATTAAAAACCCGGTAAACATTCGTTTGTTTTCTGGAGATCATGAAAAAAGAGGGGAGTTGGTAGAATTTTTAAACGATATCGTATCACTCAGTTCTATGATCACTTTAGAAAATTCGAACGATAAAAATGATGGTCTTCGATTTGCAATCGTTGCGGATGGAAAACCAACAGGAATTGAATTTTCTGGAATTCCTATGGGCCATGAATTCACTTCTCTCATTCTAGCGATTTTACAGTCAGGTGGAAATCCCATCAAACTAGAAGAAGGGATCTTATCCGCTGTTTCGAAATTAAAGGAACCTTTACATTTTGAAACCTTCATTTCTTTAGATTGCCATAACTGTCCTGAAGTCGTACAAACTCTCAATAGTTTCTCATTGGTAAATCCTTCAATCTCTCATAATATGATTGATGGAGCTATGTATCCTGAACTTGTGAAGGAAAAAAATATCCAAGGGGTTCCGGCTGTTTTTCTAAATGGAAAACGTTTCCTTTCAGGCAAAGCTGAAGCTTCGGTTATCTTTGATAAACTTTTGGAATTGTATTCTCTTCCCGAATCCGAAGAGGAAAATTCTGATTTAACAAATCCTACAGTGGTATATGACGTAACAGTCATTGGTGGTGGACCTTCGGGTGTGACGGCAGCAGTGTATTCAGCAAGAAAAGGTTTGAATACTCTTGTCATAGCAGATCGGTTAGGTGGACAGGTAAAGGATACTCTAGGAATCGAAAACATTATCTCTATTCCCTATACAACTGGACCAGAACTTACGAATGTATTGTCAGAACAGTTAGATAAAAATCAAATTCGTAAAAAAGAAAATGTTCGTGTATTAAAAATTGATCCAGGGAAACTAAAAACCATTCATTTGAATACAGGAGAAAGAATTGTTACAAAAACGATCATTCTTTCTACCGGTGCAAAATGGCGAGAGCTTGGTGTTCCGGGAGAAAAGGAATTTGTGGGAAAAGGCGTTGCGTATTGCCCTCATTGTGATGGTCCATTTTTTAAAGACAAAGATGTGGCTGTGGTTGGCGGTGGTAACTCTGGTGTAGAAGCAGCTCTTGACTTAAGTGGGATTGTAAAATCTGTCACCTTAATTGAGTTTGGCGATAAACTCAATGCAGATAAGGTTTTGCTCGACAAAGTGGCTGCTTCTTCTAATATCAAAACCTTAGTTAAAGCCCAAACGATGGAAATCCAAACCAATACAGAAAAAGTAACAGGTCTTACTTACAAAGATAGGAGTTCGGAAAAGTCAGAAACCATTCCCCTGGAAGGAGTGTTTGTTCAGATCGGACTCGTACCAAACAGTGGTTTTGTGAAAGATTTAGTGGCTACCAACCGATTTGGAGAGATTCTAGTAGATGAAAAATGTAAAACCAATGTGGATGGGATTTTTGCTTGTGGGGATGTGACAAACACACCTTATAAACAAATCATCATTGCGATGGGTGAAGGTGCAAAGGCTGCCATTAGTGCTTTTGAATACCTTCTACATGCGGCTTGAAGACAACCATTTTTCAATGGTGAAATACAGATCGGCAGAGGAAATTGGTTTGGTCAGGAAGTCATCCATTCCCGATTCCATTGCCGTATCTTTCACAGAAAAAAATGCTCCTGCTGTCAAGGCGACAATGGGAGTTCTATGATTTAATTTTTTTTCTAAGGTTCTGATTTCTACAGTTGCCGTATAACCATCCATCACTGGCATTTGTAAGTCCATAAAAATTAGGTCTGGGATTTTTTTCTGGAACTGGTTTACAGCATCGGCTCCATCAACGGCATATCTCAATTGAATGTTGGGATATCTTTTTAATAACATTTTAGAAAGTAATCTTTTGTTTAAATCATTATCTTCCACGATTAATATATCATTTCGGATTAAATTATTTTCAACAATGACAGACTCATCTGGTGTTGTTTGTTTTTCTTCAAATAAATTGGAAGATACAGATCCAGAAGAATTTATATGTAAGGACAATACAAAATAAAAGGTACTTCCCTTCCCGAGTTCACTTTCAAATCGTAAATGAGAATTCATTTTTTGAATGAGTTCACTTGTGATGGTAAGTCCAAGTCCGGAACCTCCATATTTTCTAGTAATGGATGTATCAGCTTGTGAAAAGGAATCAAAAAGTTTTGTCTGTGAACTGATATCAATTCCGATTCCTGTGTCCTTTACAGAGAATTGAATGTCGATCATTCCGTTTGATTCTTTGATTTGTTTTACGGAAACTTCCACTTCCCCTTCGTGTGTAAACTTAATCGCATTTCCAATTAAATTGGAAAGCACTTGTCTCACACGCAAAGGATCTAAGGAAACAAACTTTGGTAATGATGGATCTAAATTTAGTTTTAAAAGAATGGCCTGGGAAGCCGCTGAAATTTGGAAAAGATCTACCGTTGACTGAACCAAATCGATAAGATCTGTGCTGATAAGCTCCAGTTCCATTTTGCCTGAATCAATTTTTGAAAAATCCAGGATTTGATTTACTAAAGATAACAAACTTTTTCCAGAAAGATAAATACTTCGTAAATATTCCTTTTGTTCGTCAGTGAGTGACGCATGTAACAAAAGTTCTGTGAATCCAATGATTCCATTGAGTGGAGTTCTAATTTCATGGCTCATATTAGCCAAAAAATTACCTTTCGCTAAGTTTGCTGCTTCTGCCATTTCTTTTGCTTTTCGCAAAGTATATTCTATTTTTTTAATTTCGGTAAGATCGGAATTAGAACCAACCATTCTAATTTTATTACCGGAGGCATCTCTTTGTATATAACATCTAGACAATACATGAGCATAATTTCCTTTTCTTTTTTTCATTTGAAAACTAAACTCAAAAGTTTCCCTTTGCGAATGCATGATGTTATCTAAAAATTCGGTTACCCACTCTTGGTCATCAGGATGGATTAGGCTTTTCCAGTAACTGATTTGGACGTTTTCCGGTTTTTCGTCGTTTCCAAACTCTAACCACCATCTTCTGGAATAAATGACTGTATCGTTTTTTAGATCCCAATCAAACCATCCATCCGAACTAACTTCTAAAATTAGAGCATAACGTTCGTTTGACTCTTTTAAAGCACCTTCGGCTTTTTTTTGTTCTGTGATATCTTTGCTTGCGCCAATGATAAATTTAAATTTTCCGTCAACTTCGATAGGTGTGAGCGCAGTAGTCCAAACTTTTGTTCCTGCTGGCATAGGAATACTTTCTTCATAGGAAATTGTAGATTTTGCTTTTATGGCATTTTTGAAATTTCTAATGACAGGTGCACCTAAGACTTCACCTAAAAGGTCGATAGGTGTTTTTCCTTGAATGATAGATTGAGTGAGGCCAGTGGCAATTTCATAGGCAGAATTGATTCTACGAATGACAAAGTCCCCCGAATCCATTACTTCGACTAAAAACATGGAGTCTTGACTTCCGTTAAAAAGAATATTATTCTCGAGTAACAGTTGTTTGATATCTAAAGATTCGTTTTTGATAAAATCTTGTAAAAAAAGTAATTCGGAAATGTCTGTGACCACTCCATCAAATCGTAAGATTTTTCCAGTTTTATCTCTAATCAGTCGACATTGACTTTGTACAAATTTGATTTGGTTGTCTTTAGTAAGAATTCGATATCGAATACGAAACTTATTTGTTTCGTTTAAGGAACCAAGTGCCTCTTCCACTATATGGACGTCCTCGGGATGAATCATTCTTTTCCATGCGCCAAACTCTTGTTTGAAAAACTGGATGGGGAACCCGGTGAGAGTTTCCACGGAAGGGCTGACATAAATGATTTCTAACTCGGGAAAACTAGCGGAAAAAACTACCTCCTCCATTGCGGAGAGAATCTGCATTTCCAATGAAGGAGAAGGTAACATACCACCCATTCGACGAAAGTTTCTCGTGAATTTGCTGGCTAAATTATGATTTTCTAATAAGAAATGGGAGAGCTAATTTAGGGGTAAATTTGTTGTAACTCATTCCCAGAAATTCGGTTTGACTGATGATCCGAAATTCGTCTATGAAGAACGGCCAGGGAAAAGGGGCATTTTTGCCATATTGCAGAATGAGGCTTGGTTTTTCGTCAAGTTTTGATTTCCCTATGGATAAATTCATGGGGTAACGCATTTGGAACTCGGTTTTGTTAGGGGGTAAAAATAAATTGTAGGCAATTTCGGAGCCATCGAACGATTTTCCCCACCAGTGCCGAAACGACATAAAATTCAAACTGAAACTAGCACCTGTTTGAAACCACTTAGGGCCAATCCATTCTGCTTTAAAATTTCCGACGGGAAATGACTCAGGTGCATTTAATTCTAAAAATTGTTTTTTGATTTGAATGAGAGACATCGTCATCAATCAAATTGCAAAAAATCAAAAGCATAGCGAAAATTCTGATAGATTCAAAAAAATATGGAAAGATTTTCCATTTCATTCAGGAAAGTGTTGGCAAGAGGAGGTGTACATCATAGAACAGAGAACATTCGAATTCTGGAGTTCTCATGCGTAAGTTGGTATTGGCCTTTTGTTTATTATTTTTCCTTAGCTCTTGTAATTCCATCACTGGACTTTTTCGATCCATCAAACGGGTTATTTTTCCAAGTAGTTGTCGAATCGAAGTCAAACTCGACACAACCGATCTCAAATACTTGGAAGACCTTTGGGACTACCAAATTATGGTTTCGGAAGATACCAACTTAATCGAATTTGCATCCGCTGTCGAAATTTCTCCTAAACCATCAAATCCAAAAACAGAATTTTCTGATTATGTTAGCCGTGATTTTTCTTTGGACCATTGGAACTTTGATCCAGGTGTTGCTTATGAAATTAAAATTGGAAAATTTTATGCGGAGAACGATTGTTTCTTAGAGACCCCAGTTAGTTTCAAACTCCCGGTGATGGCAAAAAAACCATCCTTCTATTTATCACGGGAGAATATTTTTGAATCCAATTTAAACAAAGTCCTTCCTATCTCCATTTCGAATGTTCCTGAATTTGAAATTCGTTCCGCGGAGTTGTCTATCCCGGTTCTTGTGAATGCAGTAGCAACATTAGGAAACCGTTATTATGAATTTGAAAACAACTTAAGTTGGAAAAAAACTGTATGGAAGTCTGGAATCAAAGTGAACTCGTTTGGAAACCAAGGGATGGACATAGATCCCTATTTTGGTTCCAAACCAAATTCTAAGGGATGGGTAGCATTTCAGTTAGGTGCCCAAGTCATTGGTGAAAACAACAAAGAAGAATTTAAAAAAGAGTCCATTTTTTTACAATCTACTAACTTAGGGATCACAACAAAATTAGATCCAAATACACTTCATGTATGGGTTCACTCTTTAGCAAAAGCAGAGCCAGTAGCAAATACAAATATGAGTTTGTATGAAAAAGGAAGTCTTCGTGGCACTTGTAAAACAGATAAAGACGGACATTGCACTTTACCTGCCATCAGCGATACAAAATCACTCGATAAATCCGTGTTAATTGCGGAGGATTCTTCTGGAGATAAAACCTTCCTACATTTTAATGAAACACATATCGAAGGTTATAGTGACTATTATACAGAAAACAATGTAAAAGGTAAAATTTATTTCGATAGAAAACTTTACAGGCCAGGTGATCGAGTTGAAATCAAAGCAGTGCTTGCTGACAGAAAGAATGGAAGTCTTGTTCCTTATGCTTCTAAATCGGTAAACTTACAAATTCGAGACTCTCGTGGAAAGGATGTATCGAATACAAATCTAAGTTCTACGGGTCAAGGTGGAGTATACGCAGGTTATACGATACCATCAGATGCACCGCTTGGTCATTATTCTGTATCTGTTTATATCCCTGGTAAATCTTATTCTGTAACCTATGATACCTTTCAAGTAGAAGAGTTCCGTCCTGTAAATTTTATGGTGAATGTGAATTTGGCAAATGCTGTTAACAGAGACCAAAATGTAAAAGGTGCGGTCGAAGGTAAGTATATGTTTGGGGCTCCTATGGGAGGAGCAAAGGTCAGTTATTCGGTATTAAAAAGAAAAAGATATATCAACTTTGACTCTTTTTCGAATTATGATTTTTCGGATACATGGTATGATTATGAGGATGAATATTCTGATAGTCATTCAGATTATGTAACTGGATCGGAAGGAGTTTTGGATAGTAAAGGTTTATATAGTTTAGATATCCCCGTTCAAAACTTAACTCGTAAGTTTGTGACTGATGGCGAAGATATAGAAATTGCCGATCCTTTTAATTTAGTAGTAGAATCTTCCGTATTTGATGTAGACGGAAAATCAGTCACCAAGTCTTCCAGTATTCCTTACAATCCATCCGAATCTTATGTTGGTTTAAAATGTAATGATAGATACCAAGCTTTGGACAAACCATTCCAATTTGGAGCTATATCGGTCAACTTACAAGGTAAAGCCGTTGCCGGTGTGGAACTAAAAGCATATATCATATATAATGATTGGACTTCCGTTTTGTCAAAGGGTCTTGGGAAATTTTTCTTCCGTAGCAACCAACTAACAAAAAAAGTTGTAGAAGTTAAAAAGTTGGTATCGAAAGTCGAAGGCGTTTCTTTCGATTATCGTGCAAAAGATCCAGGTAGTTATACTATTTTAGTTTTGAACAAGGATAAAGTTTTTTCGAGAGTTGATTTTTATGCTTACGAAAAGGAATCCTATTATACTTGGGACTTTCGTGGAGACGACTCCATTGAATTACGCACCGATAAACAAGAATACAAAATTGGAGATAAGGCAAAAATTCTAATCAAATCTCCACTTCAGAATTCTCGAGTGATTGTGACTGTAGAAAGAGATTCTGTATATTTCAAAAAATCATTTTTGATGAAAGGAAATAGTGCACCTCTTGAAATTCCCATTGAAGAATCGTATCTTCCGAATGTGGATGTCAATGTTGTTATGTTATCAGGAAGGTTGCCGGTTCCCGAAGGCCTTTCCTCTGATGATATCAAAGAATTTAACGAACAAGACTTAGGTGCTCCGAAAGCAAAAACGGGATCAGTCACTTTGAAGGTTAATTTGGCTTCTAGAACGGCCCCTGTAGTCATCAAAACAGACAAACAGGAATACCAACCGAGAGAACAAGTAAAACTATCAATCCAAACAAATCCTGGAGCAGAGTTGACTGTCTCAGTTGCTGACAGAGGTGTATTGGATTTAGTAGGTTATTCCTTCCAAAGCCCTGTCCAAATGTTCTATCAGTATTGGTATAACATTGTCAAAACATTTGAACTTCGTAGTATGATCATCAAACATTATATATACGAGAACAAAGGTGATAGTCCTGGAGGAGATTACGGCGAAGACTCTGGCGGAGGATTTTCGGCAGAATCGGAATCGGGGGCAAGGAAAGATTTTCGTTATACTGCTTATTGGAATCCAGTTGTGATTGCCGATAGCAGTGGAAATGCTGATTTGAGTTTTGTATTACCAGACAACCTAACTACATTTAGAGTAATGGTGGCATCTTCTTCCAATGGAAAATTTGGTGCATCCAATTCCGAATTTATTGTCAAAAAGAACCTGGTTCTACAAAAAACGGTCGCAAGGTTCATTCGTGTTGGCGATAGTTTAGAGTTAGGTGGAAGTATTACCAATAACACCAAGAAAAAAGGAAAATTTAAATACAAAATCGATTCAAAATTTTTATCCGAAGACAAAGGTTGGATTTCGATTGAACTTGCTGCCGGTCAAACCAAAGAAGTGCTTAGAACCTTCCAAATTTCCGAATCACAATATATCAAACTGAAACAAAGCCAACCTAAGGAAGATATTCAATTATCGTATCAGATCTCTGTGGAACCGGAAACAGGAGCAGAGTTTGCCGATTTAAAAAAATCAGACCTTAGTGATTCACTCATTGTTACGATGCCTATCAAAGAATTTGATCCAGTAACATCAGTTCAATTTTCGGGATATACAGATTCGGAACACAAAACCCTAATATCTTTTCCGAAAAAAGAATCCATATTACTCAATAAAGGTTCACTCGACATTCGTATGTCGGGAACGGCTCTTACGGCATTAAAATCAGCTTTCGATTTTTATGAATCCAATCCTTACTTTTGTATGGAACAAAGGACTTCTGCTTACTTACTTTCTCTTAGTGCGGGTGAGTTACTCAAAGAATTTCAATACAAAGCGCCCGCAAAAGATTCTTACGATTTCACTCAAATCGAAAAATTGTTTTTAGATGAGATGTCCGAGTTCCAAACCACTGATGGAAGTTTTAGAGTTTGGAAAGGTTATGGTAGAACAGGATATCCGTATTTAACTGCTTATATAACATCCGTGATGCAGATTGGAAAAGAAAAAGGGAAAAGATCCAATCCTAAGGCTTATGATTTAGCCATCCAATACTTACAAAATTATGTAAAAAATCCTACGGAAACCTCTATAAATTCCTATCAAACATTGAGTTTGATCTACTCTGTTCTTTCAAAAGATAAAAAGGACATCCGTTCTTTAGAAAAAACATTGGTCGATCATTTCGAAGAATTGAATTTAAAATCTCGCGGAATTTTTCTTACTGCTTATGCTGAAACACATAAACTCGAATCTTCAGATTCGGATCCCGTGTTTAAAAAATTATTCTCTGAATATTCGAATTTTATAGTTTATGATAAAGAATTATTCACCCTAAAACCTCTGAAAAAAAATACAGATGAATACTATTATTATTCATATTATAGTTCTTCAACGGTTCTTGGAAATTATTTACGATTGTTGCTGAAAGTAGATTCCAAAAATCCAAGGATTGTTGATTTAGTAAAATCGATAATGGTTGACAGGCAAAATCAGTTTTGGTCAGACAGTCATAGTGTCGGAACCATTGCACTTGCTTTGGCGGAATATAGAAATCGTTTCGAATCAACTTCCATAGATACAGAAGGCCAAGCAATCTTTGGAGAAAAAACTTTAATTGATGAGTCTTTTTCTTCTTCCTCAGATTCCATCTATAAAGAAGAAATCACCTTTGACAGGTTATTTGAAGGAAAGGATCCATCGGGTCGGCCATTACTATTCAAACGAACTAGTGCTGAGGGAAGATTGTATTTCCAATCTAGGTTAATGTATGTTCCCGTAAAGGATACCACCACACAAAAGTTTAATGGCCTTGAAATTAGAAAAACTTTATATAGAATCGACGGAAGAAATTCTAATGGAGATCCTATTTTAAAAGAAGTCACAAACCTGGAACGTGGGTCTACCTACCTTGTAAAAGTAAAAATACTCAGTAATTTGGAGCAGGCTTTTGGGATGATTGTGGATCCAATTCCAAGTAATACCGAAATTGTGAACACTTCGTTTTTGACCGAAAAAAAATCAGATGCCGAAGATACGGATGTTACAAATACTTATTACGGCGGATATAAAGAATATAGAGATGATCGTGTTATCTTTTCGGAAGATTACATAAAAAAAGGAGAAACGGAATTTAATTATATTTTGAGACCGGTGGCGAAAGGAAATTCCATTATGCCGGCCTCTAAAACATTTTTGATGTATCATCCTCAGTTTTATGGGAATACCAACACCATCCGAGTGAAAGTGGAGTGAGTTCTATAAAAAAATATATCATATATTCAGTGTTAGTGGGATTCTTTGTAATTCCACTAACGATTTTTTTATTAAGACCTATTTATTTTGAATCCTTCCAAAACCATACAACAGTTCGTATCCTTACCAAAGAAGGAACTCTGATTGGTAGAGGAAAAAATAAAAATCAAACCAAACAAGATTGGGAAAGTATTCGTGAATACCCAGACTTTGTTCCTGAAATTTTAAAAATAGCCGAAGACAAAAGATTTGATGATCACCACGGAGTGGATGTATTTGCGGGCATTAATTCCCTCGGTTCCTATATTTTTTCGAAAGGAAAACGGGGAGGTGCGTCCACAATCACGATGCAATTAGTTCGTATTCAAAATCCGGAAATTCGTTCTTATCCTTTTTTCATGCGGAAAGGTTTTGAAATTTTGGAAGCACTTCGATACGAAGTTTGGTTGACCAAATCAGAAATTTTAGAAGCCTATTTAAATTCTGTTTCCATCTATTCAAATACCGTTGGATTTCCTTCCGCATCACTATCGTTATTTGGTAAACACATTCGTTTTTTGTCGATTGAAGAAACTGTTTATCTTACAGTTCTCATACGAAAAAATAAACCTGAATTAAAAGAACTTTTGATCCGTTATCATAACCTCCGAGATAGAATCAAATATCCAATACCAAGGTTAGAGAATCCAAATGAACTAAAGGTTGGATACACAACACCAAACTTTGCTAGTTCTTCAGAACAGTGGAAAGGAGAAAACCAACATTTCTTAAATTGGATTCGCATTTTAATTTCAAAACCATCAGAAGAATTTGTTTCTTCCTTATCTTCTGAATTAAACTCCGAATTACATGCCATAGTAAATTCAGAATTGGAAGGATTGGAAAGATGGAATGTTTCCAACGCCTCTGCCATTGTTTTGGAACGAGTTCCTGGCAAAAAAGATGAATTAGAACTCAAAGGAATGATTGGTTCAAAAAATTTTTTTGAAGATGGAAATGGAATGGTAAACGGCAGTTTGGCCTACAGAGATGCAGGAAGCACTCTCAAACCTCTGTTATATGCAAATGCAATTGATAAGGGATATTATTCAGTTAACTCAATTTTTTCTGATGAAAAATATTCGTTTTCTTTGAGGCAAGGTGGCAACTATCTTCCTCGTAATGCAGATCTTAGATATTGGGGAGATTTAACCTTAGCAGAAGCTCTGGGAAACTCGCGAAACATACCCGCAGTGACTGCAATCAATCAAATGGGTGTTCTTACATTTTATCGTTTTTTACAATCAGCAGGGTTCGAACATTTAAAAGAATCTCCACAGTTTTATGGACCAGGCCTTGCACTTGGTGCTGGTGGAACCAGTTTACTTCAGCTAACGCGCGCCTATGGGTCCTTCCCTTTGAAAGGAATTCTACCTAAAATTCGTTTGGGGAAAATTGATAAGGAACCCTTATACTTTGGTGAATCTAAACAATTATTTTCTCCAGAAACTGCAGAGGAAATAAAGTTTGTTTTAAGGGATCCTAAACTAAGGCAAAGAGCATTTGGAAGACGGAGTTATTTGGATTTTCCATTTCCCGTTTCCGTAAAAACCGGAACATCGAAAGATTATCGAAATTCATGGACAGTAGCATTTAATGAAAATTATGTGGTCGGTGCTTGGGTTGGAAATTTTTCTGGGGAACGAACTATGGATGTATCTGGTTCTTTTGGTGCCGGACGAATTGTTCAAAATATCTTTCGAAGTTTGATGAAAGACAAACCAAAACTTGAATATCATTCACAACTTACTGAAACTAGAAATTTTTGTCGATTTACAGGGAAATTGGCCCAAATGAACTGCCCTTCGATTGTACTTCGAGTTAGAAAAAAAGTAATCCTACCAGAACCATGTGATAAACATAATGAAGAATCATCTGGATCTGTTTTAGGAGTTGGATTTGTTTATCCTTCGATGGGACAAATATTTTTATACCATCCATCATATAAAAAAGATACACAAGAGATTCCCGTTCGGATTCGCGAAATTAAAAGTTTAAAAGATCCAAAATTAATTTGGAACGAAAAAGAAGAATTAAAACTATCCGCAAGCGGCGAGTTACGTTTGCCTATTGTTCGTGGAAAACAATCTCTTGTATTGTATGATGGAGAAATGAAAAAGGCATCTGTTGATTTTGAAGTTAGATAAATTCGAAGTGATGTTTCGTACTTTGTTGTTAAGAAATTTTTCTAATATTATTCTTTATGTTTTGTTGTATGTTTTTCTAGGAACTTCCTACTTTTCCGTTTCTAGTTGGCTCTACTTTCATGGATTTTTGATCACAATCTACTCCATCCTTATATTGGTTTTGGATTCCTATTTTTATCAAAAGTATAGATTGAATCAATCCTATCGGGAAATATTCATTCGATCGGTTTTATGGACTTTTTTCGTAATGGTTCTTAGTTACGTGCAGGTCTATCAAACTGCTTTGGATGTTTCTCTTGTTGTATATTTTTTCCAAAATTTTTCTAATTTATATTCAGACATTCCAAATTTTTTATACCAATGGAAACTTTGGCAATGGCTTAGTCTTACTTTTGGGTATTATTTAGTTTTTACCAAATCTGTTTTGGATCCAAAAAAAGATTGGATTAAACTTACCGTATGTATTTTGGTATTTGTTTTTTTTCGTTGTGGACTTGATTTATCCAACCAGATCACCAATCAAAATTCCAATTTACCAATCTCCAATCACCGGTTTAAAACTAATTTAGAATCCATTGTTGGAAAACCAAATTTGTTTTTTGTTTTACTTGAAGGTGTTCCGAGAAAACATCTCAGTAAATTAAAATCTCGTTATATCGATTATTCACAGTTAAATGGCTCTCATTTTTGGGTTCCAATGCCCCATACTTCTAAAAGTCTTTTTACTTGGATGACAGGTGTTTCACAACTTACAAACAGTCGAATGTCAATCAATGAATCATTCATAAATTCTAACCTTCCGAAAGAATTAGAGTTAAAACATGGTTATCATACGGAGATGATTTACACCCAGTCCCTTTACTTCGAAGGTATGGAACAGTTTTTTCCAAAAATTTTTAATGTTGTTTTGGATAAATCAGAATTGCAAAGGCGATATGGGGTAAATCATTCTTCTTTTAGTTGGGGAATGAATGATCGAGTTGTGAATGCAGCGATCAAACAAATTTCAGAAACAAAAAGGAATCCGATTTTTTTATTTTTGGGCTTAAGCCAAACACATAGTCCTTATTTTGTATCCAAAACAAATTCTAAAGGCAAATGGAATTCACCGTATGAACGTTATATGGAATCTCTTTCGGAGGAAGTGGAAGTCTTAGATTCTCTTATATCTTATTTAAAAGAAAACTTTTCAAGGGAAACCATACTCATTCTTTCCGCAGATCACGGGGAATCTTTTGGAGAAGAAGGGGCACACGCTCATAATTATTCACTGTACAATCAAGAAACCGATGTACCTTTTTTAATCTATTTTGTAAAGTCTGGACAGGTTTATATTCCGAAATTGGGAAGTTCCATTCATTTTAAGGATACGATTCTTAACTTATTAGAAACTGGTCCTCGTGTAATGGACAAAACAGTGAATACAAATTTTTTAAAGCCAAATTACCAAATAGATTTGGTTTTAAAAACTTGGAATTCTGAAATTCAGAAATCATGGATTGCTAATCAAAAAAAATACATCTATCATAGTGATAAGGATTTATTATTAGAAATGGATTATGCTGAGGAAAAAAGAACTCCTATTTTCGATTCAAAGTTGAAACAAAAAGTTTTGGATCACATTTATTCTGAAATTCGTTAAATGGTTTTGTTTCCATTCAACAATGTCAATATGGAAGTTCTTAAAAAAGATTTATAATCCAAAACAAATATATCCAAACCATCTTCGGTAACTGCTTCTCTCACTTGGTTGGACGGAAAACCATGTGACCAAGATCCAACAGCCAAGGCATGGCATTGCATCAAAAATAAAAATCCAGACTGTTCATTTAAAAAAGAAAATGTTTGGGAAAGAAGAGGTAGGATTTTGAAAATTTGATTTTTTAGGCTGAGTTTAAATTCGCGAATGGTTTCTACACTGGCATTTTTTTCTAAGATAGTCGGAACTATTGGTAATAGTTTTAAAAATCGAACATGACGATCCATAGAGTCAACAAACCATTTTCCAAACATATCGGCGTCGATGGTTTTTGTTTCTGTTAAAAATGTTTCCATGTCTAAAAACCAAGCTTCATAATCAGCTATATGAACTCGTAAACAAAGGTCTTCCTTTGTGGGAAAATATAAGTATAAAGTACCTTTTGCAATTTTTGCTCGTTTGGCGACTTCATCCATAGATAATTCTGCCCAGTCTTTTTTTTGCAAAAGGAAGGCCGCCGACTGTAGGATGGATGCACGTTTAGAAAGTTTGTCTTTTTCGAGGACAGCTCTTTTTTTGGGCGAACGTTCTGCAACGACTGTGCGGCTCATACTTCCAGTTTGGGAATGTCCAAAAAAATATGCTAGAAAAAAATGCTTATTGACTATAGGTCAATTTAAAGTAACTAAGAGTCATTTATACGTGACTTATAGTCATAAAATTCAGAAATTTTGTTATGATTTACTTAAATCTTTCTATACAAATTAAAATTTACAAATCAACATTCGATACAAGATAAATTTAAATTTTGGTTTCTGCAAAATCGAAAAATTAGGATGTATTTATGAAAGTTCTTCACTCTTTTGGAATCGTATTCTCTATTTTTGTTTTCTTTGGTTCAACCTTTTCTCTTTTAAATGCAAAAACAAGCTCTTGTCCCGAATTGACTGAGGAACAAAAAATTGAAAAACTTTTGGCAAAAGTAGGGAAGGTACAAGGGAGTTTGATTCGTAATGGAGAATCTCATCCGGCAGATGCCGCAGAGAAACATCTACGTTATAAATTAGAAGAGGCAAAAAAATCCTTCTTTGCACCTGATCCTAAAGAATGGACTGCGAAACTTTTCATTGAAAAAATTGCATCGAAATCATTTCTAACGGGAACTCCCTACCTAATCAAATTTTCTGATGGTAAAGAAATCAAATCAAGAGATTGGTTACTTGGTGAATTGAGTAAGATCGAGTCTTGTTTGTAATTTAGAAATTTAATTGAGGATAGTAATTATTTATATTTGTTTCTCCTATGTTAAAGATACAGAATCAAATATAAAAATTGATTCTTTCATGCAGCTAGATTCAATATTGTTAAGGTTAAGAAAGAAACGTTTCTGCCAGTGGATCATCATTTTTACCATTTCGTAAGTTACTCCTTAGAAACGGACTGGAAGATGTGACTGGCGGTGCCGCCAACCACATCTTAATCGCAGATTAAAATTCAATCTTCCTTAAAGTAATCAAATGGTAAAACGAGATGTTTGCACTTATTTCCAAGCATCCGCATTTTCTTTTGCATATTGACTAAAAGAAATGGGATCTTTTCCTGTCAGAGTTTTTACTGTGTCGACGATAGGAGATGCAAATCCTTCTTTTAAGGCACCTGCGATCATCACAAGAAACGCTGCATAATCTTTTGGAAGACCAGCTGATACAAGAGAAGATTCAAATACTTTTGGATCTACATCTACATACCCAATTGTTTTTCCACTTACTTTTGTTAAATGGTTTGCCACTTCATTGTGGTCTATCGATTCAGGCCCTGTTAATGTAAAGGCTTGGTTTTCGTTTTTGGTGGTTGTTAGAAGCACTGCTGCCACGGACGCAATGTCTTTTGCATCAATGAAACTTGTTTTTGCCGATCCACCTGGGAAATAAATTTTTCCATCTTGTTTGATTCCTGAAATCCAGAAGGTATGGAAGTTTTGCATAAACCAGTTAGGGCGAATGATATTCCAAGGAATCCCTGCTCCTTCGAGTAGTATCTCGGTTTTGCGAAATGGTGCTTCTGGTGGTGCGTGTTCGACACCCATTGCTGTCATAAGAACTAATTTTTTAAGGCCTACTTGTTTTGCTTTTTCAATCCAAGGGGCAAGAATTTCGTATTGGTTGGTTTGGCCAGGAGGGCTTAAAAAATAAGCTGCATCCACTTTTTCCAAAACTTCCAATCCTTTGGTGAGTTCGCTAGAATCAGCAAACACCCAGTGTAAGTGAGTAGAACTCTTTTGGGATTCCGGTTTTCTGGATCCTGCAAAGACTTCGTGTCCCGCTTTTAATAATTCGGTGACTAGGTGACCACCTACGAGTCCAGAGCCGCCATATACAAATACTTTCATAGTTAATCCTTGAATTCGGAAAGATTCCGTTATTGTCTTACTAGAATACTCTTAATTTTTTAGACTGTCTATGTCATAAAATATTAAAAATATGTCCAATCGTATAAAATGGTAGACTTTTGGTAGGAATTCGGCGAAAAAAGGCCATGGATCTACTTTCTGATATACTCGCCTCTGCCAGTTGGAAAAACGACCTACTTTCCAAGGGTCAAATTTTTGATAGTTTTGGGTTCCTTTTCCCTTGTGAAAAAAGTGGTGGTTTTCATGTCGTAACACAAGGCAGCTGTTATGCGAGAGTGGAAGGAACAACAATCCCTTTACATAAAGGGGATCTAATTTTTATCACTAGAGGAACCAATCACGAATTGTTATCAGACCCTAAGGCAAAAGTTGTCACCATTGAACGTTTCTTAAGTGACAAGGAGATCCGTATCAAAAAAGAAAATCCTGTTACAACCTTTGTTTCTGTTCGTTATGAAATCCCGCCAGGCCCCATCCATCCGCTTTTTTTGGAATTACCAGAATACATCCATATACCTTACGAAACCATCGAGGCCCATCATGCACTCGGAGATATCATTCAAATTCTTTCTCGTGAATTAGAGCTCAATCTTGGAACAGATTTAATTGTTCAAAGGTTAACGGATATTTTGTTATATTATATGTTGCGCATGTGGCTAAACCAAAATGTAGATTCACAATCTGGTTGGATCAAAGCCTTTCATGATACACAAGTCTTGTACGCACTTGAAAAATTACACAATGGGTATCACAAAGATTGGACGATTGAATCTTTGGCAAAAGAAACAGGGATCTCTCGGGCAAACTTAGCCAATCGTTTTCGTGATGTTTTGGGAATTCCTCCGATGGAGTATTTGGCAAAACTTAGAATGGAAAAAGCCAAACAAATGTTTCAAAAAGGAAATATGGGTCTGGAAGAAATTGCACAGAACGTAGGTTATTCGTCTGCTTTTTCTTTTTCGAAAGCATACAAACGAATTTATGGAAATTCACCGAGCCGAGAGTGGAAACGAGTTGTGTAAAAGTGTGCGAATGTTTTCTAACTGATTTTTTTTAGGTAAGTATTCTGGATGATTTCGAAATACCTCCGCTGCTTTCCTAATTTTAGAAGTATCGGCCATCATTGGTTTTATTTCTTTCCATCTTCCATCTAGTTTCATTTGTTCTGAAAGTTTGAGATAGGATTTGATCCTTCCGGCCCTTGTGGCATAACCGATTCGATTGGGGCAATGGCAGGGGTTTTCTGCTTTTGTGAGACTACATTCTTTTCCAAGAAATGTTTCCATTTGTTTTCTAGACCTAGATAACTTTTGGCGGAAGGCTTCTGGTCGAATTCCCATCACCAAGGCTCCTTCTTCACTGGATGTTTGGAACACTTCCCCTAAAAGATAAGCCATTCGGTAAGGCCTAGAAAGACCTTGTAACATGGAATAGGTGCAAGCTACCTGAACATGTAAAACAAGTTCGGAAACTGGGGGAGAGGATTCTTCATCCATGGTTACAGTTGGGAATTCAATAGGAGGTTGGAAAGGTTTTTGTGTTCGGTGTAATTCTTCGCGAATGGCTCGCAAATGTACTTTCCTTCGTTCCATTTTTGATTTTTGTACATTGATCAAATGGTTACTGGCAATCCGGTAGATCCAAGTCGAAAGTTTACTTTCTTTCCTAAACCCACCTAAGTTTGTAATCACCTTTACCAAAATTTCTTGGGTAGCATCTTCCGCATCTTCTGGATTCCATAAAAATTTCAAAGCCAATGAAAACACCTTTGGTTGGAAGATTTGAATCAGTTCTTCCAAAGCATTGGTTTTCCCAGCAAGTGAACTCTCTAATAGTAAAAGATGCGGATCTTCGATCATTATTTTTTGTTAGCTACGTAATGAACAACAAGAGCAAGGAAAGCTGGTAATCCTTGTGAAAACAAAATGGAAAACTTAGCAGTTGCTGAACCATAAATCCCTGCCACTACCACACAAATCAGAAAAAACAAAATGGTTTGGAATTTTTGTGTTTGGTCTTTGATGAAAAACAAAGCCCAAAAAAGTCCAGCTGCTAAAAATCCATTATAAAGACCTTGGTTTTTTGCAAGCTTAGCAGTGATCTCTGCAGTTTCAGGTGTTAGTTGGAATACTTTCATTCCAAACTCTGATTTCCAAAGGAACATTTCCAATACCAAAATGAACACATGTTCAACAGCAACAAATCCAGTCAGGATTACGGAAAGAATCTTCATATCATTCTCCTAAAGAACGGTTTTTCTATTGGGACAATTGATTTTACCGTTTGTGACAGAATGGGAAGAAAAAAATGAGAAAATACCGCTAGTTTTGTTCTGAAAAAGAGCCGTTTAAGGTTCCTCACTTGCAGGACGAGTTGAGATTTCTGCATAGCGGGTCATACTTGGGAATTGAATCACTGTATCCAAACGAACCAGTCGCCCTTGGCAAACTTCACAAGCTTTGGATTCAAGTCCCACAGGGTACGCTGCACCTGTGGCATTGGTTTCATAATAAGCCTTTGTGAATTTGCCTGTTTGGTCCAATCGAACGGTAAGACTTTGATTTTCATTGGTACCAGGTCCGTTTTCTATGTTACTAAGACTCGAATAACGTTTGTTTTCTTCTGGGCCGAGTAGTTTTACTCGAAGTTGATTTCCAGGCATAAAGGATATTGAAGGAAATACATCGGAAACTGCTTCATCTTCAGTACTAACAAGTGTATGCCAAAGTGGATTCCCAATCCAATCCGTCTTAAAAAAAAGAAAACTCCGATAGAGTTCATTTACGGCTGGTAAAATTGGACTTCCGAAGTTTCCTGCATAGAATCCACTGCCAAAAAAACCATCTTCTCCAGAAATCAGTGCAGTTGAAATCACATTCGTCTGAGATGGGTCACTTGATCCCAAATAACTTACATTAAAGATCTGAAATCCCTCTATAGAAAGGTTGATAATAATTGGTCTAGGCCTAGTATTGTTTGGATAAGGATGGCCGGAAAATCCTGCTATATTTCCATTCGCAACTCCATACAAAAGTATGTTTTGAAATGTTCCAAGTACGGCTGACCGGATCGCGACAGCGTTGTTTGGCGTTCCTACAATGTACTTTTGTCGAATGGGATTGCCGTTCCCGTTAATGATTGCCCAGCCAGTTTCTAAAATGTTTCCACCTAAGGATGTTTGTTCTGGTGGTGCGAATTCAACAAACCCGATTGTATCCGTATATGGGTGAAGTGTTCCAAAAAAAAAGTGAACATTATCTTTTTGGTCAACGACGATTGAGGAATACGCGTCGTCCAAAGCTTCATTACTTTTGTCTAAATATGTTTGCCAGATGCGATTTCCATTTTGGTCGAATCGAACAAAAAACATAGAGTCTTCATTGTTTTTTTCTGATATAGGTGCCGGTAAATTTTGCCCTGAATAAACGTAGGCCTTCACCACAAAATCACCGTTAGTAAACTCAGCAAGATTTGTTGATTGTGGAATATTACTATTGAAAGCTGTGGCAGTCACACCCAAATAATCCAACCATTCAATTTGAAAATTTTTTCCATTGATCAGAGCTACAAAAAACTGAGCCCCCGAAGTATAAGAATAATTTTTTCCTGTATTGGAACCATTCCACTCAAGAGCTTCTCCGGTTGCTCCAAAAACAACAAGGTTTCCATTTTTTAATTTTAATAGATCGTAGGCAAAGACTTGCGCTCCGCCTGAGCCCAGTTGAATTGTTCCTCTCAAATTCGGTGTACAAAGGCTATTTAAATAGGACTCCCATAACCAAGTTTCCATAAAACTTTGAGACATTGGATCTTTAGGATTGTTTAATTTCAGTTTACAGTTGTTAAACTGCATTTGGATTATAAAGAGAATAATAAGTAAAGAAAACTTCCGTATGAAATTGATCAATTGTTCCATCGCCAAACTAATTTTCCTTTCAGTAAAGAAAGGTTTTTTATATTTTAGGTCATACTTTGAGAAGCGATGAATTCCTCAAGTCCTTTGTCCTGATACCAATCGGAATCATTAACATCTTAAAAATATTCTAAATTTGATTTGAATTTTTATATCCAATTGTTAAGTAAAAATTGAATATTCTCTATTATTAATGTAATTAGTGTATATTAAACAAATTAACATTTGGGTTTTTGTTTTTGGTATTAATCCTTGTGAATGTAGTGGATATCTTGATTGTTTAAGGTTCTTCAGATGCGGGGCGTGTTGTTACTTCTATCCTTCGCGCGGTAGTGGCCGTCGCAAAAGAGTTAATCCTAGTATAGATGGTTACCATCCTACCAGAACAAACTTCTGCTTGGTTTGAAATAAAGACTCCATTGGTTCCGTTAGAATCAGTACTCCCTTCGTATAGTTGTAATTGTTGGAAGGCACCGGTAGTCGGATTCATTTTTAATCTGGCTTGGCCGAGAGCATTGACCACGGATCCCGATTGGATATTAGATGAGATTCCCGTATAAGGAGATCCATTGTCCACTGTTAGTAGGTTTCCCACCAATTCTCCTCTGACACTGTTATAAATCAGATTTCCCGGAATCACATCCGGTACATTATAAAGCGTTGATCCTAAGTATTGGCTCCATAACAAATTTGTGGAACTACGATCTGGTTTTAGAATTTGATAGTTTCTTCGGCCAGTAGTTCCTTGGAATGGATGGATTGTATTTGGTGTGGAATCAGTTTCGTTTATCATTCCAACCAAATATACTTCCCCATTGGCCAAAAGTGATTTTCGGATTTTTGAGGTAGTGGCGGCAGTTGTTGGTCCATAATAACTAATTGAATCCAGTCCGAGAGATAAATTCATAATCCCGTAAAACCCTCTTGCTTCGTTCAATCGGGGATGGCCGGAAAATGAAATGAATTCATTGGCAGTATCTCCGGCTATCAGTAGTTTGTCGGAATAGGATTTAAATAGAACGGCATCGGTAGAGTTACCTGGGTTTGGCAAGAACCTTTGGCTGATTCCTTGTCCGTTTCCAGACACTAAAGCAAATCCAAGTTCTTTTTGACTCGCTATGGTAGAATTTGTTGCGGTGGAGGGTGTTGGTAATCCAGGAAAACTAAGTCCCGTGGAATCAACAGTTGGCGTGGACGCTTCTGATACACCTTGGTATAAAATTGCCATTTGATCAGAAGGAGTGATCGTCATAGCATATCCTTTGTTAGAGAGCCTTGTATTGTCTTTATTGGCATAACCTTGCCAAATGATTTCACCGGTATACTGGTTGTATCTAGCAAGGTAAAATGCTAATGTACCTGATTTTGCATTCAGGGTATTGGATCTCCCAGTTCCATTGACGAGTGCAAAAAAACCAAGATCCCCATTGGAAAATTCATCTACAGAAACCACTTCAGGGATTGGCCAATCTTCCACCCCGTAACTCATTTCTCCCAAATAATCTAACCAAAGAATGCGAGAAAAATACCGATCAATGACAAAAACCACTCCGTTTAAAACAGAGTTTTGGTGGTTGGTATGGATTCCGTATGTGTTTCCATTCCAAGCTAAGGGTTCTTGGGTGACTGCTGTGACTACAGTGTTTCCACTCTTTAAAGCTTTGACTGAAAGTGGAATGACTAGTGTATTTCCAGTTCCCAAAGAAAAACTTCCTCGTACATCGGGGATACAGCGTGTATTTAAAAATGCATTCCAAATTGCGGTTTCAAAATAACTTTTAGATCTAGGATCGCTGGGATTGTTTAGGTTCAGTTTGCAATGGCTGAAAAAAAAACCAATCAAGAGAAAATGGAAAAGAACAAAGGTAAAAGTATAAATTCGATTTTGTGACAACATGTTACTTTCCAAATCCATCATATGGAATGAATGATGGAAATTAATTATTGAGTTAGACTTTAAAAAGAACAGATAAGGTGAACTTTCACAAGTCATTTGTGGGTTTTAAAATGAAAAATTATTAGGGGAATTGCGAGGAAGTTTCCAATATGATTTGGACTCATGTAAACTTAAAATTCCATGCGCCAGCGATTGCAGCGGAAATCCTTTCGCGAAGCGAAAGATTGGAGCGTAAAGCGCGGTCGTTCTTAGGTGGGATTAACATCAACTAACAAGTTCGAGGCGCCAAATAATTTAAATATTAAAAGTAAATTTTATAGATTTGATTCAATTGCTCTAGAATAAACTAAATCATATTCTAATTTTCTTTTTTTCCAACTCCAATCCAAATTCATAATGTTTTTTACAACGATTTCGCGGTCGATAGATTCGAATAGGTCTTTGGCGCGTTCGAGGGCATATCCCAACGAACCCACGTCATTTGGTTCAAAAACAATTCCAGTTTTGAATGGTAAAAAAATGGATTCTTCTACTGTATCTTTCAGTCCTCCCACACGAGAAACAATGGGGATGGTTCCGTAAGTATGGCTGTACATTTGGTTCAGGCCACAGGGTTCAAAGAGGGATGGCATCAGAAAAAAATCGCTAGCCGCTTCGATTTTATGGGCAAGACTTTCGTTGTATCCTTTATAAAAATAAAATACATCAGGAATGGTTTCGGAAAGATGGAAAAAAGCATTTTCTGTTTCTTGATCACCTGAGCCAAGAATCACATAACGGTGTGATAGGTGGTGTCTTTCGGACAATGCTTTTAAGAATGTAGGAAATCCTTTTTGGTAGGTAAGTCTTCCGATAAGACCAACGAGAGGGGCATCCAGAGGTAAAGAAGGCCTTCCAATTTCTAGATAGAGCTCTTTTTTATTTTTTAATTTTCCTTCTTTCCAATTCCGTACCGAGTAGGTTTTGTAAATCCGTTTGTCTTTTTTTGGATTCCATTCTTCTGTATCGATTCCATTTAAAATTCCCGAATAGTCAGATGCTCTTTGGTTTAAACAATAACTGAGACCAAATCCATTTGGTTCTGAGAGCGTTTCTTGTCTATAGCCTGGACTGACTGTGGTAATTTGATTCGCAGAAAGAATTCCTGCTTTCATATAATTGCATTTTCCATCATGGTCAAAGGGACTTGTGATGAGTCGAAAAGGATCTTCTTTTAAAAATCCTGTCATCCAAAAGGGATGGTCCCCCTGGTAAGCCAAATTGTGGATGGTGAAAACACTGGGTATTGGTTTTACAGAATCCTTTTGTAAGGCAAGTGAGAGTGCTGTATGCCAATCATGGGCATGGAAAACATCTACATTTAGAATTTGACTTAAAGCATAACAAGCATAAGAAAACATGGCAAACCGAAAGTGTTCTTCCGCATGACCATAAATGGAATCTAGTGGTTGGAATAATTCTGATTCAAAAAAATATAACTTCACACCACCTTCTTCCGCTTCCAAAAACCGTGAGGCTTTGAGAACAGATGCCACCACGGAATCGATTGGGGCATCTTTGGGGAGAAGGGCAGGAAATTTTTGACCAGTCCACTGGGGAGGTTTTCCCAACCTACCAATCAAAGGTAATGCGACATAAACTTCTTCGGTCTTGGCCTGTTCTTTGGTGAGTGAGGCAAGCATATCTGCAAGGCCACCCATCTTGATGTAAGGAAAATATTCTGCCGATGCGTGTAGAATCTTCATTTTCTGTTATTGACACCGACTCGCAAAATAAGAAGCTAGAAAAACACAAAGTGAAATCGAGGAGAGATCCATGTCAGTATCTACTAATCTAAAAGGCCTTGCTGAACTCGGCCTGAAACCATCCGAAGTCTTCCATAACTTATCTTACGAAGAAATTTACCAGCACGAATTGAACAACAAAGAAGGTGTTACTTCTGATAACGGAACGATGATGGTAGATACCGGAATTTTTACGGGTCGCTCCCCTAAAGACAAATACTTTGTCGATGAACCTTCTTCCCAAAATAACATTTGGTGGGGCCCGGTCAATACAAAGGTTTCCGAAGCCATCTTCAACGAACTTTATGCAGAAGTAACCAAATTCCTCGATAACAAAAAACTTTATGTTTTTGATGGTCATGCTGGAACTAACGATGACACACGTATCTCTCTCCGTGTGGTTACAGAAAGAGCTTGGCAACACCACTTTTGCACAAACATGTTCCTTCGCCCAACCAAAGAAGAACTCGCAAAACTAAATCCAGAATTTACTATCATCAACGCTTCTGGTTACAAAAACACAAAATACAAAGAACACGGCCTTAACTCCGATGTATTTGTGATCTTCCACTTGGCAAAAAAAATCTGTATCATTGGTGGAACGGAATACGGTGGGGAAATGAAAAAGGGAATTTTCTCTGTCATGAACTACTACCTTCCACTTAAAAACGTGCTCACTATGCATTGTTCAGCTAACGTTGGTAAGGATGGAGACAGCGCTCTTTTCTTTGGTCTTTCTGGAACAGGAAAAACAACTCTTTCTACTGACCCACTTCGCAAACTCATCGGTGATGATGAACATGGTTGGGACGATAACGGAATCTTCAACATTGAAGGTGGATGTTATGCAAAAACCATCAACCTAGATCCAAAAACAGAACCAGAAATCTATGCTGCGATCCGTCGTGATGCCCTTCTCGAAAACGTTGTGTTTGATGCAGGAACTAAAAAGGTAGATTACTCTTCTGCTGCGAAAACAGAAAACACACGAGTATCTTACCCAATCTTCCACATCGACAACATTCAACCAGGATCCAAAGCAGGTCACCCAAACACAGTGATCTTCCTTACTTACGATGCTTACGGTGTCCTTCCTGCGGTTTCTAAACTTTCTATCGAACAAGCAATGTATCACTTCCTTTCTGGTTACACAGCTAAGGTTGCGGGAACTGAGCGCGGTGTGAAAGAACCACAAGCAACTTTCTCTGCTTGTTTCGGTCAGGCGTTTATGACTCTTCACCCAACATACTATGCAAAGTTACTCGGTGAAAAAATGAAAAAACACAAAGTAAATGCATACCTCATCAACACAGGTCTTGTTGGTGGAAAGTATGGTGTAGGAAAACGTATGAACCTTCCTGCCACTCGCCAAATCATCAATGAAATCCTTAACGGTAACATTGAAAAGTCCGAGTTCGAAAAACACCCAGTATTCCAAGTGTCTTTCCCAAAAACCATCGAAGGTGTGGATTCACATATCCTTAACCCACGTAATGCTTGGGAAAACAAAGAAGACTACGACAAAACGGCAACTGACCTTGCAAAACAATTCATTGAGAACTACAAAAAATACCTCACTGGTTCCAAAGAATTTGACTACAGCCAATACGGTCCAGTAGCGTAAGGGTTAAGCCAAAAATACAAACTACGCCGACTTAGTTTGCTAAGTTGGTAGATTGGTTTGGATCAAAGCCGCTCCTCCGAAAGGGAAGCGGCTTTTTTTATGTGTTTAGAAGTTTTGGATGAGTAGAAAAGAGGCGATATTGATTCCTACGAGGTGGTAGGCGCTGGAAATGATGCCATATAGAATGGGCCTCGGAATGTTTGGATTGATGGCGATAGTAAAGGTATTGGCAGCTAAATATCCAATTCCAATCAAAGATCCCCATCGGAGTGCATCGGCCATTTGGTTGATTTGCAAAGTTGAGAAGAAAATGGCTGTGGTGACTAAATTGAATAGAGTACAAATTCCAGGGCCAATGATAAATATTGCTGTTAACGGTGTAGGTGTTTCGTTTTCTTTTCCGAGAGATATTCTATATGGTTTTTCAAATAAAATGGTAAACCAAACGTAACCTAGAAAAAAATAGACAAGGAATGCCAATCCGATAGCAATCCAATTCAAATTTAATAAAATTTGTAACATAAACAATCTTCCTTTGGTAGATAAGTATTGAATCTTTATAGCGGATTTTCGAAAGGAGAGATTGTAAAAAATCAGGATGGAATAATTTTTTAAGTCAAAAATTCTGTGGGTGTTTTGCCTGTGAAAGATTTGAATTCTTTTATGAAATGTGATTGGTCAAAATATCCAAAATCATAAGCAAGTCTTGTGAAAGAATTATATTTTGGAATTTCTCGAATTGCCGAATTCATTCGGATGATCGATGAAAATTGTTTGGGAGTGTTCCCGATCACGTCTCGAAATTTTTTTTCAAAGGTATCGATACTTAAATTCACAACGGAGGCAATCTCTTTGATTTTAATTGTACCTTGCGAATGACTCATTTGCGAAATCGATTCTAAAATTCTTTGATCAATGGTTTTATTTTTGATTGTTTTTAATAAAAAATTTTCGAGATGATCAATCTTTGCTAGATTGTCCTTTGTTTCCTGTAGTTTTGAGTGGAGGTCATTTAAATCAGTCTTATCCAATAGATCATATCCAGAAATTCCGATCTCATTCAGTTGATACATCGACATATTGAAAAATGAAAATGCTCCCCATGGTTGGAACTTAACGATGATGATCTCGGTTCCTTTGGAGAGTGTATTGTGTTTTACTGTTTTTCTAAGTCCCGATAAAGAGATGGAGGGTAAAGTTTTTAGATCTGATTGGATCCGATAGTGATGATTTCCTTTGAGTTTGATGGTTAAAACAAACGAATGGTGTGGAATGACAGATTTACTAAAATCCTCATCACATTGAATCAAAAGATAATTCTCTATATAAGGGCTGAGCTGTGATTGCGGTTTGTATTCAATGACAGTTGGGATCATGAGAATTGATCCCAATCAAACATAGTTTCTGCCTTTGTAAAGGACGAAACTCCATGGTTATATCGTTAATGTGTATTCGAAACTCCAAAATAGATGGAATTATGAGTATCAACCAATCGAGTATATTTACTTTCACCAAAAACATAAAGTTGATTTGTTGCGCCATAATAAGTATAATTCGTTTGATCCAAGTTAATAGACCTAACTGTTGATTGGTTTCTGCTGAATCCAACGTAGAATCTTAAATGATCATAGAATTTATAAGATAATGAAATTTCTGCCTGAAATCCTAAAATTTCAGTTATGTTATTTGGATTTGTTTTTGTCAGGTAAAAGTATGGGCCAGTTGTGTTTTCATAATACATCGCGTTACTAACTCTTTGGTTGGTGTAATTTCTCCTTCCATAGGTCACATAAGGATCAAAACCTAGATTCAATTCCAATCCATCTAAGAGTTCGATCTTACTTCTTACAGGCACTGAAATTCCATAGGAATTTATTTTGTCAGAGTAGATGTTAGATGCATATTCATAATTTTCAACTTTATAAAATCGATCGATTTTTAAAATCCCGAGCCCAAAATAGAAAACTTGATTCTCCATAGGCAAATAGAAAAAATTAAACCTGTACTCTTGTCTTTGCGCATTACCAAATCCATATGTAGTAGGAAAAAAACCATTGCTAAAATAATAAGCTTTGTAATAAGGATTGTTGATTTTTACATCCATCATATCAAAATCAAAACCAAATTTATTTCCGGTATTTCTATATTTAAAAAAGGGTAAATAAACCAAATCCTTGTTATTTCTCAAATCGGATTGGTTGTATCCAATAGGCCTTGTTGTTTCATAAGGAAAATAAGTAAAGTTTTGTGCTTTTAATCCATATTCGAAAGTTGCGGCTGGTTTTGTTTTTGATTCTTCTGCATAAAGAATCGAAGTGGAGATTAAGAATATACTGATTAATGTTTTTAGTTTCATTGAGTTTTTTAGAGAATTTTCTTTTTTAGACTATTAGCGTCTCGAATTGGTTAGTTGAAAAGGATTATTTCTAAAACCGACCGGGTTCACTCCGGGGTGCGCTCTCGCTCCCGTCTCACCCATGTTTGAGTGAGACCGTGGCCCTCCGGATCCCATGACGCGGGGGACTAAAGTTTTGTCAGATCAAATCTTCCCTTCTATTGCTAAAAGACTAGAAAGTTTGTCTTCGGTGATTCTATGCTTACCCGTATCGATTTCTTAAAACATGAGATATCTCTCAAAAATGTAGTTGTTAAGCAAACGACGTTCAAAATTGATAGAGTTTGTGGCTCTAGGAAAATCCAAAAAAACTTTGCTCCCTAAAAAAGAAAGAACTCGTGCACAGATCATGAATGCTGCATTGCGAATATTTGCAGTAAAGGATGCCGGAGAAACATCCATTGCGGAAGTAGCAGTGGAAGCCGAAGTAGCAAACGGAACCATTTATAATTATTTTAAAACTAAAGAAGAGTTATTGGATGCATCGGCTTTGATGTTAGCAGAGCAGGCTGCTGCAGAAGCAGACATCCTTATGGCTGACATTCAAAACGAAGTGGAACGTTTGGCGTTTGGTGCGGTACATTTTTTACAAAAAGCAAGAAAAGATTCCGATTGGGCCTGGGCTCTCATTCGTGTGGCGGCTGTGGCCCCTAGAATGAGCGAGATCCTTAGAGCCTATCCCCTTCGAGATTTGAAAAAAGCGGTCACATCTGGAAAATTCACAATTGATTCAGAAGAGTCCGCCTTGGCTTTGTTTGTTGGAGCCATCCACTATGGAATCCGAAATATCCTAGAAGGAAGGGCCAATTATAAAACACATGATGTGGATATGATTGTTTTGGTTTTGAGAGCTTTCGGTCTTTCCCATACAAATGCAAAAAACTCTGTCACCCGAGCCTATGATAAAGTTTGGAAATCCAATCCATAATGGAAATCCTATAACCTTTCATTCTAAAAATCCCTCAAAATGAATGCGGCTTAAATAGTTTCTTCTTACCATTTAAGTCGCCCCATATCTCCCCCCGACCTTTTTTTCATCTCGATTTCCTATTCTGTTTTCCTTTATTTTCGGTAGTTTGTCGTATTCCCAATAGTTTGTGGATTTTAATGTTATTGACTATATTTTCATAAATGAGAATACTCTCAAAAAAGGGGAATTCTGGATTTATGGAATATCTGGCAGAAAATAAAAATCTCAATACTCCCAATGTGGTCATAGTTGGTGCAGGTCCTGTCGGGGTTCTCACAGCCAATCTTTTGGGCCTCCAGGGCATTCCTGTACTTTTGATCGACGCCAATCCAGGGATCTTAGAAATACCAAGAGCCATCTCATTGGACCAAGATGCATTGAGAGTTTTGCAGGCAGCGGGATTTGGGGATCAGATTGCGGCCTCTATGCCAGCCATTTCTGGGATAGAACTGATTTCTCCCTTTGGTGGTTGTTTTGCAAAAGTCAATTCTGCAGGTTCACTGGATTGCCATCCACGTTTAGTTTCCATTTACCAACCTGAATTGGAGAGGATACTCAGGAATGGTTTAAAAAGATTTTCTCATGTTCGTTTATGGTCAGAATGTACTTATATTTCTCATATTGAATCAGAATCCAATATCATAGTGAATGTGAAATGCCAAGGTGGTGCTTGTAAAATTACCACAGGTTTTCTGTTAGGTTGTGATGGAGCACGTAGCACCGTTAGAGAAAATCAAGGTTGGTCAATGTTAGGTTCTTCCTACAAAGAAGATTGGCTGATATTGGATGTATCCAATCTTCCAGATCTACTAAACAAAGTGGAATTTATTTGTGATCCCAAACGACCGGTTGCCCATGTTCCTGGACCCAATGGTTCTCAAAGATGGGAATTCCTTCTTCACGAAGGAGAAACAAAAGAAGAAATGGAAAAACCAAACAAGGTTCGTGAGTTAATGAAACCTTGGGGTGATGTTTCCCAAATGGAAGTGGAAAGAGTCGCAGTTTACCGTTTCCAAGCAAAAACAGTGGATCAAATGGGAAAAGGAAGAGTGTTTTTGTTAGGTGATGCAGCTCATCTCACTCCTCCCTTTGCTGGCCAAGGGCTTGTGAGCGGAATTAGGGATAGTATGAATCTTTCTTGGAAGTTGGCAGCAGTGATAGGTCAAACGGCAACATCCAAAATTCTTTCTAGTTATCACACAGAACGAAGACCACATGCAAAGAAAACAATCCGTTTGGCAGTGTTACTTGGTTCCATCATTATGACTAGAAGTAAACTAAAAGCAATCTTTCGTGATTTTATATTTAAGTTTTTATATTATACGCCAATCAAACGTTTCCTTTTTGATTTGCGAATTCGACCAGAAAATTCATTCAAAAAAGGTTTATTTTTAAAAAATAATCAACTTACAAAATCAAGTATAAAACCTGGAACCATATTTCCACAAGCGCCTGTTAAGTTGCCAAATGGAGTTTTTAAATTTTCGGATGATCTTTTGGGACAATCACTTTCTATAGTAGGTTATGGAACACATCCATTGACCGTTTTGGATGCGGATTCAAAAATTCTTTGGGAAAAGATGGGAGGCAAAACATTGTTTTTCTCTAACCAACAAAGAGTCTACAAGTCTGATTCTTTGCCACCTTGTGCCGAAGATGTGACTTCTACTTTTTTATCTGTTTTTGGTGGATTGGACAGGTTCCTCATTTTACGTCCTGATCGAATTGTTGCCGCAGTATTTACCAAAGAAAATGCAAACCAAACACTCCGCGCGTTCTATAATATTTATTTAGAGAAAAATGTATGAAACAGTTCATTTCCACTTCACCTTGTCCTGTCCGTGTAAAAAATCCATTGAGTAAAGCCGCTGACATTGCCTACCTTCGGATCGGAAGAAAAAATCTTAAAATTGCCACTGAGTATTATCTTGATTTTGGTCTCAGTTTACTCGAAGAAACGGAACATAGAGTTTTGTTTCATGGATTCAATTCCCCATATCCTTGTTTTTCTATAGAAAAACACCACGAGGATGTTTTACTTGGAGTTGGTTTGTACATTACTTCTTTTGAAGAATTTGAGAAGTTAAAAGAATTGAAAGGGGCGAAGTTTTTACAGAACGGAAGGTTCGGAAATTCATCAAATTTTCCCATTGCCAATTTAACAGATCCATCTGGACTTTCCGTTGATGCTGTATTAGTTTCTAATTTCTTAGAAAACTTACCTAATACAAACAAAAATCAAAGAACTTGGAATACACCAAATCAGACAAAAAGGATCAATAAACCCTGTCCCTATGACAAAGGTGCAGCAAAGATAATGCGTTTGGGCCACGCAGTTTTTCTCAAACAAGAATTTTTTAAAAATGCACAGTGGTACTGTGATACTTTTGGAATGATTCCTTCAGACATCCAAATCCTTCCTGATTCCAAAGAACCAGTCATTGTTTTTTTACGTTGCGATTTAGGCGATAAGTTAACCGATCATCATACAATAGTGATTGCCACTGGTGCTGATGATCGTTTGGAACATTGTGCATTTGAATTGGAAGATTTGGATGAAGTGGCCAAAGGAAGAGAGTGGTTACAGGAAAATGGTTGGAAACCTGCCTGGGGCATCGGAAGGCACCTTTTAGGTAGCCAGATCTTTGATTACCATAGGGATCCAAAGGGAATGCTCGTTGAACATTACGCAGACGGAGATAAATTTGATCATACAGTTCCCGTTGGTTACCATTTTGTGAATCGTAAAAGCCTATACCAATGGGGGCAGGATATGCCAGAAAGTTTTTTAGATTCAAAATTAACCTTGGATAAAATTTTTTCTCTCGTCAAAGGGATGTTTAATGGTCGGGATATTAAACTTGAAAATCTAATCACTCTTAAAAAAACAATGAAAATCTCACCTCGAAACTGGGTTCGGTATTAACAAAAAGGAAAATGATATGGCTACAAATTATGTACGTTTTGAAAAAAATAAAAAGATAGACTGGGCTAAATCGGAAAATGGGAAATTTTTTCCACTTTCCGTTGGTGATTTGAATACAAGGGAATTTTTGGAATACGTAAAATCAAAACCTAATAATCCAAAATCTCCCACTGATTCTGTGGACGAAATCACTCTACTTTCTCCAATCACAGCACCCTGCCAAATCATTTGCCAAGGGGCAAACTACAAACAACATTTGATAGAGTCTGGACTAAATCCGGATGAAAAAAATTATAATTTATTTTTCACAAAATCAGATGCTTCCTTGTCTTCTCCCATCGGTGAAGTGATTCGACCAAACCATGTTAGGTTACTAGATTACGAAATTGAACTTGGTTTGGTATTCGGAAAACCAATCACTAAACCTTTAGAAATCAATTCCTTCAAACTTTCCGAATATGTTTCTGCTTTGTTTATGGTCAATGATATTTCGGCCAGAGATATCCAACTTCCACAAATGCAGTGGTACAAAGGAAAATCTTATCGTAGTTTTTTGCCTGCAGGTCCAGTGCTTGCGGTGTTAGATGAAGGGGATGATTCTTTATTAGAAAATTTAGAACTTACCTTACTTGTCAATGATCGAGTACGCCAACACGATACGATCGCTGGTTTGGTATACAAACCGGAAGAAACCATCCAAGAGTTATCTCAATTTTGTAACATTAACCCAGGCGATGTTTTGTTAACAGGAACTCCTTCTGGATGTGCACTCAGAGCACCAGGGAAATTGGTTCAAAAAATTGCATCCTTACTTTCTGAAAAAAAGAAATGGGACTTATTTGTAAAAGGCCAACTGAAACGAACCGAATACTTACAACCAGGTGATACCATTCGTTCTTCCATAAGAACTGCGGATCGTAGAATCGATTTAGGCGATCAAGAACTAAAGGTTGTCCAAGAAAAATGAAGTTAACGAAGGGATATAATAGTAAGTTTTGGAAGGATAAAGTAGTTTGGATCACAGGAGCTTCATCGGGAATCGGAGAGGCATTGGTTCACGAATTAAAAGACAAAGGTGTCAAACTTGTTCTTTCTGCCCGTCGTAAATCGGAATTAGAAAGGGTACGAATCCAAGCCGGTTTGTCCGATGATGATTGTTTAATTTTACCTTTGGATTTAGAAAAATTTACTACACTCAGCGAACTTCCTGGACTTGTGATTCGAAAATTTGGACGTGTTGATGTGTTAATCAATAATGGCGGTATCAGCCAACGTTCGTTAGCACATGAAACAAATCTTTCCACTTACCAATCAATTATGAATATCAATTTTTTTGGGAATATCTCACTTTCATTGGCTCTATTGCCATATTTCCAAAACAAAAATGCGGGTCATATTGTAAGTATAGCCAGTATTGCAGGAAAATTTGGAGTTCCTTTTCGCACCGGTTATTCAGCTTCTAAGTTTGCTTTGACTGGATTTTATGAAGCCCTTCGCGCAGAAAATACAAATCATAACATAAAAATTACTTTAGTGTATCCTGGATTCATTAAAACCAATATATCAGAAAACGCATATTCTGGTGATGGTTCCAAACATGGAAAGGTTGATCCTGGAATTGAAGAAGGGATCGATTCTCGGGTGTGCGCAAAAAAAATAATCTCTGCGATTGAAATGGGAAAACTCGAAACTGTGATTGTTCGCCCTAAAGAAAAATTTGCGATTTTTTTACACAAATATTTTCTTGGTTTGTTTTCCAAGTTGATTCCAAAAGCAAAAGTTGTGTAACCAGTTCACATTATGGTTGTTTTGCGTTTGTAAATTTTTCACATCCACTCCATTCCCAAGCCTTTTGTTTTAAGATTTTTTCGTTTGCACTTCCAGACGTGATTACATTTGGATCAAGAGAAAGACCACTTCTTTCTAACCCAAAAGCAAGATGGCGTAGTTCTTTTGGATATTTACCGAGGGGCATAAATATATAGGCAGCCCAAAATAGAAAAGACGGGCCTACAGGATCGAATCGATCCTTTTCATAAATACCAGTTCTTTTGTGGATACGCCAGCGACCATCTTCATCCAATTCAAATTGGTCATAAAATCGAGTGTAAGAGGTTACATCCAGTTCGATTGGCCCCGCGTAACTCCGAACCATAATCATCACATCTGCTTCACTCAAGGCACGGTTTCCACATAGGGTGATCCTTGGAGATGAAATCCAATGTTTTGTTGGAGGTGTTCCGCTATCTACCATTAGGCGAGATTTTTCTACAAAACTTTTCGCAGTCCCATCAAACCAACTGATGGAGATCTTAGCATCTTTTTGGAAAAGGTCTTCTAATTCTTCCCACCGAGCTGAGTCTCGATAGGCAAAAGAAGAAACATTGGATGCAATTTCTAATTTTGATTTGGATTCTAAAATATGTAAATCCTCCGGCATTGAAGGACTAGCAGAAAACAAAATTAATAGTAATATTGTTTTAATTCTGAAACGATTATATTTATGTTTAATAAAGTTTTTCACGATTGTTATACCATTTGCTAAATTACGGTGTGTTCAGTTCATAATGGAATCCATCATCCGCTATAATCACTTCACCTTTGTAAACGTTAGAAACTCCTTCTAAAAACATTGGAACAGTAATGAAGTTCCTGGGAAGAAAAGGTCCGAGCGTCGGAGTGATATGAGTATAAACTAATGTTTTGACATTTGCTTTCTGAGCTATCTCAGCTGCATCCAACGGGGAGGAATGATAATCCATAACACGGACTGCCGTTGTAGCTGCAATTTGCATCGAAGTATCATCTGGATATTGATCTGTGACTTCTAGAAATTTTTTTAAAATTTTTTTATTTATAGCCTCGTGAACTAGGATGTCGGCATTTTCTGAGAAATGTTCAAGATTTTCACTTTTCCTCGTATCACCACTGATAACAATTGATTTCCCTTTGTGTTGGATCAAATAACCAAACGCAGGTTCTACTGGAGAATGTGATACTGTAAAACAATATACTTTTAACCCATTCAATCCTTCGAATAACAGTAACTTTACTTTTTCTTTAGGTGTTAGTATTTCTTTTCCGATTGCTTTTGCATATGAAATTGAAGAGGTTCCATCTCCATTTTTATGGCGATATGATGCATCAAAGGACATAAATTGATTAAAACCATCTACAACTTTAATCGTTCCTTCTGGACCTAAAACAGGGAGATTGTGTTTCCTTCCTAACCTCCAACTACTATTGACCATCATCGGGACATCTGCAATATGATCGGAATGAAAATGTGTAAGGAAAATTGCATTCATCTGATCCATAGGCAGATGTTGTCTTTCGGCAGCAATGGAGGTTCCTGAACCTGCATCGAAGATCAAAAAATTTCCATCGGTTATGATTGCAGTTGAAGTTTGCATCCTTTTTTCATCAGCTCGGGGTGAACCTGTTCCAATTGTGATGAGATGGATTTTTCCATCGGAAAGCCATTTTCTTTCGCTGTGTTCAGCAGTATTTTTGATGATTTGTTTTTTGACCAAATGATCTGCGATATAAGTATTATGAAAGGAACAGGAGCTAGTAAATAAATAGAGAAATCCGATTACAAGTTTAGGTGCATATTTTGGGAGAAATAACACAAAATTCAATTTCGGGCTTTTAGACAAAAAAAATAAAAATCGGAGATTCTTCATAATTGATAAAACTCTCAATTATGAAGAAAATGTCAACTATGTTAAAAGGAAGGTGAAACCATAATTGTTTCTGATACTTTATGCCGGTAGGTTTTACCAGATAAAGAGACTAGAATTACTGCTATTAATATTGTAAGTCACTACCAGTAATTTTCCGTTGAATGGGTTGACGACAATACTAGGATCCATACCGGATTGTGCACCTTGTCCTGCAGAAAGATCGGTATGGGAACAAGCGGTTCCATCTAAGTTGCAACGAAATAAACTGGCATTAGAGTTGTTAAAATTACTTCGGGACACTACTAGTATCTTTCCGTTCACCTTATCAACTACTGACTTAAGGGTAATTCCAGAAAGTGCGCCTTGCCCAGCAGAGATATCCGTATGAGAACAAGCGGTTCCATCTAAACTACATCTATATAAACTTGGTTTTGAATTGTTGGAATCATTCTGAGCCACTACTAATAACTTTCCATTGATTGTATCGATGGCAGCATTAGGATATACTCCAGAATCAGTCCCTTGTCCTGCAGAGATATCGGTATGGGAACAAGTGGTTCCATCCAAGTTGCAACGATATAAACTTAACTTTCCTGTGTTAGATAAATTCCATGTCGCTACCAGTAACTTTCCATTGATAGGGTCAATGATGGCACTCGGCCTAGCACCAGAATCGGTCCCTTGTCCTGCGGAAATATCAGTATGGGAACAACCGGTACCATCCAAGTTACAACGGTATAAACTTAGTTTCCCATTGTTGGTATTATTCCATGTTGTAACCAATAGCTTTTTATTGATCACATCAATAACTCCATTAGGCCTTAGTCCAGAATTATTTCCTTGCCCCGCAGATATATCCGTATGAGAACAACTTGTCCCATCCAAATTACAGCGAAACAAACTTAGTTTGCCTGTGTTGGCACTACTTTCTGCTGTCACTAGCAATTTCCCATGAATCGGGTCAATCAAGGCATTGGGAGCACCAGTTATCCCTTGCCCTGTAGATATATCGGTATGTGTACAACTGGATCCATCTAAGTTGCAACGGAATAAACTTGGCCTCGACGAGTTTGCACTATTTCTTGTAATTACTAATAGCCTTTGCCCGACATTGTCGACTACGGCACTAGGTGAATTGCCTGAAAATACTGGTTGCCCTGCAGAAATATCTACATGAGTTCCTGTAGCACTCGTCCCTGGTGGAGTTGCTGTTGTCAATGCACCCGCTTCTAACAATGAAACAGTACTAGATCCTCCTGCACTGCTTGCCACCACTCTAAAGTAATACAAAGTCCCACTTGAGAGTCCCGTGATCGTTGCATAAGGATCATTCACTGGCCCAAAGCTAGCGGAAGCGGTTGTGACCCCAGGACTCGTACTATAGTACACAGTGTACGATGTTGCTCCAGTCACAGGCCACCATTGGACAACGGCACTGGTTCCCCCAGCTTGTGCTTCCACAAAAGTAGGAGCATCCGGTGGGCCCACATGGAAACTAGCGTTCCCGGCACTGCTTAGGTTTCCTGCCAAGTCACGAGCCAAGTATTTGACTTGGTTGCTACCATTGGATAAAGCCACTGGAGAAGAATACACAGTTCCATTCGTAACAGAACCGCTGCCGTCAAACGTAGGTTCTGTGCTGTTTAGAGTATAAATGATTTTATCACAACCAGATCCACCAGTGTCGGAACAACTGAGTTGGAGTTGAGTTCCTGAAGCAAAAGGCCCTGAACCAGAGGAAGGAGATGCCATCGTGACAATAGGAGCCGTAGAATCTTTACTAGTTGTGCGAGTTGTAGATCCAAAACTACCAATTAAGTTGGCCACACAAATGCGGATGGCATTATCTCCTTCTACAAAATGAGAGTTGGCAATTGTAGAAGTGATGTCTGTCGTTGCAGCTGCATTTCCCGTTACATTCGCATTACTTCCTGTATTGGTCAGAGCCGTTCCAGTAGAACAACTACTTCCTCCCAAGCGAATTTGATAAGTCCCCGCTTTGGAACTTTGCCAGCTTAACGATACATTCGAAGATCCATTGATGGCTGCAGTATGGGAATTCACAGTGATGGTTGCGACTTGAGTGTCCACGGTATAGTTTTGTGAATTGACATTGGAAACATTTCCCGCTTTGTCCCGAGCCACAAACTTTGTATAGGTGATGGCACCATCAGTCATGGCAATGGCAGCGGTGTATAAAGTTCCACTGGAGACGGTCCCCGTTGTTCCTTGAATGGCCGGATTTGTCGGACTCGAACCAGCTTGGATCGCATAAGCAATCTGATCACATCCAGCCCCACCTGTGTCGGAACAAGAAAGAGAAACAGAAGTGGCTACCCCATAACTTCCAGCACCTGGATCCGCAGTCACAGTGGGCGCTGTATCATCTCGTTGCAAACTAACAGATACAAATCCTGTGAGTCCATTGGAAGCGGTTACGCAGATGCGGTAGGTCTTTGTGCCTTCACCAGTAAAATTTGTGTGAGAGCGAACAAATCCTTGGTCTACGTTGGCAGTAGCAGATCCTGTTGTCGCAATAGTTCCCGTATCACAAGAGCTTCCTTCTCTTACAGTAAAAGATCCAGATCTGTCCGACCTCCAAGTGGCTGTGGAACTGGATATGGCTCCTGCAGAAGCACTAATAGCAGCCGAAGATTGGTTGACAATCGTAAGAGCTGGGATTTTGGTATCGATCGTATAAACGATGCTAATGGGTGCAGAAAGATTTCCTGCAAGGTCACGACAGATGGCTTGTAGGGTATGACTTCCTTCTGTGGATAAAGAAACTGCTTGGGAAGACTTTGTAATGATGGTTCCTTGTTTTGGTGAAAAACTAGGAGTCGATGCATCCAAAGTATAAACAATCGATCCTGGTGCTTTGTTATCGGAACAAGTGAGAGTTGTGGTTTGTGTTGTAGAAAAAGTGCCGGTTAACAAAGAACTGGTGATGGTTGGAGGAGTGGTGTCGCTGAGGATCGTCACAATCGCAGTATCGTTGGGTGTTCCATCCCCATCGGTATCAAAACCTAATGGGTTTCCATTTGCATCCACAATGATGACTACAGGATTTCCCGTTCCCCCAGGGCCTGTGGTGAGAAATCCGGGTGGATTGGGACTAATATAATAATCAGCGATTCCGTCCCCATTCGTATCAACAGCATCAGGAATCCCATCGCCATTGGTATCGATTAAGATTAGGTTTGGTGTGGTTCCACCCGTAAGATTGATTCCTTCGGAAACACCATCTCCATCAGAATCGACCAAAGTTCCATCTGGTTTTCCATCACCTGACAGATCAACTGCGGTTCCTGGAGTTAGGTTTTGTGCAGAGGAAGAAGGGGAACCGCCGATCAGACCAAACAATAAAGCAAATATATTAGAGTCTGTTTGGGAGTTTGTACCAGGAATGGGCAAACAGTAACTTGTGATGATTGAAAAGAAAAGAACTATATAAATATTGTTTCGCATAAAGAAATTCACTTTGCCTAAATTTTAAAATTAAGATTTGAAAGTGAAACTCTTCATTGTGCTTTTCTGGGCAACAAAATTAGCTTAAATTAAAAGAAATCTCAAAAATTACCGTTAAAAACGTTCTGAAATCAGTGAAAAAACGTTTTTAACGTTTTGAGAGGTAGATGGGATCGAGATACAGTATTATGAAGATCTTTTTTGGAACCCAAAAAGTATTTTTGTTAATCAAAATTCGTTCCATGTTTATGAAAACAACTCTGTCGTTTCAACAAAATGAACTAAACATTCAATTAAATATAGTCTTTTATTAGTCGGTAGTATGAATTCAATAATATGAAAAAACAAAAGGCAATCAATACCATTCTACCTATCGATATGGGTTTGAAAACTAGTTTGAGTTTTAAAACTTTATCCCAATGTGTAGTTCCATTTCTGTATAAATAAAATATGTTAAATAGAACAAATAAAGTTGAAATTTTGGGAATCATAAAGCCTAGTCCAAAGCAACAAACGTAAAATGAACGGTTGAAAATTGTTGTGATGGGAATCTGTTGGTTTTCATTTTCCTTCGATAATAAGTGGATGTTAAAAAGTTTTTTCCCTAAACTTCCATTGGCAAAAAATTGGAAGGAGGTATCATATATCAGGAATAGAATAAAAGTCAATATATATGGGAAAATTTGGTTTAATATTTCTCCCTTAATAGGAACTGAAATAAAATCTATCAAATGAACCGATAATATATCTGCGGCTTTAATATCAAAAAATTTCGCGAGAATACGAGCTGTATAGTGAGTCTTATTTTTTTGCTTCAATTTACTGAGATACCTTGTGTAATGTTATATTCAGAGAATATAATTAACAAATCTGAAAATAGAAACGCCAATATTTAAATTTCATTCAAAAGGGCTCTTCGAGTCAGAGCCCTTAGAAATCTTTAAAAAACAGATTCCATTTATTTCTTAAATGGCATTTCACCTAAATAATCTTTTTTCCCAACTTCAACACCATTATGCCTTAGAATCGCATAGGCAGTTGTTATGTGGAAATAAAAATTAGGAATTGCGTGGTTTGTAAGATATTCAAATCCAGTTAAATATTTTCCTTCCCATCTTGGCTGTGAAACTTTGATTTCACTCGCTGACTTAAAATCCTCTTCTTTAAAAGTATCTAAGTATTGGATCACAGAACCAATTCGATTTTTTAGTTCTGCTAAATTCGTTTCGGAATCATCGTGAACTGGTGCGTCTTTTCCTGAAATCCGGGCGACACAAAGTTTGGCTGTATCACATGCAATTTGGATTTGTTTGGTTAACTGGAATTGGTCGGGGAAAAGTCGTGAATTAAGTAAATTCTCAAAGGGAAACTTTTTTGTTTCTGAATAGGCTTCTGCTTTTTCTAAAATTTTGACTAAATTCCCAAGTCCTTTTTTAAACGATTGGACAGAGATTTGATAAACGATGGATTCATTCATAGTTCTATTCAATTTGTAGGACAGTGTAGAATCAATCTATAAAATTGCTAAATAGCAATTCCGCCAGACAGAACCAGTTCTAAAAATCCAAAATTTTGAGAAGCACGATTGGATCCACCACTGGTAAGAACATCTGTTAGGTCAATGTATCCACCCTTACCACCTAATTCTATAAAGTATGTTCGAGAAAACTCATAACGAGTCGCAACATATCCGGAAACACCGTAACCTGAAAGATGGAAGTTATTGTTTTGGCCTTTCCCTAACACGCGTACGTCGCTACGACAAACTACCGGTCCAGCCCCAATTGTAGAAACTAAACTAATACCGCTGAGTCCATCGGAAGAAGTATAAAGAGGTGTGATCCAACCAAAGTCTAAAAATAAATAATTGAGTCCATCAGTATGTTCATACTTTAGGATATCAGGTGTTAAAGCAATGGTTTGTTCTCCACCATGATAACCCGCCATTTCCTGTACATGTCCAGGAAAGAGATAAATAAAAGCGGCCGCCTCCGGTGACAATGCCAATTGATTTTTAGCAATCACACCTGGATCAATGTAACCAGAATACTTCACAGGTTGGCCTGGTGTGACCACATACTTCATATGGTCTTGGCCAAAAGCCAAAAAGAACCTGTCGGTGAAGAAATAACTAATCTTTAAATTGTATTGTGGGATTTCAAATTTGGAAGGGTTTAAATAAACCTCTGGCTTAAAAGATTCCGGTTTATCTTTTGCGTTCACGTCTTTGAGAGTGTAGTTATAACCCGGACCGCGAAAATTAATATCACTTTGCGTATAAGAACTTCTGTTGTAACCCCATTGGAGATTCCATCTGCCCTTTTTATCGTGAATGGAAAGCGAAGCCTCATTTTCATTGGCAAAAATGTTCGAACTGCATAGGAGAAAAATGACAAAAATAAATAGATTATGCTTAGTAAAAACAAACGACTGTTTGCTTGTGAGGTCAGACGGATTGTACATAGCGCCATTTTCTAAATTGGTATCAAAATCGAATAGGCGAATGTATGTTTGGTTCCAAAAAAGAAGGGATTTTTTCAGTAGGGATAAATACTATATTTAATTTTGTTCGAATTGGATCGCGGCCTCGATGACAGCGGAGATTCCATTTCCCTGGAAATTTTTATTTTCTTTGCATCCTTGGATTTAAGGATTTTTGGGCGCCTCGAATTGGTTAGGTGACCTTACTATGATTCTAAACCGACCGGGCTTCCTCCGGGGTGCGCTAACGCTCCCGTCTCACCCTAGTCGGGTGAGACCAAGCCCTTCGGATCCTGTGGCGCGGGGATTGGTTACCAGATAAAGAGGGAGGGTTTGGTAGAGTTGGCTCCGTTTGTGGTTATAACCAAAAGTTTTCCGTTGAAAGGATTTATTATCGTAGAGGGATAGAAACTTGAATTAACACCTAGTCCTGCGGAGAGATATGCACTGTACAACTAAAACCGTTGAAAACGTTCTAGAAAGTGGTTTCCACCGTTTCTAACGGTTTTGAAAATAAAGGTGAGTGAACTACGATTCATCTTTCAATTGGATCCCTAGTTTTTTTAGTTCGGCTTCAAGTTTGGGGAGGGAACTGGGACCAAACCCGTGTAATCGAAGTAGGTCTTTTTTCGTAAATCGAGATAGATCTTCGAGTTTTGAAATCCCAAGTTCATTGATCAAAGCTCTCTGGGCAGGTGCTCCGAGAAAACTTAAAAAATTAGAATCATTTGTTTTCATATTCGATTCTTCCAATTCATCACTTGGGTAAAGGGCATCTAGTAACTTCCGCCGCTTCCACCCCCACCCGAGGAACCACCTCCAAAACTTCCTCCCCCGCCGCCACCGCCACCAGAGGAGCCGCCTGAACTGCTCTTTTGTTTTTTGGGAATGGTTTCGTATTCGGTGGCACTATGTTTGCAGTGAGCACAATTTCGTCTGACTTCTACCTTACCCGAACTGCTGTAAGTTGCTTCCGACAAAATACGACTGGATTTACAAACAAAGGTTTCGAACTTACATTCGGGGCAGGTCTTAATCTTACGAAAGGAAGTGCCTTTGTAAATGTATTCGGGATCGATATTTGGGAATTTGAGAATGGAGTTGGCCTCACATCCAGGACATACCCAAACATCGTAATCTATGGAATTCACAAGCTCTTCAGAAATTTGTCCTTTCGACAAATGGATGTTATCCTCTTCTTCCGAAAGTTTCACCATAGCGGTTCCACATTTTTTACAGTTTCTGGGTGTGTTGCGAATGGCTTGTAATCGTTCCATCAACTTACGCATTCGTAAGTCTCCCCAAAAAATAAAGAAGACTATGATACTACCTATGATCAGAAAAATCGATACTGGAAATAATGCTTCATCTAACACCAAAGACAATAGGGTGATGGCAATGATGACAGGACTGATCACAATTCCATAAAACAGAATAAAATCTGTTTTGTGGACAATATGGTATTTGGCAGTTGGAGAAGGTGTGAGCCAAACCACAATCCTTTGGAATAAATTTAAAAATACAAATAAACCAAGGTAACCTAGGATTAAGAATTGTTTATTTCGAAACGATTCTTCCTTTTCTATTTTTTCTTGTTCGGCGAATTTTTCGTTTAACAATCTTGATTCTTCATCGTTTAAAAAATAATTTCCAGTGGTATTGTATCTATCAACGGTTTCTTCTAAGATTTTCTTTTCATCATCTGTGAGTTGCGAGTAGGATTTTCCTTGGTAGTCATATTCATCCGTTCGTTTAGACTGATTGGATGTGTCATTGTTTGAAGGATCTTCACTTGTATCTGTTGCAACATTTGTATCCGAGGGATTGGACAATAAATCTTCCACCGCAATTTCGGGATGATTCAGTTTGCCAATGAGTGCGGCAACCGTATCGGCATGACCCTTTTGAAAGTCGTCTGCTTTGAATGCGGGAATGGTGTAGGTATCAATAATTCGTTTAATGGTGACATCGGGAAGGTCTCCTTCTAGACCATATCCAGTTTCGATTTCTACACGCCTTTGGTCGATGATGTGTAAAACAAGGATTCCATTGTCCTTGCCTTTTTTCCCAATTTTCCAATACTTAAATAATGCTACGGCAAAGTCTTTTGGCACATAACTTCCAATCGTCGGCAATGTGACAACCGCAATTTCCAAACCACTTAAAGCTTCTTCTGCGCTAATCATATTGTCGATGACTGATGTGTCTGTCAAAACACCGGCACTGTCTTCTACCCAACTATTTCTGAGTTCCTTAGGATTGGGAACTTTGGAAACAAGTGAGTCTATGGATTCTTCATGGGAAGGAGAGCAGAAAAAGAGAACAAATACCGAAAGAGATATGGTTAAAAAACTTTTGAGTGTTTTCGGGAAATAAATTTTGTATTGGTTCGGTGGAGCATTCACAACCACCAAAAACTATAAAAGATCCGTTTCGTTGTCAAGTATGAGTTAATATCCGCATTCGGAAAGACAAGAGATCAACAAAGTTCTTGGGGTGAGGGGGATTCCTGATTGGGATCGAATTCCTGGGCCCAAGGTTATACTATAGGTAACTCCATTGGTGAAGTTGGCAGCACTTATGAAAATGGACTCTGACATAATTTCCACATTATTTAAAGAAATTGCTGGAATCACTGTAATATTTTCAGCAAGCCACGTTGCTGCTTGAACTTGTCCTAGTCCCTGAGGGAAGTCAGAAAAATAAAAATTAAAACTTTCTGGTGTATACTCGAGAATTTGATTGTTGTATGGGATAGAATATGTCAGTTCAAAAAAACTAGGTTGGTTTCCTGGCTCATAAGCAAAAAAACTTGAGACTTCCAAGGGATTAGAATTGCCTTTGATTTCCGAAACTCTGATGTCCTGAGGTGAAGAAACAAAAAGTGTAAAAGTAAAATAAGTGGAACCTAATAGAGTAACCTCAAATGTTGTGGAACCGGTGGACAAGTGAATAAAAAATCTCCCACCAGAATCTGTCGTCACCGTTGAATCTAATCCTTCCAGTTCATTCGATCGATGGATCACTTTTAATTCTGCATTCGAAACTACCGCACCTGTTTCATTTCTAATTTGGCCAGCAATAGATAATGCAAAGGGTGCAGGAGTCAGTCCGCCCAGAAGAGGGAGTCCTAGGAGAATGGATGAGTCTTCTTTGGGATCGGGAGCTAGAATTTTTTGAACGAAAGGGTTGTAGTAACAGTTTGCTTGGATTAAAAGTAGAACTATAAGTAGAGAGTATTTGAGTTTACGTATTATCAAATTCATTTTCGTAAATATGGCGTCAAATAAGTGACCGCAGTATAATTTTATGCGAATATATGAATTATCTGATATATTACTTTATGTTGTCAATAGAAAAAATGAATACTTTATGTGGGGGTGCATCCATTGCAGGTAAATGTAACCTTTGTTCCTGGAGCCAACGGTTTACCTGATTTTACTTTAATTCCAGATCCAAAAGTAATGATATATGTGAATCCTGGGCCTATGGCACTAGATAAGGAAAGATCAAATTTATTATCAGATATAGTTACCGTTGGATTGAAGTTTAAAAGAGGTTGAGCTTGTAGAATATTCGTAGCGATCCAGGTGCTCGCATTTGGAATATCGAGATCCAATGTTTCTGAAAAGGTAAAAGATATTGTTGATTGGGAAGTGATAAGGTCTTCGCCGTCAGCTGGACTAGAGCTCACAAGAGAAAAATAAGGGGATGGTAATGCAGGAGGGGTGGCAAGAGCAGCGATGAATCCAGCACTTGCTACGTCTGGCTCTTCCGCTACAGTAGGATTCACAACCATTTGCACCGCTGGATTGAAATAACAATTCCCAAGCAACATCCATAAACTCAAAAATACTGAAACAGATAGTAAATTAAATCGCGAGCTCATATCGTTTCTCCAGAAAAAAGAGGGATTGTTTTACAAAGAAAATTCTCTCGGGTTAGAATCCTAAGGGGTTAATTCTATCGAAAGTAGTGATGTTTGGCAAGAAATTTATTGACTATGTGAAATAATCCAGTGCCTGAAAAAAAGATTCTAATATGGCTTAAGGGGCGTAATTATATGTAAAACGAATCGTCCTTGGTGTTAAAGATTTCCCTGTTGCGGATAGGATTCCGGACTTTAGAGTAATCTCATATACAGCTGGTCCAGGTAAAGACATTGGAGCAACCGACAATGTATTTCCTGTGACTATCATAAAATTGTCGAATGAAGCAGCTGGTGAGATCGAAATATTTTGAGAAATCCAATCAGCCGCTAATGGCCCTGTTGTTAAGGCAGGAATTGTCGGTTCTGTAAAAGCAAAGAAAAACGCTGGAATCCAATTTGATACCTCTGCATTGTGCAGCGGAATTTCATTACTTTCTCCATCTAGAATATATGCATTGACCAACTCAAAAAAGGTAGAGGTCTCGCTGCCACTAATGGTTCTTAAATTGGATATTTCCAATCCTGCTGGAGCACCAACTGTCTCTGCGGTGATTCCGTTTGGATTCAAAACGTTTAATATAAGAGTAAAAAAGGGAGAGCCATTCTGTGAAACGTCAAAGCTAATCCTGCCGGATTGGTAAGGAAGATAAAACCTTCCTCCTGCATCAGTCATATAAGGTGATGTAGATTTTATGTTGTTTGCAGTAGCAGAAGGTGTTAAACCAAGGCCTAACATGACAACCCCATTGGGGTTACGGATTTGGCCTGTGATCATTAGGTTCGATGTTCCTTGTGCGAGGCCTAGCAGACCAAGGAATGAATTATTATTTTCTTCTTCCAGCGGGTTTAAAATCCCATTCACAACCGGATTGAAATAACAGTTAGAAAAAAAAGGAAGAAAGAAAATTATAAAATAGATTTTGTGGATTTGTATTCTCATAAATTTCCATCCTATTCTTTTTGTAAAAATTTTGCTACTGAAGCAAACACCGACTCAATGCTCAAGTTTTCTTATAGAATGGGTCAATTCCATTCGAGCAGGGGTTCTTCAATAGCTATAAGAATAGATCCCCAGTCATAAATTGGATTGTCGTCGGTCTATTCGATTTACCAGTTAGTGATTTGATACCAGAATTTAATGTAATGGTATAAAATTGATTTGGTGAAAGAGAGAAGCTAGGAAGGATATACACGTTTTCTTTTGAAAAGTCAATAGTCAATTCATCAAGTGATGGATTGATAATGAAACTTGCGGAGGAACTGGCTTCATAATCGACTTCTTCAGAGAAGGTAAATAGAAATCTTCCATCAGGAACGAAGTCATAGTAGTTACTACTATTAATCACTGCTCCATCAAAAGGCATGGACGATAGCAACTCCAAATAAACAGGAGGCTCTGACCCAAGGACATAAACATCTAAATTTTGGACTGAATAGCTAGAATTGTTAATAAAGCCAACAGTCGCTCCTATTGGTGTGACCATTAATTGGATGGTTACTAAGGTACCTCCATCCGAAAACTGTAAGGTTGCCGATCCCGTTGGGATATCTAGATAGAATCTTCCAGCCGTATTTGTTGTAGAAGAGATAGTATTCTTCGAAGAAAATAAAGGGGTTCCTAAGCTGACGTCGACGCCAACAAGAGAAACACCCAGCTTTTTGATTTGGCCAGTGATGCTAACGGTAGATGCTGAACCCCCAAGTCCACCAGCTAATCCAAGCAATGCGGATGAGTCAGACTCTTCTACCTTTGGATTTAAGATTCCATTCACAACCGGATTGAAATAACAATTTTGAAACATTAAAAAAGGAACAAGTAAGATACAAATTCCCTTTGTTAGCTGATGAAAAGGAAAGAAAGGTAGTTGTAAAAATCTAAGATTCATATTCAGTTCCGTTCTAATTTTTACTTCTTCTTCTTCAAAGATTCTAAATCTTTTTCGAGTTGTTCTAATTCGTATTTTTCTTCTGCTTCTTTCAGTTCTTGTTCGGTTCTGATTTGTTCTACGGCTTCATCTTTGATGCGTTTGATTTCGGAATCAGAAACCATGCGGAAACCATTTCCTTCACAAACATCAACAACAATTGTCTTACGAGTGACTGTAATGAGAAATCCACCCAGTAAGGTGATTGCCATGTCTGTCCAAGTTGATGTTTGTTTGATACGAACCGGACGGCTGTCTTTGGGAAGTAATTCATCCCAATTTGGTTCACTAAAACGTAAGGCACCAAACAACCAAAAGTATTCTGTATACTCTTGGAAGGCCTGACATCTTGCCGAGTCGGGAGCGAGAGTGATCATGTTACCATCAGCAACAGACCCAAGAACAAAAGAATCACGAAGGCTATGGGTTACTACTTCTCCCCCTTCTTGTTTGGCTTTCTTTTCTGCGTCTTGTCTGGATAATTCTTCTCTACGTTTGCGGATTTCTTCTTGTTTGGCGGCGATGGCTTTTTCTTTTTCCGACTTTCGTTTTTCTTCTTCTTCTTTACGAATGATTTCTTCTTCTGATTCCGCAATGTCTTTATAGATAATCTTTAGGACAGTTTTTTTGGAAATGACCATGTGTTTTCCATTTTGTGTGTCTACTTCGACACTATCCACGTTTTGATTTGTGACGATCCCCTTGATGGATTTGCCTTGTTTGAGAAGGATGGTTTGTACTGCACTTAAAGGATAAATGAAAAATAAAAGTATAATTAAGGTTAAATTGATGTTTCGCATTTTTTAGGTCCGTTTTCTAGTATTTTCCCTATATTATTAGGATTTAGAATCATTTGCAATTCCGAAATTTTTCATTTAACAGAAATACTTCGAGAAATCGGTCTCAATTTTGCAAGAAGTTGGATGAATCTCGCCAAACAATCTCATTCGAATTTGAAAAAAGTTGCTGATAATAGATGTAGTATGATTCGTATATTAAGTTTTTTGATTCAATGTAAGTGTGTGATTCAATATGTACACAATTGTTTCAGCAAAAAGAGGTGGTATGAAAGAAGATCCAAAGATGCATAAAGTTCTACATTCTGTCCATTTATGGGGCATCGCTGTTGGGCTTGTGATTTCTGGTGATTATTTTGGTTGGAACTTTGGATGGTCAAAAGCTAGTTTTTGGGAATTTAGTTTTGCTGTAGCATTGATTGCTACTTTCTATGTTCTTTTTGCACTTTGTTTTACTGAACTTGCTGCTAGCATCCCACAATCCGGTGGACCATCTGCTTATGCAAAAAGGGCTCTCGGAGATTTGTTTGGACTCGTCACTGGGTATTTGGTTCTTGTAGAATTTTTACTCGCCCCACCTGCCATTGCTTCTGCCCTCGGTGGATACATTCATTTTCTATTTCCCGTCATTCCAGAGTTTGGTGCTGGGATTGTTATGTTTTGTTTGTTGTTGTTAATCAACTTAACGGGGATCAAACAAACTGCACGTTTTGAATTATTCGTTACACTTGTGGCCGTGTTTGGGCTTTTACTATACTTAACATTTTTGGTTCCTCATATTTCTTTCCAACGTATTCCTAATTTTCCAGAAGTTCATTCCATTTCTTGGGGTTCCGTTTTTCTTTCCATTCCATTTGCCATTTGGTTTTTTCTGGCAGTGGAAGGAGTGGCTTTGGCTTCCGAAGAAGTTCGTAATCCAGCAAAGGACATTCCTATTGGATACACTGCTGGTATTTTAACTTTACTCTGTTTGGCGGGACTTATTTTTGTTTTTACTGCTTCTGTTGTAGATATCAAAGAAATTTCTGAATTGGATTATCCACTGTCTTATGTATTGCAAAAGTTATACGGCAAAGATCAAATTTGGCCTTTTGTATTTACCTTTATTGGTTTATTTGGACTTGTGGCCTCACTTTTTGGGATCATCCTTGGAAATTCTCGGTTGGTTTATGCTATGGCAAAGGAAGGGTATTTGCCAAATTACCTTTCAAAGTTAAGCAAAGGTTCTTCGGTACCAGGGAATGCTGTCCTTTCTGGAGGAACCTTGGGAATTTTTTGTATGTGTTTTTTGGATACTGCTGAACTTATCACCATTTCTGCATTAGGTGCTTGTGGTATGTATCTCTTAAGTTTAGTTTCCTATTTTGTTCTCCGTAAAAAAGAGCCAAATATGGAAAGGCCATATAAAGCACCATTGTATCCATTCCTACCTGGAATTGCCATGGTTCTGGGACTAGTCGCACTTGGTTCTGTTTGTATTTCTGAGCCGTATTTAGCTCTTGGAGTTTTAGGTATTGGAATTTTACTTGGAATGGGTTATTATTTTCAAGCCAAACGTAAACTAAGCTGAATTAACTTCCCAGTTCCATTTTTGGTTTGGTTCGCGCTTCGTGACAACGCTCCAAAAACAATCGTGAAACAGAGTCGTCGGGGTTTGTATCGAGTAGTTTGGAAAATCCTTCAATGGCCTCTTCAAAATCTTCTCGCCGGAAGGCATCCAAGGCGAGAGTATAATCATCTTTTGTAGAAACAAGTCTTGCTGCTTTTTCGGGTTCGTATCCATCCAAAACTTCCACAACAAAAACAGATTCTGTTTTTCCTTTGATGGCCACACGGTCGAGGAGTCGGTAATGGTATCCTAATCCTTCAGATGCTTCGATAAAAGTGTCAGCACTAATCACAATTCGAGAAGAAAAGAGTTTGGTGATTCCTTCGATCCGAGAGGCAAGGTTGACAGCGTCGGAAATAACGGTTCCTTCCATTCGTTTGTGTTCGCCTAAGATTCCTAAGGTGAGGTTTCCTGTGTGAATCCCAATTCCTACTTCGATGGGGATATAACCACAATTGGATCTATGCCCGTTGTAAATCCGAATGGCTTCTTGCATTTCTACGGCTGCTTTGACCGCATCATTGGTATCATAAGGAAATAAAGCCATTACCGCATCCCCAATGAATTTATCGATGAATCCATTGTTGTGTCTGATGATTGGACCCACTCTTTGGAGATAACTATTTAAAAAGTCAAAATTTTCCTTAGGAGTTAATGTTTCTGAAAACTCGGTAAAGGATCTGATATCCGCAAAGAGGATGGTCATTCTCTTTTGGACTTGGTCACCTAGATCCACTTGCCGAATGTCCGCTTTACCCAAATGGAATAGAAATTCTGTGGGAACAAAACGGCTAAAGGAATGGCTGAGTTGTTTTTGTTCGTGGGCAAATTCCAAAGATTTGGTGATGTTTTGGCGAACAATCCGTCCAAAAGTGATGACTTGCAAAAATACAAATACCACTACGCTCGTAGGACCGACGTACATGGTGTGGATGTAAGATTCTGCATGTAGGACATCGTTTGTGGCAGCAACTAAAACTAAGAGCATGCCAGCTAACAAGAGCTTTGATTCCATTCTGCTTTTTTTGTAAGCTCTATACAAATAAACAAAAATATAAACACCGTTACCAACAAAAGCGATCGGATAAATGGATGCCGTTTCCGTAAAATAAACAGGTGGTAATAACAATCCTAAACTTAAAATGAACGAAAGTGTATAAAAGAAGTTCCCCACTTTTTTAGAAAAGTCTTCGGGAAAAAGTGTATAAAAATAATGATAAAGTAGGGGAGCCGACCAGAACCAAGAAATGTATTCCAGTCGTAACAAAAACCAATAAGGAAAATCATAAAATTCTGATATGATTCGCTCTCCGGTGGAAATGGTTCTAAAGAATACTGCCAAAGAAAATAGAAAGATCCCCATGGTATGTTTCCCATCACGATTGTAAAAATACATCACTAGAAAAAATAAACCAACAAAGGCTAAAACCGAGGATAACATGGTTTCGTTTATTTTTCGTTTGGTAAGTCTACTTTCTGCATTTGTATATGTAGATAAAACAATATCGTTCCAAATTCCACCTTTTCTATGTACATAATTGGCAACATAAAGATCGATAGTTAAGTCAGAGGTTTCAGGTAAAACAACCAAAGTTGATTTAACTTGTGGAACAAATTCGTTCGCATTGGGTCCAGGAATTCCCGAACCTCCTAAATACTTTCCGTTTACATAAATGGCGTACGAAGTGTCCTGTTCATGGACTGTGAGGGCCATGGTTTCGGAAAGTTTTTCATTCAGTTTGATTTTGATTCTAAAACTTGCCTGGCCAAATCCACCTAAAGAACCGTAAGGCATTTTGTATCCATTCCAATGGTTAGGAAGATTTAAATAAAAGTCTGAATCTGTTTCTCTGATTTTAGAAGGTGGAGTATTCCAAAAAAATTTCCATTCCCCGTTTAAGGCAATATATGCGTGTTCTGTAAAAGAGTGATTCCTTAGATCCAGATAACCTTTCTCTGCTTCTGCTTTTACATTCCTCTCCTCTGAAAGACAACTGAGTTGGAATAAAATAAGAATCAGAAAGAGTTTTTTCATTTAGGCTTGTCGTTTTGGAAAAACTGTATAATCTTGAAGTTTTGTAAAATTCACTTCATCTCTTTTGTAACCGAGTAACCCCTCTAAGGTTTGGTACCGGTTCATACCCATACTAATTTCGATATCTTGGCCTGTGAATTGGCCCGGGTGTTCGTAACCACAAGAATGGGCCAAACTCAAAAGTTCTTTTCGAAATCCTTGGATGTACTTGGCCGCACGTTTTCCTTTGATGGTTGGATCCACTCCGCGTTGCAACCACCAGTTCTGAGTGGCAACCCCTGCAGGACAATGATCTGTATGGCATTTCTGTGCTTGGATACAACCGATAGACAACATGGCTTCTCTTGCGATATTGATGAGATCACATCCCATGGCGATTGCTACGACGGCTCGGTCAGGAAATCCAAGTTTTCCTGAACCAATCCAAACAATTTGTTCGGACAATCCTTCTTTTTGAAACAGAGTATAAACTCTTTGGAATCCTATTTTAAAAGGTAAGGATACATGGTCTGCATAGGTGAGAGGAGCGGCACCTGTTCCCCCTTCTCCACCATCGATGGTGATGAAGTCTGGGCCTAGAGAAGTTTGTTTCATTTCACGGGCCAGTTCTTCCCAAAATTCAATTTCCCCAACGGCACTTTTGATTCCGACAGGTAATCCGGTTCCAGAAGCGATTCTTTCTATGAATTGAACGAGTTCTTTGACATTGGTAAACTCACTGTGTGAGTTGGGAGAGATACAATCTTTACCTTCTTCTACATGGCGGATGGCAGCAATTTCTGCGTTTACTTTTTTTGCAGGAAGGATTCCACCTTTCCCTGGTTTGGCGCCCTGTGAAAGTTTGATTTCAATCATTTTGATACATGGATTTTTTGCCACTTTCTCTTTTAAAACATCCAAACTAAACTTTCCTGATTTGTCTCTGGCTCCAAAGTATCCAGTGCCAATTTGCCAAACCATATCAGCACCTTCCATATGGTAATGGCTGAGGCCACCTTCACCTGTGTTCTGATAGGCGCCGGAATCCCTCGCACCTCTATTCAGTGCCAACACCGCATTTTTACCAAGAGAACCAAAGGACATTGCAGAGATATTAACGATAGAGTAAGGTCTATAAGGAAATTTACGTTTGGACCCAATGATTTTTAAACAGGGAATACAACTTGGGTCTTGGTTGTGGATGTAAGCCTTGGCTTCTGGATAAGGAAAGGCTTTGTGTTTGATGATAGGATATCCAGGTTCGTATTGGATTTCTGTAGTTCCAAATCCAAAGTTATTGTTTTGGCCTTTGGCTGTGGCGTAAATCCAACTTCTTTCCGTACGATCGAAGGGACGTTCTTCTTTATCGTGGGCCACCCAATATTGTCTGAGTTCGGGCCCAATCATTTCTAAGAAATAACGAAGCCGGCCGACGATCGGGAAGTTTCTCTGAATCGTGTGCGTTTTTTGTGTGATGTCTCGGATAAAAACCAAAACAAGAAACAACAACAGTCCAACGAATGTGGAAGACAAAGGATAGGTTTCAATCCAATTGAGTATCTGATCCATAAGGTGTGCGTCCATTTCTATATACGAAGTAAAATACTGACAAGCTAAGATTGGACGTGCGAAATTGATTCCAAAAGTTTTTCTTTTGTAAAGGGTTTGAATATGTACCCGGAGATGATGGGAATTTTGGCAGCACGGTCTGTGTCGGCGCTGTCGACAGATGAACTGACAAGGAAAACCTCAATGGATTTTGGAAAACTAGGTAAGATTTTTTCAAAGGCATCTAAAAATTGCCAACCGTCCATAAGCGGCATATTGATATCTAAAAAGATTATGTCGGGAAGCCTGTCTTTGTTTTGAAATTCCGCATGAAAAAAATCCAAAGCATTTTCCGCATCAGAGAAAACTAGGATTTCTCCTTTGATTCCTGCATTCGAAATTATTTTTTTCGTCGTGAATTGGTAGATCTGGTCATCGTCGATGACACAAATTTTTGGATTCATCATCGGCTCCCGTTGGAAAAGTACATAACAAAAATGGTTCCTTCCTCTAATTGGGAACGTACCTCTATCCTTTCTCCCGCAGATTCGATTTTACTTTGAACCAAAAATAATCCTAGAGTCCTTTTCTCATCTGACGATGAAAAGTCTCATTATACTTAAAAAATTGCTCTCTTCTTGGTTCGGAAGGATCATCCTGCCAAAGGTAAAAATCAGGAATTCCTAAGTGGGTGCCATCAAGAACCGCCGGAAAGGAGCGATTTTAGATTTTTGACGGCTTTCAGTAAAGGATCTTCCCAATTTTTGGGATCTGAGTCACCATTGGCATTTTGTATTAAATCCAAAATTTGGTTCAAATGGTCCGCCGACCCTTTGAGATTCTCCAGGTTTTCCAGAAGTTGTGTTTCCTTTTTTTTCCTTTCGTCAATGTCTATGACTTGTGCTAAGTAGTGGATGGGGTGGCCTTTATCATCTCTAAGCACAGTTACTGTAATGGATGCCCAAACTTTATTTCCCGATTTATGAATGTATTGTTTTTCAATCGAATAGTTGTCGATGATTCCTTTTTGGACTTCATCTCTGAGTTTTAAATTTTCTTCCAATTCGTCCACAGAACTAATTTCAGAAAAATGTTTTCCAATGATTTCAAAAACTTTATAACCTAAAAAGTTGGCGAAGGCCTCGTTTGTTTCATCGATAAACCCATTTTTGCTAGTTTGTACAAGACCAATGGGTGAATCGTGAAACATTGTTTTGAATCTACGTTCCGCAAGTTCTAAGTTTGCTTCCGTATCTATTTTTTCAGAAATATCGCGAGAAGACGTGTGGATGTATTTTTTTCCTGTTGTGGGATGGATTGTCAAACGATTGTCAGACTGTAACCAAATGTAGTTTCCATCTTTGTGTAAAAAACGGAAAGTTGTGTGGATGTTCGTTTCTCCCCGGAGGATTGGTTGGTGAGACCTTTCGTCGATGAGTCTTTTTTCGTCAGGGTGAAAGTAGTCGTATGGATTTTTACCAATCAGTTCTTCGGACTTGTAACCAATGATTTTTTCTGAGTTGGGACTTACATAAATATAGGTTCCGTCTGGTTCATGGAGACATACTAATTCACGGCTAATTGCCGTTAAGAGGTGAAGTATTTCAGAATCGGGAAGTCCCACAAACGAAATCCTCTTTGGAACTTGTGACTTGTCTATCCGAATTGTCTTTTTTTTCGTTCCTTGTCCCATAAAATTATTCAGAAATTTCCTTTTTTTGAAACCAATTCATATAAATAACAACCGGTCTATTATGACCAAAAAAATTGGTGTAAGGATACTCAAATGAAAAATCTATCGTATGTCATTCTAGACGGAAATTTAACCTCCGACCCAGAAGAAAAAAATATTACGGGAGGGAAGTCTCTCGCCGTTTTTACCGTTGCTGTCAATCATACAGCTGGCAACCAAGAGAGTAAAGACAAGGAAGATGTGTCTTACTTTGAAGTGGAAGCTTGGGAAAAATTAGGAGAAAACTGTGTCGAATACCTAGCCAAAGGTAGTAAGGTTACGGTCATGGGAAACCTAAAACAAAACCGATGGAAAAGTCCAGAAGGCGAAAATAGATCCAAAATCAAAGTGACTGCATCCACCGTTCGGTTTGATAGTGTTCGCAAAAAAGATTCAAAAGCTGCTTAAAGAATTTTTGTAGTTTTTCGGGTGTTGGAAATTTCCACACCCGTTTGGTTCCGTTAGGGGGTTGGAATCGTTCTTTTTTTATGTTTTGAATGAGTTGGCGAATCAAAAATGGAATGGTTATCGTTCTGGTTTGATTTGGAATTTTCTCCTGAATCTTCGACGAGTTTTCTTTCTTCGGTTCGATCCTCTTGTGCGGACTGTTTCCCATTTTTTACCACTGATAAAATTCGGAAATATCTAGGAGAAGAAACCAAATTCCATTCCCTAAAAAAGTATTTGGTAAATCCATGTTTGGGACCCGATATACCATTGTTAGATTCAATTTTGTTTTTGATATTTGTTTTGAAATCTGATTGTTCTTCTCGAGTTAGGTTTGGAAACTGTGCCACTTCCCCGTCCACATAACGGTTTCGTAAAATATCCAATTCCCTACGGTTTCTTCTTGTAACATCTTCAAAAAAATATTGGTTGGGACCGTTACAATTTCCTCCATACGATTCACAATTGGGTTGTAGATGTGGGTTCACATACGTGAGCTCCAAATAAATACTAATGTATTCACCGGGATTGGGAACTTTCCCTTCTTGGATTTCTAAAACTTGGGGAACTGTATCTCTATCGGTATATTGTCTTTCAATGGCTTCGCGTGAGATTTTTGTTTCTGGAGTAGTGCTATTCACTTTGACAGGTTTTTTCGATTCCCCAACAATCACTTTATTTCGCATGACCTCTGTTTTAGTTTCCAAAATTTCATAGGCTTGGAAGTTTACTGGTTGTTTGGCGATAACCTCACCCTTTTGATTGATCACAATGATATGATGTTCCAAAATAGTGCCAGCAATGATTTCTTCTATAATACTAATTCCTGCATCTTCAAAAAATAAATCGAGTTGGATGAAAGGAATTTTGTTTTCCGAATACTCCACACTCACCCCTGGTTCCCTGGCCAAAGTTTTTTTTTCTTCTTTGGTTTCGGAATGGGTGGCTTCCGATTTTGTAATCATACGAATGTGGTTGAGATTGATTTGTTCTGTGTGAGTCGGAAAGGAGGGAGTGAATACCTGTTGCGGAGTTTGGCATCCGAAAGAAAGGACTAACAGGAAGGAAAGAAAATACAAGCGGTTCATAAAGTAAGTATCGGTCAGAGATTGCCCCTAAAATTAGGGGCAATGTTGTGGTTTAGATGTGTTTTGCAGAAAGTGGAGGGAGGATTGGTCCACTCACTTGTAAGATTTCTACATACTTTCCATTCACTAAACGGAATGCTTTTTCTGGTTTGTCTTTTAAGAAATAAACAGCTTCCATTCCTTTTTGTGTAGGAGCTTCCATTTTCAAAACCTTTCCCCATTCAGTATAAGTAAGGGTGATGGTTTGGCCATCTTGGCTGTATTCTTTGACTAGTTTTCCATCAAAGTCATACTCAGCCATTGCAATTGGATTTTTATCAGTCCAGAATTCAATTAGGTTGAAGACAACGATGTCTAAAAAACTTCCGATTCCATAAGCAATGTAAAGTGGAAAAATCATGAGTAAGGAACGAAAGAATCCGGCAACTTTTCCTGTTCCAATTTGGATGTTTCCATTGAAAGAGTAAACGGCTTTCGTAACTCCAAATTTTCCAAAGCAATTTGCGAATAAACCAATGGACAGAAGTCCCACAAGAGCGGTGTTTAATATTTTTTTCATTTTTACCTCTTAGTTCTGAACAAAAAACTAAAGACCAATCCTATGTGATTCTGGAATCATCTGCAAGCCGAAATGATTGACATGGTCATTTTTTCGAAGAATCTGGTCTGAATAGAAGGCATCTCCCATTGATCTTTTCCGATTTTGAATACTTTGTCTTCTTTCTCTTTGTTTTTTTTACGGTTTGGTACGTATTCCCTACCATTTTTTCGAATCAATCTAGGGAAACACGAATCTTACATATCTTCCTACTCATTAGTAGTTATTTCTTTTACATGTCTTGGGATTATCGTTTTGGTGCTCTCATTCTACTTTCCACTGCTATTGATTATTTTGTAGGGATTAAACTAGCTTCTGAATCAAGAGAGAAGGTTCGATACTATCTGTTACTTTTTAGTTTGATTACGAACTTAGTTTTTATTTTAGGTTTTTTTAAGTACTATAACTTTCTTGTTACTTCGATGAATGCAGTCACCAATCCTTTGTTTGGTGTAGATACCTTGCCTGTTCTCAAAATTATTTTACCTGCGGGAATTTCCTTTTTTACCTTTCAGTCTTTGTCTTACACAATCGATGTGTATCGAAATGAAATCCCGGCTGAAAAAGATTTTATTCGTTTTGCTTTGTTCGTGAGTTTTTTTCCTCAACTTGTGGCAGGTCCCATTGTCACTGCCAGAACCTTTATGCCCCAACTCTACACACCAAAAAAACTGGAAGACATTGAGTTTCGAGTGGCGATTCGGTTTTTTATGTTAGGGTATTTTAAAAAAGCAGTACTTTCTGATATGGTTGCTCCAACCATCGACACGATTTACGCCGACCCGTCTGGTCACCACGCCTACGCTTTGTTAATTGCTGCAGCTCTTGGTGGAATCCAGGTATATTTAGATTTTAGTGGGTATTCGGATATGGCCATTGGAAGTGCCATGTTACTTGGTTACAAACTTCCCACAAACTTCAACTTACCATTCCTTGCCACTTCTGTTTCTGGTTTTTGGCGTCGATGGCATATGACCTTAAATTCTTGGTTAAGAGATTATATTTATATTCCTATGGGTGGAAGTCGAGTAACTTCCGTCAGGCGAAAGTTTAATCTTTGGTTTACCATGTTTGTGAGTGGGGTTTGGCACGGAGCCCAGTGGACTTTTGTGTTTTGGGGAAGTCTCAACGGATTTTTTTATGTTTTGGAAGAAGTTTGGAAAGAATGGTTTCCTGACCAAAAAGACCAGGAAAAAACCAAACATTGGTATGCGGTCCCTCTTTGGCTCTTTCAGAATCTTCTAAATAGTTCCATTTTCTTTTTGGGTGCTGTTTTCTTTCGTTCTCTCACTTGGGAAAATGCTTGGATTCACATCCGGGGAATTTTTACATTCCAGGCGGGACAAATCCGGCCTTATATGTGGAAAGACTTCCTTTGGATTCTATTTTTCCTCTATTTAGGCCATATCATCGGTTATTTTATCTTTGAAAAGGGAAAAGGCAAACAAATCCCCGCCAGTTTGGAATTTGCCCTGTACCCCATACTCTTTCTTGTCTTAAATTTAGCTACACCGGAAAATTCCGTTCCGTTCATTTACTTTCAGTTCTAATTTGCTTTTTTCGTTTCCAATATTAGGAATCCTTATACCTTGTTGCTATGGAAAGTGAGCGAAGGCTGCCAAGAATATCCCCCGGTGACTTTTCTGAATTTGAGGTCCAACTAGATTTAGAAGGGATCACATTGTTTGGAAAGTTGGGGAATATTTCAGAAGAAGGCCTTTGTTTTTTGGGTGAGGACGATTTACTCAGCGATGAAATTGAATCCCAGGTTTTGGGAAGTATTGTTTGGGCAAAAGGCACCAAACGGATGTTCTTTGAAGGGACTATCATGTGGACTCAAAACTCAAAAATCAAAAATGTAATTTATTATATCGCAGGAATCCAATTCCAAGAAAAACTCAATCTTACTGATTCTATGCTTGCTCGTAGTTTGGAGATCAAATGAAAATATTACTCCTTGGCGGAACTGGCCTTATCGGGAAACAAGTGTTACTCTCTCTTGTTTTTTATCCCCAAATCAAAAAGGTAATTGTTTGGGCCAGAAGTTCCAAGTCCCCTTCTAATCCCAATGTTCCCATTGAAGTCATACAAGTAAGTTGGGAGGACTTTCAATCTGGAAAGGTTTCCCTTCCCGATGGATTGGACGCTGTGTTTTGTTGTTTAGGCACTACCATTAACAAAGCAGGAAGCCAGGAAAAATTCAAAGAGATTGATTACGAATATCCTCTCCTTGCGGCCAAACAAGCTAAGGAAAAAAATGTTCCTGGATTTTATATCATTACCGCTATGGGATCCGATGCCAATTCTTCTATATTTTATAACCGAGTGAAAGGTGAAATTGAAACGGAACTTCGTAACTTGCAATTTCCCTTCCTTGGAATTTTTAGACCATCACTTCTGATTGGCGAAAGAGACGAAGTGAGAGTGGGGGAAAAAGTAGGGGAGTTTCTTGGGAATCTAATTCCATTTGGATTACTTGGACTCAAAAAATTCAAACCCATTCCTGGTGAGTACGTTGCCAAATCCATGATCCATTCTTTGTTACACGACAAACCAGAAAAAGGATTACCTCCACAAGTGAAAGTATATGAAAACGATATCCTTTGGGAGATCGGTAAGGACCATTCTTTTTGATTCCAGATAACAAACAAAAACCCTATTCCAAAACCAAATACATCATCCTGAGTTGGGTGGTTCACTTCATCGTAAGAGTTTGGTATCTATTCATCAGAAACCAAAAGTTGATGATCCCGGAAGAAAGTGCCAAAGTCATTGAAACTGGTTCTGGATATATCATTGCTGTTTTTCATGAAACAACTCTTTCTCTTTACCGACATGCGACCCAGTATTTGAAACGAAAGAAAAAAGCAGATATGGTCGCTCTTGTTTCACAATCGAAAGATGGAGAAATCATCCACCAAACCTTTGCTCGCTCTAACTTACGTTCTGTGCGAGGTTCTTCCACAAGGGGAGGAACGGGTGCCTTTCGTAATATCCTCAAAGAAATGAAACAAGGGGCAGTTCCTATTTTTACCGTAGATGGTCCAAAAGGGCCTAGGCGAGAAGTAAAACCAGGTGTCATTGTGACGGCCTCTCTCACCGGATTCCCCATCCTATTTTTGCATTCTTGTTATGACCGCGCTTATACTTTCAAAAGTTGGGACAGACATTTTTTCCCTAAATTTGGGGCGCGTCTTTTCATCCAATACGGAGAACCTTTTTTTGTTCCGAAAGGTCTTTCGGAGAGCCAAATGGATGAATACGCCAAAAAATTGGAAATTGCCATGGGGAAAAATGCGGCAAACCTGGAATCCTATGTGCGGGAACGTTTCCCTGACAATTCTATTGACGTACCGCCTAAACTCTAAATTTTAACCAAGTAAGGTAAAAAAATGTCATCTCTCAAAAACTATATCTTCACTTCCGAGTCCGTATCTGAAGGACACCCAGACAAAGTCTGTGACCAAATTTCCGATGCCATTCTCGATGCATATTTAGCCCAAGATCCAAAATCCCGTGTTGCTTGTGAAACTCTGGTAACAACAAACCTAGTTGTGATTGCCGGTGAGATCACAAGTAAAGGAAAAGTGGACACACAAGAAGTGGCCCGCGATGTGATTCGAAAAATTGGTTATAACGATATCAATATGTATTTCGATGCAGATTTTGCTGTGGTTTCTTCCCACGTTCATGCACAATCTCCAGACATTGCCCAAGGGGTAAACGAAGGGGAAGGACTTCACACAGAACAAGGTGCTGGTGACCAAGGTCTTATGTTTGGTTTTGCAATCGCGGAAACTCCAGAACTAATGCCTGCACCTCTTTACTACTCTCACAAACTTTTGGAAAACCTATCTGACCTTCGACACACAGGAAAAATCGATTGGTTGCGTCCTGATGCAAAATCGCAAGTTACCATCCAATACGAAGATGGAAAACCAAAAAGAGTCGATACTGTTGTAATTTCTACGCAACACAAACCAGGTGTGACTCATAAACAAATCGAAGAAGCAGTCATCGAAGAATGTATCAAAAAAATCATTCCAAAAGAACTTCTTACAAACACTCGTTATTTTATTAACCCTACTGGTAAATTTGAAATTGGTGGGCCACACGGTGATACAGGTCTTACAGGACGTAAAATCATCGTAGATACTTACGGTGGAATGGGTCGTCACGGTGGTGGAGCTTTCTCTGGAAAAGATCCATCTAAAGTAGACCGTTCAGCAGCATATATCGGCCGTTATATTGCAAAAAACGTAGTGGCTGCTGGTCTTGCTCACAAATGTGAAGTACAACTTGCTTATGCCATCGGTGTTGCGGAACCAGTTTCTGTTCTAGTCGATACATTTGGAACAGGAACCATTTCTGATGAAGAAATCGCAAAACGAGTTCTTGCAAATTTCAAGCTCACTCCAAAAGGAATTGTGGATGGCCTTGATCTTCTTGGAAAAGGAAGAAAATATCAAGAAACTGCGGCTTACGGTCACTTTGGTAGAACAGGTAACACATTTACTTGGGAAAAAACTGATAAAGCTGAAGCTTTAAAAAAAGGATAAATCATGGGAGCACCTAGCCAATCCACAGCAGACAAAAAAGCAACGAGAGATGCCTACGGCGAAGCCTTAGTTGAGTTAGGTGCATCTAGACAAGATGTCGTAGTTTTAGATGCGGATCTTTCCGGTTCCACTAAAACTGCGGATTTTAAAAAAAAATATCCTGAACGTTTTTTTAACGTTGGTGTCGCTGAACAAAACTTAGTTGGTCATGCGGCAGGCCTTGCTCTTTCTGGGTTTGTGCCTTTTGCTTCCAGTTTTGCTATGTTTTTATCTGGCAGAGCTTGGGAAGTGGTTCGTAATAGTGTGGTTTACCCAAAAGTAAACGTAAAACTAGTTGCTTCTCATGGTGGAATCACTGTGGGTGAAGACGGTGCTTCTCACCAATGTATTGAAGATTTTGCTATCATGCGAGTCATTCCAGAAATGACTGTGATTTGTCCTTCTGATTTTAACGAAACCAAACAAGTCATCCATGCCATTGCAGATTACAAAGGTCCTGTGTATGTAAGGGTTGGTCGTCCAGCAATTCCTGTCATCGAAAGAGAAAACTACAAGTTCCAAATTGGAAAAGCAGAAGTCATCTCGGAAGGAAAGGACGTTTGTATCATTGCCAATGGTGTGATGGTAAACGAAGCGATGATTGCTGTTGGCCTTTTGAAAGAAAAAGGAATTAACGCAAGCCTTCTCAATATGGCAACCATCAAACCTTTGGACAAAGACGCCATCATCGCCAAAGCAAAAGAATGTGGTGCGATTGTAACTTGTGAAGAACACAATGTGATCGGTGGCCTCGGTTCTGCAGTTTCTGAACTCCTTTCGGAAGAGTATCCTGTTCCTATTTTAAAAGTGGGGATGAAAGATACCTTCGGTAAATCAGGAACTTGGAGTGGTTTACTCGACTACTTTGGTCTTCGTGCTAAAGACGTTGTTTCACACGTAGAACTCGCAATTTCCAAAAAGAAAAAGTAAGGTTTTGGTTTCGGTTATGACCGGTGCCGGAGCTTCCCAACCTTCCATCTTAGAAGAAACTGAAATTAGGCCACGCCTAAACGATGGGCCTTGGAAGGTTGTTCTTTGGGATGATGACTTTCATACCTATGAATACGTCATCGAGATGTTAATGGATGTATGTCAAATGCCTTGGGAAAAGGCTTTCCAACATGCGGTCGAAGTGGACACCAGAAAAAAAACCATAGTCTTCACTGGTGAATTAGAACATGCGGAGTTTGTCCACGAACGAATTTTGAACTATGGCCCGGATCCAAGAATGGGTTCTTCAAAAGGTTCCATGACAGCAACTCTAGAGAAGTAAGTCAAAACCCAAAACCTGTATTTCCTAAATCGAAAGGATCATCCTCGATCCATGAATTCAATCATACAAACTTCGATTGGATTCAATCAAACAATCTACATCTTACGTTCTAAGGCATAATTTCTTTCTGGAACGAGTAGAGAAGATACCGATTCATTGGTGTCTACTTTGATATTGGTGGTTGGATTGTAAGTATCCAACATATATTCCCCATCAACAATGAATTGGTAATGGTATTCACCAGGTAACAATTTTTTTTCAAGCGTGAACACACCCTTTCTATCTTTTTTAAGGAAATCGTGTTCTGGGTTCCAATCGTTAAAACTTCCCACCACACGAACCACTTCTGCGTTTGGAAGGTAAATTTGAAATTTAACTGTTCGTAAGTCGCGTTCTTCGTTTGCCGAATCTTCGAGAACCATAGTTTTTGTTTGGCGGTCAGTGTCGGTATTTTCTAAAATGAATCGAGAATAGTAAGACCCTGATCCATCTTCCAACTTATCAAAATTTTCGGGATCGTAAGTAAGAAGTCCATTCACTCGGAATTTGTATTCGTAAACGGGATCTTCTTCATAGTTATCTGTGATTTGAGTGGGTTCAATTACCGTATAATAAATTCCGTATTGGTTCCGTTTCATTTCGGAACATTCCCAGTGATTAAAACTTCCACAGATTTCTACGGCTTCCTCGCGGAGGCCATTGTAAGTAAATAAAATCCCTCTGTGGATGAGTTTGCCTGTTGATACGTAAGACTCTACATCTAGATAACGGATGTAACGTGGAGCGATATTTTTTTTGAGACTTTCCAATTGCCAGAGGTAATAAACCGTATCCTGGTTTTCCGTTTCATCGGACATCTCCAGTTCTTTTGAGGAAAAACTTCCAATCCAATCCATCCCGTCGTCGGCAAAGATTCCAATTCCAACAAAAAACAGTAAAAATAGGGCGATTCGGATGGATTTGAATTTCATCATAGTCGTTGGTCGTGCAGAGTCCTTCTAGATAATTTTCGGCAGAAATGAAAAAAGAGAGTGAAAGGTTTTTTTACGAGCGAACCATCTGACATAATAAAAAAAATATTCTGTCATTTTGAGAAGGGGCCGATAATTCATTAGGAATAGACCCTTAAATGGCTGAGCCGATAGACAAATTGAGTCCGGAAGAAATCACACAAATCGAGACGATGTTTTCGGCTCTCAATAAAAATCCGCTCTCATCGGAAGACTTAAATCCGATGGCGAAGGTTTTACGTGAGAAACTGGGATATACAAATCCCATCGCACCTGAAGAACCAGAATCCAATTCCGACGAAAATTCAGGCTCTGCCTTCGATGATTTTGATAATGAAGGGGCAGGTGATTCCGGCGCTGGAGACCCATTTACTGGTCTCGACGAGGACGATGATTTTGGTGCTCCCAAACTTCCTAACCGTGAGGCGGAGGAAGATGATGGAATTGATTTAGATGAACTACTTGGTGATGAAGGTCCTAAACCCACACCAGCCGCAGACGATTTTGACTTTGATACACCGCCCACTCCTGCAGACGATGCAGATCCTTTTGCTACCGATTCTCCTGCCACAGAAGAAGCCGATCCATTTGCGGATATGGGTTCTAGTCCTGCCGCTACTGAAAGTTTCGGTGATGATCCTTTTGGCAATTTAGATGCGATTGATGAAGCTCCCTTAGAAGACAAACCGGCACCAGTCATTGGCGATGATCCTTTTGCAAATTTAGGTGGGGATGACACTCCACCAACTACCGACGAAGACCTGTTTGCTGGTTTTGATTCTGGTTCGGAAGAAACCACACCTTCCGGAGATGATTTTGATTTTGGCGGAGGAACAGACACTACCACTGCCGGCGATGATCCATTTGCGGATATGGGTTCCACTCCCGCTGCTACTGAAAGTTTTGGGGATGACCCTTTTGCTAATTTAGGTGGAGATAACACTCCTTCCTCTGATACAGATTCCGCCGATGATCCGTTTGGTGATATGTCATCTCCAAGTTCTGGCGGTGATTCTTCTTTTGGTGACGATCCATTTGCGGATATGGGTTCGACCCCTGCTGCTACTGAAAGTTTTGGGGATGATCCGTTTGGTGGTATGGACAGTCCGTCCACTCCTTCTCGTGACAACGAACCTGCTGACATGGGTGGTGGGTTTGATGATCCATTCGGAGACTTGGGTGTGGGAATGGAACCACCGAGTCTGGATGATGACTTAGGAGCTCCTTCATTTGACGATTTGGTACCATCGATTGATGATATGCCTGTTTCCACGATGGATGACTTTGGTTCTGATGGGCCAGGGGGATTTGAGGAAGACCTCATGTCTCTTGGTAAGGAAGAAGAACCAGAAGAATCTCTCGAAGCTAACTTAACCGATGAAGAGTTAGCAGTCATTCAAGCAGAATTACTTCGTTACCCACCAAAACTAAGACGAACCATCATTGATACGATTGTGAACCAAAGGATTCCGGTTCGTAATCAAAAAGAAATCATTGAACTCATTAAGGCCCAACAAAAACCAGAAGACATTGCAAGTTACCTAAGTGGTCTTCTGGGAGAACGAGTCGAACTCAGTGATTCTACTGGTAAGTTTGCTGCTGATGGAGTTCCCATCATTGCAAGCCGAGATGCATATACCAAAGAAGGTGCTGCCCGCAAACGAGAGTTAGTTCGTAGAACCATTTTGTCTTCTGCGGCTGCTGTATTCCTAGTTTTTGGAATTGTAACTCTTTGGAAGTATGTAATTGTTCCTTATCGTGCAAAAGCACAGTATGCTCTCGGACTTGAAAAAATCGAAGAGTTTAGTTATGAAACGGATGCATTGGAGAAGAAAAAACTCCTCGCGGACGCAGAAAATTATTTTATCAAAGGGGAAGAGATTTTTCCTCATAACTTAGAATTTTTGAATAAATACTGTATTGCTTATACCAAAGCCGGTCAGTATGAAAGAGCTTTTGAAAAATGTTTTGGGAAAGTGGAACCAGATTTTGGTTATGAACCAGAAGACAAGGAACACAAACGCGCTTGGGAAAACAGAAAAGAAGTACCAAATATTAGTTTTGCGAAAAAAACAGAATGGAATGATGCAGGTGTAGAAACGGCTGGACGTAGACCACTATCGGAACTTGCTTTTTACTTAACTTCACAAGATAAAGTCCCAAGAAAGGTTTTAAAAGCGGGTGCCTACATTGCTTCTCGCCTCAAATACAATGTCCATGATATTGATACTTACATTGCCCTTGGAACTTTCCACTCCTTCCATAGAAAGGATTTTATCGAAGTACCACCAGGAAGTAATCGCAAGAAATATAAAAATGACCATCTCGCCATTGAATACTTCAAACGAGTGTTTACCGATGGGGGAGATCCTGATAACGTAGACGCCATTGCAGGAATCGCAAAGATTTTTTATAACAAACAAGAGTTTGGAACAGCTGTTAAATACTATAACGATATCATTGAAAAGTATCCAAAAAATGCAATTGGGCATGGTGGGATTTTATCAACCTACATCGAAATGTGGAAACGAGATAAAAATCCACAGTATGTACTCAATCACCACAGACAGGTTCGAAATGCTCTCAATATAGAAGATGAATTATCTCTATTTGTATTGGCGAAACTTGCATCCTTTTATATCGATTTGGATTCCGAAGAAGTCAGAATCAAATACAATATCAATCCAGAAGACCAAGTCACTGGGATGGAAATTGATGATAATGTGGAATACCTCCTAAACATTGCTTATGGAAAAGAGGGTGGTTCCAAATTTGCGGAAGGATATTACCAAAGAGCAAGGTTCTATTTCAAAAAAGAGGAAGCGGCACGCGCCCTCAAACAATTGGAGTTGGCATCCACTTATGATATTCGCCACTACTTAGCAGTATTGCTAATGGCTGAGTATTATATTCAAACGGAAAATTATGATGAAGCAGTGAAGTTACTGCGAGAAGCCGATGATCGTTACCAAAACTATCGTGACCGCCTCGGAGAAAGAGATGAGGATGAAACCTTACTCGAAGGAAGCCCCGGAAGGATTTCGTTTAACTTAGGTAAAATCCAATTTTTAGAAGCTGCTGGCATAAATGTAACAGACAATATACGGGAATTCCCTGGTAAAAAAATCTATCCAGAACGTAGTATTGGCACTTTATCTTATGAAGAAAAAGAAAGAAGAAACGGACTTTTTATGGCTCGTGAGTCTTTTCTTGCGGCCCTGGATCGTGATATCTCCAAAGATCCAAAGATTTTGAGAGAATGTTATTATTATTTGGGTTGGATTGATTACAATCATGGAGACTTTGCACAAAGTTTAGATTTTTGGGCAGAACTTCCAGAAGAAGATATTTATAATAATGCTACCTTACTTTTTGGAAAAGGAAATGCGTTCTATTATACAAGACAATACAATGCAGCTCTTGGTAACTATCTGAAGTTAAAGGATGATTTTGAACTCAAAGAACAAAGTTTGGGTCGAGTCGATACAGAAAACTCTGACCATAGGGAAGTTTATGAAACCCTCACTGCTCTTTATAACAATATTGGGGCAGTGTATGAGAAAAAACAAGATACCATCAATGCCCTCAAATACTATTGGAAAGCAATGGAAACGGCAAGAAAGATTGGATCTGTGAGTGAAATTGCAAATTCCAATAAAGATTTGGTGTTTGCTCGTGCCAAACTTGACCGCGAACCATTGTTAGAGGATTGGTTGGCGCCTACACTTGACCGTTTGGATCAAATTAAAAAATAGATTCTAAAAAATTAGGAAGAAGTTGGTGAATGGAGGATAGATACATTCTATCCTCCGAGATTGGTTTGTTCTTGATTTGTATTTTGAATTAATGTTTGCGGAATCGTTCGCGGATCCCAAGTAATAAGAAGTAAACAGTTTCCCACATCCTTTGGATTCGGTAGGGTCTTGCGATGATCCTCCAAAGCCAGATGAGTCCTCTTTCCTTAAACCACTCTGGTGCTTTTTTATCAGCACCAGATAACATATCTAAGGCGCCTCCCACCCCAATCACAACCGCTTTACCAAAGTATCCAGTGTTATTTTCGATCCAAATTTCTTGGTTTGGAAAGTCCATAGCAAGGAAAATGATATCCGGGCCAGTTTTACGAATGGCTTCTTTGACTCGCATTTCTCTCTGTCTATCGAGATGGCCTGCATGCCTTCCTACAATTCGAACTTTGGGAAAATGTCTTGTGAGGTTGAAATAAATGCGTTCCACAATTTCATCTTTGGCTCCAAAGATGAATGCTGTGAATTCTTTGAGTTCTGCCAAACGAATGAGATCCATCATGACAGCAATCGGAGTGACTCGTTCTTTGAGTCTTCCAGAAGTCATCCAACCAATCCCTGCACCTTCCACCAATATAGTTCCTGCTTTTTCTGCAATGCGGTGGAGTGATTTTTTGGGACGCATCCTCATGAGTTTGATGGGATCTAAAAATAAAACATGGTGCATGCCTTCTTTTTTCTCAAGCACGCGAAAGAGTTTGGCTATGGCTTCGTCAGTAGTGACATTATCGATGGGAATTCCCAAAACGTTCAGAGTTTCCAGCTTGGAAACATCGATATTTTGGTATTCTAGTAGTATATCCCTCTCATCTTTTGAGGAATTGTGAACGATTTCGCTCAGTTGCTTCATGTAGCCGGGCTTTCCTTTCCTATCTAAAACATTATGTCCAGTACCCTCTATTGTCGCCTCTAAATTTTTAAAAACTTTCGTTTTTTCACTTGGATTGGAATCGAAAGAACGAGAAAAAGTATCAGAATGTTTCGAAGCCATCTATTTTCAATATTGATCCTCATTTTTCTCTCAAGCAGCAGTTATGCGGAAAAACTTTCCATTTATGGAACCATTCAAAATGGTACAACGGGTGGATTGGGTAAGGCAGATTCCATTCGAATGTTAGCTTTACAAGGAGCAATGGTTCCTTTGGCAGACATTGGCCCACAATCTGGAAAATTTCGTTTTCCTGAAACGGAATTGCCGGAAGGAGCACCCATTCTTTTACAAATCCAATACCAAGGTGTGAATTATAATAAAATGATTCCACCAACTTCTAAGTTTCGTACATCTCCTCAGGATGTTACCGTGTATGACACAGGTGCGGATCGCAAACAAGTGGCGATTAAAAGTTTAATGCAAGTTATGCGAGAGAAAAAAGGACTTCGTGTTTTCAAATTGTTTTTGATTGATAACTCAAGCAAACCTCCAAAATCATTTGATTCTAAATTATCACCTTTAGAATATTCTGTAGCAGCAGAAGCCACAGAAATTTTGGCCCAAATCCAACAACCTGGAAGTAAGATGGCAATTCCTCTGGGGATCCCAGAAGGAAAAAATGGAGGAAGGATATTGGATCGTGCCATCCTTCCTGGTGTTTCGGAAATGCAAATTTCCTATTTCATTCCGAATCAGTTTGATAAATTCACCGAACGAATGTTAATTGAATCAGAGAATGGAAAATTTCCTATCTTTGTAAAACCACAAGATATGGAAATTAAAACGGGTGAAGGGACACCTGTCACCAAACTGGATAAAGACGTTCCTCCTGGTCTTAGCGCTTATGTTCTAAGTTCGTTGGATTTTGGGACTCCTGTTGAGTTTACATTTTCTGGTGGAAAACCACTCCCAACCATCTCGAACAATTCAAATCCAGAAATTTGGAATGGATCCATTCTTACCAGTTGGGATTTATCTCTTTTTGCTGTAGTAGGGTTTCTTGGATTTTTATTTACGCTCTCATTTATTTTTGTCTATCGAAAACAAATAGAAAGGAAAAACAATCCATGAACCAAAAACAAACAAAACGAGATACATCCTATTTGAGATTCATTGGCCTTGGCGAACTCGCAGACCATGGGTCTAGAGGAATTTTGGCATTTTGGGTAATTCTTGCCCTCACATTCTTTTTGTTTGGTGATCAAAACTTAATTGCACCGAATATGAAAAATATTGCCGCTTCTCTCGGAATTACAAGTCAGGCAGAGATTGATTGGAAATTTGGTGCCGAAGTACCAACTTTATTTTTTATTTTGGGTGCTTTGGTTTCTTTGTCGATGGGGTATCTTTCACAAGCATTTTCGCGCAAACGTTTGTTAATTGCTGCTGTTTTACTTGGTGAAATTCCTTGTTTTTTATCTGGTTTTGCTACTTCCTATAATGAGTTTTTGATTTTGCGTACACTTTGTGGATTTGGACTAGGGGGAATATTTCCTTTGATTTATAGTCTGATAGGTGATTATTTTTCAAGTCATTCAAGGGCAATCGCCACTGGTTATGTTTCGCTTATGATTGGCCTTGGTGTGGGTGTTGGTCAGTTACTGGGAGGAATTTTAGGTGGGGCTGATCCCATTAATGGATGGAGGGCTTCATTCATTTATATGTCAGCACCTTCTTTTCTTTTTGCTTTCATTTATTTAGTGTTTTGTGAAGAACCAAAACGTGGTGGTTCCGAAGAAGTCGACGCAGCAAACACTCTTTCGCACAAAATTACATTCAAAGACTTTAAAATACTTTTTGAAAATAAAACCAACATAGGTGTATTTTTACAAGGCATTCCTGGTTGTATCCCATGGGGTGTGTTTTTTGTTTTTTTAGCAGATTATTATGAAAACACTTATCTGTTTTCAAAAGAAGTCGCTGCTGGTATGATCACTTTTGCTGCCATAGGTATTTTTATTGGATCATTTTTTGGAGGAGTGCTTGGTCAGTTACTTTATAATATAAAAAAACAATACCAACCTTTACTCTGCATCTTCTCCATTATATTTGGAATTTTCCCAGCAGTATATTTGTTATATGCATTTAACATTGTTGGAAATATGGCATTATTTATTGGACTAAACGTAATCACTGGTATACTCATCTCCATCACGGGGCCGAATGTAGGCGCGGTGCTTATCAATGTGAACTCTCCAAAATCAAGAAGTGCTATCTTTTCTCTTTATAACCTGACAGACAATTTGGGAAAAGGTCTTGGGCCTGCAATGTCTGCTGTAATTTTAGGTTTAACAACCGATCGCGCTTTGGCACTATCCTTATCGATTTTGTTTTGGATCCCTTGTGCATTGGCTTGGTTTCTCATTCTTTTTAACTACGAAAAAGATGAAGAAACAATGCGAAATCGTTTGTTAACAGAAGGATAAAATTACTACAGTAATATGATCAAACATAACTTACTCGATATCGAAGGGACAACGGCACCGATTGCCTTTGTCCATCAAATCCTTTTTCCCTATGCTAAAAAACATATTGTTACTTTCCTAAAAGACTATCAGTTTACGGAGGTTAAATGGGAAGAAATTCGATTGGAATTTGAAAAGGATATCGTTTTAAGAGAAGAAAAGTTTGTATCTCGTTTTTCTAAAACTGAATCCAATCTAAAATCAGAACTTTTGTCTTTTTCTCCTGAGATTGTTCCATCTTATTTTGAATACTTAATTGAGAAGGATCGTAAATTTGGCCCTTTAAAAGAAGTCCAAGGAAAAATCTGGAAACAAGGTTATGAATCGGGTGAAATCAAGAGCACTGTCTATCCAGATGTTCCTGGGTTTTTAAAAAAAGCACAGGAAGATGGGATACAGAATCATGTGTATTCTTCTGGTTCTGTTGAAGCCCAAATTTTGATTTACCAGTATTCAGAGTTAGGTGATTTGAGAAATTATTTTGTTTCTTATTATGATACCGCCGTTGGTGGGAAAAGAGAAAAACAAAGTTATGAGAACATTATCAAAGAATTAAAATCTTCTCCCAATCAAATTCGTTTTTTTACTGATATAGTAGAGGAAGCTGAGGCAGCAAGTTCGGCGGGAATGGATGTAGTCATTTTAAACCGACCAGGCAATATCCCGCAAAAACCACACTCCTTTCCCGTTTGGGATCATTTTTAAGTTAGAATCCAGATACTAAAAGAATAGATTCCAATGAGTATCGGAAAGGTGACTTTCCAAAATAGATGAGCCTCTTTCAGATTCATAAATACAAAACAAATGAATAGAAATTTAGCCGCACTCATGAGGATCAAATTCCAATTTCCGGGAATTGAGGTTCCCATTCCAAAAAAGGAATAATATACTATGAATAATAAAATGATATAAGTGGTTACGATGCTTTTCATTTTACCTCCTATTGAATCAAATACAGCGCGGGATATAAAAGAAGCCAGATTAAATCGCACATATGCCAAAATATGGCTCCAGCCTCTAAGTTTTCGAATGATATTGTTTTACGACTCCTATATATGATAAAAAGAATGAGCACTCCTACAACTACATGTAAGTAATGAAATCCTGTGAGTAACCAATAATAACTAAAAAAAATATTACCATCCAAATCGAAACCTAAGTTCCATTTCTCTCGAAACTCATAAAATTTAAGAAAAAGGAAAGCAAATCCAAATGCAATAGAAGCAGATAGAAGAATTGTAAAATAGTTTAATTTCTGTTTGGTTTTATAAAACACAGCAAGGGCAATACAAAATCCACTGCTGAGTAGAAAGATTGTATTCCAAAACGCAAAAGTTTTTGTTAGTTTCGATTGCATCATCAAAAATCCAGTTGGATCCTTGGATTTATCATACAAAAGGGAACCGATTCCCAAACAGAAAGTCAGCACTTCGACAAGTACAATCATCCAAATGAGGATTCCTCCAGGTGGATACCATAAGGATTGATTAGGGAAATCTTTTTCATCGGACATCGAATACTCCTTCTTTCCTATATATTTTAAATAAATAGAATATTAAATTAAAATGATTTTATATTCAAAATAATTGTTTTCTGTAAACGGATCCCGTATCAAAAAAATAGAACAATTCGTACGGTCTCTCAATGCGAACAGGGTTCTGTTATGGATTATAATGATTCTAACATTCAATTAACGTTCGTTCTGTTTTGTTTAGCTTATTGTAATGTAAAAATATGAAATCGTACTTGATTTGAATCAATGTAAGAATTAAAATCTGCACCTACAATTCATGCAATGAAAATTAGGAGGTAAGGATGCTATCTAAATCGCAAGCAAGGGCGTTCTTTTTGGGGGGCACCTTTTTGTTCAGTGCAATCTTTGTGTTTCTCACAGTGGATACCGTGCGACAAAATGATACCCGAACCAATGTGCAGAATATGACAGAAGATGTTCTGAAAGGAAAAGAAATTTGGGAAAAAAACAATTGTATGGGATGCCATACATTGTTAGGTGAAGGTGCTTATTATGCCCCAGATCTTACTAAGGTTGTCGAAAGACGTGGTGCCACATGGATCGATGTATTTTTAGATGATCCACAGGCAATGTTTCCTGGAGAAAGGAAGATGGTGAAGTATAACTTCACAAAGGAAGAGAAAGTGCAAGTCATTGCGTTTCTTGACTGGGTAGGTAAAATTAATGCCAACGGATGGCCTCCTAAACCAAATATCCCCATTGATTCCATTGCAACTCCGCAAATCCCACAGGTTAAATCAAATGCCGTTGTTTTGTCTCAACCGGAAAAATTTTCCCAACTTTGTATCGCCTGTCATGCCGTAGGTGGTAAGGGTGGAAATGTTGGGCCTGCACTTGATCATGTAGGTTCTAAGTTCGATTCTGATTATCTCAATCGTTGGTTATCAGATCCACAAGCCATCAAACCGGGAACAAATATGCCAAAGTTGCCGTTAACTGATCCAGAAAGAAAAGACATCGTAACTTACCTTTCTGCGTTGAAATAAGGAGAAACAATGAGATTCCAATCACAAAAGGTCGCATATTGGTTCTTTGCAACTTGTATGTTACTCTTGTCTTTACAAATCGTATATGGTTTCATAATGGGGTTTGCTCGTATTGGATTAGATGGACTACATGATTTCATTCCATTTAATACCGCTCGTGCCACACATACAAATTTACTCGTCGTATGGTTGTTAACCGGGTTTATGGGAGCTGCCTATTACATCATTCCCGAAGAATCAGACAGAGAGTTGTATAGTGTTAAACTAGCTTACATTCAACTTTTATCTTGGGTTGTTGTTGGGGTGATTGCCATTATTGGTTTTCATTTTAATTGGTGGGAAGGCCGTAAGTTCTTAGAAATCCCAAGACCACTCGATTATTTGGTTGTTGTGAATGTATTAACATTTTTGTTTAACATCGCTATGACAATCTGGCAGGCTAAAAAAAGAAGTACAACACAACTTGTGTTATTCTTTGGATTGTTATGTGCGGCTTTACTTTATCTACCAGGTATGATCTACTTTGACAACCAAACACTTGACTCTTACTTTAGATGGTGGGTGGTTCATCTTTGGGTTGAGGGAGTATGGGAACTCATTATGGGTGGTATCCTTGCCTTTTTACTCATCAAACTTACAGGAGTGGATAGAGAGGTCATTGAAAAATGGTTATACGTAGTTGTGGGTTTAACCTTCCTTTCTGGAATTTTGGGTACGGGTCACCACTACTATTGGATCGGAACTCCTAAGTATTGGCTTATGATCGGTGGAATTTTTTCTGCTTTAGAACCACTGGCTTTTCTTGGGATGGCCATCTGGGCACTCAATATGTATCGCAAAAAAGGTAAAAACCATCCTAACAAAATTGCTCTTTATTGGACTTTGGGAAGTGCGATGATGTCCTTCATTGGAGCTGGATTTTTAGGTTTTGCGCATACTTGGCCTTCTGTCAACCAATGGACTCATGGAACACTCATCACTGCGATGCACGGGCACCTTGCCTTCTGGGGAGCCTACGCTATGTTAGTGTTAGCTGTGATTTCTTATGCTATGCCAAATCTAACTGGAAGAAAACTATTTACTGGAATGTCTGGTTATTTGGCATTTTGGGCTTCCAATATTGGAATGTTAGGAATGACAGGGGCACTTGCTGTTGCCGGAATCACACAAGTGTATCTGGAGCGTAAATTGGGGATGGACTTCCTCGTGGTTCAAAAAGAAATTATATTCCATTTCATTGGAATGTTACTTGCGGCTACTCTCTTTACTGTTGGTATCGCTTATTTCATTGTGGATTTCATTCGACACGGTCTTCCTTCCAATGAAGCTGTCGGAAAAAATCTTGGTGACCTCGATTAATTTATGTTAACAAAGAAAGCACCCTATTACGAACCAATAGGTAAGGAAATAGAAATCTTTCAAATGGCGGCAGAGAATTCTCTGCCGCTTTTGTTGAAAGGCCCCACTGGATCCGGTAAGTCTCGATTTTTGGAATATATGGCTCACCTAATGGGTCGTAGGCTCATTACAATTTTGTGTAACGATGAAACCTCTTCCGTGGATCTCGTCGGAAGATTTTTAGTGAAAGGTGCCGATACCATTTGGATGGATGGACCCTTAACAACAGGAGTCAAAGAAGGAGCCATTGTTTATTTGGATGAAATTGCAGAAGCAAGACCCGATACACTAGTAACCATTCATTCTTTAACCGACCACCGTCGCACTTTATTTTTAGAAAGAAAAAATGAAGAGGTGAGTGCACATCCAGATTTTTTACTCGTTGCATCCTACAATCCAGGATACCAAAGAGGATTTAAGGAATTAAAACCTTCCACCAAACAACGATTTCTTGGAATGGATTTCCCTTACCCGAAAATGGCTGTGGAAGAAAAAATCATTGTGGGAGAAACTGGTATCAGCGAAACACTAGCCAAAAAGTTAGTTCAATTCGCTAACCTTGTGAGAAATAAACAAGAGTTAGGTTTGGCGGAGACTGTTTCGACAAGGCTTCTTGTTTCTTGTGCAAAATTAATTGCCAAAGGTCTTCCTTCTCGGCTTGCAGGAAGGACAGCGATCATTTTGCCTCTCTCGGACGACAATGATACAGTTGCAGCCTTACAAGACAGCTTCGATTTGATTTTTTAGGTCATAACATTGGAATGGGATCAGTTTGTATTTTACCAGGGTCATAAACTTTGGAAAAAAATTCGTAAAAAACTCACACCACCTAATCCGTATTATGGATATCGGATGGAGTTAGAAGAAGGCCGAATCCTAAGATATTTACAAACATTAAAAAATGAACCAACCACTCTGATATTTGGTGGGGAAAATGTAAGTTTTGGACAAAACTATTTGAAATTTCCGGAAGTGGTTCATTTGTTTTTATCAGAATCCGCTTCCAAGAAATATGTTAGGATCTTACTTGCCTATCTTTCTTATCTTTATAATCTCGAAGCAGTTAAAACAAAGAAGAAAGAAGATATAAAAAAGATAAATGAAGAAAGGCCCATAACAAGGGATCTTTTCTTTTATTTGTTTCGAAGTTTTTTAAATGTATTTCCTGGCATTCGTAGTGATTGGAAAGAAATTCGAATCGAGAGATTAAAAATTCGGAAAAAAGATTTAACACAATATCAAAAAATCACTTCTATATTCACACATGCAACTTCATGTATCTCTGATTTAAAACATGAGTTTCCCACAGGAAAAGATTTTATATCAAAATCTGATAAACAAAAAGTAAAGTCCAAAGAATCAAAACAAAAATTGGATCCAAGTGATGCTGAAGTTTTGGAAGTTGATGAGAAAAAAATAGAAGAATATACGTTAGGCCATAATTTCGAAAAAATCGAAACTGTAGAAGAGTTTGATGGGCAATGGCGTGACATTGACGGTGAGGAGGATATGGAAGAAGAGGATGCTTTACAAGAGCTGAACTTAAAACATATCATTCGAACGGAAGATCCAGTTCATACCACTCGAACCAGTGAGTCTGGATCTGGAACAACATTGGAAATTTTAGATGAAAAGGATATTGGAAATCATTTTTCCTATCCAGAGTGGGATTATAAGTTAAAAAACTATAAACCAGACTACTGTAATGTTGTCGAAGAATTTCCTGAACAGAAAGACGGCCATTATACAAAACAAATATTAGAGAAACAACATTCCACTTTGACGTTGCTAAAAAAGAAGATGATGGCTCTTCTAAACCAAACTCGAATTAAAAAGAGATTGGTTGCGGGTGCTGATATTGACTTGGATGCTCTTGTTGATCGTTATGCGGACATCAAAGCCAAGATTAGTCCATCAGAAACAATTTATATGAATCCCATTCGAGATGTTTCGGACATGGTATTGTATTTCCTTGTTGATATCAGTTTGTCTACAGATTCATGGATCCAAGAGAAAAGAATTTTAGATGTGGAGAGAGAAAGTTTACTCCTATTTTCAGAATGTTTAGAAGAACTAAAAATTCCTTTCGGAATCGCTGGTTTTTATTCTAGAACTCGTAATTTTAATCAATTCCTACATTTGAAACAGTTAACGGAACCTTGGATTTCTGCCCGCGATCGTTTGGGGTCATTATCACCAATTGGGTACACTCGGGTTGGCCCTGCCCTTCGCCATACGAGTTCGATACTAAAACAAACATCCTATAAACAAAAATGGATTATTCTCATCACAGACGCTCGTCCCAATGATTATGATCAGTACGAAGGGAAGTATGGGGTTGAAGATGTAAATAAATCTGTCGGTGAATGTTTGTTAAATGGAGTGCAGGTTTTTACTTTGGCAATTGGAACTGAGGAAAAACCAACAATTCCATCGATGATGAGAAATGCTAGTTATCAAATGTTGTTTCATCCCGAAAGGCTCCTCGATTCTCTCCAAGAGTTTTTTCGAAGAGCCATAAAAGTTTAAACTTTAGATTTATGATGGTTTCCCATCTGGTCTTGGGCTGAATAAAATCTTTGTGTATTGTAGGATGAATAAAGTAAACGCGAGAATCCAACCGATTCCAGAGAGATGATAAGCTAAATTATACTTTCCAAATAAAGGGAAAAGAACTCTGACAATTACTGCAAAATTTAAAATGATATAGGCGCCCACTGTGAGTGGTGATGCTACAATAATCCTTCCTGTATGACCTAAACTCACACGTGTGATCATACCATAAATAAAAACTCCAATTCCACCCACAGTCAAACTGTGTATCGCAGAAGATATTGGAAAGTATCCGAGAGAAGTCAAACTATAAAATAAAAATCCCAAACAAACCCAAAAGTATCCTGTATACAAAATCCATAAGATTGGTTTTTGATATGATTTCCAAGGTTTCCATGAAATGAATCTGACAGTATTTGTGACAAATAAAGAAAAACAAATTAGAAATGAAATGATCAGTAGAATGTCGATTAGATTTATATTATCTATATGAATGTTGATTGAACCATTGGTTGTTAAATAGAATTCAATCAGTTTTGAAATATAAAAAACAAAAGGTAAATATAGGATTGCTGATTCTAATTTTGGCATTCGTTTGAAGGAATATCCCGGAATGACCACTCCAGAAAAAAATGGAACCACTCTTCCTCCAATAATTAAAATGAGAAAAAGTATTACAAAAATACTTAAATGAACATATAATAATGTTTGTTCTGGATTTAAAACTGAACGTGCAGAAAATCCAGCGAACAAATGAAATATGGTAAATAATCCATAATGAAAAATAATTGGTTGATTGTGTTTTTGAGTTGGAACCATCAATTTTGGATAGAGTAGGAGAATGACCATCAGGTCTGAGCTGATGTCTAAACCAAAAGACAAATAGGATAATAATCCAAGTGGGTACATTGAAAATCTTCCCAAGGCCCAAAAGAGTAATAAAAAAAATAAATTTTTCCCCTTTAAGATGCTTGAGTTAGTCCAGTTTTGGACTGCCGTAAAAAGAAAGCCGAGGACAATTGCTTTCGAAAATCCAAAAACCATTTCATAGGAATGCCAATGGATAGAATTAATCTGAATAGGATTGGTGACTGCACTAGAAAGAACGAGTAACCAAAATCCGATCACTAAAATACCATATATAGAACCGAACCAAAAGAAAGGGCGGAATGCAGTGTTCCAAAAACTTAAACCAAAGAATGAAGTCTTCATAGTATGATCCTAATAAAAATTAGAATCATTTCATTGATTCAAATCAAGAACTAAGCCAAAATTTTGAGCAAACCTTCTTTGTCTAGAATGCTGATTTCACCTTTTTGTGTATCAACAAGTCCTTGGTCTTTTAGTTGTTTTAGGATTCTTGAGAATGTTTCCGGTCTTAAATAAAGCAGAGATGCCATTTGTGTTTGTTTCAATTGTAATGAATCAGGTGTTCCGTAAAATAAAAAATGCGCTACTCTTTGCATCGCATCCATTGTGAGCCCACGATTGATTGCTAAATTTAAAGTTTCGATTTTATTCATTAGCGAGTGCAAAAGAATATGATTCAGTTCAATGTTTTTATGAATTCGACTTTGTACCTCAGTGAGAGGCATTCGTAAGATTGTGCTTTTTTTGGTAAATCTACCTGAAGCGGGATATGGTATCCCTTGGATCACCGCCCATTCTGCGATAATACTCACTGGTCGAAAAAAAGTTAAAGTGACTTCATTCATGTTCCCATCATATTTGAATACTTGTAAATCACCTGTAACAAGTAAGTCCATATAAGCAACTTCATCACCGCCATGGAATAAAAATTCATCCTTAGAATAGGTAAGTTCCTGACAACCATCAAAGGCCTTCATTAAGGATTCAGGATTTAGTTGTTTGAGATACTTAATGATCATACAATCAGTTCGTATTATTTTTTCTTTTTGAAATTAGGGATTTTAATTTCAGTTTCTTTGAGGATTTTCCAATAGCGTTTTATCGTCACTTTCCAATCTTCCTTTTGTATTTTGGTAGGAGACAACCTAGAAATGCTCTGTGATTCTTGGATTGGTTGTAATTCCGATACAGGAACAATGGCAGCAATGCCTAAATCGATTTTTAAATATTTCTTTTTGATAATTTTGAAATCAATTTTCGCACCTAACAAACGAACAATTTCAAGAATGATCGCCCATTTAACTTTTACGGGAGTAAGAGTGTTGTAGTTTTCAACTAAATCGCTAAACAATCTTTGTGAAACTTTAGGGTTACTGTGAAATAATAAAAACCTAAAGTGAACATTTCCTCTCAAATCTTGAGTGATGATTAAATCATTATGATTGAATTCTTTAAATGGCGGAAAATCAACCAACCTTACAACGACGGAATTGATTAAATCTAAACTATTGTGAATTTCTGTTTCCGGATTTACTTTTATAGAGTAAGTGATGTCATCTTCCGGAATTACTTCGTTGATAAAGGAGATGAAGTTAACCTGTTCTTTGAATGGAACTTCTTTTAATACTTCTAATCTTGAAAGTTCAATGATATCATCCATCACATTGTCAATAGAGGATTGGACATCGATTACTTCTTTTACTAAGTTTTTATCCTTCGTTTTTTGTGTGGATTCACGAAATGCAATTAGTTTCTCTTTCATAGACTTTAAAGGTCCAGAAATCATTGCATCCATATAATAAAAAATCTTTTCTCGAAGGGAATCTGCTTCCTTCAATCTTTCATAACGATTTTGAAGTTTTCGTTTCATAATCAAAAACTGAAAACGTAAAGCAAGAGTCATCAAAATCAAATATACTAAGAAACTTGTTTCTAAAGAAGATGGTGAATTGAGATATCCTCTTTCGATTAATATTTCTTTTAGTATCGAATACAATAAATATACGAGTGCAAGTAGGTGGATGGTGGAGCCGCGAGTTTGCTCTCGGAATTTATTGAACGTTACATAGATGGCATAACCTATTACAGCAAGTAAATGGATATCCCAATATCCAATAAAGTTATACCAAAATACAGGGTTCTGAATGATCGCAAAGACCGCGATAAAGAAGAACTGCATGAATAGATAGATTCTTTGGTATTTGAAAGGTTTTAATTCAAAAAAGTCCTGGATAAACTTTATAAATCCATATGGTAAAATGAGTAAAAAAGAATACTCTATGAATTTTAAAATAGCGAACTGATTGATTAGAAAAAATCGAACTTCGTTTTTTGATAACTCATAAGCAGAGAAAATAAGTGCAAGGATACTAAAACTGAAATATTCTTTTTTGTCTCTTAAGTTAAAGAAGTTAATAAAGAAAAACAAAGCAATAAAAAGGTAAAAACCAACAAAGATAAGTTCTACGAGTGAATCGTAAAGATTTCCATTTAATGCTTCTTCATAAGTAACTATTCTTATGGGCCCAGTGATGATACCGGCAGAAGTGGATAGTGAAGAATTAATTTTCACTATGAGAACATTTTCCCCTTCCAACAATAAGTCATGCGGAATTGGATAAATTCTTGGTCTACCAAAAGCAAACTCATCAGGATCTTTTCCAAAGGCGGAATTGTTTTTTCCAATCAGTACACCATTGATAAATACTTCATCAGATTGATAGACTTTTCCTAATTGTAAGGCCAAAGATTTTTGGTGTTGCTCTGTTGTGATTTCAAAACTTTTTCGAATCCAAATGGCTCCTTGATAGGAGCGGTTTAAGTTTCGAAAGTTACTAGGAACAGTTGTTATGTCTAAGTTGTTAGCGTTAAACTCGTTGCTAAGAATGTCTGCACTATCGTTAAAGTAAATTCCCCAATCATCTCCGTCCAAACGGAGTACAATTGTATTTTCATCCGTGGAACGAGAACAATTATTAAACAGTAAAATGAAACTTAGGATTATAATTTTATAAAAACTTAAAAGTTTCATTTTATAGGTTTCTCCGGGATACGAATTGTGAATTTAGCACCCATTCCTTCGCTTGACTTTAAACTGACAGTTCCACCTAAAAATTTTGTGGTAGCTTCCACTAAGGTAAGCCCAATTCCGGCACCTGGGATTTCATTTTTTTTGTCACGGTATCCTCTGACAAATTTTTGAAAAATGGTTTCCATTTCTAATTGGCTAAGGCCCATCCCTTCATCCATAACAATGAGTTGGTGGAAACCGTCACGATTAAAAAATTCTATACTAATATCTGTTTTTGGATCTGTGTATTGGTACGCGTTTTCAACGAGGTTTCTTAAAATTGAAAACAACAATTCCTTAGGGAAATAGATTTCCAAATCTACAGGTTTTACTTCCACAGAGGTATTTTTTCTGTATTGTTCCAAATGGTTTTCTACACTAGAAACACAACTTCGGATTAGTTCTGAAACAGAAAAAGACTCATAAAAAGGAATGTATGTTTTGTCTTCTAGTTTACGTAGAAGCATTGCTTCTTCTACCATATAACTCATATAAGATATATGATCTTCTGCTTGTTTGACAGGATCGAGTTCTTGTTTTGATCCTGATTTAGATTTGGTTTTCTTTTTTGCCGCAGACTTTGTTGTTGGTTTGGTTTGTTCTTTGGTTGCTGTTTTCCCACTGTTCGTCGAAATATTTTCTATGGCTTTTTTGATTTTTTCCATCCCTGATTTAAACTCAGAGGATAAATTAATTAAAAAACCTGTTTTGACACGTTCCATTTGGATTAATTCTTTTTCCTGTTCGATAAAGTTTTCCAAACCCAAAACAATATCGTTAGAAAGTTGGATCGAAATCATTACGAGAAAAATAAGAAACCCTAAATACAATGTCCCTGGCATAGAAATGATTTCTAAAGCAGAGAGACTATCAATTAGAATTGTAGGTAACAAAGATGCAATTCCAATCAGAATGAATTTTACCTTTGCAATATTTGCCTTTCCATTTTTTACAAACAAATAAATCACAAGTCCCATTGCTACTGGCAAAACATAATTGAAAAGGGCTATGACTAAGATCCATGTCTTAGGTGTTCTAAAGAATAAAGTAATTACGAATAAAACAAACAAAAATACTTCATATACCAGTAAAACTACATTGCGTTTTATTTTTAAATACTGGTGCATAAAATTTATAAAAAATATCGGTAAACAAATGAGAACTAAAAGTTCGGCAACATAAGACCAAGTAAAACTTTCAAAAAGAATATCTCTATGTTGGGTTCGAATTAAAACATAAATTCCCATAAAGATAGAAAAGAGTGCAAAGAAAAAGTTTTCGCCAGCTCGTCCGCGAACAATCGAACCTACTAAAAAGTAAATTCCCATAAATATAAACACATATCCACAGACCATGGCAAATGCTTCTTTGGAAAAGACAGATTCGCGTAACAGTCGTTCTTTGGCAATGGTCGGCGCTTCTTTGAGACCATTGAGATTCGTCGCAGCATAAATGCGAATTGCCATTATATTTAGGCCGGGTTTGAGAAGGTGAGTTGGTAGAGAATAAATCCGAATTTTTTGGAAGTCTACTTCTAGTCGAGGAAGTACAGTTCCCGTTTTGTCGATTAAAGTTCCATTTAGATAAAATTCATCGATATCTCGGATGCGACCAAGTTGGATCGCAATCGGTTCTACAGGTGTTGTATAGTTCTCAGGTAAATAAAAAGAACATCTATACCAGTGGTAGCCTGTTAGGTTTTCGGTTTTAGAAATTCCATAATCAGGAACTGAACGTTTGACCCAGAAAGACTCTTCAACAGTTTCATCTCTCCAATCTAAATTGTCTCCTTTACGAAATAACCAATCTGTTTTTAATACGATTGGTTTTTCGAAAGAAGTGATCATGGTTCCACATGGTTCCGCCGCCAAACTGAACACAGCTGGTGCGAAAACGAATGCGAACCCGAATACAAGACGGTAAATGCGGGTTTTGAAGATCATATCGGTTCGACGTTTCGAATAGCCTCTTCGATTTCTTTGAGCTGAGTGGAAATCCTTGCGTCGATTGCTCCCACATCTGTTTCGATGATCACACCACCGCGGTCAACACGAGAGTCTTCGTAGATGTTTACTTTTCTGAGAGATTCCATCAGTTTGATCAGTTCGTCTTTATGAGCCGTTGTGAGTTCTAAGTCAGCAAAGTTCACGCGAATATCAATACGATCGCGATCTTTGATTCGTTTCATTGCTTCACGAATGTTATTGAGTACAATTTCTTTACGTTCAATGATTTCGTCTTTGATTACTTTTCTTGCAATCACAAGAATCATTTCTACCATTTGTTTTTCGGACGCAGCAATCATCTCTTCTCGAATATCGATCGCCTTACCAATGATTGTTCCTAATCGGTCAATGAGTCGTCTCACTTCCCCTTGGCCTTTTTTAAATCCTACTTCTCGACCTGCATCATAACCTTTTTGATAAGCCTCGTGTTCGATCTCAGCCTGTTTCATTTCGGCTTCTTTGATCATCCGTTCGACTTCCATCTTAGCACGATCTAAGATTTGTTCCGCTTTGGCGCGGCCAGAGTCTTCTTCTAATTTAATTTTTTCTTTGGAGTCTTGAACCATTTGGAAGGCTTTGGTTCTACCTTCTTCTTCAATGGCTTTGGCTTGTTTTTTAGCGTCTTCTAATAATTGGCGAACTTGTTCTTCTGTTTCTTGGCGATACCTTTGGAGTTCCGCTTCGATTTCTTCAATCGATGGACCTTGGTATTGTTCGATTATATTCCCTTCTTGGTCTATCTCGAAGTCTTCTTGTTCGTCGGTTTTATGAAATTTTTTGTACTTATCAGGAAGTTGAATCTCAACTTCTTCTTGTAAGTCGGCAATTTGAATGGGTTTAAAGACGAGTTTTGCCATATACTTACTTCAATCTCCAGAGTTTCACTTTGCCCTCATCCATTGCTTCACGCAAACGATCTAAGATTCCCTTTTGGGCTTCTTCAATCTCCGCAAGTGAAACAGGACCTAACGAATCCCATTCGATCTTTATTTCTTTCACAAGCCAAGATTCCAAATTGGAATAAACTTGATCGCGAAATTCTGTTTCCACTCCCTTCAACGCACAAGCAATGACAAGAGGATGGATCTCAGAAAAGAACCGAGTGAGGCTCGTCCTTCCTAAATGAAGGAGGTCTTCCAAACGAAAGTAGTGTTCTACTATAGTTTCGGCATATTCTGGGCTTTTTTTCTGAATTCGTTCAATTAAATTTTGAGATGGCAAAAAAGGAAGCCGAGTCAGAATTTCACCTGCCGTTTTGGCTTTCCGGCTGCGGATCTTCGAAACTGGCATTTTTTTCTGGATGAGCTCCATTTTGAACCGAAGGAATCTCTCTAATTGGTCTCTTTCCTGGTCAGAATGGTAATCAATTTCCGAAAGCGCCAAAATAATCTCTTCCCTGTTACTTTCTGGGTATTCTGCTAAAACTTCTGAGGCAGTTTCTGGGTCGGAAAAACTGAGAACTCGGGCGGTAACTTCTGAAGATTCGTCCATGGTCAAGTTCCTGAGCATTTCCAGAGAGAACTTTGGAAGTTCTGACCAAATTGGGCCCACCATACGTTTGGCATCTTCTTCTTTTAATATTTCTTCGAGTAGCGAATACAGCTCGTTTGTTTCTGGATGTTTGCTATGCGCATATTTCCCGTTTGTTCCACCGAGATTTTGTACATGATCCTCGTTGTTCACATAACCGCCCCCGAGCGGTGGCTTGCCATGGGAAGGCGCGGTTTTCCCCCCGTTTCTGGGTGGATATGCGTTATTCGTGTATTCATCCTTCGAGTCGTAAGTGCCACGATCCGGTTGGTTTCCTTTTTTTTGTAGGAATTTTGTGAAGGAGAGAAGGATGTCTTTTTCCTGGCCTTTGGTCGGTGAAGGATTGGATTCCACTTTTAAAAGTAGGGATTCGATTTCGGAATCACTCAAATGAGCGAACACTTCATCCGGCAAATAGCGGCCTAAGATTTTGTAGGCAAGGGCGGCTTTATTGGAACCGGACGGGGTTTTCATTTAAGAGACATAATAGCTAAACAATGCGGTCGTACAAACCAAAAAATATTATTTTTTTAATTTCGAAAACTTCCTTTCCAAATTCCTGTCCTCCGAGTCTCTGAAGGTTAGGGATGACCCGTCAGAAACTAATCTATCTTTTCATTGCCATTTTGGCAACGGCTTGTCGTATGGCGGCCCCCTCCCCCCAAATCCATTCGGGTGAATTGGATCTCGTGAGTTTTCCTTTCGAGTCGGGAGGAGCTATGGAACTCCAAGGGGATTGGAAATTTTTTCCTAACCAATTTAATGTCTCAGCAGATGCAGCCCCTTCCTCTTATCTCCCCGTTCCTGCCCTTTGGAATCAGGTTCCCGTAAGTTCTGGGTTTCCTGATGGGAAAGGATATGGGACTTATGTTTTGGATATCAAACTTCCTGAAGAAAGTCATATCTATTCGGTTTATATACCTGAAGTTCGAACTGCGTTTCGGTTGGTGGCAGGTAATAGGAGTTTGGCGTCTGGTGTGCCTGGTGTCAGTAAGGAAACCACAACACCGAGCGCTTGGGGGCAAAGTTTCACGATTGCTGCTAAGAATCATTTACAGATCCGTATTGAGGTCAGTAATTTCCATCATAAAGAAGGTGGTCTTCCTAATGCACCTATCTTTGGTTTAGCGGAAGGTGTTCAAAACTATATTTTGGCACAAAGTACTATAGATTTAGCGTTAACTGGCGCTATATTTATGTTTGGGTTGTATCATTTTATTTTGTTTTTTTATCGAAACAAACAAAGGGAAGCATTCTATTTTGGTTTTTTTTGTTTGGTATTTGCGGCAAGAATTCCTTTTATCGGAAGTAAAACTATTTATGCGATGTTTCCCAATATACCTTGGGATTTAGTGATTTATGTTGAATACGCCTCGGTTTTTGTATTAGGCATTCTGTTTTTATGGTTTGTGGATGGACTTTTCCCTCGTTTTATAGACACAAAAATTATTTTATACTTTAGCGCATACGTACAGTTTATGTTAGTTTATGGTTTGATCATTAAACCAGAAACATACACTCAGTTTGAAGTTGTTTTTCAAGTTTTGGGTGTAGTATATGCTGTATTTTTGGGAATTCGATTGTATCAGATGGTGCGAAGAGGATTACCAGATGCGGGCATTTTCTTTTTAGGGTATCTGATTTTATTTGTTGGTTTTGTTTACGATGTAATCCTTGCCTATCGTGGAGAAGGGGAGTCTACTTTATCACAAATTGCTGTATTTTTATTTTTTGGTGTCCAATCAACAATTGTTACACTTCGTACAGCAAGGACTTTCCGCAAAAAACTTTCTTTAAAAGATGAATTTGAATCAATCAATGAAGAATTTATATTAACCAATCGTTTTTTTGCAAAGTTCATTCCAAGAGACTTTTTAACTCATTTGGGTAAGGAAAGTATCGAAGAAGTTCGGTTAGGTGATAGTAGTGAAAGGGAAATGACTGTCCTCTTTGCGGATATTTGGGAGTATTGGGATATCATTTATTCAATTCCTCTAGAAAACCGAATGTTATTTACCAATTCTTATTTAGGCCGGATTGGCCCTTGTGTTCGTAAAAATAATGGTTTCATCGATAAATACATTGGAAGCGCCATTATGGCTCTTTTTGATGGAGGAATCCAAAATTCCATCAAAGCTGCCGAGGACATCCAGTGGGAATTGGAAAAATACAATGAACGTAGAAGATCGTTTGGATACTTATCGCTCCATGCAGGTATCGGAATTCATTCGGGAGATACCATGCTTGGGATTTTGGGCGAAGAGGAAAGGCTTGAATCGACAGTCATTGCTGACACAGTCAATCTTTCTAGCCGTATCCAAGGATTAACCAAAAAATATGGTGCCAGGATTCTTGTTAGTCTCACATCACTTATGTTACATGAAGATTTGGATACAATTCCTTATCGAATTTTGGATTTTGTGCGAGTGAAAGGAAAACAAGAAACGGTGATGATCGCCGAAGTTCTGATTCCTGATATTGATCCGATATCTAATAAAAAAATTGAAAATAAAGATCAATTTGAAGCAGCAATTTTTGATTATGAACGAGCAGATTTTGTTTCCGCTTTAGAAAAATTCAGATCTGTATTTGCCGATAACCCAGATGATTTGGCTGCACAGATCTATATAGAAAGATGCGAATATTATCAAACGGCAGGTGTAGGTGAAGATTGGGATGGGGTTTCTGCATGGGAAAAATAATCAAAACCATTCCATTTGTTTTATGCATTTTTATTTCTTCTGTTTTATTTTTTTCCTGTACATCGAATTCCTCACCAGAAGCGGTCAAAGGGTATCTCGAACTTCCTCTCGAATATGTAAAAGAAAATAAAAAACTTTCTACTAGTGGTGAATGGGAATTTTATTGGGGAGAAGTTTACGGTGAAAGTTTATTTGAAAAAATAAATGAACCTAATAAATCTTATGTGAAAGTTCCTTCTTCTTGGAACTCCTATCGACCTGAAGGGGAAGGTGGTGATGGTTTTGCCGTATTTCGTTTAAGGTTCAAGGTGCCTGATATTAATATTCGGTATTACCTCCGAGTCCAACCAGCAACTAGTTCTTACGAACTCTATGTCAATCGACAAAAAATAGCAAGTTCAGGTAAGGTAGGTACTGACGAACTTAAGTCCGTTCCCAAATATCAAATCCAATACGTTTCCTTCCAACCAGAAACCGAAGAACAAGAAATACTGTTTGTGATCAGTAATTTTCATCATGCTCGTGGTGGGTATAGGAAACCAATTGAAATTGGGACTAAAGAGGTCATCCAAAACCAATCTCTTATTTATTCTGCTGGTGAAGTATTTGTTTTTGGGGCGATGCTCACAATGGCATTATACCAACTCACAGTATTTTTCTTTCGAAGAGAGGAAAAAAGTTCCCTTTTCTTTGCTTTGTTTTGTTTGTTCACTGGTTTACGATTAGTAGTTCTTGATAACTTTTATATCATGTATGCATTCCCTGATTTTTCATGGCATTGGATGCAGGTATTGGATTATACATCGGCACCACTTCTTGTCTGTTTTTTCTTAGGATACTTAAAGAGTTTATTTCCTGGAAGGTCGGAAGTTCCCAAGTGGATGTTATACTCTTGTTGGAGTATAACGGCTTGTTTTGTTTCCTTTGTTGTTTTGACCGATGCAAAACTATTTACAAAAACAAATATTTTTTCACAAGTTTTGATCCTCTTTTTTAGTGTTTGTTCTTTTTATGTGATTTTGAAGATCTATCGTCAGAGAAAGAAGGATAGTAGTTTGGTTTTTTATGGATCACTTCTACTAATGCTCGGATCCACTCATGATTTGATGGCAGGAAATTATTGGTTCCAATCCCAACCACTAATGCCTTTTTCTTTATTTATTTTCTTTTTGTTCCAAAGTATCCTGCTCGCAAGAAGAAATGCAAGGTTTTATTCATCGATGGATACTTTAACTACAGAACTAATTGAAGTAAACAATCGCTTGGAGTCATCTAACAAAATATATGCGAAGTTTGTGCCTTTGCGACTCATTCAATTATTTTCTAAAGAATCAAAATCAAAAGTCAAACGAGGGGATTTTATCGTAAAACAGATGTCAGTATTGTCTTCTGATATTAGAGATTTTACTGCAATCTCAGAAACATTAAGTCCTGAAGAAACATTTTTATTCCTAAATGATTATTTACGTCAAGTTGGACCAACCATCCGGTCACACAATGGATTTATTGAAAAATACGTTGGGGATGCCATTTTTGCTTTGTTCGAAAAACAACCTGAAGATGCAATTTCTGCAGGGATAGAAATGCACAAAACGATTGCAAGGTGGAATTTGGAATCAAGACCTCATCGGGTAGGTGACATCCAAATCGGTGTAGGGATCCATTTTGGTGAATTGATGTTAGGTATCATTGGTGAAGAACAAAGGATTGAATCTGCGGTTTTGTCTGACTCTATGGGAGTTGCTAACTCTTTGGAATCAATGACAAAAAAATATGGTGCCAAAATCATTATAAGTTTAGATGCGTTACTTGAATTACAACATCCAGATTCCTATCCGCATAGAATTTTGGATTTCATTAAAATACCCGCCAAACAAAAGTTAATTGGGATTGCTCAAGTGTTAGTGGAAGGTGTGGAAGAGTCATTTGATCTAAAATTAAAAACCAAAGAACAATTTGAGGAAAGTGTGAATTTGTTTTGGGATGGGGAGTTTGTAAAAGCGGGTGTGGGTTTTCGTTCTGTCCTCGAAATCGACCCTTCCGACAAGGCCGCAAAGTTGTATTTAGAACGAACGGAAGTTTACGCACAAAATGGGCCTCCTCCAGGGTTTGGTAAGGGGTTTTTGGCATAAAAAAGACATAGATTCGCCCCGTTTCCTTGAAAAAGTTCTTGAACTTCCTCTCTAAATGAACGAGAGTCAGTAATACGGAGATTCCCATGACCCAAGCCACTCTAACACAAGCCCCAACTTCGGGAAAGGCTGTGATCCAAACAAAAAGTTTTACTCCATCCGATATCGATCGTATTTTCAAGGCGCAAAAGAAAAAGGCTTTGGAACTTCGTTTGTCGAATTTCAAAACAAGAATCGCAAAACTCAAACAACTAAAAGCAGTTGTCCTCAAATACCAAAAAGAAATCCAAACGGCTCTGCATTCCGATTTTAAAAAATCAGCCGGAGAAGTGGACATTACTGAAATCCTCCCTACCATTGCAGAAATCAATGATGCCATCCGCCATGTGAAACATTGGATGCGCCCCAAAAATGTGATGACACCTCCCACTTTACTTGGAGCTACAAGTCGCATCGTATATGAACCAAAGGGTGTTTGCCTCATCATTGCTCCATGGAATTATCCTTTCCACCTAGCAATTGCTCCACTAGCAGCTGCGATTGCTGCTGGAAATACCATTATGTTAAAACCGTCAGAGTTCACACCGCACACTGCCGATGTCATTAAGGCAATGTTAAGTGAGATTTTTGCGGAAGACGAAGTGGCAGTTTTTGAAGGGGATGTATCTGTTGCTACGGCATTACTCGAAGTTCCTTTTGATCATATCTTTTTTACTGGTTCCACTCCAGTTGGTAAAATTGTTATGACTGCTGCTGCAAAAAACCTTACTAGTGTTACGTTAGAATTAGGTGGTAAGTCGCCATCTATCGTTGCAGAAGATGCTGATCTAAAGGTAGCTGCCGAAAGAATTATGTGGGGAAAATTTCTAAATGCAGGACAAACTTGTGTGGCACCTGATTACCTTTTGATTCCAGAGTCAAAAGTAGAAGAGTTTGTTAAAAATGCCAAGGAAACAACAGAAAGTTTCTTTAAATCCAAACCAGAAAATTTTTCCTCTAGTCCCGACTTTTGCCGTATCGTAAACGCTAAAAATTTCAGTAGAGTATCTTCTTATGTTGATGATGCAGTGAAAAAAGGTGCAAAAATTGCCTATGGTGGAGAAGTAAGAAGTTCTGATAATTTCATTTCACCAACCATCCTTACAAACGTTTCTTTAGACTCGCGTATTATGGAAGATGAAATTTTTGGACCACTCCTTCCAATTGTGACTTACAAAACTTTGGATGAAGCCATCCAGATCATCAATGAGAGGCCAAAACCATTGGCGTTGTATATTTTCACCAAAAAAAGAAGTACATCCAAATATGTGATCAAAAGAACAAGTTCTGGTGGAACCGTTATCAATGACGTTATCCTTCACTTGGTAAATTCAAATCTTCCATTTGGTGGAGTGAATCATTCTGGACATGGTAGTTATCACGGACTTTTTGGGTTTAAAACTTTTTCTCATGAAAGATCTGTTTTACAAACTCCTAAGGCATCCATTGCAAAACTGATGTATCCACCTTACTCAAGTTTTGTGAGGTTCATCGTGAAGTTTACTACAAAATTTTTCGTTTAGTATCCAATCTGAATCAAAACAAACACTCCCTTGTGTAAAATCGGGGAGTGTCTGTGAAATTTACTACAAAATTCCCCTCTTTTAATATTCTATTTTATCTAAATTTGTATTTTCAATATTACTGATAAATATCAATTCCTAAAATCGTTCTAATTCGGTGACATCTGACTCGCGGTTATTTTTGTGGAGCAATGCAGAAGGATTACTCCGCGCATCTCGATTCCTTAAGAATCACTTGGTTAAGTGAGCCATTCCATCTCGGAATCCCTATCATTGACTTACAACATGTTTGGTTGGTTCATATTATCTTGGAATTGGAAGAAACGATTGTCGAATCTGAAAAAGATGGTTCTGACGTTGATGTTCATTCTTCTTTTCGAAAAGCATTGGATTATGTTTCAGAACATTTTACTTTAGAAGAAGATATTTTGGAACATTTTAACTATCCAAAATATAAAGAACATGTACAAGGCCATCGTCAATTTGTCGAACGTTTAACGGAAAAATATTACGAAGCAAAAAATAACCAAATGGCAGCTTTGGGAATTTTACAAATCCTGAAAAAATGGTTATTTCAACATATCTTACATGATGATACCGATTATGCAGAATTTTTCAAAGCAAGTGGTCTCGATTTAAAATCTTACTGTAATGAAATACTAAAATCTGGTAAATATCCAATTTCCAAAGAACAACTTTTGATATATCAAAACATTGTACAAGTGGATACAACTCATATAAACCTACACGAACAGTCCATTGATATCATCCAAGAAATTAGAAACATCTGGAAAACTTATAACTTGTCTACTGGTATTCCTATCATTGACTTACAACATGTTTGGCTTTTGAAGATGATTGTTGAGTTAGACAATTCATTGAAGTTAGGTGATGGTTCCAGTGAAACTTTTCATAAAGTTATAGCAGCAGCCATTGATTATACAAAAGATCATTTTAGTGTGGAAGACAAAATTATGAGATACTTCCGGTATACGGATGTGGTACAACACATGAACCAACACAAACGTTTTATCGAATTTATCAAAACGAGAAACGATGAATTCAAATTAGGAAATCCGCGTGCTGGTTTGCATTTGGTGCAGGATCTCAGAAATTGGCTTTTGTCACATATTGCCCTTGAAGATAAAAAAATTGGAATCGCCTTTGAGGCCCGTGTGAGAGACCTTTCGGAGTTTACGAAAAAACTGCACCAAACTGGCGAAATTAGCATTTCTCGGGAGCAAAAAAACCTCTATAAATTGGTAATGCAATCGGCCCCTGACCCTCTGGATTGATTTCCCTCGGAAATTGAATTGCCAGGTTCATTTTCCGGGAAAATCCTGTTTTCAAACCCATGGAATACGAAGTCATCATCGGTCTGGAAGTTCACGTCCAGCTCAATACTCTATCAAAAATATTTTCCACAGCTACGAATGAATTCGGTGGTAGTCCCAATACTCATATTTCTACACTTTGTGTGGCTTTACCTGGCACATTGCCAGTGTTAAACGAAGTTGTTTTGGAAAAAGCAGTGCGTGCCGGTGTGGCCCTTGGATGTGAAATCACAAGGTTTACAAAATTTGATCGTAAAAATTATTTTTACCCCGATTTGCCAAAAGGTTACCAGATTTCTCAGTTTGATAAACCTTATGCAACCCAAGGTGGAGTCCATATTAAATTAAAAGGGGAAACAGAAGAAAAATTCATTCCTCTCACAAGAATTCATATGGAAGAGGATGCGGGAAAACTAATTCACTCTCATGATCCTTCCATAAATCGTTCCTATGTAGATTACAACCGTGCAGGAACACCTCTGATCGAAATTGTATCAGAACCAGACTTACGTTCTTCTGATGAAGCTTATGTTTATTTGAACGAACTCAAAACAATCTTACGATACATTCAAGTATCTGATTGTAATATGGAAGAAGGTTCTCTTCGTTGTGATGCAAACGTTTCCATTCGACCTAAAGGGGAAAAAGGGTTTCGTACTCGAGTAGAAATCAAAAACTTAAACTCCTTTAAAGCCGTAAAACAAGCGATAGACTATGAGATTGAATGGCAAAAAGATGTTTATTCCCGAGGGGAATCATTTCGCCAAATGACAAAACTCTGGGATGCCACTTTACTCAAAACCATTCCTATGCGTTCCAAAGAAATGAGTCACGATTATCGTTATTTTCCAGAACCAGATCTTCCAACCATTCAAATTGCTGATTCCTTTATTGAAGACATTCGTAAATCATTACCAGAACTTCCTAGACAAAAAAAGGAAAGATACAAAACGGAACTTGGTCTTCCTGACTATGATGCCGAAGTTCTTACCAGCGAACGCGAGATAGCCGAATACTTTGAACAAGCTTTACTTGTATCCGAAGATGCTAAAAAAACTTCCAACTGGGTAAAAGATGAAATCCTTGGAATCGTAAACAAAGAAAATATTTCCATCCAAGAATTTGCCATCGATCCTTTGCGTATTGGTAAACTTGTAAAACTCATCAACTCAGGTGAAATCACAGGTAAAATTGCCAAAACCATCTTTGAAGATATGTTAACATCCAAAGACCAACCAGAAGCCATTGTGGAAGCAAAAGGTCTGAAAGTAGTTCGTGATGACAAGGCCCTCGAAGAAATTGTGATCCGAGTGATTGAGTCTCAACCAGAATCGGTTGAAGGTTGGAAAAATGGTAAAGACCGTGTGCTCGGTGCGATTGTTGGTGGAGTGATGAAAGAAACCAAAGGGAAAGCCGATCCAAAACTTGTGAACGAATTGATTCTTGCGAAACTTGGTCCCCTCGGAGAAAAAAAGAAAGTTTAATCTATCTCTAATTTGTGGACGGAACCAAAGTCCACAGGTGATTTGAAGGCTTCTGCGTAAGGGATTCCGTTCTGTTTGCAAAGAACCGCTCGGATGGGACCTGAGTGACAAACAACAATCAGTGAGTTTAAGGATTTGTTGTTTGTTTTTTCCCAGTCCATTCTTAAAGACCCATTAGATTTCCAGTCATTGATAAAAGAATCCATTCGAAAGATGAGATCAGTAAATGCTTCTCCACCGGGAGTTCTGGCATTGACGAAATCTTTCATCCAAGGAATGGTTTCTTTTCTTGGAATTTCTTCCCAAAGTTTTCCATCCCAATCTCCAAAATTCATTTCCCACAAACGTTCGTCAGTTGGTATTCGCGAATGATCCGCTTGTGAAAAATTGTATTTGGATAATAATGCAGCAGAAAGTTTGAGAGCTCTCGGTGCTGGACTCGACAGAAAAAAATCAAAGGTAGATGGTAAATAAGAAAATGTAGAGTCTGCCGTATCTTCTACTGGAAATTTGAGAGGAAAGTCGGTGCGTCCATAACAAGTTCCTTTCGGTGCGATGGTTTCTGGATGGCGGATTAAATAGAGGTCCACAAAAATACTCCTGAAATCCAAAGACAAGTTTCTACCACTTGTTGCACGGCTCCCAAACAATCTCCGGTAAATCCACCAATCCAACGTTTCATTAAAGAATACATATAAATTAAACTGGGAAAAATAAAAACCAGACTTAATAAATATTTTGGATAAAAGTAGGAGAGACAAATAAATGGAACCAAACCCGCAAGGCTTGCAAAAAATGTTTGAGGCCAAGTAATTTCTTTGGCCATTGGTTTTGCATATCCTTCTTCTTTTGCATAAGGGAGGAGTTTCATCATCAGAACAGAAAAAAATCGACTGAGGCTATGAGCAGAAATAAAATACAACCAAATTATTGTTAATTGGTTTATTTGATCAAATGAAAATTGATCCCATTTGATTTTTGTGTCTAACAAGGATTCCGTAGCGCCTAAAATTTTTAATACAAGTAGAAGTGAAATTCCTGCCGCGCCAAAACTCCCGACCCGGCTATCCTTCATGATCCGAAGGATGTCTTCTCGTTTCCAACCGCCGCCAATCCCGTCACAAAAATCAGAAAACCCATCTTCGTGAAAGGCACCTGTTATGATTAACAAAAACCCCAGTGAAATGGCAAATGCGATTCCTGGGCCAAAGAAGGTTTGAAAAAAAGTAAAAACTATCCACTGCAAAGAACCAAGTAGAATTCCTACAAAAGGAGAGTATTTAATTGATTTATGTAACCATTCTTCTTTGAACCCGATCCAATGGGGCGAGGGAATTCTCGAAAGAAAAGATAAACAAACAAAGAATAGGCGAATTTCTGTTACAATTAAATTCATGTTATATATTTTGAATCCGTATTGCTCACGCCAGCGTCAGCAAAGGAAGCCATTTCGTTTAAAAATTTTACACTTAATTCAATGAGTGGGTATGCTGCGAGGGCACCACTTCCTTCTCCTAAACGAAGGTTGAGTCGAAGGAGTGGTCTTACTTTCCAATGGTCTAATACTACAGTATGTCCTTCTTCTTCTGATAGATGTGAAAAAATGGAATAGTCTTTTACCGTTGGGTTCAATGCAAAAGCAATTGCAAAGGCGGCAGTGGAAATAAAACCATCCACTACAAATGTTTTTCTCTGTGCCGCTGCCCCCAACATAGCTCCGGACATCATACCAATTTCAAAACCACCAAATTCAGAAAGTATTTCTAACGGATCTTTTAGTTTTCCCGTTCTATCGAAGGCTTCTGAAAGGATTTTAAATTTGTTTTCCTTCCCGCTGTTATTGAGTCCAGTTCCTTTTCCAACAAGTTTTCTAAGTGGAATGTCTGTCAAATGTGATAGGATAAGAGAAGCAGAAGAAGTGTTGCCAATGCCCATTTCACCGAATAAAAATATATTTGATGATTCATATTTTGTTTCGTTTAGAAGTTCTATGCCACTAAGGATTGTTTCTTTTGCCTCATCCAATGACATAGCTTTTGATTTTAAAAAGTTAGAAGTTCCTTTTCGAATTTTTCTTTCAATCGGTTTTGTGACACTCCCTTCCCAATCATGATCCACCCCCGCATCTACCACTTCCACACCGATATGACTATGTTTGGCGAAGACATTGGCACAGGCTCCACCTGATAAAAAATTCAAAACCATCTGCCAGGTAACATCTTTCGGATATAAAGAAACTGGTTCTTCCGTAATCCCATGATCTCCTGCAAATAGAATCAATTTGGGATTCTTTAACTCCGGGGAAATGGTATTTTGGATTTCTGCCAGTTGTAAGGCAAGGGTTTCCAAATCACCTAAGGAACCCAATGGTTTGGTTTTATTGTCTATTTTATTGCGGATGGACTTTCGCAAAACATCAGTTACTGGAGAAATGGAGGGTAGGGAAAATGGTGACATAAACAAAACCAATCTAAAAGAACCAGTATCGACTTCCATCGTTTTTGGGCTTGGACGGGACAGGGAGGTTTGGGAATTGGCATTTTGGGCCGAAAAAATTCGGAATCTCTCCCTTGGGGCGCTTTACGTAGGAAGCCGTCGGAGTTACTATGTCACCAAGCTATGGAAGATTTCGCCCACCTTCACTTACATACTACCTATTCCATGCTCGATGGAGCCATTCGGATCAGCGATCTCATGAAACGAGTGAAGGAACTTGGCATGAGTTCTGTCGCTATCACGGATCATGGAAACATGTATGGGGCCATTGAATTCTACAAAGAGGCTGTCAAACACGATGTCAAACCCATCATCGGTTGTGAATTTTATGTAACTCCTTCTAGAAGTGCCGAAACGGAACTTGATGAGATTGCTGATGGTGGTGCTTACCACATTATTTTACTTTGTAAAAACGAAACTGGTTATAAAAATATAATTAAGTTAGCAAGTCGATCCTTTACCGAAGGTTTTTATCGCAAACCAAGGATTGACTACGATTTATTAGAACGTCATAGCGAAGGTCTTGTTTGTTTAACCGCTTGTCTTGCGGGTGAAGTCAATCGTAAAATTTTAGAAGGCAAAGAAGATAAGGCGTATGCGTTAGCTGGTCGGTTGCATGAAATTTTTCGTAAAGAAGACTTCTATTTAGAAATTCAAGATCATGGAATTCCAGAACAACGAACTGTTGCGGAAGCGGTGATGGGATTTTCCAAACGAACTGGAATCCCTCTTGTACTCACGAACGATTCTCACTTTTTAACGAAAGATGATAAAGAAGCACAAGACATCTTACTTCGTATTGGAATGCGAAAAAACATCGATGATGAAATGCGCTTTGGATTCAATGAAAACTTTTATGTAAAATCTCCGGCGGAGATGATTAATATTTTTCCTGATCATAAGGATGCATTTTATAATACATTAGCCATTCGTGATAAATGTTCTTTAAATTTCCAATTTGGAAATCCATTACTTCCTCCTTTCGAAGTGCCTCCTGGTTTTGATACAGATAGTTATTTAGAAAAACTGGTTTGGGAAGGTATCAAGGAAAAATATCAGGACATAACTCCTGTTGTGCGAGAAAGAACGGAATATGAAATGCAAACAATTAGAAATATGCATTTTGCCGGATACTTTCTGATTGTTCAGGATTATATTAACTTTGCTCGGCGTGCGGGAATTCCGGTAGGCCCTGGCCGAGGGTCCGCTGCAGGATCCATCATTGCCTATGCCCTTGGGATTACCAATGTGGATCCCATTCGTTATAACTTACTTTTTGAAAGGTTTTTGAACCCTGATAGAAAGGATATGCCAGATATTGATACGGATTTCTGTGTTGAAAGAAGGGAAGAAGTAATTAATTATATCAAACATCGGTATGGTGAAAATAGAGTAGGCCAAATCATTACTTTCGGATCTCTTGCTGCAAAAGCTGCCATTAAAGACGTAGCTCGTGTATTCAATGTTCCGTTTTCTGAAGTAAACGAGATGAGTAAACTTTTTCCCAAAAAATTGGGAATCACAATTCAGGAAGCCGTTGATACATCTAAAGACCTTCGTGACATTGCAGAAAAATCTGATTTAAACAAAAAAGTTTTTTATATTGCTCAGAAATTAGAAGGTAACTACCGTCAGGTGGGTAGACACGCAGCTGGTGTTGTCATTGCTCCTACTGCATTAGAAGAAATCGTTCCATTGTCGACAGTCAGTGAACCTGGTCGAGATGGGCGTTCCATAGTCACTCAGTACGACAAAAACATGTCGGAACAAGTGGGACTGATAAAAATGGATATTTTAGGTTTAAAAAACTTAACTACCATCCATCATGCAACCAAACTCATTGAAAAACGACATGGGATTTTACTCGATTTAGATAAAATTCCATTAGATGATCCTGCCACATTTAGTTTGTTACGAAAGGCAAATGTTCTCGGGATATTCCAGTTAGATTCGTCTTCAGGAATTCGTGATCTTTTTGCCAAAGCACAAGTGCAAAAATTTGAAGAAATTGCCGCCTTGCTTGCGTTATACCGTCCGGGTCCAATGGGATCAGGGATGTTGGATGATTATTTGGATCGTAAAAATGGCAAAAAGAAAGTAGTTTTCCCGCACGAAAGTTTGGCAGAAGTATTAGGCGAAACTTATGGTGTCGTTGTTTACCAAGAACAGGTGATGGGTATTTCACGGATTATGGGTGGATACTCGGTTGGAGATTCGGATGTTCTTCGTAAGGCGATGGCTAAAAAGGATAAATCAAAACTTCCTGCATTAAAAGAGAAGTTTGTTAAAGGTGCCATCGAAAAAAAGATCAATGAAAAACTTGCTATCGAACTTTTTGAACAATTGGAAAAATTTGGTGAGTATGGTTTTAATAAATCGCACTCAGTGGCTTATGCATTTGTCACTTACCAAACTGCATTTTTAAAAGCCAATTATTCCATTGAATACTTAACCGCTCTATTATCGGGAGACCATTCAAAAATTACTGATGTTGTGAAATACATTAACAATGCAAAAGAAATGGGAATTCGAATTTTAGGACCCGATGTTAAAGAATCAGGAATATCATTTGAAATCATTGATGATAAAACAGTAAGGTTCGGTCTTTCTTCTATTAAGGGAGTGGGGGAACTGGCTGCTGAAAATATAATTTCTAATCGTAATTCTATTGGTGGTTATCATCAACTTGGTGACTTCACAAAGAAGTTGGACACAAGACTTGCAAACAAAAAGGTACTCGAGTCTCTGGCACAAGGAGGAGCCTTTGATTCTTTTGGTTATACAAGAAAAACAATTTCCGAATCCACAGATATTATTTTAAACTATGCCAACAAAAAACAAGCAGAAGAAAAAGAGGGTCAGTTTTCATTGTTTGGCGGTGCTAACGGCGGAGGGGAAGAAGATCTTAACCTTCCGAAAGATGGGATTGAATGGAATGGTGACGAACTACTTAGAAAAGAAAAAGAAACTACGGGGTTGTATCTTTCTGGCCATCCGCTCGATAAATTTACTGAACAATTAAAAACATTAAAACCGACTACCATAGAAAACTTAGAAGAAGTTCGACCCAAATCCAAAGTTGAAATCGCTGGAGTTCTTTCCAAAAAAGTAGTCAAACTCACCAAGAAAAAAGAAGAGTTTGTGAACTTTATGTTGGAAGACCAAACCGGCGAAATTGAGTGTGTTGCCTTTCCAAAGACATATGCGGAGTTCAAACACCTATTCACAGAAGATAATACCGTTTTTATACGCGGAATTTTAGAACGTTTAGATGCCGACGAATCAGAGTTAAAAGGTCAGATCATTGTCAATAAACTCGAAGAATTAAATTCGGTTACCATCGAAAAGAAAATGGAAAAAACACTCCATTTAACAATCAACATGATGGATGAAAAAAATAGAGATGTGATTTTGAAGTTACAAGATGTTCTTTCTGTACATAGAGGAGCATCTTCTGTATTTTTTCATTTAGTGGGAAATGGTAATGAGAAAAAAGTAATTCGTGCTCATGACCATTTTTCCATCGAGATTACTCCTGATCTGATGAAGATGTTAACCGACATACTTGGAAAAGGAACAGTTCGTTATACCGTTGGTGAAGAAGTAAGAGTTTACGGATAAAAATTGTGGAGGGTGACTCTGTATCCTTAAACTTACTACTCGAGTTTCTTTGGATGGGATCTGGCTCTGTATTCTGTTTGATCTGGTCACTTTCTAATTTAATTCAAAATCGAAAGGTGTCTGGATTTGTCTGGTCTTTTATTTTGTTTTCCACTGGGCTTTGGTTACTCACCGGCGCATTTATGTTCACCGGGTTTTATAAGTACTTTCCATCCATTGCACTTGCTCATATTCCCTTTGTATTTCTATCTTCTACATTACTCTATTTGTATTTAGAATATTTGTTTTTGGAAAAACCAATCCAAATCAAAATTTACCATTTTTTTCCAGCAATCATCGCGATTTTCTTTTTGATTCCATTTTATTCGGAATCGGATTCGAAACGATTGGAGTTTTTAGAGCAATTGACCCAAACGGAATATGGCTCTGTGATCGTTGGTTTGAATTTTGGAATTAAACTTTCAATCTTGTTTTCCGTAGGATTGTTTTTACTGAAAGAATGGATTCCGAATGTTAGGTTGTCTGTTTTCTTTTCTAAAAAAGCAATTTATTCTCTAATATTCGTTCTTCTCATTTGGATTGATCTTTTATTAGGAAGTATTGGATTTACTTTCCAAATCCCTTTTTTTCGTAAACTCAGCGCTTATCTGCTTCCGGTTTTAATGTATTTCTATTACTTTACCCGGGAACTTTGGACACCGTTTGTGTCGGATGTTCGTGATAGCATCCAAAGAAATAAATATGAAAAATCTAAATTGGTATCGGTCCAACTTGAGACCATTGACCAAAGATTGTATCAACTGATGGGTGAAAAAGTGTATTGTGATGAAGACCTTAGTCTTTCTAAATTAGCAGAGATGGCAGAAGTCAAACCTGGTCAACTTTCGGAATACTTTCACAAAAGATATGGGTTTGGGTTTTATCAATACATCAATCAATATAGGATTGATGAGGCAAAACGTTTGTTATTGGAATCGGAAGAGAGGTCGATTCTCTCCATTGCCGATTCGGTTGGTTTTAATTCTAAGTCAACTTTCAATCGAGTTTTTTTGGAATCGGTTGGATCCACTCCTAGCGAATTTCGTAAACAATCAAAATTGATCTAAATCTAACAAAATTCTAAGTCTCAAAGAATTCCCCAAGACGACGGGGTCAAAATTTTCAAATAGAATGACCTTCATAACGAGGAAATTCCATGCGAACCATGATTGATTTTTATTTAGACCTTCCGGCAAAATTCGGAAACAAAAATGCTTTTGCAACACGAGCCGGTGCCGGTGTTTACCAGTTCAAAACTTATAACAATTTACTTTCCGATGCCAAGGATTTGGCTTTTGGGCTTCGTGGAAGTATTTCGGAAAGAGAAAAAGTAGCAATATTCGCTGACAATGCTTATGAATGGATACAAACTAGTATTGCTGTCACCTTACTTGGTGCAGTTGATGTTCCTCGGGCCTCCGATGTCACAGACCACGATATATTGTATATTTTGAATCATTCTGAATCAAAAGTTCTATTTGTAGAAAACGAAGCCGTTTTTATAAAAGTAATTCGTTTGGAATCAGAACTGGAATTTCTAAAAGAAATTGTAATCATTTATCCTCCAAAAGATGGAAACAAAGAAATGAGTTCCAGAAAAATTAGAATATCCACCTTATTGGAGTTAACTTCAAAAGGAAAAGAACTTAGGAAGGCAGATCCATCGGATCAAATTTTTTTAAACCACACAATCAAAGAATCAGATTTATTTACCATGATCTACACTTCCGGAACTACTGGTACTCCGAAAGGTGTGATGTTGACACAAGGAAACATACTTTTCCAATTAAAAAATCTTCCTCTGAATTTACAAAAAGGGGATCGAATTTTATCGATACTACCGGTTTGGCATATATTTGAAAGGATATTTGAAATCTTTAGTTTGTATTACGGCGCTTGTACTTACTATAGTAGTGTTCGCACCTTAAAAGAAGATTTAAAGTTTGTGAAACCAAATTTTATGGCTTCTGCACCGCGGCTTTGGGAAAGTATTTATTCAGGTATTCTCGGAACACTTGCAAAATCTTCTCCCGTAAAACAAAAGATGTTTCAAATCGCAATTTTCTTTGCCAAAAGATTTTTTGTTTCGAGACAAATCATTACAGGAAATGTTTTGGACATCCATCCGGTTGTATTTTGGAAACAAACCATTCGTTTTGTTTACCATCTGTATCGATTTTTTTTAGTAAGTGTTCCTCATTTAGTTTTTGGTTTTTTAGTTTTATCTAAAATCAGAAAGGCTACGGGTGGGGAACTACGCGGGTCTTGTTCTGGTGGAGGTGCATTGCCATACCATGTGGATGAATTTTTTAATACCATTGGAATTCCTGTTTTAGAAGGTTATGGAATGACAGAAACGGCACCTGTGCTTGCTATGCGGACATTTGAGGAAATCATTCCTGGTTCTGTCGGAAAAATATTTCCTAAAACAAATTTAAGGTTAGTCGATTTACATACGGGAGAAGTTTTTTTAGATACTGAGGTGGGTAAATTTGTATATGGAAGAAAAGGAGAGATCCATGTAAAAGGAAAACAAATTATGGCAGGTTATTACAAAAATCCAGATGCCACAAACAAGGTTTTGGTAGATGGATGGTTAAACACCGGTGACTTAGGAATTTTTACTGCAAACCATAACCTTAAAATTGTAGGACGTTCCAAAGAAACGATTGTTTTGTTAGGTGGTGAGAATGTTGAGCCAGTACCCATTGAGTCAAAAATTTTGGAATCAGAGTGGGTTGACCAATGTATGGTGGTAGGCCAAGACCAAAAGTATTTGAGTGTTCTCGTATATCCCAATAGTTCCCGATTTGAAAATCCACTGGAAGGAGAATTTTGGAATCAAAAAGAAGTGATTCAAAAAATTGAAAACGAAATCAAAACAAAAGTAAATTTGCAAACTGGATTCAAATCTTTTGAAAGGGTAGTGGGACTTGTGATTTTACCAAAACCATTTGAAGTGGGTGATGAACTGACTGCAAAACTTTCTTTAAAAAGACATGTGATTACAGAGAAATACAAAGAAGAGATATCTAAATTGTATTCCAATACCTAGGTGATAACTGAAAATATATTATTGATTAGAATTAAATTGATTAGCGGAGGGATTAATTTCCTCCACTAATCCTTGTAATGTTGATACTAAAACTTCTTTCTGATTCTTTTCCGCTAAAATCTTTTGTTTGGACTTTGATGGTATTTTCTCCGGCTTTTAAATTGAGAATGCCCACCAAGTAACGATCTTTAAAAAACAAATCATCAAAACTATGTCCCTCTTTGGTTTTCCATTTGCCTTCTTCAAACTGTAACGAGGAAAAGTTGGCCTGTTTGTAAGCCTCTCCATTGAAGAAAAATTTTACGTCTTTTACACCGCGACGTTGGCTATTTTTAACACCACCATCAATGATACTGACCGTAAGTGGAAAAGCTTTGGAAACGTTGATATTGTCCCCATCATTTAAATTTGTAAAGTTTTCCCCTACATGAATGAAGAGATTGGCAATTTGTGGAGGCATTGTGTCTTCAACAACTGGAAGATAGGCCAAAGGATCAAGAAGGGTTTTTCCATAATCCTTTCCTAAAACGAAGTGTAGGTGACCACCAGTAGAATGGCCAGTGTTTCCTGAGATTCCAATGGTATCTCCAGCAGATATTTTTTTGCCGGTTCTTACTGTCTCATTTCGTGTCCCGCCAAGGTGGTAATAACCACTCACATAACCGCTTTTATGTGCCACCCAGACAATATTTCCGGAACCTCGCTCTTCTTCAAAGGGATCATCTTCCGCATAACGGGAGTATAAGATGAAACCTTCGCTCATACTTTTGACAGGTTGTAAAACCGAGGAAATATCCAGGCCATTGTGAAAATGATCCTTTCTAGACTCCCCAAAAGTGCTAGTGATGAGAGCTGGTAATTCCAAACCCTGGATCGGCCAAACAAACTCAGGTTTTGTTTCGGATACAGGTTCATCTGCTAAAATAAAACTTGCCAAGAGACCGAAGACTACAACAATACTTCTCATGTTTAGAGAAGTCTCGCAGCAGGTTCATTTTTAGGAAAGTAGATAATGAAACTCACTTCTCATACAAACGAAGAAATTTTAGAGATTGTTAAAGCCTGCGGGGCTGGGGATCCAAAGTCCCTACAAACGTTTTTTGACATCTATTCACAAGATATTTATAATTTCCCCATCCGTGTTTTCCACTTAAGTGAGGACGATGCTTCCGATTACTATATTTATGCATTCGAACGTTTAAAAACCGGAAAACGTTTTAAGAGTTTTGTCGGGAAATCTAGCTTCAAAACCTGGTTTTTCTCTGTCCTTAGAAATTTACTCATTGATTGGCAGCGCACAAAACGAGAAGTCAAAACCCAAACTGTATCCAAAGTCAATAAAGACGGGAAAGAATACAGTACCATCGAAGACGAGCCGGATAAAAGGTCAGAAGCTCTGGCTCTGGCCGTGGACGTTTCCGACCAATTCAATTCGGTTTTGGCCACAATCAAAATAGAGAACCGTGTGGTGTTCAAACTGTCCTTTGTTTATTACCTGCATTTGGATCCAGAAGAAATCAAATACGTTGCGGAGAAAACAAATCGTTCGGATGAAGAAATTCGGACCGAGGTTCTCAGGCTCCGAGAGGAACTTTCCAGCCGCGAAGAAGAAAATTTAAAGATGGAAGATAAAATTACTTCTTTGTATTTGAATATTCTGGATTTGAAGGAACAGAAAAAAAACAAGGCTCAGGGCGATTCCGTAGAAGCACTATATTATAAAGAACGATTGGATCACGCTCTTGCCAAAAAGTATGAACAAAGAAAGAAACTTATCGAGAAAAAACAAAAAGGGCACTTCCTCGTACGCACTCCTTACCGGGAAATTGCTCGAATCTTAGGGATTTCCGAAGGTGGGGTCAGCGTGACCTTGCTCCGAGTTCTTGAAAAAATGCAAAAAAAAATGCATTCGATGGCTGGAGAGGCGTAATTTCCTTCGTCTTAATTTACAGGGTGGAATTTGACATGGAAAATCAGGGATTTAACGCAAACGTTCTGGAACTAGCTAGAGGGATTTTTGCCCGTGGTGAATTTCCGAGTGAGGATGAGTTGCAAAGTCATCCAGATTTACAAGAGGCATTTTTATTTTGCGAAGAGGCATTCTTTGCAAGCCTTCGAGGGGAAACGGTCTCCCTCCACGCTTTTGCTGAGACTTGGGACTTGGCCAAGGCAGAACTAACCTTAAAACAATCTCCCATTGCCTTACCGGAATTTTTAAAAGAATACACCCGTAAGAACCTAACTCTTCCTGAAAAAAAAGACAGCCTCATCGTTCGTCTCACCCAGTCAGGAATTCGAGTGATCGATAGTTTGGTCGAATCTTTACAGATCAAAGAAAGTTTTGAGTTTGCTCCTTCGATGCGATCTGCCTCAGCAGAGGTGCGTTCTGGGGATGCAAATTCTGTTATCTTTGAGGAAACAACCAGTGAAGACCAAAAGTTTTACTACCAAATCGTCAAAGAAAACCAAGAAGAAGTTTATCTTTCTGTCAAAGCAGAGGGGACACCTACTTTCCAACAAGTCAACTTACGTCGAGAAGGAAGGTTCATTTTGTCCAGCAAAATCAATTTAGAAGGCAGTGCTAGCTTTTCGGGTTTAGTCCCAGGTAGTTACACCATCGAGTTTGTTGGGCCTGGCCAATCAAAATCGTTTGACTTGTCTATCCTCGTTGGATAGGTTCGTGGGAGCATGCTCTCCCTTATCATCGATAGAGTTGGTAACGTAAATATCTTCAATGTTTTGGAAGACAATCTTCCTGTAGAAGAATCTCACATCCAATCCACGTTAGATGACGATCTCATTTTTGAATACTTAGGAGAAGTAGAACGGTTAGTTCATGTTTCGCAGTCGGTTCTCTCCAACCCGAACCAAATTTTAAATGCTGATATCCTCCAAGATTTAAAAGTGTTAGGGGAAACTTTTTACCAACAGTTTTTCCCTCTTTCGATTATTGAAAAATTAAAAAACACATCCAAACATAGCATTCATTTTAATATTGATCCGGCACTCGCATTAGTTCCTTGGGAACTTTTACACGATGGTGCCAGTTTTCTTTCCGATAAATTTCGCATTGGAAAAACCATTCGCGGTGGTTTACACCGTCCCACTCGGCATGAAAACAGAAAAATTAAGATGCTCATCATTGCTGACCCTACAGAAGACCTTCCTCACGCACAAAAAGAAGGGGAAGTTTTATTTTCTGTACTCAGCCAAAAGGTTCCAACTCATCTTTTGGAATTAGAGTTTATCGGTGGAAAACAAGTCACCAAACTAAAGTTACTTTCTCTTATTAAAGATAAACATATCATTCATTATTCAGGCCATCTTCATTTTTCAGATGATTCCTTGGAAAATGGTTGGTTGTTGTCGGATGGAAAAGTTTTAAAAGCAAGAGAAATCAAATCAACAGGAATTGATACCGATTTAGTATTTTCCAATTCATGTATGTCTGCAAAATATGCAGGTAAAAAACTAAATACAAATATTATGAACCAATACGCCGGTGCATTTTTAACTGCAGGTATCAAAACCTTTGTCGGAACCAATTGGGAAATTTTAGACAACGAAAGGACAATTGATTTTACAGTTCGATTTTATACTTATTTGTTTTCGGATAAAACGGTTGGTGAGTCTTTGTTTTTGTCCAAAGAATTTGCAAGACGTAACTACCACGCCAATGATTTAACTTGGGCAAACTATGCACTCTATGGAAATCCTGATTTTTCAATGTTTGTCAAAGAAAGAAGAAGCCTAAATTCTGGAAAAATTTTAAACCCAACAGCAGTTTTAGAGTTTTATCCCACACCAATTGCAGTCGCATATTCAAAGTTAGTAAAGTCTGATAAATCAAAATCATCAGGCAAAAACACAATCCAAAGTTTGGTCAAATTGTTTGAGGCAATTAGCCAAGTAGTGGGAATGATGGTTTTTAGTGACCATGCAGCTCATGCCATGAACAAATCAATTCCAAATAACCCCGATGATGCGGTTTCCATTCGTAAATGGTGGGAACTTGTATACGGTTGTGTTTGGGATTTTCAAAAATTAAAAATTTCAAGTATTTTGGAAGACGCATTACCTGTTTTACATGAACAAAAGGAAACCATTTTCAAAATTGTGGGATGGATGGAATCTTGGGAAAAAGATGAAATCAAAGACGAAGAAATAGAGTCTTACCAAATCATTTTGCAGTTTTTTTTAGAAAATATGTTACTTGAATTTGCGGAACTGGAACGAGTCAGTATCCTTTTGGTTTCAGAAAATCAAAATCCGCATTTTTATTTTAAAGGTACCAAACCTGCTTATTTGTATCCATCCTCTCCTGGTTCCAAAGACAAATTTCAGGAACAACTTTCAAAACATAAAGGAAATCTTATTTTGGTTCATGAAGGCCGAAAAATTTTGATTCCTTTCCATACTTATGTTAAGGAAAAAAAAGAAACTGGTGATTTGGAACTTGTGTTTAATGGACTTACTCCCTTTGTTTTAGGAGCCCCGAAGAATTGAGTTTATGCCATCCCGGTGTTGGTAACGTTTCTTGTGGTGCTTGTTGTGGTTTGTTCAATTTAAGACTACAACCTAAAGAATTTAAAAATCTATTATTAGAACGTACCGAAGAATTTAAAAACACCGTCAACTTTGAAGTTCGACATAGTTTTCCTATTTATCGAAAGAACAGAGAAACCAAAGAAACTCATCTATTAAAGAAAGATGATATGACTTATAATTGTCCATTTTTAGGATATGTGGATCCAAACATGGGACGAATTGGTTGTATGATCCATCCTATATTTACGGGAGATCCTAAAAGCCAAAACTTTTCCTTTTATGGAGCTTCCATTTGCCAAGCCTATGATTGTAGAAATAAAGAAAGTGTTTTGGCTGATCATTGGGAATCACTTTTTGTTGAAATGGCAAAAGACTCTGTAGAGTATTCGTATCTGGCAGCTGATCATATTTTTGTTTCTGCCTTGGAAAAGTTTTTCCAACTAGAACAAACAAATATGGAATTTATATTTCAGAACTTACGACTTGAGTTAATGGATTTATTTCGAACAAGACTGATCACATCAAAAGAAAAAAACTTCACTTCGTTTGAAATCAATTATGAAAGTTTTACAGACAGTAAAGCTGTGGACTTTTATTTTTTAAATGAGATTGGTGAATTTTGGAAAGAGTGGAAGGCCAAGTTTCAGAAAAAAAATCCCGGATAAAGTTACCTATCCGGGTTTTTATTAAAATTGAAATTGATTAAGCTTTAGATGTAACAGTTGCTACTTTTGCTTTTGCATCAGCTACAACAGTGTTTGCTTTTCCAATGATAGTTTCTACTTGAGAAATTCCTTCTTGAAGGTACTTTCTAAGATTTACAGAAACTTCGCTTTGGTCTTGAGCACCTTTAGCAGCTAGGTTTTGGAAACCAGAGTTGATATCAGAAAAAGCTTTTTCAGCTTCGATTTTTGCTGTGTTTACTGCGCCTAGGATGAAGTTTAATCCGTCTTTTACTTGTTGTTCCATTTTCATTTCCCCTTTTTCGGTTCTTGTTTTGTGCGATGCACTATCCCTTTTTGTGCGGTGCACAGGAATCTGTCAACCTGTTTTTGTATTTTTTTCCTGCAACGCACCAAAAAAATGGATAGATGCCTCACCCGGAATTTTTGCCCATCCAGTGGAAATCCACACATTTAGAACTTCTCGACCAACGAATTCTCCCAGGGAAAAAGGAATTTTTAAAATTAACCACAGCGGAAGAAACAATTTCCGCAATCCGAGAAATGGCTGTTAGGGGAGCACCTGCCATTGCCATCACCGGAGTTTTTGGACTAACTCTCGGTGCCAAATCAAGAATGGGTGTTGCCCATCCAAAAGACATAGAATTTTTACTTTCTTCCATTTTAGAATCTCGCCCAACGGCCGTTAATTTAAGTTTTGCCATTCGGGAAGCAAAAAAATTAATACACGGTGTTACAAATTGGAATGAGGTAACAAAAATTTGGGAAAATTACGGCCTAAAAATGATGGAAGAAGATTTGGCTGCCAATAAAACTCTTGGTGCTAACGGAGCCTCACTTTTTCCGAAAGACCAATCCGAATTTCATATCATCACTCATTGTAATACCGGAGCACTGGCAACAGCCGGGCATGGAACGGCGCTCGGTGTCATCCGGAGTTTACGTGATGCGGGGAAGAAGGTGGTTGTTTATGCAGATGAAACAAGACCATTTTTACAAGGTTCAAGACTTACCGCTTTTGAGATGATGGAAGAAGGAATCGAATGTTATATCATTACCGATGGAATGAGTGGGTGGCTGATGAACCACAGAAAAATTGATGCCGTCCTTGTTGGTTGCGACCGCGTTGCTGCCAATGGAGATACTGCGAATAAAATTGGAACTTATAATTTGGGGATTGTTGCCAAAGAACATGGTGTGCCATTTTATGTTTGCGCCACAAAAGATAGTTTTGACCTCAATTTAAAAACGGGTGTAGAAATTCCCATCGAAATGCGTAAAGAATCAGAAGTCACTCAGTTTGATTTTTTGAAATCCGAAAACGGAAAGTATTTATTTCCCGAAGGGAAAACTTCCCCCGTGGGAGCAAGGGCATTGAATCCTTCTTTTGATGTAACAAAAGCTCATTTAATCAAAAACTTTATTACTGAATTCGGATGTTTTGAACCAGAAGAGATTTCTCTTCGTCTAAAGTCTGTATGACGGAAAAAATAATTTTAGGTGGTGGATGTTTTTGGTGTACGGAAGCAGTTTATCTTAGAATTCCTGGGATTGTTTCTGTAAAATCGGGATATGCTGGTGGACAAACCAAAAATCCAACATACAAAGAAATCTGCACAGGGACTACGGGTCATGCCGAGGTCATCGAGATTGAGTTTGATCCAGAGATCATTACTTATTCCAAGATTTTAGAAATCTTTTGGGCCTCTCATGATCCCACAACTCTTAACAGACAAGGAAATGATGTAGGGACACAATACCGTTCTGTGATATTCTATTTGAATGAAAAACAAAAAGAATTAGCAGTGGAGTCCAAACGAAAACATGCGTTTATGTTTCCAGATCCGATTGTGACAGAAATTTCACCGGCACCGGAGTTTTATCCAGCGGAAGATTACCACCAAAACTATTTCAGTTTGAATCCGCAAAATCCCTACTGTCATTATGTGATTTTTCCCAAATTAAAAAAACTTGGGTTAAAACTATAATCGTTGTAAGGTTATTTGCCTTTAAAAGCCGTTAACATTGCTTTTTCCTGGTTGGGGAAAAAATTCATTACAAAAGAGGTTTGGGCTTTGGTGATTTTTTCCACTTGTCTCCTGTACTTGATGACAGCACCAGGATGAGCCGTGTTACGAACCACAACCTTTACATTGTCCTGGTTATAACGAGCCCCTTTCAGTTCTTCAATTTTTGATTTTAATAGTTCTACGGTTTTACTTTTTTTCTGATACGCATCAAAGATTTCTTTGAACTTTTCTTTTCTGGCATCATCAATTTTTCCACGAGACCTTTGTACCACTTCTTTGATCTTTTGGATTTCAGGAACAAGGGCTTCTAATTCTCTTTCAAACTCCGCAAGTTTTGAGCTACCTTCTGTAAACAAACGGTCATTTCTATAATGAAATCCAACTTCGACAACGGTGTCCATTTGTGCTGTGGATCCAAGAGAAGATACTGTGATTCCTTCGTAGGAAACTAAGTCTGATCCAATGATGGAAGAGGATTCACCTGTTAGAATGATATTTCCCAAACAAAGGATTTTACTTCCTAAAATAAAATTCTCTACAATACAATCTCCATCGATTTCAAGGTTTCCGTTTTCAATGAATTTGGTACGAAGATCACCCTTGATACGGATGACACCTTTTCCTTTGGATTTAACTCCACCTTTGACTTCTAAATCTTCACCTACGATGACATCAGAAGATTCTACGTTCCCATCCAAATAAAGAGATCCTTGGCATTTGACAACAGCACCTTCTTCGATGGTTCCTTTGACACGGATGGTTCCTTCAAAATTGATGTTTCCCGTTCCAAGTCCAATGTTACTTTCAATATTTAACTCTGGGGATACGGTAAGAGAGTTGTCCGTTGAAAATACAACTCCACTTAAGGATGCAAAATATTCTTTTAGTTGTCTTCCTGGTTTTTCTGGATCGTCGATGGTTTTTGGAAGGACGTTTTTTCCTAAGGTGAGCCTAGGTCTGTCAATAGGATTAGGGTAAATTGGATTCCCTAATACATCTATTCCTTGTTCTCCGGCAACTCCTTCAAACAAAGTGGCTAGTCTTTCACCTTCTTTGACGTGGACGTATTTATTAATGTTTCTATAATCTGCGGATCCGTCGTCTTTTAACACAACACGTTGTGCCCTGGGGAAATAAAATTTGATCCAACCACTTTCGCCTTGTTTGGCGGGATTTCCTTGTGCGACTACAAAATTAAAATCTTCTTTTACCTTAGTGGGATCTTTTAAAATTTTATCAATTTCGATGGCGGCTTTATCAACCTCTTTCATCAAAATCCGATCCCTATGAATGGACGCATTGTCTAGTGCTTCATAAATCAATATGTTGCTCATCGAACCACCTAACAACCAAATTGGTTTAGCCACCAAAGTTGCTGTCAGTCGATCCTCGGAGATTTGGATTTTCAGTCCCCGTTCCGGATTGAAGTCCGGTGCATTTTTTACGTCCATTCTGTAATGATTATCGGCAGGTTTCTTAGGAGAAACGACAAATTCTATCGGCCGAGCCAATATAGAAAACTTCCAAAGGTCTGGAGGAGGGCCGGAACCCCAAAAATTTGAGAGTGCAGGGGAAGGCTATCCCCATGGGTGAGGGCAGTAGAGCTGCGGTAGACATAAGGAATCTGCTTTTTTTGGAAGAGTCGGGTGAGTTTTTCCGATTCCTCTGGGGAAATGACCGGGTCTGTTTTTCCGTGAAGGAGGGAAACGGGACCGCCTAAGGTTTCCAATTGGTAAAACGGGGAAAGATGTTCCGGTAGGTTTTTCGGAACAGTGTCCAGAACTCGGTTTGCTAGTTCTTTCCTGAAATTTCCATCGGCCCCCACCTCAGAAAAAAAATCTTTAGCACGAGTGGAGGTGCGACTGAGAAGAGTTTCCGCCAGTGCCTCGTTTCCTTTTCGCTTCAGTCCATTGTCAAGTGCCGCTTCGTAATACACTGGTTGTAATTCTTCGGCAAGTGTTGGTTCAAAACGATGGATAAAATTGTAAAGGATCACGTACACTGCGTACGGATCGATTTCATAATTTGAAAAAACGAAAGGGACTGTATCTAAAAAATCGCAATAAGCACCGATGGCCATGGAAGTTTTGATTTTGTTTCTTGTATTGGATTTGGATGCGGCAATGAGACCCATTCCTCCAGAAAAACTGGCTGAGAGATATCCTAAGTTATTTCCATCAAATAGTTGTTTGGTGGAATGGATTTCCATCATTAAATCTTGGATATGGGTTATGGAGTTTTTTTCGATGCGAAGCCCTTTTACTTCCGGAAGTTCGGGTAAAATGACACTAAAATTGGAATTGGCTATGTTTTCTGCAAGTTCTACAATCCTTGGATCGTCAATGCCCATGGCGCTCATTCCATGTTGGATGTAAACACCAGGTAACGTTTCTGGATTTTTGTCTGTCGGGTAAAAATGGAACACTCTTCGGCCAGTGCCTGGCAATTGTAGTTCTTTACGTTCGAGAGATTTTTTTTGTTTAAGCCCTGCGTAACTCAAAACGAGTGGGATTCCCAAAACATAAGGATTCATTTCGGTTTTAGTTTTTGGGAGTGGGAAATTTTTCCAACAATAAAATCAAATACAACCTACCCATATACTCTTCACCTCTTCTATCTTTGAGATTGAAGATAAGAATGTACTGTCGAAAGTGTTCTAAGGAAATCGGAACTAGTTTATGATTTAAATTTTCTGGAGGTAAAATATCAATTTCGTAACGACCAAGCCGCATCTCCGTAATTAATTTCCCAGCGATCTGGTTTGCAAATTCCATCATGATAGATGCTGAGTGGGAACGAGAAGTGGGATCAATTTGGAAGGCTTTGGCAATTTTAGGAAGGAGTTTTAGTTTTGTATATCCATCCAAGGCAAGATATACTTTCCCATTGATATCACCTACAAATTCAACCAGAGTACAATTTTCAAAACATAACCCTTCATTTTTAGAAGGGCCATAGGCTTCTCGTTCCGCAAAAACTAATAGAGTTTTTTGAAAATGTTCCGGTAATACTTGCGAAACAGTTAGGATAAACTTTTCATCAATGAGTGGATCCATTTATGCGGCGTGGTAAAGGATACTCTCTTCCAAGGATTTGTACGCTGTTTTGATCCAAACATCAAATTTGATACCTGGAATGGACTTGTTTGAATATCCAATGGCGACTTCGGAAGGATATCCTAAACTATCGAGTTCTTCGATGAATTGTTTGAAAAATTCGGTAAAATCATCAAGTCTATCATTGGAAATCATACTCGCGTAAACATTGTCTTCCAGTTGGTACAAACCTAAACCAAGAACTGCATTTTGTTTCCCGAGTAAGTTCAAACCAATGGCAATCTCTGATTGGAAGTTGGTATCAATGAATTTGAATAAAATGAGCGTAACTTTACCTTGGGATTCAAATTCTGATTTTGCCATCCCATAAAAATGAGATATATTAAAAAGTTTGGAAACAGGATGTTTCGTCACTTTGAAGTATTCTTTTTTGGCCATAATTTTTTCTGAGATGGTGGTTGATTTCTCCCAGAAGGATTGGATGTCCGATTCGTTCCAAGATTCTTTTGTAGAAAAACATAAAAACCCAAATAAATGTGCATTCATTGTGAGTGGAATGTATAACTTCCGTTTGTCGAATGAAATTGCAGGTAGGAGTTCTCTAATTTTTCCTTCTTCATATTCTTCCCATTCTACAGGATTGTCATCGGTTTCCACCATCATCCCTACTTTTTGCCAATAACATTCCTTAAACTCTTTTCCATCATAGTAAAAGTATTGGATGGAAGTGACTTTGTCTGTTAAAAAGGGAAATGGGAATTCTTTTACTGTTTCAGAAAACAAAGACCTTTCTTCTAAATGAACTGATTCCCGAGCAAGTAAGATGGGATCTTTTTTCCAAAGGATTTCTTTTGGTTTTGTTTCAGGTTCCGCGTTGGAAGATTCTGTTGGAAGTGATGTATTTGTATCAAATACTACATCGGATTGTGGAGAAAGATCGGAACCTAAATTTGTGCCGGGTCCTAGGTTTTGTTTCTCAATGGATTCCTGTTTTTGAAAATCCAAACTATATAAAAATAAAGCAAGTAACAAACAAGAAACGGTGAGTAAGGTAAAACTCACCCAGGAAAAATAAATTGTATATTGGAGGATGGCTCCAACGACAAAAAAAATTGTGGGAATTGTATATCGTTTCATGATGACTTAGCCGTTACTTAATATAACGGGTAAAATGGGGATTCGCTGAACTGATTTTCCCTTTCCGCTAGGGGCAAATGAAACTCTATTCCGAATTGGCCGAATACTATTTTACCATCGAAGAAGCAAGCCGCAAGTTTTCGGAAGAGATCCTTTTCCTTCGGGATACATTTAAGCGACATAAAATACATACAGTTTTAGACATTGGTTGTGGGACTGGGGAACATATCAAAGAACTCCAGGGAATGGGTTTTAAACCACTCGGTGTAGATGGTTCGCCTCGGATGCTTGAAATTGCTAAAGTTAGATTTCCTCATTGCCAATTCGAACTGGGGAAAATGGAAGCATACGTCGCCAAACAACCGGTAGACTCAGTCATTTGTTTGTATGGAACTTTTAATTATCTCATCAATGATGATTTGGTTCAAAATTTTTTGCGGAATTGTCACAAAAACTTAAAACAAGCTGGCCTTTTGATTTTGGAAATATGGAATGCGGATCCCATTCACCGTATCAAACGTAAACCAATCACTACTGTGAGTAATGTGCGCCAAGGGGCAACATCCATTCGTCGGAACCGAGGTTTTCGTTTAACAAGAGCAGACGATATTGCGATTGTGGAAGTGAATTATGTATATAATCTAAATCAAAAGGATTTAAAAGACAAACATACCATGCGAGTCTTTCATTTCCCACAAGTTCGAAATTTCTTAGACGATAATAAGTTTGATGTTCTCCATGTTTATAGCAACTACGACGGTGAAAAATATATAAAAACCGGCGCAAGGATGCTCATCGTAGCCAAAAAGAGGTCTTGACTTTCTTTTTTTTGTACGGTATCCCAATCTATCGGGAGAACCTATGTCTAGTCCAAACCATTTCCAAGTCATCGTCATTGGAGGAGGGCCCGGCGGTTATGTCGCTGCCATCCGAGCTGCACAATTAGGATTACAAACTTGTATTGTGGAACGTGAAAAACTCGGCGGAGTGTGTTTGAACTGGGGTTGTATTCCCACCAAAGCCCTGTTAGAAAGTGCTCATGTTTTGGAACATTTAAAACATGCGGCTAGATTCGGACTTTCTTGCGATAATATCAAAGCTGACTTCGATGCTGTGATCAAACGTTCTCGGTCTGTGGCAGACCAAATGGCCAAAGGTGTTGAGTTTCTGATGAAGAAAAACAAAATCACCGTGGTGAATGGAGATGCTAGTTTTCTTAATTCCAAAACCATCCAAGTGAAGCCAAGTTCCGGAGAGGTTTCCACCTATACTGCCGATTTTTATATTTTAGCTGTGGGAGCCAAAAACAAAGCCCTCCCTTTTTTACCATTTGACGGCAAACGTGTGTTATCTGCTAGAGATGCCATGATCGAACCAAAAGTCATTCCTAACCTTGCCATCATTGGGGCGGGTGCGATTGGAGTGGAGTTTGCTGACTTTTATGCAAGTATGGGTTCCAAGGTTTCCATCATTGAATTCCAAGACCATCTCCTTCCCAATGAAGATTTAGAAATTTCTGGAATCTTGGAACGAAGTTTTAAAAAACGAGGGATTGAACAGTATTTGAGTTTTGGGGTGGAAACAGCTTCCGTTACAGATGCGGGAGTGGAACTTACTTTACAAGATCGTAAATCCGCAAAAAAAGAAAAGTTAAACTTTGATAAGGTGATTGTTGGAGTGGGAATAACACCTAACACTGGAAATATTGGTTTAGATGAAATTGGAATCAAACTAAAAAATGGATTTGTGGATTTTGTAGGGAACTACCGTTCTACTGTGGATCATATTTATGCCATTGGGGATTGTATTCCCACACCTTCTCTTGCTCATGTGGCCAGTGCCGAAGGGATTCGTGCGGCAGAAGATATTTCTGTGCGACTTGGAAACCCTCACCACTTACAAATTGCAAAACTCAACTATTCTTATATTCCGGGATGTACGTACTGCCATCCAGAAGTGGCAAGTGTTGGCCTTACAGAAGAAAAAGCAAAAGCAATGGGATATGAAATCACAGTTGGTAAATTTCCTTTCACGGCAAGCGGTCGTGCCCAGGCCCAAGGGGACACAACCGGAATGGTGAAAATTGTTTCAGATAAAAAACATGGGGAAATTTTAGGAGCCCATATCATTGGGAGTGGTGCCACTGAGATGATCGCAGAACTAACACTAGGTGCCAATATGGAAATTACGGTAAGGGAACTTGCCAATACCATTCATGCCCATCCAACACTATCGGAAGGAATTATGGAAAGTGCTGCGGCGGTGTTAGGTGAGGCGATTAATATTTAGGGGGAGGGGGGATATGACATCGTAAGTCAGAAGGTTATGGGTGTCAAGTTTGCAAACGTCCTAATTGTTAGTATAAAGTCCGAAGGACATTGTTGACATCAGATCGCCAGCTCTCTGCAGAAACCTCTTTGAATGAATCTGCACCTATGGAAGCGCTTGAGATGATAACCGCAGATCCAATATCTCGCAAAAGTTCAAGGCTGTTTTTGAGATCTGATGTTGAACCTCTTGCATATTGAGATTCCCAAATGCCATTATTCATATAGATTGTGTCACCTGTGAAGAGGTATCTTTTTCCAAAAGCAGAATTTACAAGGAAACACATACTTCCATCAGTGTGGCCGGGCGTTGGTATGACTTCGATGCTGCCAAATAAGATTTCTCTTTTTTCGAATAAGTAGTCTACTGATGCTTCTTTTTCGACAGCTTGTTCTTCCAGTCGGTGGCAACAAAGTTTTGAGCCAAATACTTCTTTGATCTCAGATAATGCTGGGCTTACTTCATCTCTATGACTTAGATATTGGAATGCAATTCCACCTAAATCTTTAATTCGAGTATACTCTTCGCGTAAACTAGCGTTGTAAAAAAGGATGTTGCCTGTGCTTTGAATCAAAAGGTAGGCATGGGAACTAACGCCTACAAACGGATGTTCTACGCTGGTCTGCCATAAATCAGGATAAATCTGTTTCATTATTGTTTATCTTTACCAAGGCTTTCCAATTAGACTTCTTTTGGTTCCTATTCGTTTTAATCATTAGTATTTTTTGTTTATAGATATTTCACTCAGAACGCTTTAGATTGAATTTCTCTGGAAAATAATAATTAAACTTTGTCATTGTAACAGCAAAATCATATTGAAACCATATATAATTTAATATTAGAACTAGGTTTAATGGAATCAAAGTAACATTCTGGAGAAAAAGTATTTTGCTGGATTGGTCGAAAGGAAAAAAATGAAACACCGCAAGGATGTTTATAGTCAGAGAATATATATCGATTAATAAGATACTTACCAAAAATAATTGCAACAGCCAGTTGGGCCTTAGTTTTATATCGATAGTTAAAGAGTTTTGATTGTTTATATGAACAATTCCTTTGATTTCTGAATTTGTTTTGTTTGAAAATATTGACATTCTTCTTAGCGTAAAAGAATCACCAAAGGAATAACCTTCAAACGGATGATGAGATAAAGAGAAAATCCTAAAGTTTGACCAAGTTTCCGTATGATCTAATAAGTATTTACTAAAATTGTAGAACGATGTTTCACAAATAAAACTGAATTTCCTGTAGAATAGAAAATGCTCTAAGATATTACTTATTGTCATTGTATTCTCCTATCGTTTACAAGAAGAGGTAAGTCTCATAATCAAGTAATTATTCCCTACCCGCGCCAGCGATTGCAGCGGAAATCCTTTCCGTAGGAAAGATTGGAGCGGAAAGCGCGGTCGTTTCAGTTTAGGATTTTAATCCACCTAACCAATTCGAGGCGCCCCATTCTCCTATCTTATCAAAGCCTATCTCAATCTTCTTTTATCTCCAAACATTGCCGCATCCAGTCCCAAGTTTCCTTTGGTCTTTCGAAGGGAAAAAAATGTGTGAAGCCGGGGAAGATGGTGACATCGGACTTAGGATGTTTTTTTGCGAGGAGGTGGGCATACTTCGGGCTACAGACTTCGAATTTTTCTGGAATGGCGATATGGTTTTCGGTTTTGATACCATAAAAGTTTTTAAAGACATGGAAGTGGGCATGTCCAAAGATCCTTGCTTCCACTTTTGGATCACAACAAAGTTTGACTTCTGTGTCGTGGCCAGTGCTGACGAAACAAGAGTTTAGATAATCTTCGAAGATGGAAGGTTCGAAGTTGGCAAAGGCGGGAAATTTTCGGAACGACCGCCTAACAAGCTCAATCGATTTGAAATGAGTCCTTCTTTTTTTGGCACCTTTTGCCAAAGGGTTTTCTAAAAATTTAGAAAGGAGGATGAGTTTCCAACCTAAGATGACGGGATCCATGGCTAAAACTTTTTCAAAACGGGAAGGTTCTTTGGCAGCGGCTAAAAGTGATGAGGCACCACCTAGTGAATGACCGATGATATTTGTTTTGGTGATGGATTCATGATCGAGAAGTGCGAGGATTTGGTCTCGGAACACATTCCAGTTATTAAATTTTAAACTAAACTCAGAACGTCCATGTCCCAAAAAATCGGGAGCGATGACTCGGTAGTGTTTGGATAATAATTGAAAGTAATAATTGTAACAGCCAGCACTATAGCCGTTAGCATGACAGAAAACGAGAATGGGACCCGGAGTTTCCGAATCTAAATAAGCACATTCCCAGTTTCTGAATCGAAAGGATTTTTGTTTCATTTTTCTATTTGACCCTTCCCGATTTAGATCGGATTTTGTCTCTATCCCATGCAATTCCAGGTCATCCTCTTCTTCTGTATAGCCGTATTCTTCAATGCCTTAGCTAATATTTTAATCAAATCTTCTTCTATGCAAGATCATACAAAATCATTGTCAGGTGGACTTTGGGATACAATCTTTACGGTGTTTAACCCATACTTCATCGGTGGGCTTGCAAGTTTTGGTTTGGCCTTACTGGGTTATCGCTATGTTTTGGGGAAAGGTTTGAAACTTTCACTTGCGTATCCTGTGTTTACTTCTAGTGGATTTATCATTGTTCTCATTGCCTCTTCGCTTTTTTTTAAGGAAAGGTTGAATTTAACACAGTGGTTGGGGATTGCATTTATATTGATTGGTGTTTGGCTTACCGCCTTGCAAATGTTTGACGTTAAGTCGTAAATCTTGAAACTAGAATCTGTTTCCATAAAACTAAAAACTTTATTTTTTCTATTCTGTTTTCTTTCTTTTTCCCTTTGTAAAAAAACAGGTTCAGATGCTGGGCCTGAATCTGTTCTCCCCGACAGAACAAAACGTCCCAATGTTCTTTGGATTGTCATTGATTCGCTTCGCGGTGATATCATCGGTCGATATGGAGTGACACCTAACTTAGATTTGTTTGCGGGAAATGCCGTTACTTTTAAGTATCATTTGGTGAATGCCGCTTGGACTAGGCCGTCCACACTTGTATTTTTTACAGGTAAATATGCTTCTGCCAATCCGGTTAATTTTTGGGATTACCCTACAACAAAATCTGAGGTAGAAGCCTTCTATCGGACGGAAAAACATCCCTTACCGAAACTACTCAAAGAAAATGTTTTTGGCACTTATATGGTGGGGAACAATCCATTTTTAACAGATAAATTTGGTCTTGGAGTGGATGTCGGCTTTGATCAGTTATACGACTTTTCTAATTATAGCGAAGACACAAAAAAAATTACTAAAAAAACATTCGAAGTGTTGGAAGAAATTTCGAAAGATAAAAAACCATTTTTTCTATTTTTGAATTATAACGACCCACACAAACCATACACTCCACCACCTGGATTTACAAATCGGATCCATACAGATGAAGTATTGGATGAAAAGAAAAGAGATTATCTTGGGGAAGTTGCCTTTGTCGATGAGGAACTTGGAAAAGTGTTTCTGGAACTAAAAAACAAAAATCTTTGGGAGAATACACTTGTCCTCATCACAGCTGACCATGGTGAGGTGATGAATGCCGCTCACGCTATTTCTCCTTTTACGGGAACCAATACCTATTATGGACATGGACAAGATCTGTTTTTGGAAAACATCCATGTGCCACTCCTCCTCAAACTTCCTGGTGAGAGGAAGGGACAAACAATTTCTGCAATGACAAGGTCGATTGATTTATATCCAACGATTTTGGATTATGCCGGGTTAACCGTTCCAAAATTTGTTCAAGGTAAATCACTTCGGTCTTTGATCGAAAATAGGGAGTCCACCAAACGAACGTATTATGGTGAGACAAGGTTCACACAAGGGTATGGGGAAGGACATGAGTTCCTTTTACAAAGGTCTTACCGGTTTCATGAACTGGGAAAGTTTTGGCAAGGTTCTGTAGGAAGTGAGTTTTATTTGTACTCGGATGCTACAAAAGATCCGAACCAAGAAAGTCCATTAAGAATTTCGAATATTGCTGCCATAAGGGATATGAAACTAAAACCTGATTTGGAAAAGAAAATCCTTCGGTTTTGGAAACAAATTCGTTCTATGGAACCCAAACTGCCGTTATATCATCTTTCCATCCAACCAGAATCTAAGGATACAGAAGTTCAAATTAGGGTACCAAATGGAACCATTCGAATGGCCTCTTACCCAGAGGATGTTTTTTTGAAAGAATCAGGCAAACTTGTGCAAATCCAAACCAAACGAACAGAACCCTTTGAAATTAGTTTTGAAGTGTATCCCGATGTGAGTTTTCCGGAATTTACAGTCTGGTTTTCAAAAAAACAAATTCCCAAGTCAGAAATTTTGACAGGATATTTTGGTGTCAGTTTGGCATCTTGTCAGTCCAACTGTGATTTGTTATATGAATCAGGAACAAAGAAACCAGTCATCACTCCCCAAACAAAAGTTTATTTTTGGAAAGAAGGTGGCCAAAAAAAATCCTATTCTTCCAAACAAGAATTAGGAACCGATGCTTTGGAGATTTTAAAGAAACAAGGATATGTGCAGTAGTTGGATCATTGGCACTGCCTTCCGTTCACTTGCTTTGTATGATCCAAATCAATCATTGTCTTGATTCGTAACAGATACATTTGGCAAAGATTCACCGTTGAATCCACTCCCTCCTCCGCTAAGAGATCCAAATAAAATCGAATAAGCCATATTTCCATCGGTCAGGAAATCATCCACTCCCGTGAGGACTACGTTTTGATAAGTATTCCAATCACTGGAAGTAAAAACCAAACTAGAAACGGAACTGGTTCCTTCAGCGACATTGGAACTGGAAACAGGTATGGTGACATTTGAGGATGGCCTAGCACGCAAACGAATTTGGATACGAGCCTGGCCGCCGATTTCCGTTGTGATTAAGTTAGGTGATGTGACGAGTCCCCCGGAACTATTGGCCGATGTTCCGCAAACATTCATTGGATTCGGATCAGTGCAAGGAACTATATCATAAATATAATTGATATGAGTGGCTGAGATGGAAAGAGGGGTGAGGGCACTATAAATAGCCGAAGGTGTAAATCCTGTACCCGATTCTCCTGAGCTGACCACGGAAGCAATTGTATAACTTACATCACCCACAGCGGCCGTATCAAGGCCCGTCACCGTGACCAGTTGGCCCGAACCAAAATTACTTGGGGTGAAGGTAAGAGGGGCCGTGGGAAAACTCACAAGTCCACCAGGAGTTGTATTAAAGTTTACTGTGATGTCTGTTGTGGGTTGTGAATCCAAATGGATATAGAACGCAGAAGACGCACCTGATTGTGAAGTAATGACAGTGGCTGGAGTAAACCCAGAACTTGTGATTCCCGCACTATCATTATCATTCAATGTGAGCATTGGATAATTGGAAGATGGATACGGATTCACTCCATTATAAAATCCATCGGTGGAAGACAGAACTCCTACAACAATCGGACAAGATACATTCCCATCATCCACTGCATCATCGTTAGGTGTCACGGTGATTGTGTTATGGGCTCCGAGGGTATTCCAATTGGCACTGGTGATGGTGAGTGAATTTGTTGAGATCGAAAATTGGGGAACACTTGGGGCCACAATCAATTGGCAAGGAAAGGTTGTTGTTACCGAAATGGGAACTGTGACATCGTCTGTAGGTGCTTGGCTGAGAAGGACATAAATAGGGAAGGCAGCAGAGTTTTCGGCCCTCGTCATACTGATTGGTGTGACCACAGTCACTGGATTTTCCGATGTGCTATAGTTGACAAGTGTGGCCGTGGTTCCTGTACTTCCCACAAAACTTACATACCAGGAAGGCATCGATCCTGTTTCTGTTCCATTGACAGTCACCGAATAACTCACATTGCCATCACTTAAGGCATCGGAAACTCCTTGAATTTCCACAGGAACGGATGTACTCCAATTCGTTTCATCAAAGATATACTGTTTAGAACTAACGGGTGTTCCTCCATCATTAATCATCCCTTCTGTGGCATCGGAGGTAGCCAAGGTAACTGTGACTTGGTTTCCTGGAATGGGTTGACTACCAAGCCTTAGGCTATACATCGCCGATTGTCCTGACTCTGTAGTGAAGTAAGGTTGTCCTGCATCGAGAGTGAATAGGATACTCGGCGAAGGATTGTCATCGTCAGTAATGTTGATTGTGACATCAGGTGGATTCATTCCCTCATAATCGGTTCCCGAACCTGTGATGGCACCAAGTGTGAGTGTATGAGATCTTATATTAATTTCATTGATAGAGTCGTTAATAACAACAATAGTCACTGTTTGATTTGTAGAAAAATTGGTTTGATTGAATGTCAAACTGGTTGGTGAAAATGTATACTGCACACTGTCGGGTAAGTTAAATGTTTCTCCTGAGATCGGAATGGTTACAGATCCCGTGGCGCAGGCAGATAAATTCCCAGGAGTGTCACAAGGAGCCGCATTCAAACGAACCGTAAACGTTCCATCACTTCCCCCTTCGGTAAGGTTCAGTGTGGTGGATGAAATGGTAAAACCAACTGTATCGTTGTCGGTGATGGTGATCACCAAATTACCGCTAGCTTCTGTATACCCAGGAAGAGTTCCAGTAGGATAAAGCCCTGTAAAATAAGAACCATTTGCTTGGGGGATATGAATGGTAACAGGAATATTTCCATCATCAAAGGAATCGGAAACAGAACGAATGGTCACAACTTGAGCCACATCCCATCCACTATCACTGGTATTGCCGGAATAACTAGCGGCTTGGCCATTCGTTGGTGTAAAGGTAAGTGTGCGAGAAGCGGCAACTCCTGCGGAACTATTAAGTAACACTGCTTCTGTTCCATCGGAGGAAGTGATGGGCCCAATGGTAACATTGGAATTTGGTTTTAAGGAAAGTCTAATTTCAAATGTGATGGTAGACGTTCCATTTTCAACCATGGAAGATGCCGAAAGATTTTGAATACGAACCAATGGTTCATTACTATCTGTATTGATCGCGGTGACGGCAGGAATGGATACAGAGTTGTACTTGGGGTCCGAAGAGGATGAATTTCCGAAAGAGATGTTTACATTTTGATCTCCATCGTCAGTTCCATCTAACACGGATGTGATGGTGACAGTCTGCGGTGTGTTCCAATTCCCAGTGGTGAAGTTTAAGGAATTGGGAGAAACGGTAATTTCAGAAGTATTACTCGATGTGATGCTTGGGATACTGACAGAGTTTGTGGGTTGTGAATTTAAAACAACGGTAAAGGTTTCAGTCGAAGGGGTTCCATTTTCATGCACCACAAGTCCACCAACGGGTGTGACAGTAAAACCTGCCGTGTCATCATCTGTGACCAAAATGGTTACAGATGCCGGCGGTGATACTGAGTTATACACAGGATCGGCAGTCCCACCTGTATCCACAGATCCAAACTGTAAGGTAACAGTTCTTGTGTCTTCATCGATGGAATTGTTATTTGTGGTCACGTTGACATATTGGTCTACGTTCCAATTAGCATTCGTAAAAACTAGGCTCGTGGTATTGATATTTGTGATCGTATTGTTTTCTGAAATTCCTGTGAGTGTGACTGTAAATCCTGGAGGTGGTTGGGACAAAAGATGGATGGCAAAGGAAAGATTCCCTCCATTTTCTGAAATGGTCAAACTACCTGGCGCCGTAAGAACGAAACCAGGAACATCATCATCTGAGTTAGTCACCGAAGGAAATACCGGGCCCGCCAAACCATTGTAATCTGTATCCGCTGAAGTGGCAGCACCAACAACAATGGAAACCGTTTTCGGGCCATCTACTATAAAATCGTTCACTCCAGTCACAGTAACAATTTGAGGAGTAAACCATGTCCCCGGCGCAAAGGTAAGAGAAGAAGGGGATGCTGTTCCTTCCGAACTCGGCGTGGCTACGATGGAAGGAATGGTTACTGAACTTGTAGGCAGAGTATTCATGACAACTGCAAAACTTACCGCTCCACCGGCTTCGGTGGTTGTGAGTCCAGATAAATTGACAACAGTAAACCCTGCAATATCATCATCCACATTGGTTCCTGTAATGACAGGAATCGGTTTTCCCATATAAGCGGGATCATTGGAAACTGTGGGATCTGCTGAAATTTGAAAAGTACTTTCATCCACACTAAAATCATCTATACCGGTGACAATAATGGTTTGTGGCACATTCCAGTTGTTAGGTGTGAATACAAGTTCTACTGCTGCAACGGTAGCCTCTGTTGTATCACTCGAAACAAAATTCCGAATGATGACATCTTGCATAGGTCTCGTTTGTAAAACATAAGCAATGGTTCCCGTTTCTCCGGTTTCGGATGTGAGGAGACCAAAAGTAGGACTTGCTGCCACACCAGAGGATTCATCGTCAGTATTCACAACAAGCAATACTGGAAGTCCTTGTCCGGAAAATCGTATGTCTGTTGTAAATATACTTCCTAGTTGGACTCTATAATTTTGATTTCCATCAGCTATTAAATCATCTACTCCCGCCAAACGAACGCTCTGCGGTGTGTCCCAATTATCTTCTGTAAAATCCAGATAAGTTGCTGATAAAAGTACACCTTCAGTGGGATCAGAGACAGAGATGGGCCCAATTCTTACTGAACTGTTTGGTTCTATGTTCAAACGAATTGTGAATTCTGCTTGTTTTCCATTTTCACTCGTAAATAAAAAATTCGGAGCTTCGTAAATGACAGAACCTTGCCCCGTTGTAGAAGCAAAAAAAGATCCGAATAACATCTGTAAATTCAAAGGTGTTATGGATTGGCAAGAGGCTGTAAGGCTGGAGAGAACGAGGAAAATGCTGGAAATACAGACTCTGAACATGATTCCCTTTTGTACTCGTATCGGTTCCAGTTAGGGTTCTCCCTCTATATATTACGAGAAAAATACCTTTAATCAGAAAAAAATTTCCAGGACTGCAATAAAACAAAATGAGCCAAAATCAAAACCAACCATCCAAAGGACCACTTGCTGGTGTAAAAGTTGTCGACTTATCTTTACTCCTTCCGGGCCCACTCTGTTCGCAACACTTAGCGGATATGGGAGCAGAAGTCATCAAAATTGAAAACCCAAGAGCTTATGATGGGTCTCGTGCCATGTTCAAAGGCAAAACAGGATATCCCGCTTTGTACATGATGTTGAATCGAAATAAAAAAGCGATCACACTGAATCTAAAACGAGAACAAGCCAAAGATATTCTTTTTAAACTTTTAGAAGATGCAGACATTTTACTAGAAGGTTTCCGTCCTGATGGAATGGATAAGATGGGAATTGGTTATGATGTTTTAAAAGAAAAATTTCCTAAGTTGATTTACTGTGGAATTTCTGGCTACGGTATCTCGGGAAAATACGTAGACTTTGCGGGACACGATTTGAACTACTTAGCCATCTCTGGTGTACTTGACCAAACGGGAAATCCACCAAGACCTGCTGGTTTTCAAATGGCAGATGTGGGAGGAGGGACACTGACTGCTCTTTCTGCGATCCTTGCCGCTCTTTATTATAGAGAAAAAACAGGGAAAGGACAAAGGATTGATATCTCCATGACGGATGCATCTCTCCAATTTCTTTCGTTATACGGTGGTATCTTGTCTTCTTCGGAAAAATCTCCTGAAGCAGGGAATGATATTCTATCTGGTAAATTACCAAACTATAATGTTTATGAAACGAAAGAAGGAAGGTATGTAGCACTTGGTGCCTTAGAAGATATGTTCTTCCAAACTTTTTTACGGGCAGCAGGAATGGAAAACTTAACCAAAGACCATCCGATGAACGAAGAAAACATTCCGCTCATTAAACAAAAGTTAACCGATTATTTTAAGTCCAAAACCTATTCTGATTTACAACCAATCTTTGACAATACGGATGCTTGTCTTTCTCCTATTCTCAATATGAAGGAAGTTTCAGAAGATCCACATATGAAAGATCGCGGTATGGTCATAGAAAGAAACCATCCGAAATACGGTCCAATTTTACAATTTGGATCTCCGTTTCATTTTTCAGAAACCCCATTTGTTTACAGAAACGACCCGCCAGAACATGGGGAACATACAGAAGAGATTTTGGCTGGTTTGGGCTTTCCAAAAGATAAAATTGCGGAGTTTAAAAAAGACCGGCTGATTTAAGAGCTCCCTTGCTTTTTTTTCGTAATTTCTTTATTTTGTCCCAGGGGGGAGGTAAACTCTCCCTTAAGCTACAATATGAAGTTATTACAAGTTTCAGACCTCCACCTTTCTAAAAATTCCCCGGAAGAACAGAATTATTCACTTTCCGTATTACGAGAAATCCTCCAAACAGCAGAGTCTACCAAATGTGATCGTATCCTATTTTGTGGAGATCTTTTTAATACCTTTCCTGATTTAGAAGCACTGCGTTCTGAATTTTTAAAAGAAATATCTTCCTATTCAGGAATCATTTATTTCCTTCCTGGGAATCATGAAATTTTAGAGAAAAAAGGAAAAAACAACCGTTATGCGGATTATGATTGGTCTTCAAAGGTAAAAGTTTTAGACACCACACCTTATTTTTTATTTGAAGATAGCGGAATTGAATTTTTATCCATCCCTCACCAAGAAAACTATTCTGAACTTTTACTTTCTCCTCCACCTGCAAAAAAAACAAAACTTCGGATCGGACTCGCACACGGAACCGTTTCTGGAATGAGTTTTACGGGACTAAGTGAGGAAGAGGAAGAAGGAGGATCATACTTAGATCCCAATTTAATTCAAAGTTTAGGTATGGATTATCTTGCCATTGGACATTTACACCGTGCACGAAAAGGTACTGTTGGAAATTGTGAGGTTGGTTATGCGGGATCATCTCGTGTTTGGAGAAAAGGAGAGTCTGGAAAAAGAGGCGGGTTTTTTATCCATGTAGAAGGAAGTACAATTCGTACGGAATCTGTTTATTGGAAATCTGCTGGTGAATATAGAGAAATTTTAGTGTCCTTGGATACAGAAGGAAAACCGGAAGAGAGTATAGAAACATATCTAAAAGAATCAAGTCCACAAGATTGGATTGTATTTCGTTTCCTTGGTTATGTAGATTCGATGACAGAAAAACAAAAATTCCAGGAAACAGCCCTTCGCGATTGGAAATCTAAATTCCGAATTTTGGAATTTGATCCCGATGAATCACAAATCACTGTCATCCAACACCTTTCTGAAAATGAATTTGTGAAACAATTCCTTGATAAGATGAATGAAAGAAAAGAACAAATGGATCCTATTCTTTGGAAACACACAAGAGTCACCGGGATTCGATTGATCTTAGAAGGTAAAAAAAACCGATGAAATTAAAAATAGAAAACTTCGGAATTTTTTCTAAAAAAGAATTTCCAATCGATAGAGTGACCGTGTTTACAGGTCCCAATGAATCGGGAAAAACAACCATCTTAGATGCGTTAGTATCTGCACTTGTGAAAGTGGTTGGAACCACAAAATTTGGCGCTACTTTGAGTTCTCGATACAAATCCGATAGAAATTCCGATTTAGGGATTTCGAAACTCAGTTTATCACCCAATTTGTTTTTGAATTCCCTTGTGATTCGGGAAGGAAATATGGATGTGGGATCCGAAAAAGAACTGGTCACTGCCATCGAACAAACAATATTTGATAGTGGTTATAACCCTTCCCAATTAAAAGAACAAGTCGAACAACTCCTTGCAAAAACAGGAAATAGAAAGTCAGCCAAAGACTGGAATTTGGCTTTATCTGAATTAAATACCGCCAAACAAAAATTTGACGAATCAGAAATGTCCCTAAATAAAATTTCAGCCCAATTTATTGATTTACCTCAACTGGAAATACAACGCCAAAAATTAAAACTTGAATTAGTGAATGCCAATACGGAACAAAACAAATTGCAATCCGAGTTGTCTGAACTAAAAGAAACCGAACAACATAACGAGGCCGATCGATTGTACGGCCAGCTATTACAATGGGAAACGTTAGAATCTGGTTCCAAACAAGAAGAGAAAATCCTAAAATCAGGTTGGGATCAAAAATCCAAAGAGTTGGATGGAGAAATCAAATCACTCGAACAAAAACGAAGTTTATCGAAAGAAAGACTCACTAATTTAGAGATAAAATTAGAATCGTCTTCCGCTCAAAAAAAACAAATCGAACAAAAATCTAAAAAATTAGAATCCTATTTTGAATTTTTTGAAACATGGAAACAAACAGTGAGAAAGTTTCAGGAAGAATCTCCTGTGATTCAAAAAACCATTTGGAATCCATTGTACAGAAGTTTGGCGGGCGGATTCGGTGTTCTCGGAATTTTTTCTTTGATTTTTTCTATATTTTCAGGACTGGATGGTTGGATTTATATTCTTCCCATTTTGTTTTTGGGTGTTGGTTTGTTTTTTCTCTTCCGAGCCAAAGAAATCAAACTTGAAAAAGATGAACCCAAATGGAATGAAATGGTCCACCGCATTGTAAGGGAGATGGAAACAAAAACTTTGGGTGAGTGGAAACCAGAATCCATAACAATGGATTCCTTGTCTTTATGTTTCCAAAGGTATGAAAGAGAATACACAAAACAAAAATTGGAATCAGAAGGTTTTGGTTCTAATTTGTCTTCTATGGAAGAAGAAATCACTCGGCTTCGATTAGAAGATAAAAAAATGAGTGAAACTATTTTGGAAAAAGAGAAGGAGCTTGCAGGTATTTGGCGAGAGGCGGCAGTCCAGTCATTATCCGAACTTTCAGAACTATATGTTCAAATACGATTGAAACAAGAAAAACTAAAAACCCTAACGGAATCCTTAAAAACCGAATCCAAAAAATGGGGAACCACCGATTTAGGCGAACTCAAACTCAAACTAAAAGAAAAAGTATCAGACCTAGAGAAAAAAGGAATTTCCAAAACTTTTTCATCTGAAGATAGAACTAACAAACAAAGATTAGAAAATAAAATCCAAATTCTTTCAGACAAAATCCGCGAACTAGAACGAAGTATTGTAGAACTGGAAAAAAAGTTAGATACGGGAAAGGCTGTTTTGGAATCACAAATGGTTCCTGCCCAAAAAGAATGGGAAACAAACAAACGTAACTTAGAACTTAAAGAAAAATGGAAAAATGATTTAGAAAGAAACTTTCAAAGTTTGGAGGTGTTGTCCGAAATATTTTCTGAGATGCAAGGTGAAAGTACGGACAAAATGTCCTCTCTTGTTAAATCTTTACAAACAAGAATGGATGCAATCAAAGGAATACGTCCCACAAAACAAATCCAGTGGAATGGATTCTCCGACGAAATCCAAATCACTACAGATTCTTCTAGTGACAGTTTTCTTTTTCAAAACCTATCCACAGGAACCAAAGAACAAATTTCTTATGTTCTACGTTTGGAATATGCCTTCCGCATTGGAAAACAATTCAATTTGCCTTTTTTACTTTTGGACGAACCCTTTCGACATATGGATGTGGAACGTCGTGACTCCGCTCTCAGTTACACTTTACAATGTATCGCTAATGCAGAAGAAGATTGGAAGGTTGTGTTTTTTAGTTTTGATGAAGGTTTGGTGGCAAAGATAAAAGATCTGGCAGATGGTTTCAACCTACCCTGCCAAATCCATGAGTTGACTAAACGAGTTTCTTAGCTTCCGCAAGAACTGTATCGTAATTAGGTTCGCTACCTATTTCCGGTACGAGTTCTGTATATCTTACGATATCGTCTTTATCTACAACAAAAACGGCACGAGCAGAAAGACCGGCAAGTGGACCCGCAGCAATATGAGTTCCGTAATTTTTGGAAAAAGAAAAATCTTTAAACTGAGAACCTGTGATTAAGTTTTCAGAATCAATTCCTTCTGTAGAACAAAAACGTTTCATTGCAAAAGGAAGGTCACCAGAAATAATGAGAGTGGTGATTCCATTTTCTTTGGCTGCTTTTTCATTGAACTTTTTAGTTTCGAGGGCACAAACTGCCGTATCCAAACTGGGAACTGCAACGAGAATTTTTACCTTTCCAGATAAGTCTTTGAGTGTTAAGTCACCTAGATCTTGTTTTGCGACTCGGAAATCAGGAGCTTTGTCCCCTGGTTGCGGAATGTTTCCTTCTAGGGGAACGGGATTTCCTTTGAGAGTTACTTGGGCCATGATAATCTCCTTTGTATTTAGATTAATTCTAGTTTTTCAACGAACGGATTAGTCGGGAAGGATTTTTTCCATCCAAAGTAAAGATTCTGATAGTTCTCCTTTCTGAATGGTTACAGTCAAATGACGAACCCGATCCAAAAGCCAGGAAGGAGAAATTTCTGTGATCTCCCGAAATGCTTCTAACTCTTCTTTATTTAAGGATCCATCAAAAGAAGAACAAAGTGCAAAGATGGTAATTGGCCACTTTCTTTCTTCCATAGTTAATCTTTGAAAGGATGTGACAAATTCTGTCCAATCGTCTAAGTTTGTTAGTTTATCTCTATTTGGTAGCAGGCCTATCAACCGAAAGAGCAAATATTCAAAGTTAGGATGAAAGGTTTTTGTGAATACAATCGCAATGGCTACTGCACGAACGGTAGACTCTGTGAGTTGGTGGCTACGGTCGAACAGCTTAAATCTATGTAAGATAGCATCCGATAGTTTTCTAGTTATGATTCGTTTTCGTAGTTCAAACAATATCAAATACGTTGTCACACTATCCCAAAGCCCAGTGATTGGCCCAGATATGTATTCAATCAGAAACCTAAGTCCTGTCCTGCCCAAAAATACCTTTAATAGGAGTTTGGCTATGATATTGGAAAGGAAAACCTTACTTTTATATAAAATAGTCCGAAAAAATAATGCTCTTTCATTTAGATGTTTATAAGGATCAATTCCATACAATCGAATTCGTGGATCGGGAATTTCTAAAACCAACCTAGCCATCATTCCTGGAATGGGGGTGATGAGTTCTGGTTCTTCCGCAAGTTCAATGTCTGCATACTCTGCCATTCGAAACGAAAGAAAAAATCCCAATCGAAAGAGGAGATAAAATTCAACGATGGTTACAAATCCCAAAAGAAAAATAAATTCAGAAAGGCTAATGTAAGTTATGTGAGGTAGAGGCCAAATTTGGACTGAAGGTAATTCGGCCGCAAGGGCAACAAAGGCCACAGAGGGTAAAAATCCAATCCAAAAAGACCAAAAAATCCCCCAAAAGATAAGGGTTTTTGAATGAGAGGCAAAAATTTTTCCTGAGTCCTTAGGTTTTTTGGAACCAGTGCCTATGGAAATAAGAACCCGTCTTCCCCACTTTTCTAAAAAACCCGGTTTGTAACGTTCTGTACTCATTTTTTTTGCAACCAGAATCCTTACCGAGGACTCCCACACCATGAAACAGGAATTCTCTATGACGACACAAGCTGAAATCAAAACGCAAGCCCCCATAGATTGGGTAACGATGGTATTTTTACTCACTTCTCCTTTGGTAGGAATCTTTGGAACTCTCTACCTTTACCTTTATGCTTCCATTCACTTAGCCACTTGGGCCTTATTTGTATTTTATTTCTTTGCTACCGGAATGGGGATTACCGTTGGATACCATAGACTTTTTTCACACAAAGCTTATGAAGCAAAATCTCCCATCAAACTTCTGTTACTTCTATTTGGTGCAGCAGCCTTCCAATCCACTGCTCTCGAATGGAGTGAAGACCACCGCATCCACCATCGATTTGTAGACACTGACAAAGATCCATATTCCATTAATAAAGGATTTTGGTATGCCCATATTGGTTGGTTGTTTCGCAAACGTAAGTATGTGCAAAATGGGGTTCAAGATTTGGCAAATGACCCTTTGGTTCTTTGGCAACATAAACATTTTTATTCTATTTCTATCTTTATGTGTTTTTTCCTTCCTGGACTTATTACTATGTTCTGGGGTTCTTTTTTAGAAGGGTTTTTTGTCGCGGGTTTCCTTCGACTTTTTGTGGTTCACCAGTTTACTTTTTTTATCAACAGCGCTTGCCATGTATGGGGAGAACGAACTTTTTCTAAAGAACAAACTGCAAGAGACAATTGGATCATCGCCTTTTTTACGTTTGGTGAAGGGTTTCATAACTTCCATCACGAGTTCCAAGCAGATTACCGAAACGGGATTCGTTGGTTTGATTATGATCCATCCAAGTGGATGATCAAAGGACTTTCTTATTTTGGTCTTACTTATAATTTAAAAAAAGTTTCAGAAGAAAAAATCCTACAAAAAACAATGTATCTAAAGGAAAAAGAAACATTAAACCAACATACAAATTTGGAAGAATCCAGACTTCGCCATTGGGAAGAACAACTCGCCAATCTTCGCGAAACTACTTTACAAGAATTTCAAAATTGGACAAAGGCAAAACAAACTGCGAATGCCGAAGAAGCTGGTGTATTCCGAAAGAACTTTGAAAAAACTAAAGAAAGTTGGGAAAAACTACTAAACCAACCAGGAAACCCACTTTTTTCTTAACCACGAATTTCCCGAAAGATTTCTTTTGGGATACTCGGAACATCTCCAGGGCCAACTAACGGTAAATAAACCATAAACCTAGTTTTTCCTGGAGTGGATTCCACTTCAATCCTTCCTTTATGTTTTTCAATGATCCCTTTCACAATCCCAAGTCCAAGCCCTGTACCTTCTCCTTGGTCTTTCGTTGTAAAAAACGGATCCCAAATTTTATCTTTGATTTCGGTTGGAATTCCCGATCCATTGTCTTCAAAACTAATCAAAACAAAATCTTCTCCAATCATACGAGAAGAGATGGTGAGTTTGGGATGTTCCACTGTTTTCATCGCATGGATCGCATTCGTAATGAGGTTTGTCCAAACCTGATTCAGTTCATCGATATTACAACGAACCGTTGGGATGGTTCCATAAGCCCTTTCAATTTCCACCCCATGTTTGATTTGGTTTTGCATGATCACGAGAGTATTTTCTAATCCTTCGTGAAGGTCTGATTCCGAATAAGAGGCTTGGCCTAAGTGTGAATAGTATTTGAGCGCTTTGACAATACGAACAATATTACGAATTGCATATTTGATGTTTTTAATATTTCGTTGTAAGCTTAAGGTATTCTTTAACATCTCGAAGGTTTCTTTCCCTCCGACTTTCCAAATACGAATGAGTTCTTCCTGCATATGCAAAAGATGATGGTCGATGAGAAAAGTAGCTAAATCGGTCGCATCATTTTCTGGAATCCCATCTTGGATGAATTTATGTTTGGTTTCTTTTTTGAGTTTGAATTTATCTTTAGGATCAATTTTTGCTGCTGGGTCTTCTTTCACAAAACTAAAAAGAATGTCCAAATATATGGAACGAAAATCGGGGTTTTGGATGAGGTAAGTGATATCTCCCAAATGAGATAATACAAAAACTAAATTGGCATCCAAATTATCAGCAGATCCGTTGATGACTGCCGCAGGAGTGTTGATTTCATGAGCAATCCCCGCCACCATCACCCCGAGTGAAGCCATTTTTTCAGACTGCACCAAATGGGCTTGGGTCTCTTCTAATTCTTTGGTTCGTTCTCTTACCTTTGCTTCCAACGTTTCTGTTAAGTTTAAAAGCTGTTGGTAGATCATTGAATTGGATAAAGACATGAGAGAAACAGAAAGTATTTCTAAAATGATTTCGATTTCTTCGATATCATATACTTTACCTTCTTTGTGTTTCCCAAGCAAAATAAAACCAACAAGGCTTGATTTGATAGAAAGGGTAGCAACCAATTCTGATTTTGTTTCTGTAAAAAAGTCTAATGCTTGTTTGGCTATTTTTTCATGATGAGTGGATGCAAATTGAATGAAGTTTTCTTTGATATGGATTCCTTCGCGTTCGGACAACCAAAGGAGAAATGGATTGAATACAGGAAGGGAAGGTAAACCGGAGAACTTCTGATCTAATGATTCTAAAAATGGTCTCGGGCGGAATTGTCCTTCTCTTTCGTCCCAAGTATAAACTTGAACAAATTCTGCAGGGATTTTGGAAGCAAGGAACTGGCTTATGGTTTCGCTGATTTTGTCTGGGTCATTGAAGGAGATTAGTTCTTCTTTGAATTTTTCCAAGGCAAAAAGGTTTTGGACAAGTTCATCTCTTTTTTTGGGTTTTTCATCCACAGCGGTTTTTGCCTGGGGAAGGTGGAATAAAAAAAGTGATAAGGTAAGAAAACCCATAAAGATGAGAAAAAATACAAAAAGGTAAGATGCCTGTAAAATGCCGAGTCCGTACGCAAAAACAAACCAACTAAAAGAAGATAGAAGAATGATACTGGAGCGAAAGAAAACTTGTATTTGCATGTCATCTATATAAAATGTAAGAACTAGATTATTTTGGTACAAATCCACTTGGGTAAAGAACTATTTACAATCGCTCGGATCTTCGGGGCCTATTACGAAATTTATTCAGAAGGGACTACCTATGCCCTCGCTGTCCTCAAAGGTAAGTTACGGTTAAAAAATTCGAACGAACGCCATCCCTTTGTTGTGGGTGATCTTGTCTTAGCTGAAAAATCTTCCGGCGAAGAGTGGGTCATTTCGGAAAAAATGGAACGTAAGAACTTCCTTTCTCGGAAAAGTGACCGTGGCGATAGTCATGTGTTATGTGCCAATTTAGACCAAGTGGCAATTCTCGCTTCTTGCAAAGATCCGGAAACCAAACCAGGATTTATTGATAGGTTACTTGCTGCCTCCTACCAAACAGAAATTCCTCCTCTCATCATTTTCACTAAAAAGGATTTGGTTTCCCCAGAAGAAATCGAAGACCGCGAAGTTTACTATAGAGAGTTAGGTTATGAAGTGATGAGTGTCTCACTTCTTTCAGAAGAATCCATCCAACCTTTGTGGGAAAGGATCCGTGGGAAACGAACTTTCCTTTGTGGAAATTCCGGAGTGGGGAAGTCGACTCTCATGAACCATCTTCATAAAAAGACAGTACAAAGGACAAACCTCGTCAGTGGGTCTACCAAAAAGGGAAAACACACCACCACAAATTCATTTGCTCTATTTTTGGAGGAAAACACTGTCCTCATCGATTCGCCAGGGGTCAAAGAATGGGGCATCCTACACCTGACACCTGTTGAACTTTGGGAGAGTTTTCCCGAATTACGAAAGATCAAGGAAACTTGTAAGGAAATTTATTGCTGTGAACTGGGTTCTGAGTGTCCAATGCGAAAACACGTGAACGAAACCATGGATGAAACCAGAAAAAAAAGCTTAGAATCCATGATCGAGAGCCTAGAAAACCCCTATCGTGTGACAAGACGGGACCATTGGTCAAAAGCTGTCACAAAAAGGTATTAGGGAAAAGAGTTGCCAAGCACTCAGTTGTTATCTATTCTTAGAATGGTATTTCCGGAGGAAGGAATATGAAACTTACAATAATCAATCGATTGACAGCACTAGGATTTGTGGCGGTTTTTGCCATAGTTTTAGCTGCTTGCCAAAAAGATTCTAAGGAATCTGTAACTCCTGTTACAGAAAATTCTGCGAAGGAAAGTAATGTAGTTGTTGCCTTTGTAAAAGGTGATGTGGTTGTAATCCGCGAAAGTGGACAAGTCAAACCAAACTTAGGTGATGTATTAACTTCCAAAGATACCATCGTAACCGGCCAAAACGGTTCCGTGGAAATCCTTGTGGGTGAAGACGGAGTGCTTAAGTTAAACAAAAATACTTCTCTTAGTGTCAGCCAAGCATTTGCCGCAAACGACGGATCACGTGAAACAGAAGTGAATATGCAATACGGAAAACTTGTGACAGTTCTTCGTAAAGAAAGAAAAACAGAATCTTTCAATGTTGTGACTCCCACTTCCATTGCGGGTGTTCGCGGAACTATCTTTCTTACCAATGTTGAAAATCCATCGGCAAAAGGTGGAAACGTAGCTTGTGGGTCAGGAAATTGTGTAGTTAAATATACAGTACTTGATGGTGCTGTTGCCATTCGCAAAGCAAACTCAGAAAACGAAATCGTAGTCGACAAACAGAAAACAGCTGAAGTCGGAAACGAAACTAAACTTTCTGACAAAATGATCAAACCAATGGACAAACAATCTCTCTCAGAGATGAAAGAAATGTTGGCTTTTGAAAACACCAAGATGTTACAGTTTGAATCTCTTGCAAATGAACTAAAGACCAACAACGAAGAACTTCAAAAACTAAACATTGGATCTTCTGTAGAAGAATTGGAAAAAGCAGCAAAATCTCGTGAGATTACTAAATCAAAATCTGATGAAGTCATCACAACTGCTAAGTCTATAGAAGATTCTAAATACATCAAAAAAGATGTTCAAAAAGATTCCTTAAAATTAGCACCTAAAGAGAGTTTTGATAAGACGAAATGAGATATGTTTATTTACCGGTCCTTTGTTTTTTAGTCGGTTATTGTTCTTCGGTCTCAAAGATCGAAACACTGAATCGAAGTTTTACAAAACCTAAGTTCATCACCCCTGAACCGGGTGAGTCGGAACCCCTTCCTTCGGGCAGAGATTACAAAGAACGACTGGTAAATAAATCCACTCCTCATTTCTCACTCCTCTGGAAACAAGTTCCGGAGGAGTTTTCTAAATCTGATTTATTATTACTGGAAGAGAAAGTTCTTTTCCCCCACAACAAACTCGGCCTTTACAAAAAAGCACCCAAAGATCCAGATCCGAAATTTTCGGAAAGCTCTGACTTAGATTTAGTCTTAGAGTTATCTCTCACTCGAAACGCCGAACGGCATTCGATTGAAGTTCAATACAAAGATCCAGTATTGTCACAAAACTTTGGTAAGGCGATTTTCGTTTTCCAAGAAGAAAAAGAACCTACTGTTAAATCCGTAAAATCCTTTGATGTATTTCATGGCAAAAGGCAACTCCAACCATTGACGGGAAGTGTTCCTTCTTACTTTGCCGAAGTTTCTTCTCCATCAGAAGATGACCTCCGCTCTTATTTTACTTCTTCCTTACGAGGAAATGTTTCCGTATTTTCTACTTCGCCTGGCACCACCATCTATCTAGACGGCGTGGAAGTGGGCAAAGCACCTTTGCTTTCTTACCAACTCATTAACGGGAAACATACGCTTTCCTTTGCAAAACCTGGCAAAGACCCCGTGAAACGAAATATTCTGATTCGTGCAGGAAAAACCACACGTGTGTTCCAAGAATGGAGTGATGACATTTCTCAAGGAACCATTGTCATTTCTAGTTTTCCTCCAGGCCTCGACATCGTCGTAGATGGTCAGAAAAAAGGAAAAACACAATATGCGGAATCGGGTGTCCCTTACGGAAGTTATCCGATCCAATTCATCCGTACAAAAAATGATTCTAACTTTGAATATGCGAAAGCTGGAATCAAAATTCGACCGAAACAAATTACATCCATTGCTTTGCCAATCTCTCTGGAAGATGGAGTGGGTTGGGAGTCCGAAGAATTTTGGAACCTCACATCGGCATCACCGAATTTTTCGGCTACTTTTCCCGGTAAACTTACCTTTGCAAAAAATAAAGACCTTCCTACTGGTTGGTATGGAGTGTATTCCGAAGACTTAATTCCAGATTATTTGGAAGCAGAACTTGTGTTAGATCTTGTGAAGGATTTAAACGGTGCTGTTGGCCTGTCTTTTGCTGACCACAATCAAAATGCCATTTTAGTTTATGTGGATAAAACAGACTTCCATATCATCAAATTTTCTTCGGAAGAAAAGGAAGCACCGGTTCGTTCTTCTTACCGTTGGGACAAAGAAGATGAACTAAAAGGAAGAACCGTCAAACTTTCAACAGATATCGAAAAAAAAATGATTCGATTGTCTTTAGGAAATAAAACTGTAGAAGAACTTCCATGGAATTTTGAAACTTTTTGGAATATAGGAGTTTTAACTCCACATAACAGTCCTGTTACGGGCACACCCCTTCGCGGTGTAAAAATACGATATCCTGATATGGTTAAGTTTGAGGAAAGGCTCCAAAAATGAGACAACTTAGTTATTTATTCATCTCCTTCGTTTTATTTGTTGGTTGCCAGTCCCGAGATTTTAAACCAGTCACTGTCAAAGATCCCGTTGTAGAAAAATCCGATGTTTCGGATCGCCAAAAAATTGAAGAAGCTAGGGCTCTTGTTGCAGAAGGTAGTAACGAATTCCAAAAAGGAAACATGGATTCAGCTTTAGAAAAAGCAAAAACATCCATCCAAACATTTGAGTTAATTGACGGTTATTCTCTTCTTGGTTCTTCCTACTACCAGTTAGGTGAATATGAAAATGCAAAACTTGCTTATGAAAAAGGCAAAAACTTAGACCCAAAAAACGAAAAACTACTCATTGGACTTGGTACAGTTCAATCCACTTTAGGAGAAAACGAAGAAGCACTTTCTACTTACCAAACCTTAAGCCAACTCAAACCAGAAGAAACAATTTATACTTACAAAACTGGATTGTTATTAAAAAACCTAGGCCGTTACCAAGAGAGTCTTGTTGTCCTGAAACCATTGGAAACAAAACCAGAGTTCCCATACCCAATCGAACTTTTAAACCAGTTGGGTGATATCTGTTTAGAGTTAAAAAGATATGAGGAAGCAGAAGCTTACTTTGCTAAGGCGGAAAAACTCAATCCTGAATTAAAAACTGCCAAAGACGCGAAACTCTCTACAAAAATTGCTTCTCTCATCCAACGAGGTAACGACTTCCTAAATAAAAAGAATTATTCGGAAGCCACATCTGAATTCAAAAAAGCGACCGAACTACAACCGCAAAATGGTTCTTTGTGGTCATTTCTTGGAAATGCACAGTTACTAAATGGTAAACTGAAAGAAAGTGAAGAAAGTTTTAAAAAAGCCATATCACTCGCAGATACAAATCCCAGTGGATATGTTGGATTGTGTAATGTTTATATCCAAACCCATAATTATTCGGATTGTTTAAAAACTTCCAAACAAGCAGGCGTAAAAATTCCAAAAAATGCGGAGATCCGCAACAAACAAGGAATATGCGAATGGAAATGGGGAGAAACCAAAAAAGCCACTCTCAGTTTCCAAGACTCTGCTTCTTGGGATCCTAATTTTTTTGAACCAAAACTCAACTTAGCGTATGTGTTAATTGACTCGGGGCGATTTGATGAAGCCTTGGATGTTTTAAAAAAAGCAGAGTCTCATCCCAAGGCCAAAAAAGAAGACATTCGTAAGGCGAAAGTTTTGGCTGAATCACAAAAGTACATTGCTGATGGGGATGCCTTCCTTCGCCAAGGGAAACGAAAACAAGCCTTTGATGAATATGGCAAAGCAATGGGTGTGAATCCAGAAAATCCTGCGGTTCAAAATGCCTTTGGTCGCGGTTACTTTGCATTTGGAGAATATAAAAAATCGGAAAGTTCATTTTTAGAAGCTTACCGAATGGATGCAACAAACCCGGGCGCCTTACAGGGGCTAGCTCGTGTGTATGCAAAAACTGGTGAATCCAAAAAAGAAAAAGAATACATCAAAAAATTGGAAATCCTATCGGCGACAGATCCTTTTAGTGCCATCACACTCGGTCGAATTGCGGAAGATGCAAGCAAATGGGACGAAGCAGAATCCATTTACATGGGTCTTAAGAAAAAATTCCCAAACAATGATGCTGTCGATTACCGATTGGGAAGTTTGTATTACAAACGTGCTGTAGAAGAAAACTCCAAAGAAAATTATACGCGTGCCAATGAGTTCATCCAAAAATCTAAAAAATATACCAAAGACATTCCCGAACTACTTGAAACAGAAAAAACTGTGGCAGAGAACTCTCGTTTTGCGGAGATTTTGCCTTTTGTGAAAGAAGGAAATTCACTCTTCAATCGTAAAAAATACCTGGAAGCTGTTACTCCTTACCAAAAGGCTTATGACCGAGTTCCCAAAGCCTCTCTTCTTGTAAAAATTGCAGAATGTTACATTGAAAAAGGTGAAGAAGAAAAAGGTCTTTCCATTTTGGAAAATGCGGTTCGAACGAACAAAGAAAATGCAATTTCCTTTAAAGAAGGGATCTACTCTTTTTACTACAAAAAAGGGGAACTAAAAAAAGCTGAAGATGGGTTCCATGATATCTTAAAAGAAAAACCTGATGCTTATTACGCCTACTATATGTTAGGTTTAGTGACCATGAAACGTAAAAACTACGAGGCTGCCATTCTTGAATTTGATCGTTCCATTTTAGTGAATCCTAATTTTGCACCTAGCAACGTAGCCAAAGGTTTGGCATTCTACAAACTAAACCAAATGGACGCTGCAAAACGAGAATTTGAAAAGGCGAGAGTAAAAGATTCAGAATTTGGACTTTCTTCTTACAATTTGGCAATTGCTTACTTCAATGAAGATCTTACAAAAGAATCTAAATCCATCTTAGAATCCATTCGAAAAACAGATCCTGATTTTATGGATGGGGAAATCCAACTAGCTTACATTTATTTCAAAGAAAATAAATTAGAAGATGCCGAGAAGATCATAGATCGTGTATTAAAAGAAGAACCTTCTGCAGAAGCCTTGTTTGCCCAGTTCAGAATTTTGGATGCCAAACAAAAACAATCTCCATCCGATAAGGTCAAAACAAAACGAAACCAAGTAAAAGAGAAAATTTTACGTGAGTATGGGGAAACCAAATTTGCTAGGTTATTACCATCCGATGCTTTGGATGATGAACCACTCCATGTGACTGACCTCAATCTTTCTGGAACACCTGTTTCTACACCAATTGTATATCCAAACCGAATCATTGTGAACTATGGATCTGCCCTTGTCGGTTATGATCGAATCACAAAAGAACTTGTTTGGAAACAATACACATCCACTCCTTTCCAACTACTCGTTGCAGGTAAGGAACTTGTGGGAATTACCAATGATACGGCCACAAAAATTTATCCAGAATCGGGTAAGATGACTTTCAAAAAACAGATATTAGCTGGTTGGAAAGTAAAACAAGGATCTGCTGATGGGAATGGTTTTTTCCTTCTATTAGAAAAGGAAAAAGGCCCCGAACGTAAAATTGTTAAAACAAATCCTAATCTGGACATTACAGAAGAATGGATTGGAAACGATTTTTTAAGTTTTTCTTATACCGAAGAAGGCAAACTCATAGTCCTTCGTGATTTAAAAAAAGAATTCCAAATCCAAGTATTTGCCATTGGATCACCGAATGAAAAGGAAAAGAAAGTATCCAATCCTATTCTTAAAAAAGATACAAAAGAATCAGCGCAGATCCTCGGATGTGTTGACGATGCTTGTTTGATCCAATTAGGAAGCCAAATGTATCAAGGAACGGAAAAAGCAAAACTGAATCCACTTGGAAATACTGAATCTGTTCGCTCTGTGGTCAAAAGTCCAGAGTCATTACTCATTAATACAGAAAACACCGCTTATCTTTGGAAAGGTGGCTCGAAGTGGAAAGATTCGTATGCCATCCAAGGTGATTTTTATTATCCATTAGATGGACTTGTGGTAGAAGGAAGGTCTAAGGAACTACTTCTCATCAAAGGAAAGGAACAAACTCCTGTTCCTTGGAAGGGAGACCGGGATGGACTTCGAATCAGTACAGTAACAGTAGACTAATCTAACATTAGAGATTATAGAGGAACTGGATACAAAAGGTTTTCTCAAGTAAGAATCTCTAGTTCTTACTTGAGATGGATTTGATCTGATAAAAAGGATAAATATCCAAAGTTAGAATCTTATCTAACTTTCGTTCGGTTTAGATAGTAAATTCGTCTCCCTTCGTTTCTTTTTTCTGTTTCGAAAAAGGAAACAGGGAATCCGGGTCTTTCAAATTCATATTCTTTTTCTTCCCAAACAAATTTAGGAAATTTTCTAAACAAAGAAATGGTTCGTCTTGCATAAGGGCCGTAGTCGGTTGCAAATAACAACTTTCCACCGGGTTTCAACAAATCATAAATTTGTTCGAGCATATCGCCTTGCATGAGTCTGTTTTTGTGGTGTTTTTTCTTTGGCCAAGGATCGGGGAAGTTGATGATGATCCTGTCAAAAATTTCTTTCTCGAGTAATTCATCAAAAAACCACTGGAAGTTAACCGTCATATAACGAATATTCTCCAAACCCAGCGTTTTTCGTTGTTTTTCGGTGTGGATGATTCGGTTTACCTTTTTTTCCATCAACAAATAACCTGTTTGGCGGTCATTTGAGGCTAATTCGATGGCCACTTCCCCCCAGCCAGAGCCAAGTTCTAAAACAAAGTTTTGGATCTCTTCCGGGAAAGATTTTTTTAGGTCGATTTTTTTTCCGCGCTCTTTAGGTTGCAGGAGGTAGTCGGATCGATAGGAAGTCTTTGTAGTAAACTTCCAAAGTTTTTCTTGGATTTCTGGGCTAACTAACAAATGCATTCCTTCCGATGATGTATTGTCAGGATTTTAAAAAGGAAATAGATGAAAATAACTCTTTTTGGTGTTCGCGGTTCTCTCCCCACACCGATTTCTAAAACGGAACAACGCGAGAAAACTTTGAAGATTCTCCAAATGGCCAAAGAAGAGTGGAAGAAAAATCCGGACGGATTTTCCGAAGAGGAATTCTTAAATCATCTGCCCATCCCTCTTTCCCAGGATTTGGGAGGGAACACCACTTGTGTGTATATAGAAGGGGATGGGGGCGAAAAAGTTATTTTAGATATGGGAACGGGGCTTCGGGTTCTTGGAAACCAGCTGGCACCCCAAGCATTTAGTGGGCAAGATATGGACATTCATATCTTGGTTTCTCACACACATTGGGATCATATCCAAGGTTGGCCTTTTTTTAAACCTGGTTATTCACCATCTTGTAATATTCATTTTTACTCATGTATTGAAAATTTAGAGGAAAGATTACTTCGCCAACAACATCCGGAAAACTTTCCCGTAACCTTAGAACAAATGGCTTCAAAAAAACACTTTCACCTTTGGAAAGAGTTTGAATCTTATATGTTAGGTGGCCTTAAAATCATTCCTTTTGGGTTACGCCATCCTGGTTCTTGCACCGGATACCGGATTCGTGAAGGAAATAAAATTTTCTTATTTTGCACGGATGTGGAATATAGGGAAGAAGATCGCGAACATCTGCTCAAAATGAAACCACAAATTGCCGGTGCAGATCTCATCATCATTGATGCGCAGTATAGCACTGCAGAGGCGGAAAAAAAATTGGGTTGGGGTCATACGGCTGTGAGTAAGGCGGTTGAATTTGCAGAAATGATGGAAATCCGTTCTGTGGTTCTCACTCACCATGAACCGGATCATACAGACCATGAAGTGGCAAGAATCATTTTGGACGAGGCTAGGTTACAAAAACCTGGTGGGATGCAGGTTCATATTGCTCACGAAGGTCAAAAGTTTATTCTTTAGATTCATTCGTTGATTAAATAATTGGAATGGTATCCCTTTCCTTCCCCTGACCAAATGGGACAGTTCATTTTGAGGTCTGCATACCAATGGATTTGGTATGGTTTTGCAAAAAACAATTGAATAAAAAATCTTAAAAACGACGAGATATTTTCCAGAGCACTCATAGTTGCAATGGGGCGAGTTCGTTTGACGAGAAGCGAACATTTCCCTTCATTGAAATACAAAATTTCTGTTTTGGGGATCGTATAACCAGAAGTAGGTTCTTTTTCCCAATCTAATACTTCTGATCTTTCCACAGTTCCTTCCAGAATCAGTTGGCCCGTGTTATCTAAGACTGCCACACGGCGAAAAAAACCACCGGGAAAATCGGATGTTCCAATAAACCCACCTGTAAAAATTCGATACCCATCTTTGGTGATGGAGCGGACGAGTTCCCAGTTTTTTGAAAATTGATAAACAGGCTCATTCGAAAGGATATGTTCCAAACCACCTATTCCCTTGATCTCCTCGGTAACTTCTTTATAACGAATGGTTCCTGTAACCTGAGAGTAAGAAAAAGGGATGTCCGCTTGGACAAATTTTCCCTCATCTTTCAACGGGTATTTTCCTTTAGAGATGGGAACTGACCCACGTCTGGGTTTGTAGTCTAATTTAATTTCCCAATCCCCATAGTTCATATAAATCGAATAAATTCCGTTTTTGTATTCCATCCAGTTTTCTCCACTCCTTTGGTAGAATTGGCCTTTTCTAAATTCATATTCATCAGAATCAAATTCTCGAGTGGAATAAAATACTGGTTGGTCTTTTGGTTTCAAAAGTAGCGATATACCGTTGTTATGTGATCCTGGGCCAAAATTACTCACGAGGAAAGTAGCAAAAAGGTTGTATTTTTCATTACGGAAAGTGAAGTTCCAGGCTTGAAGGTATCCTTCGTCTGGGTAGTGTTGGGTTTTAAAATCTTGGGCTAGTAGGTTCACACTCGGCAATGTTGCCAATATCAGACAAAGAAAAACCAACCGAAAGAATTGCCGAAACACCGGCAAATCCTAACGGGTGCTTGTAAAAGAATCAAGATTTTTCTTGGGGATTTCCTTTAAATGCTCACTTGGCTTGGGAGAGTTAAGGCATACAAATCTCCCAGACAAACGAGCGAAAACACCGGATGTTCTGTATTGCCAATTTGTTTGAGCCTTTCTCTTTCCTCAGCGATTCCGTCGATATGGATCCAGGTTTCCATTTGTTCTTCTGGTAAAATCCGACAAGCGACTTGGTATTCAAAAGATCCAATTTTTGAGAAAAAAATTTGAACTCCATCGGTTGGGGAATCAGCGAGAGTGCGACGGAAGGCAAATTGTTTGGACTTTGTTTCACCTCTCATTTCATAGTAATGGTTTAGAATTCGTAAGATATGTAAGAATTCTTCTTTTTTTGTCACAAGCTCGCGCCATTGCACTTCGGTTTCTTTCATATTAGAAGCGGTGGGGGATATATGACTTTGGTTCTTAAAAAAGGATTCGCACTTGAAAAATACTTTCCCCTATCCAGGATGAACGAAACGGGCATGGTCACGGAGATATTAGAAATATTCTGGAAAGAGAAACTCCGGTTTGCCCAATACTGTTTTGATGAATTGGCTTCTCTGGATGCCCTGGCCTTTAGCGAGAGAAGAGACAGTGGAAAATCTCCCGAATGGACTCTGGGACAGATGATTTCCTATGACCGCAATTTTAGTTTTTTCCTTCCCCTCTCACTACGAATCAGTGGATTTTTCTTTTTTACAGCTTTCAAAGACCAAGATATAGAAAGAGACATAGAGGCCATTAGAGACCGGTACACACCGCCCGCTTTCCCTTCCCATTTTTGGGAAATCCAGATCACAAAAGCCACGGACCTAAAAATCAAAGCAGCAGATCCTGTGGTGAAAGAACACTGTGAGTCTTGGAAAGAGGTTCTTGTTCGATTAGAAACAAAACTTTCTCTCATTTCCGAACGCGATGCTTATAGAAAAAGATATACATCCCTTACGGGAATTCATACCATTTCAGGAGCGATCAATAATTCGACGGAATTTTGTCACTACCAATGGAATTTACATATGGTAAATCCAACATAAACGTTTTTATGCGAATCAAAAATTGAATGAGAGTTTAGGAGAAATCAATGGGAAAAATTAAAGTAAAAACACCGCTTGTTGAGTTAGACGGCGATGAAATGACAAGAATTATCTGGAAAGAAATTAAAGATCGTTTCATCTACCCTTATTTAGACATCACTTTGGAATATTATGACTTAGGTGTTGAATACCGCGACAAAACAGATGACCAAGTCACTGTAGATTCTGCTAACGCGATCAAAAAACATGGTGTAGGTGTTAAATGTGCAACTATCACTCCAAACGCAGACCGAGTGAAAGAATACAACCTAAAACAAGAATGGAAATCACCTAACGGAACCATTCGTGCCATCCTTGATGGAACTGTTTTCCGTAAACCAATCATCATCAAAAACATCCCAGCAGCGGTAAACTCTTGGAAAAAACCAATCGCCATTGGAAGACATGCTTACGGTGATATTTACCGTGACGTAGAAATCCTTGTGGATGGTCCAGGAAAAGTAGAACTCGTTTATACAGATGCTTCTGGAAAAGAAAAACAAAGATTACTTGTAAACGATTTTAAAGGTGCTGGTGTTGCTCTTGCGATGCACAACTTAGATGAGTCCATCAAGTCATTTGCAAAGGCATGTTTTACTTACGCGTTGTCTGAAAAAATCAGCATCTGGTTTGCAACTAAAGATACGATCTCTAAAAAATACCATGCTCGTTTCCGTGATATCTTTGATCAGATGGCGAAAGAACAAGAAGCTGCGATGAAAGCTGCTGGTATTACTTATAGTTACTACCTCATTGATGATGCGGTTGCGCAAATCATGAAAAACGAAGGTGGACAACTTTGGGCGATGATGAACTACGACGGTGACGTTATGAGTGATATGGTTGCTTCTGGTTTTGGTTCCCTTGGTCTTATGACTTCAGTTCTTGTATCTCCAGACGGAAAATACGAATACGAAGCAGCACATGGAACAGTGACACGCCACTACCGTAAATACCAAAAAGGAGAAACCACTTCTACAAACTCTGTGGCTTCTATTTTTGCTTGGACGGGAGCTCTTGCAAAACGTGGAGAACTAGATGGAACTCCAGAACTTGTAAACTTTGCAGTGAAATTGGAAGAAGCAATCATTGAAACCATCGAAGGTGGTGAGATGACAAAAGACTTACTTTCTCTTTCTACAGCAGCTACTAAAAAAGAATTGGATACTTTCCAATTTATGGAAGCTGTACAAAAACGATTGGATTCTAAACTGAAATAAGTTTGGAATCTAAAAACCCTCTGTCTTTTGGCAGAGGGTTTTTTCCTTTCTAACCAATACCTGCCGCACTCCCCGTTCTTTCCTGATTCATAAAATATTTCCTTGCAATTACAAAGATTCATTATACATTCAATTTCCGTTATAGAGGGAACTTCCATGAAACAATGTATTTACTTTTTTAGTTTTATATTTTTCTTTTTTGGTTCTCTTTCTGCAGATCCCATTTCTCCCAAAAAAGGAGATAGAGTGGAAGTGTATGATGCAAAACAAGGTAAGTTGTTTCCAGGTATGGTGGTAAAAATTGAATAGGAAGAATTTTTAATTCATTACGATGGTTATTCAGAAAGTTATGATGAAGTGGTTACGCTCGATCGAATCAAACCTATGGCAGAGATTCCCGGTGTTTCCTTTATCAAATCTGAGAAGGGTAAGTCTGTCATTGTAACGGGTAATTTAAAAACAGGATCCATTATGGATGATTTGGAATGGGCTGAGTTAAGTTCTATGGCATGATTGCCTGGGATTCGTAATGTGGAGTTTGAAGGAAACCAAATTCACTATTGAACTTCGGGCTGTTGGGAATCCATACCGCGTTTTTATTGGAGTGAGTGGGGCAAAAAATATAACCGAAGGTGACTTCGAATTAACGGTAGAAGTCAAATAGGAAAATGATCGCAGAATTTATAGAATGGTATTTGAGTGAGTCGCCTGAAATTAAATCTTCCGCCGAATTATTCGATAGAAGTATTGGTTATTTACAAAAACTAAATTTTCAAATTGTCCGAGTTAATATGGGAACACGTACACTCCACCCACAAGTGGAATCATTGTCTTATACTTGGGTTCCCAAAGAAAAATTAAAATACTTTGATGAAACAACAACTCCCTTGTTACTTTCTAAAACTACAATAGAATCAAAAAATGGATTTCTTCGGGAAGTTCGTTTCAGGTTGGGTTCTTTACAAACTTCTCAGTTCGCTGTTAGTCCCGTACAATATGTAATGTCTACCAAAAAGACGTATTATTTTGGTTATGCGGATCATACAGGAGATACGTATCCATATCCCATTTTAGAAGATTTAGCTCCATTGGGGGCAACTGGTTATTTTGCGGTTCCTATTTTTCAGAGAGGAGCTGGTTTTGCTTTTTTAAGTTTGGTTACGGACAAACCAAACGGTTGGTCAAAGGAAGAACTAGATTTTTTAGAACAAGTTCTTAAAATCATTTCATTACAATGGATGAACTTTATCCAAACCGAATTAACAGAATCTCTCCTAAGTATTTATTTAGGAAAAAGAACCGGGTCTACTGTGTATTCCGGTAAAATTTATTTAGGTGAACTAGATAATATCAAATCGGTGATTTGGTTTTCTGATATTCGTAATTATTCTGGGATGAGTGAAAAATTATCACCTCCAGAAATTATACAATTGTTAAATGATTATTTTGGACAAGCCATCCCACTGATCGAATCCCATGGGGGAGAGGTTCTGAAACTACTTGGTGATGGAATTTTAGCAGTTTTTCCTTATACTGAATCCAATAAAATTTTTGTCGGGAAAAAAGTCCTTCTCGCCGTAAGAAAGTTAGGTGAAAGTTTGTTTTTACACAACCAAACCAGGGAAATTGATGAAAAACTTCCCATCCACCATGGCGTAGGTTTACATTCCGGTGAAATTCTTTATGGTAATATTGGATCTTCGGAACGTTTGGATTTTACTGTGATTGGGGAAGCAGTCAACTTAACCAGTCGCATTGCCGGTATGTGTGGGGAATTAGGAAAAGCTGTTTTGGCATCTGAGGAACTTGCCCACCAAATACCCATTCGGTGGGAGGAATTGGGAGAACACAAACTCAAAGGAATCAGCTCCCCGCAAAAGATATTTGCCATTTCAGAACGAACAAAACGGAAGTGGTAAAATGGTCATTATAAATATAAAATTTTAACTTAGCGAACGATCACCCATTTGCCACCGATCCAACTTAAATAAAGAGGAATGGAGGCACCTTTTTTCGAAGTGATGATGGGTTCTCCTTTTGGGTCAGAGACATTCAATATTTGGTCATTACACAATAAGGTAAATTTAATTTTCTTCTTGTCTAATTTCCAAGTGGAGCCAATGGCCTTTGTCATTTCGGTGATGGATTTAATTTCGTCTGCCTCTACATAAGGATAGAAACGTACTTCAGATGTGTCTTGGGCTCGGAATTGGATCATCGAGAGTATTTTCTTAGAATCCTTAGTGTTAAGAATCTTTGTGAACTCATTTGCAAATTCAATGGCAGAAGATTCTTTTTCTTTCGAGAGAGTGATGATTTCTGCTTGTTTCCACAATTGACTTGGTGGAAGGAATGGTGGGTCAAATTCTAACTCAGTCCATTCACCTAAGTTGACTTTTGTTTCTTTCGGCCATTGGAACTGCTTCAAAAGAAGGCCTTCATCAGGAAATTGCCCTCTTTGACCTAACGCCAGTTTCACTTCTGCTTCTTGGGGTAAACTTCCATTTTCTTTTTGTTTGCCTTTGCGTTCAGTCACTCTGATTTTGATTTTGTTGTTAGCAGGTAAAATCCAGTAGTTGATGTCTGCTTGTCCTGAAGAATCCTCGTTAGAAGATCCTCCTTTTACTTCATACCCATTGGCATCGATCTCTAAATTGACCGAATAGTTTTTGTAAGTGATGATATAGTAACCTTCTTTAGGCGGAGAAGGGATGTTAGATTTTTCTTCCCCAAAAATAGACAATTGACTGATGGCAAAAATTAGAAAAAGGAACAAGATTCTTTGCATTGATGTTCTCCAACCTAAGGTAAAGGAGGATTCTAAATGGCAGGAAACAATTGTCGATGAAAAATTTGGTTTATAAATTATTTATTAAAATCTCAGCCAACAGTCAAAAAGTACCAAACTGTATTAAAGAAATTTTTTCCCATGGCGGTCAAAAAAGAAATTTGTATTACATGAAGAACAATAAAACCTTCCATACTTTTTGGCAGGGATTGGTTTGTTGCATGAAGGGCAAAGGACAGTTTTATTAATAAAAGTTGACAAACGTATATTTTGTTCCAAACGATCTAAAAACTTATTACGAACAAAGAAGTGTGCTATGGTGACTCCCGTTAAAAATGCCACTACTTGACCCGCATACGTGCTTCTTGTATGATAATGAAATTCAACGATATAAAAATAGGATTGGATGAGAATCCAAATACTCAAACTGATTAAGATGGGAACATCGCGGAAACTAGCACGTTCAAAAACCATCGTACTTTTTACGTTGGGGAAAAATACAAAATACATTCCTAAAATTCCAGAGATGACTCCCGAAGTCCCAATGATTGGTACAATGGAATTCATGTGGAATAAAAAATATGTTAGGTTTGCGAGAATTCCAAAGAATAGAAAGAGAAGGAAAAAATAAAAATGACCGACAACATCTTCAATATTGTCTGCAAACATGTATAAATAAATAGCGTTGGTAAACCATTCTGAAAGGGAAGAGTTAAAGAAAAAGGAAACAAACAAACTGGAACCAAACTCTTTTTTGGGTGTAAATGCATAGGAATCAACATTATCAAAGAATAATGTTAACATAGTGACTAATATAAAACCCAAGGTAAGGATTGGTTTTCTAAAATTGTGATTTGCTTTTTCAAATACAAACATTGTTAGTTGGCGTGGGACTCTCTCAATGATTTTAAAACCAAAGGTAAAACAAAAATGTAAAACCTAGGAGGATTCCATACAACCATTCGTCTCGTTTTCTAAACAAAGTAGCCATTTTTTGGGTCGGCAATCTTTTCCCAATCGTAATAACAATAGAAAAAATCACAAAAAGTAAAAATCCTGAGATCGATAAAAAAAACTTAAATTCAGGAATTTGAATCCTTGTGAGAATTAATCCAAAAAATAAGAAGAAAAATAGGATTGAATGTTTTATATTTGATTTCAAAAAAAATAGTTCAGTAAAAGTTCCATCAGGTATATTAAAAGATTTTGGTAGTTCTGTTTCTTTACTTGTAGTGAGATCTTGTTTTCGGTTTTGGATATAGGCTGCTAAACTTAATGTCACTATTGCAAAATGAAAACTAATAAAAACTCTGTGTAAGAAGTTAAGATCCTCGCCAAATATTTGTTTTATGAAATTTGGTGCAAAAAGGGAATAGATTACGGGCGATAAAAAAGAAAAAATCGGAGTGGCAAGTATCGTAATACAAATCATGCGACTGCTAATTTTTATATTTAAAATACCGAATAAAAAAACCACAAGTAGGGCCGGAGTAAAATGAGAACTTTGATTGGAAAGTTCGATAAAGAAATTTTTCTTAGAATTGGGATCCACAAAGAGAATGGCAAGGACTGTGACTAAAACCGAAAAAACCAAAAGAAAGATTCTACCAACTTTCATTTCTTCTGCATCACTTATTTTTTTGCCTATTTTTTCTCGGAATGGTTTATAAAAATCAATCGTAAAGAGTGTTGCTGCTGAATGCAACATAGAGTCAATGCTGGAAAAAATGGCACCCAGTAGCCCTGCAAGGATCACTCCGATCAGTCCAAATCCAAATGGAACTACAAGTACAACTAACTTTGAAAAGGCTTCATCTGGTGCGATGTTTTCTGTTTCTCCCAGTTTTGTCCAAATTTGGTAAGCAGCCACTCCAGTAAGGATAGAGAAAAAAGGAACGGTTAGTTTGAGAAGTCCCCCAACCAAAATTCCAAGTCGTGCTTCTCTTAATGATTTGCCACCTAGCGTGCGCTGTACGACATATTGATTGGTATTCCAATAAAAAATATGTAACAAAAATAATCCACTTAGGGCTCCCGTCCAAGGAAGTGTTGGATGGTTTGGTGGTAGATACAAATTCATTTTGCTAAGGCCACTTGTGCGACTCTCTTCTTTTGCCAATAATTCAAAAATTCCACCCACTTCTGGTCTAGTGATGGAAAGATAGGCTAGGAGTAATCCAGAGGCTAAAATAAGAAAGGTTTGGATTACATCAGTATAAACAACTGACTTTAGACCACCAAACCATGTATAGATGGTTGATGTAAGCGCAATCCATATGACAACTTCTGTATAAGTGATTTGGATTCCTGTATCTTTGATAAAGGGAAGAAAACTTCGGGCACCAATGTACAAGGCTCCAGTGAGTTGGATCGTGATGAGTATGAGTGAGATTCCCGAATAAATCCTTCCTGCGGCAAGCCCAAACTTGCTTTGTAAAAATTGGGAAAGAGTATAGAATTTTTTTCGCCGAAACAAAGGCAAAAAAACAAAGGCGAGGAGTACGATGGCTGGGATGGATCCAAATTCATAATGGCTTTGGGCAAACCCAACAGAAAATCCAATTCCAAGCATTCCGACCAAATGGTTTGCCGAAATATTGGTTCCAAATAACGAACCGGCAATCCCCCACCAAGGAAGGCTTCGGCCACCGAGAAAATAATCGGAAGAGGAGGATTCTTTCCTGCCGGCGTACATTCCGACACCCAGAACGAGAAGGAAGGTGAGTCCAAAAAATAGAAAGTCGATGCTTGTTATCATAACAGATAATTGATTCGCCATATTAGATATTTTCTGAAATTATGGCAAGCGATAGATTCCCGGGATTTCTCACTTGTCTTCGTTCGCAATTTATCTTCCAGTAGAAAAACAATGAACCCGATTCCTAAAGCACCAGCCATTCGATCCGAAAATCCTGCCGTAGAAGTTTCCTGGTTTTGTGACCTGTGTAATGGAGACTATGAATATTTGGGAGTGCCAGATGGTTCTTTACGTTCTAGTTTCGAACATTGTTCGGATATCATTCGTTTGGTGGATGAACTCGGGTATCAAAACATTCTCCTTCCTTCTTCTTACCAAACAGGCCAAGATACTTTAACTTTTGCGGCCGCTGCTTCTCAATTTACAGAACAGATATCTCTTCTAACAGCAATTCGGTGTGGCGAAATTCATCCACCAATGCTTGCGAGGACTTTGTCAACGTTAGATCATATGTTAAAGGGAAGACTCAATATCAATATCATCTCTTCGGATCTTCCTGGAACCCAAAGAGATTCCAAAACAAGATATGAAATTTCGAAAGAGGTCATTCAAATTTTGCAACAAGGTTGGACAAGGGATCATATCAAGTTCCAAGGAAAACACTATCAGTTTGATTTGCCTTCTGATCCAGTGAAGTCTTACCAACAAAATGGAGGACCTCTGCTTTATTTTGGTGGAATTTCTCCTGATGCAAGAACTCTGTGTGCAGAATTTTGCGATGTATTTTTAATGTGGCCAGAAACGGAAGAAAGACTTGCTGATACAATGCAAGACTTAAGCAAACGAGCAGTTTCCTTCGGAAGAACTATCGATTTTGGACTTCGTATCCATTTGATTGTGAGGGAAACAGAAAAAGAAGCAAAAGATGCCGCAAAACAATTGTTATCAAAGATTGATGTAGAAAGAGCAAATGATATCAAACACCGAGCATTGGATTCGAATTCGGCAGGAGTTCTTCGTCAAGATGAACTTCGTAAGTCTGCGGACTCAGATTTATTCATTGAACCAATGGTCTGGTCGGGGATAGGCCTTGCTCGTTCAGGTTGTGGGTCTGCTATTGTAGGAACACCGGAACAGGTGTATGAAAAAATCCAAAGATACATCCAAATGGGAATTCGTGCTTTTATTTTCTCTGGTTATCCATTGATTGAGGAATCGAAACTTTTTGCTAAATCAGTCCTTCCTAAGTTACAAACCGTCAATTTTGCAGAAGCGCAAAATCGGAAACCAAAAGGGATTCCCATTACACCACTCACCACAGGAGAAAGAAAATGAAAGTTCCACAAATTGAATTTCCGAAACATAAATTTTCAATTTCAAGATTAGTGTATGGGATGTGGAGGTTACATGAAGATAAAGAAGGAACCTCACCGGAACGAATCATAAAAAAAATAGAAACTTGTCTTAGTCTTGGGATTGATACTTTTGATCATGCAGATATCTATGGGAACTTTGAAAACGAAAAACTATTTGGCCATGCTTTGGCAAAGTTACCTTCCTTAAAATCAAAAATCAAAATCATTACCAAAACGGGAATCCAAGTGCCGGGGTCAAAATTTCCCACCAAACATTATAATACATCCAAAGAACATATTCGTTATTCTGTGGAACGTTCGTTACGAAAACTCCAAGTCGAGAAATTGGATGTAGTTCTCATTCATAGACCCGATCCTTTGATGAATCCGTATGAATTAGCAGATATATTTGAAAATCTAATCACTGAGGGTAAAGTAAACCACTTTGGAGTTTCGAATTTTACTCCTTCACAATTCCAAATGTTACAATCGGTCTACAGGAAACCTCTTTTTACAAACCAAGTTGAGTTTCATCCTTTCCACACAGAACCCTTGTTTAATGGAACATTTGACCAGATGTTAGAACACAAAATCCATCCTATGATTTGGTCACCTACGGGGGGAGGTAAGATTTTTACACCCAAGTCAGAAAGGGAAGTGGCCACGGTTTCGAAACTGAAAGAAATTGCAAAAGGATATGGGTGCGCAGTAGACCAAATTCTATACTCATGGTTTTTGAACCACCCTGCGGGCCTAGTTCCCATTTTGGGAACCAATGATCCAGAACGGATCCAATCGGCTGCAGAATGTTTTTTTTGCCCGATCACGCGACTCGAATGGTTTTCCATTTTAGAAGCGGCTCGCGGGAAAGAGGTGGCTTAGAGGATTTGTATCGGAATCTGTTTTAATACAATCTACGTCATCGCTAGAAGAACGGGAATCGAATCGGATCGCAAAAATGTCCGGTTTTTCTCATTAACAGGTTACACGATTTGGGAAAGATATTGGTCGTTATATTGAATTAAATTCTTATATAGCGAAGCAAGGTTCTCGCCAGTTTTTGAGGGCTTTGGTCGGATGGACAGAGAGGTGGTTTGATATGCTTTCTGAATTGGCTCCCAACCATTATTTTTCCGGAATTTCTCTGACTCGGGATTTAGCTGACGATTTACATACGTTTCATTCTACCGAATCCACAGAAAAAGTTTGGGAACAAACAGTAGAGACTATAGCAAGGATTCCAGAGATCATATCCACTTGGATTTTGGAATACATTCCTGAATCACAAAACTTTCGTTTGTTGGCATTTCATGGGTCTTCCAATTTTGAAATTCCAAATATTGTTTCAAAATACTCTCTCCCTTGTCATCATGTAGTTGATTCCAATATGATTTTTGAAATGAATTTAAGTGGTGATGGAAATATCTTACAATTTTTCGGGAGATACTTTTCGGACATATCGTCTGCAATGTATTTAGGTTATCCGATTCGATCAGACCTAGGGACTGTGATCGGAGTGATTGGAATGGTAGTGGAAGATAAGTTCAAACATAAATTTAAAAATCTAAAACTCATTGATGTTATTGCAGATAAACTTAGCCAAAACTTGATTCGACACAAAAATGAAAACTTGATTTCACAAACATTAAACACTGCTTCCTTTGTGAAACATTCACTTGCAGAATTGTTTCGTTTGCTTTCCACTAAATCAAATGACCTAACTACAATTTTTCGAAGTTATTTACAAACAGGAACAAGGCTGTTTGGTTTGCCACTTGGAATCATCACATCCAAAATTGGTGAAAATTGGGAATACAGCTTTGTCGAAGGAAATGTTCATGGAATCTTTGAAGGACAAAAATTTTCGAATGAAGAATCCAAATTCACAACTCAGGACTTTTCGGGGTCTGCAAAAATTCTAAATGAAATTTCCGATTCTTCCGTTCAAAGTGTAAGAGATCATTTACTTGAAGTAGGGGTTTCTTGCCTTATGGAATTTCCTTTCACCGTGCATAACCAAATCATTGGGGTTTTGGGTTTTTATGGACTTAAGGATCAGAAGATTGAGTCCATTGAATTGACCCAAAAGGTTTTCGAACTGATGGGCATTGGCCTTGCAAACACGATAGAAAAACATAACATTGATTTATTGTCTAAAATCGTTTTTTTAGAAAAAGAAGATCCAACTTTATAGTTTTTTTCAAGCCCAGTTTAGTTTGGATTGGATTTGTTAAAAACCAAATGAAGAATGACTGGGTAGGTTATTTTTTTTATATATTTGTTAGGCGGTTTATTGCTTCCTCCTCGGTAGTTAGAAAAAAAACATCTCTCCCTGAGTTTATTTCATAGATAAAATCACTTAGGCTTTTGCTGGAATAGATAGAAAAATCACCAACGATTGCCAGTTTCATCCGGTAGTTGACTATTTTTTGTAATACTTCTCCCGCAAGTCCTGTTTTTAAATCAAAGAACTCCCTGGCAAAATGAGACTGTTTCAATACAAACCGATCACATCCAGAATCATATTGTAAGGTGGCAAAAAGGTCTAGGGCGGTGGAACCATCGGTAATGAGTGTGTCCTCAGAGTCGACAACTGCGATATCTATATTGTTTTTGTTAGTTTTACGAATGTCCATTGGTTACTTTGCAGATCCATTTGTGATATTGTATGGATTTATTGTAGGTTCTTTTAGGTTTTGATCTTTCTTTAGACAGGTTCGAGATCCAGTTTTAAAGGGAACCTTGAAACCAAACGAAAGAAAAACTGAAAAAACCCGCCCTCAATATGTAATTGTTTTCCTCTTTTCTCACAAAATAGATTTGACATCTATCATTTATATATCCAATTATTTATATAACTATTTAGTTATGCAAACACTTGACGCCACATTTTCTGCTCTTGCTGATCCCACTCGTAGGGCCATCCTTATGCGCCTTGCGAAAGGTGACTTAACGGTCATGGAACTTGCCAAACCGTTTCGTATGAGCCAACCTGCTATTTCCAAACACCTGAAAGTTTTGGAAGAGGCTGGACTTGTTTCTACTACCATCCGGGCCCAAGAGAGGCCACGTAGATTGGAAACAGCACCACTTAAAACGGCAATCGACTGGATCGAAAAATATCGGCAAATGTGGGAAAAACGATATCAAGTGTTAGATGGACTACTTTTAGAATTACAAACGATACAAACCAAGGGAGAGAAAAAAAATGACAACAAACAAAAATGAAGTTAAGTTAGAACGTCGAGGTGAAACAGAAGTTGTATTTACAAGATACTTCGACGCACCGAGAGAATTGGTTTTTGACTGTCATACCAAACCTGAGTTAATGAAAAAGTGGCTGATTGGGCCTGAAGGTATGGTGCTTGAAACTTGTGAACAAGATTTGAAAGTCGGTGGTAAATACTTGTATCTCTATGCAGATCAAAATGGAAACAAATCTGGTGTATACGGAACTTTTCGAGAAGTGGTTGTTCCTGAAACTTTAGCCAATACCGAAAATTATATTATGGATATGGCAACCTTCGACCCGAAGGCTCCCGAAGATCCAAATGCCACATTCGAATCACGTACCTTTATTACGGAAGGCAAACGAACACTGATGAGACACCTTTGTCGATATGCTTCAGCGGAAATGTGTAAGATGATGGTGGAATCGGGCGCGGCCGATGGAATGGCGGAGTGTTATTTGGAGTTGGATAAGTTACTCGGAGAAATGGGGTAATGACCTAAGTTTAGTTAACGAAAACAAGGTGTTCGCAAGGCCTTGTTTCGTTATTCAATAAAAAATATTTCAATCATTCAAAAAGAGTCAAAAACTACTATTTTCTAGAAGTAAATGAAACGACTAAAAAACAAAATAAGTTTATAAATTAACATGATAGTTTATGTAACAATCCTAATTGTATTTTTTTACTTTATTGGTATGATTCTTTTCAAGAAACGTCGCTATGATTCCTCATTTAATCTTGTTTTTAAGGAAAGAGTAACACTTACTAAAAATCATTTTTTCCAAACATTTTACAAAGACAAAATCCCTGAATTCATAGTGATTCAAACTTTAAGTATTTTGGATGAATTGTTGCCGTTTGATACAAGTAAACTTTATCCGGATGATTCTTTCACAGGAAACCTAAATTTTTTATGGAAATATACAGATGAATTTACCGATATTGAAATCATTGAAAGGTTGGAAAATAATTTCAATATAGAAATTAGTAACGAAGAAGCTAAAAACATAAATTCCTTTGACGACATTGTCAAACTTGTCGCAAAAAAACTAAACCACTCCTAACAGAGAATTTACATTTCACTCCATCACTGTAATCAATTCTTTGGATTGGAACATGTCAACTGGTGAAATGACAGGTTCCGCATACGGGATATTTTTTCCGTATCTTTTTTTCATCAGCGTTTGGACTTGTTTCGAAGATAGATCAAAGTCTTTTAGTGTTTTTAAATCTCCAATTTTGATACCAGTAAATTTGTCATAAAGTTTCCAGACAAGTTCCGTGCAATAAATCCTATCATCTGACCACTCAAAATAGAGATCATAATGTTTACCGAGTAGAGAATTTCCATAATCTTTCATTTTTTGCAGGGTATCAGGAGTTAACGTTAACTTTGAGTTTTGGATTCGTTTGATTACAAAATGTTTGTTTGAACCACGTTGGATGAATTTGTGGATGTCTGTGATTTTGACTGGTTCAATGGCTTCTAATACTTTAAAAGTATCTCCATATTTAAAAATCATCCCTACGTGAGTGTATCTGGATTTGGTTGCCAGTTTGATAGCCGTTGCTTGTTCTGATTTTGACTCATGGAAGATAATATCACCTTCCTCTAGTTTGGAAATATCAATCGGTTTTGCAAAGCTGCTTGTAGCAGAGAGAAAAATAATCAATACAAATCTAAGGATCAAATTCATACAAAAGTCCTTACTATAGATCTAAGTAGTATATGGAATCAAAACTATTTGAATCAAATGTGATGAAATAAAAAGAAAACAAGTTTTCTCACTTACCAACTAATCTCTTTTTTATCCCGAAAGAATTTTCCGGTTGGCCCACTGTCCGGTAAGGTAGCAGCCCAAACAATTGTTTCAGCCCCTTTCTCGACAGGCCTTGTGGCATTGGCACCGCCCATATCCGTTTTCACCCAACCCGGGCATACCGAATTGATTTTGATATTTTTTCCCACTGCTTCCACACTGGAAAGAGCTGTGAGCGAGTTGATGGCAGTTTTAGAAATACGGTAGGCTGGATAACCGCCACCCATTTCGGATAGTTGTCCCATTCCTGAACTAACATTCACTATACGACCAAAATCATTTTGAATCATCATTGGTAAAAAAGTTTGGATCATTCGCAGTGGTCCATAGAGATTCACAAGAAGGGTTCTGTGAAGATCTTCACTAGTAGTATCAAAAAAAGAACCAGGATCGGCAAAAATCCCAGCGTTGTTTACAAGGATGTCTAACCGTCCAAAACTGCCAGTGACCGTGTCACAGGCTTCGCTGATACTTTGTTCTTTGGAAACATCCAAGGAAAGAATTTCCCCTTTGCCCACAGCCGTAACGGCTGCGAGTGTGTCTTCGGCTTCATTTGGATTTCTTGCTCCGATGAGAACATAAATCCCTTGTTTTGCTAGATCGATGGAGACTTGTTTCCCAATCCCTCGGTTGGCCCCAGTGACAAGTGCGATGCGTTCCTTGGTTTCTTTCATAGAAATCAAATCTCCTTTGGCAGTTTTACACTACCATTACATCTATAGACTGTTTTTACTTAGACTTAGAAAGTTCTGTTAGCCATTTTTCTGTTTGTGCTTCGATAAAGGCTTTGTCTGTAATCACCCACTTAGACATCAGAACGTGCATTCCATTTTCGACTGCCACTTTCCTATTGAGAGGATTTGGCGTTTTGTCCAAACCAAAATTGGTATAACCTTCTAACATTTTAGGAACACTTGCTGTTGGGTCTTGTTCTTTATCACTTTTGTAGTAGTACAAAAGTAATGCGGGAGAAGTTACCTTTCTAAACACATCAGGAACTGCGGCATAATTTCGTAAATCATTCACACCAGTAAGGGCTGCAAAGTATTGCTCCGGATACCAATAGTTATTTCTTTCTGGCAACACCTTAGGATTGTTATTATGCGCGGATGATCTTACTTTTCCTTTGAGCAAATGAATAAAGGTAAGTCCACCAGGATAGTTGAATAAATTCAAACTGCTATCAACAGGTGCGTAAAATGGATTTGCTAAAACTAAACCATCGACTTCTTCTGGGTACTCGGATGCAAGCCAAGTGGCAAGGAGCCCTCCCATAGAACTTCCAAACACAACTACACGATCTCCTTGAGACTGCATCATATACAAAGCTTCGCGCGATGCATCTAAGTAGTTGTTAAAATTTTGATCTCTTTGGTCTTCTTTGTTTGTTCCGTGTCCCGGCAGGCGAAGTAGGTAAGTATTGGCTTTGAATTTTTTTGCCAACTTTTCCATCACCTCTTCTCCTTCTGCACGAGAAGCACCAAACCCATGAATGTATAAAAAAGCTAAGGGAGTTTTTTTCCCAAAACTGATATAACGTTCTTCGTTACCTGGTCTATGATTCTTTTGTTTGCTTTCGTTTAACTTCTCTTGGAAGTATACTTCAAAGTTCACATAACTTAGATTTGCTTTTGGTTCATACTTTGGACGACCCGCACAGGAAACTAGAACAAAGGAAACGGTGATGAGGAAAACAGCAGACAGCTGTCGAAGGTTGTGGAATAAAGAACACGATTTAGCCATACAAATGGAAAATATTACAGTGTTTTTGCTTTCTTGTAAAGAGAGAAAAACCCTTGGCATAGGAAGGGTCGTACGAAAAAAGGTAGTAAATACCCCATTCTCAGAAGGAACATCCCGGAATGTATAGCCAATTCACAGAGCAACAACTTGAAATCAGAGATTTAGTTCGTAACTTCGTAAAAAAAGAAATCCCACATGAAGTCGCATTGCACTGGGATGAGAAAAACCAACACCCAACTGAACTCATCAATAAAATGCGTTCGGAACTTGGAATTAACGGTCTTGTCATTCCGGAAGAATACGGTGGATGGGGACTTGGTGCGATAGAACAGTGTTTAGCCATCGAGGAACTTTCTCGTGGATGCCTTGGTATCGCACTCGGATTTGCATACACAGGTCTTGGAATCCTTCCAATTCTTAAAGGTGCGACTCACGAACAAAAATTAAAATGGCTTCCTGAAATTGCGGACGGTAAGTTCGGAGTTTCTTTCTGTTTGTCTGAGCCAGGTGCTGGTTCTGACGTTCCTGGTATGACCACTCGCGCTGAGAAAAAAGGTGACAAATGGATCATCAATGGTGCAAAACAATGGATCACTGGTGCCTCTGATGCACAAGCCTTTACTGTATTTGCTTATACTGATAAAAACCGCGGAACACGTGGAGTCTCTTGTTTCTACGTTCCACGTAACGCAAAAGGTCTTACTGTTGGTAAAAAAGAAGATAAACTCGGAATTAGAGCATCTTCCACTCACCAAGTGATCTTTGAAGATTGTGAAGTAGGTGAAGACGCACTCGTAGGAAAAGAAAACCTCGGTTTCGTTTACGCACTTCAAACTTTGAATGCTTCTCGTCCGTTCGTAGCGGTGATGGGAGTAGGTGTAGCGCAAGCAGCACTTGACCATGCAGCTCGTTACGCTCGTGAGAGAGAGCAGTTCGGAGTTAAAATCGGAACTTTCCAAGCAGTGCAACACATGTTAGCTGATATGTCTATCAAAGTAGAAACTGCAAGAGAAATTACTTACAAAGCAGCTCGTCTTTCTGATGCAAACGATCCTAACCTTCCAAAATACTCTGCGATTGCAAAAGCATACGCTTCTGAGTGTGCTGTTCAGTGTGCTACTGATGCAGTTCAAATTTTTGGTGGATACGGATACACAAAAGAGTATCCTGTTGAGAAGTTGATGAGAGATTCTAAAATCCTCACAATCTTTGAAGGAACGACTCAAATCCAAAAGAACGAAATTGCAGCTTACGTAATCAAAGAAGCAGCTTCTAAAAAAGACTAATTCGATTTTTCGAATCGAATGGTTTGAGAGAACCCTCTGGCAGTTTGTCAGGGGGTTTTTTATTTTGGGAGAGGATCGGGGTTTGGTGGGGTACTGGATTGGATGTAGGTATCCCCGCCCTGAATTGGGTGGGGTGTGACCACCCGCCACCCAATAACTTCCCTATACACCATTCTTCCATTTCTCGCCACCTAAAAATAGTATTTGCAAATTTTAATATAAGGAAGTTCATCTTTCTACATTCATGAATCAAAATTTCAAAATTCGAGTGGTCGATTCCCCAGATGCAAATGCCAGTTTTTGTATGCAGCACCTTTGGGAAGAAATCCAAAATCGATATGGATTCCAGGCCCCAAACCCAATGGACATCCAAGATTTTTTACCACCTATAGGTAAGTTTTTTCTCGCCGAAAATCTTGAAACCAATGAAGTGATGGGATCAGCAGCCTATTCAAAGTTCAGTGATACGCAGTGTGAGTTGGATGCGGTTTATGTATTTCCCAAGTTCCGAAAAAATAATGTCGCCAAGTCCTTGTTAATTGAACTAGAAAAACAAGCACGAATCGATTTTTATTCTTCCATGATCCTACGAGCAGGTGCTCCACAACCAGAAGCTCTTGCATTTTATAAAAACTTTGGATTCAAAGAAATTCCCGCGTTTGGCAAATGGGTATCAGATCCCACTGCCATTTGTTTTGAGAAAAAAATAACCTAATTCCTTTTCTTTGGCCGCCCGGGCGGGCTACTCCGGAGTCCGCGTTCGCTTCCCCCTGATTTGTCTTTTCGCCAAATCAGGGTGCCTACGGCATCCTTCGTATCCCTGGCGGTAGTCTACTCGTCTTAGGAATGTTAAATTTTAAAATTCTATTGATAACAGAAACTCGATTCCATTTCCTCATAAGGTCGAATCATACTTCTGGTTTTTGAATCTTTATTTGTTTAAAACGATCATTGTTGTCACTTGTTCTGTGCGGATAACTCCTTAGTGTAATTCCGAGATTGTTATCAAAAAGTTTTATCGAAATTCCTAAACTGTAAAAAATAAACTTTACTTACGAATTTAAGTTCCTATGTTTTTCCCTATGTTTAAAAAAACATTAGCTTTAGCGTTTGTATTCGTTGTCTCCATGAACTGTGGCGGTGAAAAAAAAGACACCGACCTAACTTCATTAGCACTGCTTAGTCTACTTAGCAGTTCTTCCTCTGGTTACACTGGCACTTGTACCACAACCTTTGGTGCGGGAGTACCGTCTTGGATTCAAACAAGTTTCACTTGTGTTACCGTGTCAGTCAGTGGATCCAATTACGTTTTTAAATTTAACTCACTTCCAACATACAAAAGTATCTATTGGGGTTCCTCCAGTGCAGGTTACGAATCGTCTATGTATGTGAATTCGGGTCAGGCAAATGCAGCAAACCCCAATTTAATTAAATCGCAAAACTATACTTTGACAGTTCCTGCCGATAATACAAATACTTCTGCTCCGACCTCTGGATTTGGTATGATTGGAGTTTCAACTAATGGAATTGCTATCTACAATGACCAAGCCGCACCAGGTGATTCTTTATCTACTGAGTATTATACATTCGATTCCTCGCAAGGACACCCTACGAATACGGGATCTTATCATTACCACGTAGAACCGCCAAAAATTTCCAATAACGATAGTAACCTAGTAGGTATTGCTCAAGATGGTTATTTGATTTTTGGAAAAAAACATGATGCAACGACTGCTGGTTTGACCACAGGTTTTACCTTAGGTGGAGCCACTAGTAGTACACAGTGTACGGGTGGTGGATTAACTACCTCTGTTCCAACCACTTGGGCAGGTGCAACTAATTACAATACTTTAAAAACTGGTGGGTCAGCTCGCCATTACCATGTGAATAATGGTTCCGAAGTAAACGGGATTCTACTTTCTGGTAAACTCATTGGCTCCGGTGGATCAACTAACTAAATTCCAAAATTAAAATTATGGAATTGATAAAACGAAGTCAAATTTTACTTTATTTGGTTCTTCTCTCCTCTTTTGTTCATTGCGGAGAGGTGGTGATGGATAATGATCCAGACTTAAGTCTTGGATTAGAAAGTATCTATTATTATAAGAGCCAAAAGTTTTCAGGAAAAATGAAATCAATCCATCCGAATGGAACCATTCGGATTACATCTTTTTTGAATGGCCTTGAAGACGGGCCAACGATTGACGTTTTTTCCAATGGCCAAAGAAGTGCTGAGTATTTTTATACACAAGGGAAACGAACCGGAACCCATAGAGGTTGGTATGAAAATGGCAAAGCCAGATTTCAATATTCTTATATTGATGATTTAGCCGTAGGAGACCATTGGGAATGGCATGAAGATGGAAGTGTCTATCGGTATGCTAAGTTTGAAAATGGAATCAATATTGGAACAAAGGTTTGGCGAAAAGATGGTAAAATTTATTCCAATTATACCTATTCACCTGAAAGATTATATGGAGTGGTAGGTTCCAAACTTTGTTTCAAACTCAAAGGTGATGAGACAAACAAAAAAACAGTAATCAATCCATGAACATTTTTAATCGTATATTATTCTCTTTAGTTTTTATATCCATCTTCAATACCATTTTTTGTGGTTGGTTCAGTCGGGAAGAAGGTGAAAAAGATTCCAAATTAACATTCTTCGATACTCCCAAAAAAGAGACTCTTCCCTATTTTCGTGGTCGTGATTTAGAATCTTTTTGGTTGGATAACAATCAAAAACCTACCAATGCACGAAAAGTAGATCCCTTTACGTTTAAAAACCAACTCAACCAAAACATTAGTGAATCAGATTTTAAAGATAAGGTTACAATCGTATCATTTTTTTTTGCTAAATGTCATGGACTCTGCCCCAATATCATTCGAAATTTAAAGTTTGTACAATCTGAAATTTCAAAATCTAAGAACATTCAAATAGTGTCATATTCGGTGACTCCAGATTTAGATACTCCTCCCGAATTAAAAAAATTTGCAGAAGAAAAGGGAATTCACTCCAATTATTGGAACTTGGTAACAGGAGATAGAGAGGAAATTTTTAAAATTGCCAGAAATACATTCCAAGCAGACACAAATACCACAAACAAAGACGCGACTAAAGACTTCGTTCACTCAGAACAAATTTTTCTAATTGATAAGGATTTATACTTTCGCGGAATTTACAATGGAAACCGAAGTGAATCCATAAAAACAATGCTAGCTGATATTAAAATCCTCAATAGGGAATATGTTGTAGCAAAATAATGGATTTGTTTTTCGTTTTTTAAATTAAAAAAAGGCTGACTTAAGTTTCTTGTTCTGACAGAATCATACTTCTGTTTTAAGGGGTGTGATTTCCTGTGGAAAAAAAAGAGAAAAATCATATAATTCCTCCCTCATCTTTAAATGAAGACGACAAAAAACACAAACTGATCCTTCGTCAGATGGAAACCTTAGGTAAACTAGGGCATTGGGAAGTAGATTTTGTCAATCAAACCTTACATTGGTCAGAAGGTGTATTTCATATCTTAGAAATGGATCCTTCTGCCATGCCAGTGGACTTAGAAAAAGGTTTTTTATCAGTCCATCCCGATGATCGCGAACGTGCCGTCAAACACATGCAAGATGTTTTAGAAACGGGAATCAAATACGACTTAGAATGTAGACTCATCACCACATCTGGAAAAAACATTTTTGTCCATTCTCTTGCTGATGTGATTCGGGGGAAAAATAACGAACCTTTACAAATTGTTGGAATATTTCAAGACATCACCGAACAAAGAGAAGCCTATCAAAATCTTTTACAAAAGGAACTTAGACTCAGCACCATCCTCAATTCAGAACCAGAATGTGTGAAAGTAGTTTCCCCAGAAGGAATTCTCATCGAGATGAACCCCGCCGGTTTACAAATGATAGAAGCAGACCATCCGGAAGATGCTCTTGGACAAAAAGTGGAAAATTTAGTTTTTCCAGAAGATTTAGTTTTTTATCAGTCCTTACATAAAAATGCCTTACAAGGAATTCAATCCAGTGCACGATTTAGAATCATAGGACTCAAAGGAACCAAACGTTGGATGGAAAGTACAGCGGTTCCTCTCACCAACCAATTGGGTGAAATTACTTCTGTTCTCAGTGTCACTCGTGATATATCCGAAAAAGTGATTGCGGAAGAAAACTTCATTCGGATTAAAAAAAACCAAGAGGCTCTGATCAATGGAACCTCCGATTTAATTTGGTCTTTAGACTCTAACTACCGTTTGATTGCTGCAAACCAAGCCTTTCTCGATGTGATGGGATTTCTACTTGGGACAATTGCAAAAGAAGGGGATTCTGTTCTGATCTTAAACCAAGGCGAAGCCTTTTATGAAAAATGGAAAGGTTATTATGAAAGAGGGTTATCCGGCGAAACTTTTAAAACATACGAAAGGTTCCTAAGCCCGATTACGGGAAAAGAAGAACACCGCGAAGTATCTTTTAATCCTATCAGAAATACAAACCAAGAGATCACAAGCCTCGCTTGTTTTTCTAAAGACATCACCGATTTGATGTTGAAACGAATGGAACTTGTATCCAGCGAAAGACGTTACCGAGCTCTTGTGGAAAATGGAGTGGATGTCATTGCCATTCTAAATGCAGAAGGTTTTGCCAAATATGTTTCCCCCTCAATCACCAAAGTATTGGGGTATTCAGAAAAGGAAGCCATGAATATGAATTTATTCGACATCCTCCATCCTGATGACGTTCCCAAAATCAAAGACCGGTTGGAAGAGGTGGTGACACTTCCTGAAGGAAATTCTCTTCCCAGTCATCATTTCCGAGTCAAACACCAAAATGGTTCTTGGAGGTGGATGGAATCTACAATCACTAACTTAATGGATGATGAAAGTATCGGAGGTATTGTGGATAATTTTCATGATGTGACCGAACGAGTTGTCCAGATCACAGCCATCCAAACCCAAAACGAAAAACTAAAGGCCATTGCTTGGACCCAGTCCCATGTGGTAAGGAACCCTTTGGCCAAACTAATGGGAATTGTGGATTTGATCAAAACAGGAACCTTATCTCCATCAGAAGAAAAACGAAGCCTAGACCACCTCATCGAATCAGCAAAGGAACTGGACGAAATCATCCAAGACATAGTTCTCAAATCCCAAAGAGTCATAGTTCCATGAATTTATTCTAAAGGGATGGTTTATTTTATCTTGCTTCTTATACTAAATTAGTTCTAATACCTGCCATGGTTTTCTCAACATTTCTTTCTGACTTAGTTCTTTCCTTAGTTTCCCTAGCAATGGCTTACAGATTCGTAGGGAAGTCTTCCATTCCCTCTCGTGCCGCACTCTATGGATTTGCCATCATTGGAATTTCAGCCGGACTTGGCTCCATTCACTTTCTGGGAATCAACACACTCGATTCTATCTATCGTTTCTTTGTGGGACTGTCGGGATGTGTCGGTGTTCCTCTATTAGGATTGGCATTTTTTCACTTTACCTTTCGTTCTTTGTCGGAAAAAACTTTTTTCCTTTTCATTGCTATCGCATTTCTTCTTTACTTAGCATTCTCTTATCTCTATCCACTTGGTATTTATTCGACAGTTGTCGGTGGAATTGCGATGTTTATCATTCTCATTAGTTCTCTTGTTCGATTCCCTAGAAAATCAAACGCATCTGTGATGGGAATCATTGGTTCTGTTTTATTTATCGTTGCAGGACTTGTGATCGGAACTAAGGGGTCTACGGGTTCTATTCTGAACGTTGATATCTTTCATATCTTACTTGCGATTGCCAATTACTGTATCGCTGAGGGAATCAAAAAATTAAGCTAGATTAAAAGAGAGGAGTTTTTAGAATCTTTCTAAGAGCAACTATGGAAAGATTCTCTGATTCTACATTAGAAAAAGTACTAAAACTTCAAACAGAATTAACAGCGGCCAAACCAGATGTTCCTTATCTTTTAGATCTCATCACTCTTCGAGCGAAAGAGATCACAAATTCTGATGGGGCAGTTTTTGAATTAGTCGAAGGTGATGATTTAGTTTACCGCGCGGCAAGTGGACATGCAGAAAAACAAATCGGACTTAGGATTCCAGTCAAAGGAAGTTTCTCTGGTCTAAGCCTACAATCCAAAGAAACTTTATATTGTTCAGATTCTGAAATGGATGACCGGGTCAACAGGGAGGCTTGCCGCCGTGTGGGCCTTCGTTCTATGATTGTACTTCCTTTGTATTTTGATTCTGAGATCCTGGGTGTTTTAAAAGTACATAGTGCTGTAGTCGATTATTATTCATCTAACGAAACTTATGTGTTGAATATGTTATCAGGAACCATGGCAGCCATTTTACATAATGCACATAGATGGGCAGAAAGAGAAAAAAGCCTTCAGACGATGGCTTATCTTGCCAGTCACGATGCCCTCACTGGTGTTTACAATCGTTCTGCCTTTTATGATTATTTGAGAAGGGGACTACAAAGAATTCAAGACGATCCCTCTGTTTTGACAGTGGTTCTTTTTGATTTGGATGGTTTAAAAATTGTGAATGATACCCATGGCCATGCCGCAGGGGATTTTTACATATCTAAGTTTGCCAGTCGTTTTTCTCATTTGCTCCAACACCAAGACGTGTTTGCGAGACTCGGGGGAGATGAGTTTGGTCTCATTATGATCCATCATGAATCAAAAGAATCTACGTTAAGTTTACTCGGCAACCTAACCAAAATGGTGGAAGGAGAAATCCAATTTGATACCACCAAATTGGAAATCAAAACCAGTATGGGACTTTCCTTTTCTCCAGAAGATGGATCAGATCCGGAAACATTGATGGCCATTGCTGACAGCCGCATGTATGAACACAAAAAGTCAAAAAAAATAGATAAATCTCTGAATGGAAGGTAACTTCCTTTTATGAATCGTTTGGTTTCATTTGTCTAAGATAGACAAATGAATTCTACTTCTCCATTATTTTCAAATTTTCCACTTCCTTGCGGTGTGACCTTGCCCAACCGACTAGTAAAAGCCGCGATGGAAGAAAATCTATCTAACCACAATTTAGAACCAGACAAAGCATTGTGGAATTTATATGAAACCTGGGCCCGTGGAGGTGTGGGAACTCTCATCACAGGGAACGTGATGGTAGACCACAGAGCCATGACGGGGCCTGGTGGTGTGGTTTTGGAAAGAGGTACTTCCCTAGATGGATTTCGCATTTGGTCGTCCAAAGCAAAAATCGCCGGAGGAAAGATCATTATGCAGATCAATCATCCAGGGAGACAGATATTATCAAAGTTAGGTGGTGAAGTCTGGGCACCGTCTGCTGTACCGGTAGACATTGGAAATTTATCCAAACTACTAGGGAAACCTAGAGCCATGACGGAACCAGAAATTTTAGAAACCATTGAACGATTTGCAAAAACAGCTCAGTTGGCCGAGGAAGCTGGATTTGATGGTGTAGAAATTCATGCTGCCCATGGTTATCTCATCAGCCAGTTTTTATCTCCACTAGTCAATAGAAGAGAAGACAAATGGGGTGGTAGTTTAGAAAATAGATCCCGATTTTTATTAGAAGTGATTCGTAAAGTGCGGGCATCTGTGAAACCAAGTTTTATTGTCGGTGTAAAATTAAATTCCGCTGATTTTCAAAAAGGTGGGTTCCAGTTTTCGGATGCTAAAGAAGTAATCTCCAGAATACAAACATTAGGTGTCGATTTTATCGAATTGTCTGGTGGTAACTATGAAGCTCCTGCCATGCAAGGAGAATCTAGGGATGGATCTACCATTTCCAGAGAAGCCTATTTTTTAGAGTTTGCGAGTGAAGTGGCAAAAACAGCAACCGTTCCCATTTTGGTAACAGGTGGAATCAGAAAAAAACAAATTGCAGAATCGGTTTTGGAATCGGGAGTTCCTTTGGTAGGCATTGCCACGGCTCTTGCCCTCAATCCCAATCTTCCTAATGATTGGAAACAAGAAAAACCAGGATACCAAACCCTACCTGAACCAAATTGGAAATCCAAAACTTTAAAAGGTTTGGCCAATATGGCAATGGTTCGATACCAACTGAATCGGTTGTCACAAAATAAACGCACTACGGTTAAGGTATCGCCTATCTTACGATTGTTATTCGACCAAATTCGGTTGTCTCGACTGACAAAAAGGTATAGAAACTGGATGAAAAAGAATTAATTCAATCCTTCACCTACTTTGTTTTATCTAACAACAGCCTGCTTTTTCCTTCTCTTCTTCCGTGGCTGTTTTTGGAGAACAACAAGAAGAATTTGTTTTTTCTAATTTAGGAAAACTAACAACATCTTTGGGAAGACCACAACTTACAGATGCTTTGCATTCCGTTTTTCCATCTTTTAGATGGATGGAGAAGGACTTTTCAGTTGTACGCATCTCCGAAACAAAATATTGTCTCATCGCTGTTTCTGTATTTCCAAATTCAATTCGTAAAATGGCATCATTGGGAATTTTCATAGAACCATTTACTTTTTCTAGGATGGAATTCACTTTTCCAAGTGTCATAGACTCGGTATCTTTTCCTTCTATCGGTTCTAAAACTTGTAAGATGATTTCTGTCCAAGAATCTAATTTTCCTCCACAATCCACAGACTGAATGTTTGCAAGTTTGAATTCGGTGATATGATAGTTGGGAAAAATTGTTTTGTTTTCACTATAGACAAATTCAAGATGAAGTTCTGGATAAAGTTCTAATTTTGTTTTAAAGTCATACCATGTTATTGTTTTCATTTTTTTCTCCTATAATTCCTTGTTAATAAAAGTTTCACAGTATTCCCGAATCTCTTCTCTCGTTTTAGCAAACGCAGTCCTTACTTCTTCCTCTGTTCCCTTTAACTTAGAAGGATCGGAAAAATTATGATGAAACCTTTTTGCATCACTTGGAAAATACGGACAATTTTCTTTGGCATGATCACAAACTGTGATTAAATAATCAAATGGGATGTCTTTGTATTCATTGATATGGTTCGAAGTATGATAAGAAATATCTATTCCCGCCTCTTTCATTGTCGCAATGGCTTTTGGATTCACTCCATGAGTTTCAATTCCTGCGCTATAAACATTGGCTTTGTCTTTTGCATAAAATCTCATCCAACCTTCTGCGATTTGGCTCCGACAACTATTTCCGGTACAAAGAATTAGAATATTTTTTTGGTTACTCACAGCAGTTACCTTCCTTTTTGTTTTGATATTGTTTGATGAGTGTGATATGTTCTGAAAATTCCTCATAGGCCTTTGATAGATTCTCCCAGTGGATACAGTAACAAGTAGACGTTCCATCCACTTCGCCTTTCACAAGCCCCCCTTCTTTCAGTTCCTTTAAATGTTGAGATACAGTGGACTGCGCCAAAGGAAGGATTTCCACGATCTCTCCACAAATACAAGTTTGGCGCTTCGCCAAAACTTCTAAGATGGCAAGCCTTGCGGGGTGAGAAAGAAGTTTGGTAAAAGAAGCGATCCTTTGGACCTTTTCTGGGAATTCTGCTTTTTTGTTTTGAGCCATAGTTTATCGTAAATATACGATAAAGGAAATTGGCTGACTTAGGTCAAGGGTATTTAGTGGCATTCGGGTAAAAAAATACCCCGGGAAATCTTGGGGTATTTTATGGTTTGTTCGTTTGTGTTTTAAGAATCTTTCAAACAGTGTGATTGTAATTCTAAAGGCCCGAACCATCAGGAATGACCACAGGTTCATCTGAGGTCGGAGTGTCCGGTTTCACATCAGAAGGACTGTATCCGTTATCATTTTGAGGTCTTGGACGGTTGTCCCATTCCCCTGGATTTGGTTTTTTGTTTCCTTCTACAGAAAATAACCATCCATCTTCTTCTTTGTTTTTTGTCCCTTGTTCATGGGGATAAGAATCAATCGGTCTTATGGTGATGGAAATGTATTGGATGATCCGTTCATCTTTAATGGGATCTAAATACGACAAACTATCGTTACGCCATCTGTTTTTGGTGCGAGTTTCTCTTCGAAAACTCTTCATCACCATGTCGAGGTCTTTGGAATATTTTGCAAAATAAGCCCTAGGTGTTTTGGCTTGGATTACATAATACATTCCGCCCTTTCTATGGAATAAAAATCGATTAGAAATCATTTGTTTGTGTTCTGTATAGTGTAAGACAACAAAGACGGATTCATCAAATCCTGCTACTTCGTTTTCTAACATTTTTTCCCGAACAAGTTTTAGGTCAGGGTATTTGGTAAGAAAGGTATCTACTGTTTCTTCAATAAATCGATCGATATCGTATTCTTTGGTACGACGTGCTACATCTACCTGTAATATTGCCTCTCTATTGGTTTTGGAAAATTGAATCCGAACCGTGTCGGGATACCGTAAAACAGACTTTGCCCAACCTCTTGGAAATTCAAATGCAAAACCAAGCGAATCTTCGATCCAAGTTGCTGCATCCAAATGAGAAAGAGTAAGACATAATAAAACAAGTAGGCTAAGTCGCTTTTTCATACTTAGAATATCGGCCCCGAGCACCTAAATTATTGATAGTCAGTTAGGCCTTTTCGTAAATCTCGCTCCGGAAAAATTCCCAAATTTTCAAAGGACTGAGAATCGTAAATAGCCACAGACTCGAGTAGTGGTTGGAGGGGCGAACCATGGAATGGTTTTCTTTTGAGAAAAGCCAAAGATCGAAAGACCAGTTCGATCATTTTAGCAAAGAATCCTCCCACAGGAATGGGAAAAAGGAATTTTCCCATAATTCTTAAACTTTGGAAGGTGTTTATGACTTGGTTCACTGTCACAAATTCAGGATGAGAAAACACATATACTGGTTTAGGTGTTTTTCCATCTAATGTTTGTTTAGTCCAAGTAACTAATGCTTTTGTGGCGTCGGCAATATGGATGACTGATTTTTTTCTAGAGGAAGAAATATAAGGATAAAACTTTAATTTGGAAAGAGAAAGTAATTTTGATATAAAACTTTTGGTTCCTTTTCCATAGATACTCGCCATTCGAAATAGTGAGTAATTTTTTCCAGAATTGAGGATATAGTTTTCTGCTAGTAACTTCGTTTTTGCATAGATGGTGGTTCCCATCCTTTCACTATTTATATTTAAATTAATTTCTTTCGAACCATAAACGGAAACTGAACTGACAAAACCAAAATGGGGGATGTTTCGAGATTTCGCAAATTCAACGAGTAGTTGTGTGGAAGTAACATTGATTTGGTGGTATACTTCTTCTGTGACTTTGGCTCCGGAAACTACAGCTGCCAAATGTAAAATCAAATCAATGGATTCTGGAATTAAAAAATCATCCGGGTTTTTTATTTTAGAAAGATCTCTTTCATAAAACTTAAAATTTTTATGAAACCGGATGGAATCAGGAAAATGGGTGTAATGATTTCCAATAGCAATGATTTTGTAATCTTCGATTAGATCTTTTAATAATTCTTTTCCAAGAACTCCACTCCCTCCGGTAATTAATATTGTTTTTGTCATACAAGAAATACCATTTGAAACCAACCCACAACGGCACCTAGGGCCGCTCCCACTAAAATTAATAACAATTCATCTTCTTGAAAGGCGGATCTTAGAATGGATTCAAATTCTTTAGGAGGGAGTGCCGCCATTCGATCTCCCATCATGGTTTCTATTTCCAAAGCTGAACCTAAATATTCTTCTAAGTGAAATGATTTTTCTACAGCATTGTCGGCCATAGCCATTCCGATTCTTTCTTTTGCTGCATCAAACTCGTCAATTTTTCCAGTAGCATAAAGCGCTGGTTTTGCGAGGAAAGTAATGGTGTCCACATGATGGATCACTTCATTTCGAATGATCTCAATGATATCTTTGGATGCTTTTCCAAATATTAATTCCGAAAGAATGTTTTTGGGAGTTAGAATTTTTTCGCTCACCAGTTTTGCATAAAGTCTAGAAACTTCTGTTTGTCTTTTTAAAAACAAACCTTGGTAGGTAAAAATTCCCAAAAACTTTTTGGGAAGTAGGGGGCGAAAGATCATTTCAAGAGCCAAGTAGTTTGTCAGATAACCAACAATGACTCCTTGGATGGGAAGAGTCCATGGCAACGGAAAGTAGATCATAAAAATCATTTGGACAAGTCCCAAAAGAAATCCAAAATAAAATCCTGATCTTTCAATGAATCGAAATTCGGGAGCTCCCACTTCTTGGAAAAGTTCCACAACAAGACCCACATTATTTCCTGATAGTTTTTTCAAAACTAAGGACTTTACATCAAAGAGGGAATCGATGTCCTTTTGGAGTTTTCGAATCACTTTGCGGATGGTAACTCCACTTTCCCTTCTGACTTTATGGTAAATTTCTTCTCTGACAACTTCCGGAATCATATCCCAAAGTTTTGGATCCAAACTGTCGGAAAATTCTCGCATCGTATAGCGGATGCTAGGTTCTAATGCTGGTAGGAAAACGATTTCTGCTTTTTTGGGATCTACTTTTAAAAAAACTTCTTTGATATTGAGGAGGCGCTCCGTGATCACATCTACGGACTTGCTGGCCATTTTATGGGCCTTTCTTGGGATGATGCCCTGCCAACCCAAATAGGGGGGAATTCCTATGAACTGGATGGGGTAAAAAGTCATCTTTAGGGCCAGCCAATTGGTCACCCAACCCACAAATCCATAAGTAAACGGAATCATTAGGAGTTTCCACGTATCCGCTGTCAGCCCTTTCTCCCACATTCCGCTATGAGTAATCCCTAGGAGTTAAAACAAGAGCAATCGAAATTCCTTCCGAGGGTGATTTTTCCTGCCTTCACGGTAACTTTTGTTATTTTTTTGCCGATAGCCCTAAAAAAGGTTTGATTTGTGTACGGAAACAGACTACAAATGGTACACTTCGGCAATCTCTTAGGAATTTCCCGAAGTGCATTAGAAAATCTGTGGTTTTTCCACAAAGCGAATTTTGATAGAGGGTAAGTCTTATGCGTGTTCGAGGAATCATAACCGTTCTCGTTCTTTTATCTTTAGCAGTTGTGGGTTGTTCCCGCAAAAAGAAATCAATGCCGTTCTGGTTCTTACTAGGAACTGGTGGTGCTGTCTCCGATGCAAGAGATGGAGTCGTGGTTCCTCCCGATTCCAATGGGGTTCCTCTCCCCACACCTGGTGATGGTGTGACACCAACCGATCCAGAAGAAGTTCCTGGTAATAATTCCGGACAAGAAGTAGCAACCCATGGCCCAGCGCGAGTCATTGGAACCATTGTTCCAGTTGTTTCTGGTGTTCCTGCGAATGTAGTTTGCGGAAACCCTGGTGCTCCAGCAGCTCCTGGATGTATCGATCTTACTTTAATCTCTGTTAGAATCGAAGTTGCCAACGGAGAAACAAATACTCTTGTTGCCTCCACATATGCTGGATCCAATGGAAAATTTCAATTTGATTTAACTGACCTTCCTAATAACAACTACCGAGTTCTCATCAATACGGGATATGGCCTCAACTATACTTACCAAGATTTTTCTTTTGTTTTTGATCCGACTCAAAATCCATACACTTTGGTGAATGTGGGAAATCTTCTCGCAGAACGTTTGTATTATGGTCAAGGCCCTGCACAATTTGTAGGAGTGGTCACAAGTCCAGGATTTTCTGGTGGTGGAGTCACAGTTCCCGCAGGTCCAGTTGCCGGGATTACAGTTTCTATTGTTGATTCCAGTGGAAATACTGTAGGAACGGGAGTCACTGGCGCTAACGGTTCTTTTGTCATCAACATCAACCCACTTCCTAACGGAAATTATACGGTTGTATATGCTGGTGATTCGGTAGAAGTATCTGGCCAACCCTTTGCCAATACCACTGAATTCATTCACTACACTTTTCCTGGAACCAATCCAAACACTGTGGCCCAAGTTGACTTAGGGGAAACAAGTCTTCCTTGGATGGCAGCAACAGAAAGTGACCTTCACTTAACTGGAAATATCCTAAATGGAGCCCTTCCTTCTGACTCCACTTCTGTTTTCACTATCAAACTTAAGAACGAACAAGGTGCTATTTTACAAACAGTACAAATTACTGGGAATGGAAGTTTTGCCATCGATGGAAGTTACCTGACAAATGGTGTTTACTACATAGAAGTATCCAACCCGGTATTTTACACCGTATCACAATCCTTTTTGTTTACAGCGTCTCCTAATGGCGGAACCAAAAACGTAGCCCTTGCCGATCCAATCTACATTGTTGCAAAACCTTCTCTTGTCACAGGGTTTGTTAAAGACTCTAATGGGGATCATGTTGCAGGAACTGTCATCAACGTAAGGCCTTCGGCCAACCAAGCACCATCTCGACTTTTGTATCTGAAAGATGATCCAAAACTTGGAAACGCAGTCAAACTTTGGATTGTTGAGGCACTGAGTGCAGTTGCAGGAACCAATTGTTCTTTAAACCAAGCAGGTTCTATTTGTTCTTGTGCGGTAAATCCAACAGCTTCTTGTTTGGCGGCAGTCCAAGGTTCTGGCCCATGGGCATACCAAACTTATGGAAACAAACTTTATGAAGTCAACCCAACAACCAAAGAAGTATCCTTCCTTGGTGCAAGTGGGCTTTGGGCTTATTACATTTCGGCTCCAGGGTTTGAAAACTATTGTGGATCCAATCCAACTCCTTGTTCTTCCAATCCACTCGCTGTGAGTTTGAATGGAAACAATTACAATGCGGGAACCATTTCTATGACTTCCATTGCTGCTCGTTCCCAAATCGTTGGATCTATTTCGATTCGTGATACGGCGCCAACAGCAAATTCCACTCACACAAGCCAATCGGGACTGTTTGTGGTTCTTTTAGGAAATACTTCCGCTGATGGATCTAGTCTGGCTCACATCACCACTACTTCTGCAGGACAGTTTAGTTTTGGTGGTAGTTCTTATGTTGTGACTTTACCTGCCATCCTTCCTGTCCCTTTTACGAATGATGAGGCGGGAAGAGTTGGATATGCATTATTCCAATTGGGAACAGGTTCAGCGACTACCCTTGCACAATCACCGAGTGTGGCTCGGGCAAATGATAACGGTGCCTCCATCGATATCATTAACGGAAACGAATACAACTTTCGCCAAAGTTCTTACCAACTGATTGTTGTGGATCGTGTGGCTCCTTCTTACCAATCTAATTATTTGTCTTCTGCAAGTTTGCGAGTGGACACATCAAGCGTGGCAACCAACCAATATGCGTTTTCACCTGCTGTCTTCAATTTGAACGGAACTGTGGCGCATAGCCCAAGAGCCACTGTGACTGGTGTGGTGACGGATGCCGTATCCACTCAAAATGTAAGTGGAGCCACTGTGACTCTCGGTCGTTTGGTCGGTGGAAATTTCACTGCCGATGTGCACCGTGACTGCTCAGGAGGATTTGATTCTCCGAATTGTTCTGTTTCTTCTAATAGAACTTCCGGTTCCGACCAAGTGGTGGGATCTGTTTCATCGCAATCTAATGGAAGTTATAGTTTCCCATTCCTTTCTCCAGGTTCTTACCAACTTCGTGTGGAAAAAAATGGAATCACCACTTACTTCCCTGTAGAAGTAGGGACTGGCGGCGGAACTGTCGTTGTGAACACTCCTATCATTACAAATGATGGTCGTGGTCACTTATCCGGTTCTGTCAGAACTCCTGGTGGGTTCTCTTTCCTTGGAACTTATTCTTTGGAGATAGTTGATCCTAACGGTGGAACATTACGTCCGTCAGCAGGTGTACAACCTTCTTCGATTGCCACTGGTTCCACTATCTTTTCTAATGCGAGCCAATACACAATCTTCAATATCAACGCAGGTCGTTGGAAAGTTCGATTTGTTTCGGCAGGATATGCATCAGTAGAGGGAATTGTGGACATCCAAGCGGATGTTACGACTAACTTTGATATCATTACTTTTGTTCCAGGAAGCCAAACCAGTGGTTCGATTTCTGGACGTGCACTTTCGGCATTGTATAATACTGGAGTTTGTAACCTAACGGCTCGCATTCGACCAGGTGTGAATGTAAAATCGGGAGCTTATGCGATCGATGCCAATGGTGCGACTATCGCATCTGTAAAAACATCCACAGACGGATCTTATGTGATCCCTTCCGTGCCACCAGGTAACTACACTTTAGAAGTATCGGGTTCTGGAAAACGAGGGGACTGCACTTCCGTATCAGAGACTTATTCCACAACATACAGAACGGTTGTCTCTGCTGGATCGGAAACTCCTGCAAACCAAAACATCTTAGTCACACCAATCCTTCCTGATAACGAAATGCGAGTGGTGCTATCTTGGGGTGCAAAACCGCGGGATTTGGACTCTCACTTACAATACGGAAATTCGGCGAATAACCGTATCGTTTGGAATAACAAAACTCCACTCGGTGCTGGGAACGGAAGTTTGGATTACGATATCACAACAGGATTTGGTCCAGAAACAATCACTCTCCAAGGATCTATTTGGAGTCAACCTAACCGCTATTACAGCATTTACAATTGGTCTGGTGAAGCCCTTATGGGAATCTCTGGTGCCAATGTTCGGGTCTTCAAAGGAAGTGTAGGGGAAGTGAGAAACTATTCCATTGCACCAAACCATTCCAATCGTTGGTGGAAAATCTTCTGTATCGCACAAGACAAAACCATCTCTGATGTCGGAACTGCGGGTTGTAGTGCCTCTAACTTTATTGAAAGGTCAATGTATTCCAACTAATCGATAAATGAAGGAAAACACTGTATCCAAAGCTTGGGTACAGTTTCAAATCAAAGATTCAATTCCTGTACAGAATTTAGGAGTTAACAACTGATAGCGGCTTTTAAGATTTTGATTAGAAATTTTGAATTCTTTAGGAAAGGACAGTAACGGAATACTGTCCTTTTTTTTCGTTCACTTGTAAATCGAGATCATAAAGTTTAGAAAGGTTTTTGTCGGTTAACACTTCGTTTTTATTTCCAAAACTAATTACCTTTCCTTCTTTTAGTAAAAGCACTTTGGAAAAGTCTTCAGGAATTTCTTCGATTCTGTGAGTGATGAGAATTCTTGTGAGTTTTGGGTTGTTTGTTTTTAATTGGAATAAGGACTTTCCAAAATCGGTTCTGGCAGTAATGTCTAAGGTGGCCGTTGGTTCATCTAAAACTAAAATTTCTTTTCCTACCCCAAAGGCACGTAATAACAAAACTTTCATTTTTTCCCCAGAAGAGAGGGTGGAATAAATTTGGTCTTTTTTGTGGATTAAATTTACAGAACGTAACAACGATTCTGCGGTCTTTTCTTGCATTTCTGTTGGGTCTTTGTATAGCCCAAGGGTTCCAATCACACCAGTCAGTACCATTTCAAATGTGGTGAGTCTTTGTAATAAGGATTCTTGGTGGCCGGGTTGCACCATCCCAATACGATTTTGTAAAGGTGCCATTGGAGTTTCGCCGTATGTTTCCCCAAATGCAGAAATTGTACCGACTGTGGGCCATGAATAACCAAAGAGCAGATTGATGAGAGTGGTTTTTCCGGCTCCGTTCCTTCCTATAATGGCAAGAGAATCACCGTCATTTAACGAAAAATTGACATTGTCTAAAATTTTTTTGTCTGTTCTAACAAAAGAAACGGATTCGAAACGGATAACTTCATTCATTGTTACTCATTAGACTTTTTAAATAGCAGTTCGATTTTGTTCACTGCAGCAGAGAACACATCGATATTATCTAAATTAAATTTTGCGAGTAGGATTTTGTCAATCGCATAGAATCCCTTTTTTTGTTCGTGGTAGTCAGCCATCATATTTGCCATATAGATGACTTCAACGAGATCGCGTAGTTCTGGTGGTGCTAAAAAAGGTTTGTGATGGTATTCGATGGCAACACGTAAATCTAAAGGGAATTCCCATTTTTCTGCAAGGAGTGCGCCCAGTTGCGGATGGCTCAGTCCAATTGCCATTTCTTCTAGTAACGTAGAGTTACCGGAGTCAACACCACGTTGGTAGGTTTCGATTTTTTTAAAAAATCCACGATCCACAGAAAGTAAAAGGAATTTTCCAATATCGTGTAACAAGGCACTTACGGCAATAATATCGGCAATTTTATTGGTATGGTTGTTTTCTGTAGCCAGATAACGAGCGTAATAACTGCAACGGCTGGAATGGTCCCAAACATCCATCATCTTGCCATATTGGCCATCCATAATTTTACGAACTCCAGATACATAAAGAAGGTTTCGTAAGTTTTTTAGTCCTACAACCTTTACCGCTTGTAGGATAGAACTGACTTGGCTTCGATTTGCAAAAAAAGCAGAGTTAGAAAGTTTTAATAGATCAGCAGAGAGAGCAGGATTTTTTTCGATTTCTTGCGAAATCATATGTAAGTCAGAATCGGGATTGTTACATAGTTGAATGATTTTTGTAAGAGAATGTGGGAGTGGAGGAAGCCCATCAATTTCGTTTAAGAGTTTTGTTTTTAAATCAGTTTGGATTTCAACAGGGGTTGTGACTTCTGGTACAGAAAGTGTAGCGCGCGTTATCTTGTCGTTTGTAAAAATTTTGAATTTTTCAGAACCAATTCCAGAGTTTTTTAAGAGGAGTTGGATGAGTACTAACCCTAAACCAGCAGATTCTGTACTGTCTGAAACGTCTGTAAATGCATCGGAAAGGTCGTTATAATTTTTAGCGACTTCAATCCTTCGATTAACTCTTGCTAGTTCTTCTTTTGTGATAGGTGCGTTGTTTTCGACAGCAAAGTGGATAGACTTTCCTTCCACTTTCATGAGGAGGCTGATGTAGTAATTTCCGCCGTCTAACCTGTCCAATTGTTCATTCCACTTCATGATGATGTTTTCTTGGAATCGGGACATTCCCTTAGCATAGTCACCAGCGTTTTGTATGTCTAGGTTCTCACGGGTAAAGTAATCACGTTTTGCGTTGGCCTTATTGGCATTCATTAGAAGTTCTTTGAGGACAGTGAAGATGACTTCTACTAAATAAAGTTTATCCATATACCCCATTACATGGACAAGTAATGCGTATATCTCCTGATTTTGTTCTTCTGTAACAAAGTAAAAGTTGATTCTAGATTCTTTTGCGGTTTCTAATTGAGAGATAATTTCTTGAAAATTCACAAACGCTTTTTCCCGTAACACTCTTATATTTTAAATTCTTTTGGACGCAATAGATATTTTTTTCCCATCCAATTTCTATTTTGTCCCAGGGAAATTGTATAGTGATATCAACAGTGGAGGAAATCACTATGGATATGTTAGACCAAATGAATTTGCATTTACTCATGCAAGAGAGACTGGAAAAAATTTTAGAAGATATCGAAAGCCGGCCTAAGGGGAAATCCAAAAAAACAAAAGCTTTTGATCGAATTCCCGCAAACAAAGAACGCGCTGAATGGAATCTACAAGAGATACCCGTTCTATTCGGAGCTTAACTTAGTGAAAACCGCAACCAAGTGGTAAGGGTTTTTTTATGGATGATGCCGGAATGGTCTTGGTTAGCCCACTTTGCCAGTTCTGCTATCGATGGGGGAAATCCCTGAAATGTTTCTAAAGAATGTTCCTGATCTTTTTTGGATTGGAAATTTGTTTCCTTTGCGTCGGAAAAAAATTGAAACAGAGAAAGAGAATTTTTTCGATTCATCTCTTCCCAAGCTTTTTGATTTTTGCCTTTTCTTTCGCCAGAATACAAACGTTTGGTGATAAACTCTAAACTTCTTAGCCGACTCGTGTTTGGCAAATAATACCTTTCGTAACCAGTGCCCTTACAATGGGATTTCCCACGTTCTGCTAAAAAACTAACACCTGTAATAAAAAAATTTCTATTTTCTATCGATTTCGTAAGGGAATCTACCATCCCAAGCAAATTCAAACTGGGATTGGAATAATGTGGCCAAATTTTTCCAAGTCCATTCAAAAATAAATGCTCTAGAATTTGATCCAGAGGGTGGCCGGTATTGACTAGAATTTTGGGATTGGTTAATTCAAAAATATAAGATGACCCACCTAACCAAGTAATGATGGGGATATATTTTGGTACATCTAATAAAAAATGATAATTAGTTCCTCGACCTGAATCAAAAGATACAATATAATCAGGGATGATTCCGTTTGGCAAAAGGTATCCGAGAGCTGTGTCACTGGCAAAAATCAGAAGACGGTTTCTTTCTTTTTGAATTTTGGGTAGGTCAATTTCCAAACCTGGACTTGCTCCCACAAACAAAACGGATGTATTTTTTCCTGAAAAGGATTGGAACCATTGGAAACTAGTTTTGTTAGAAAAAAGGCTGGTTCTGTTTTTTAAATAGTTATGAGTCCATAGATGACGGAAATGTTGGATTGTGTTCCTGTTGATTTCGTTTGAGGACTGTTGTGATTGAAAGTAGGTTTGGCAGGTTTTCGTAAGTTCAGGAAACAACCTTTCATAACTTGGAGTGGCGTACAAACTCCATTTGGATCGTAAAGATTCAGAAACATTGGGAAGAAAATTGATTTTGGCTTTTAATTCTGACCAATTAGGGGTGGTTCCCGTAATCAAAAACCAAAGGATTCCTTTCGATTTTGCCTGGTTTTCAAGGGTTTGTAACTCCGATTGAAATTCTTTTAATTCATAAATTTCTTTGTGAGGTTCCCAGAAAACGATAGTTTGGTGTTCGTTTGGTGATTCTGTAAAAGATCTAACAATGTATAAAGCACCAATACCCAAAACCACAGGGATTGAATCTTTGCGGAGGTTTGAGAGAAATCGAGAAGCCTCCTTTTCAGGGGAGACTCTTGAGTGTAGATAAGAATTGTCGGTGGTTTGAAAATTGTAGAGAAGGTTGTTTTGAAAAAGAGGAGTTAGAGGAATGGGAGTAACCTCTTAGTCCTCTTCATCCTCGTCAGCTGCATCATCATCGTCATCAGAGTCGTCGTCGAAGTCGTCATCTTCTTCTTCATCCTCGTCATCATCTGAATCGTCACCAAACTCATCTTCGAAACCATCTTCGAGTTCTGGTTTACGTGCTTCTTCTTCTGGGATAAAATCTTCTTCAATGTCTTCTTCTGCATGAGGAGCAAAGGAAGTTCCCGCAGTGGATGTAACACCAGCGAGTTTGTCTTTTTCCGCTTGGAGGAGAGCTTTTTCTTCAGAGGAAAGGTATTTCCACTGAACCATATCATTAGTAAGTGCGTATAATGCTTGAACTGTTAATTTACGGTTCTTTAATTTTTTAGGAAGAGTGATTTTATCGATTTTATCAATCGTGCTGAAACCAGCCACGCAAGTTTCGTATTTTTTTTCCCGGCAAAGTTCTATTAAGGATACGATATCAAAGTCTTCTTTATGCGATTGGCTCATGTTTTTTTGATTCCCCGGAGGCAGTGAGTGGAATGTTAGACCAGACTGAGGGGTGGGGGTCAGATGTCAAGGGAAAGTTCGAAAACGGGCTTTACAGGCCTTCTCGTAGTCCAAACCATGGGGAAGGATCGTCCAATATATGGGCTTTATGAAAACTTTTCTCATCTCAATCTTTAGTTTATGTCTCATTAGTTGCGCCCCTGCAAAATCCTCCTACTTTGGAGAGGAGTCCTGGGCCGGACTTACCGCAAGTGGAGCTGAAATTTCTTTCTCAAAACTCGAAAAAGAAGAAATCGCCCTCAATGTTTACTCACCTGACTGTGTTCCTTGTTGGAAAGAAATTCCTGCACTTAATCTTTTACATGCCGAAATCGAAAGTCAGTTTCCTACTAAAGCATTATATATGATTGTAGATCCTTACCAAATCGTTCCCGATATCTCCGACGATCGTCCGTTTGGTGAAGTTTATAAGTTGGCCAAAGAACGAATGGAAATTGAAATCAAAAATCGGAAGATCCAAGTTCCTATTGTTTTTATGAAACCACCTTTTCGTGTCAAAGAAGGTGGGCTTATCACCGGAACACCAGAGACCATGTTGTTTGTAACAAAACCTATGCGGTTGTATTATAATTTTTTAGGATCAATTTCAGAACAGGCTTCGGCTGAAGTCATTCGAAAGGATGCTAAGTTTAATTTCTTTCGATACCAATTTGGAATGGAATCATTATGAGAGCGGTATTCATAAGATTTATAGATTGTGAAGGTCCAGGAATTTTAGAACCCTTACTTCGCGAAGCTGGTTACCGGATTAGTTATCAAAATGCTTATGATAGGCGAATCCATTTGATGCCAGAAATTCATTTGAATTTTGATTTGATTGTTATGTTAGGTGGCCCGCAGTCGGTAGCTGATCCAAACGAACAAGAGTTTTTTAAACCATATTACGATATCGTAAACAACGTGGCAGCATTACCAAACAAAAAACTCATTGGGATTTGTTTGGGTTCACAAATCATTGCGAAGGCGTTAGGTGCCAATGTTCGGCCGGGAACAAAAGGCCCAGAAACAGGGTTTTCTGAATTACAAATTTTAAAACAAGAACATCCAATTTTTAAAGGTATTAACAAAGAATCAATTTTAGCATTTCACCTTCATGAGGATATTTTTGACATTCCTGTCGGTGCAGAACATTTACTTGCTAGTGAATTCTATGCAAATCAGATGTTTGCTTATAAAAACAAAGTTTTTGCTTTTCAAACTCATTTAGAACCAACTTTAGAAATGTTAAATGTTTGGCAGTCAGTTCATAAAGAGTTTATTGCAAAAGGTACTGGAGATTTTTCTGATATAACCAGCAAACAAAAGGTAATGGCGGAAACAGCCACTACCATATTTCGAAATATTATAAATTTATAACGGACTCAGTATGTTTCAAAAAATATTAACAATTTTATTCGGCAGTAAGTATGAAAGGGATTTAAAAAGATTAAATCCAATTGTAGACGCTATCAATTCTTTTGAGCCGACAATCAAGGCTATGGATGATGAAACGTTATCCGCTCAAACCATTAAGTTTAAAGAAAGATTGGCCTCTGGTGAAACTTTGGATGATATTTTGCCTGAAGCATTTGCAACGGTTCGTGAAGTGGCCTACCGCACTTTGGGTATGCGTCATTTTGATGTGCAGATGATGGGTGGTATTTCCTTACATTGGGGTAATATTTCTGAAATGAAAACAGGTGAAGGTAAAACTTTAACATCTACCTTGCCTATTTATCTGAATGCACTTTCTGATGAAGGTGTTCATGTTGTTACTGTTAACGACTATTTGGCGAAAAGGGATGCGAATTGGATGCGTCCTGTATTTGAATTTTTAAAGGTTTCTGTTGGTGTCATTCAACATGATATGGATCATGAAGAAAGAAAAGTTGCATACAATTCTGACATCACCTATGGAACTAATAACGAGTTTGGTTTTGATTATTTACGGGATAACATGGTGAGTTACAAAGAACACCGTGTACAAAGACAACATAACTTTGCCATTGTGGATGAGGTGGATTCCATTTTAGTGGACGAAGCAAGAACTCCTCTCATCATTTCTGGACCTGCAGAAGAATCGACAGACAAATATATTAAAGTAAATAAAATCATCCCTAAACTCATTGAGGGTGAAGACTACGAGATTGATGAAAAGGCAAAAAATGTAATTTTATCAGAAGCGGGTGTTCATCATGTGGAGGAGTTGTTAGGTGTTGAAAACCTTTATCAAGCAGAAAACATAGAGCTTGTTCATCACGTACAACAAGCACTCAAAGCTCATAAGATATTTTATAGAGACAAAGATTATGTAGTACAAGACGGAGAAGTCATCATTGTGGATGAGTTCACTGGCCGTTTGATGAAGGGACGACGTTATTCTGACGGATTACACCAATCTTTGGAAGCAAAAGAAGGGGTAACCATTGCCCGTGAATCACAAACCTTGGCTTCCATCACTTTCCAAAACTATTTCCGTATTTATAAAAAGTTAGCTGGTATGACAGGAACTGCGGACACGGAAGCAGAAGAATTCAAAAAAATCTATAATTTAGATGTGATTGTGATTCCTTCCAATTTGAAAATCCAACGTTTGGATATGGCAGATCGAGTATATAAAACAGAACGAGAAAAGTTTGATGCTGTAGTAAAAGACATCCAAGAAAAGGTATCTAAAAAACAACCAGTACTTGTGGGTACAATCTCCATTGAAAAATCGGAAGTACTGTCTAAACTTCTCACTTCACATGGAATTGCGCATAACGTTTTGAACGCAAAACAACACGAAAGAGAATCGGAAATTGTAGCCAATGCTGGCCGACCTGGAGCGATTACCATTGCTACGAACATGGCAGGCCGGGGAACGGATATTGTCCTTGGTGGGGCACCAAAATACAAAGAGGATCTTGAGAAGTTAGATGATCTTAGTGATTCTTTAGGTATTAAAACCAAAGCTGATTTAGAAGTAATTTATAGTTTTCGTGAAAACTTAATCAAACAGAAGTTTGATGAGGCAGAAACAAAGATATCTGAAATAAGAAACGATAGTATCAAAAAAGAATGTAATAAAATTCTAACAGAAGCAAAAAAATGGAAAGTAGATCATGATTTTGTAATCGGAGCTGGTGGATTACATATCATTGGTTCGGAACGACATGAATCACGCCGAATTGATAACCAACTTCGAGGTCGTTCTGGTAGACAAGGGGATCCAGGTTCTTCTAGATTTTATCTATCCTTACAAGATGATTTGATGCGAATATTTGGATCGGATCGAATTGCTCGAATTATGGATACACTCAAAATGCCTGAAGGCCAAGAGTTAGAACATAATATGGTATCGAATGCCATTGCCCGTGCGCAAAAACGTGTGGAAGGTCATAACTTTGATATCAGAAAACATTTGTTAGAGTATGATGATGTGATGAACCGTCAAAGAATCTATATCTATGGAATCCGAAATGAACTTTTAGACAAAGGGAATATGTCGAGAACCATCGCGGATTTTTTTGATGAAGTAGTGGAAAACCAAGTCATTTTATATTGCGAAGGTAATAACGTAGACGCTTGGGAAACTGATTCACTCAATGAATGGTTACAAAGTTTAGGAATCACAGAAATCATAGATGGAAAACAATTTAAAAAAGAAGCAAACCCTCAACTCAAAGTATTTGAGATTGTTTCTAAATTGGTAAAAGACCTTTATGAATTCAAAGTTTCATCCATTGGGGAAGAAGTTTGGCGATCTATTGAAAGGAATGTGTTTTTAGACATTTTGGATCATAGATGGAAAGAACATTTGTATGCAATGGATCATTTGAAGGAAGGAATTTGGACGGTCGGATATGGCGAAAAAAATCCGCTCATTGAATACAAACTCCAAGGATTTAAGATGTTTGACCAGTTGGTTGAAAGTCTTAAAAATGAAGTGGTTTCTTTTCTCTTAAAAATTGAAGTCACTGAATCCGATCGTAACCAAGATGAATCCTCACCAAAAGAATACAAAAAAATTGGAGAGGAGCAAAGGGCGGAAGTGGATATGTTTGGAAATGAAGTTAAGTCGAACAAAACCAAAGCGCAAGTTTCATCTACAACTAGTTCTGGTGGTGGATCGGAAAGAAAGTCTAGCCGAAGAAAGAAGTAACGAACTAACCAACCGATATTTCATATTAAAAATGTAAATCCAACTCTTACCTGAGATTTTTTTCAATAAGTAAGAGTTGGATTTTTCAAAATGAGTATAACAATCGTTTGAATTTACATTAGAAGTTTTTTCTTCTAATCATTACAAATTGTAATCTTTGTTTTATGGTTTAAATGGATTTTGATCATTCAACAGATTTTGCAACAACTCCATCGATATCTGGGCCATTGTTATAGGAATGTGGATATACATACCCTGATCCCGTATTTGGATTTGTGACAGCTGTAGCTGAAATCATTTTTATAAATTTAAATCCATTGGTTTGGATATTCGTACGAGCAGTCGAATCGCAATTAGCACCGGGCCCACCAACGATCAAATCATCAAGGTTGAATCCATCACCACCACCTAACAAAAAACCACTTCCTGCGGAGGTAAACAATTCAGTTAGGCTAAATGGTTTGGTGGCCATGTTGTAAATGACCGGTCTAAGACCAGCAAATCCCGGCCAAGAAGAAATTTTATTACTATCCGCTACGGATGGATTAAAACCACTTAAATCAAAACCGCAATAGTTTGTTCCATCAAAAGAAACTTGAACTACCATTGGATCGAACGCATAACGATCACTAGTTTCTGAAACTCTAAATGGATTTTCATAGATGATAAAATCATTTCCCGAAACATTTTTTACGGTTTTTCCGGCCCACGATAAAATCATTGTGGCACCTGCTCCCGTTAAATTTAAAGCATATACATCCAAAGATCCAGAAAACTCGCCACCACCACAAATACCATTGATTGCTTTTGATGAGTCGTTGAATCCACTCACACTCGAATTGGCAGAAACAACAGTGTTTGCAATAGGAATATTTGTAGGGAGAGAAGTTGGCGGGCAAGGACCTACAGAAGAAGAATTGGCAAGCGGCAGTACTAATAATGAAAGTATGAGGTCATTATTCTTTTCCTTCTCCGTACATTGCCAAAAAGTCAAAGTGATTAGGAACAAAGACAGTAAAGATTTTGTTTGAAACTGGGCCACGAGTTGTCTCCTATTTGCCTTTATCCAAGTGAATAAAGGCAAATTTTTTTGAATTTAGAAAGTTCTAGTTAAGAAATTAAATGCAAATGATCCATTGCAGCCTGCTGCTTTTGGATTAGTGGTATAAACTGTTCCAGATGCTTTTCTTGATGCCAGATCTGTTTTAGTCTCAGCTAACGTTGGTTTGCCATTAAATACATCACAAATTAAAATTTCATTTGCATCAGTGATTGTCCAAATGAGTGCAGAAATATTTGCACTGTTTTTGGGTTTGTAATAAAGCACTCGATCCGTGTTGCTAAATTCCACGATTTCGGCGTTGACTCTGTAAGTTGATGTACCGGCCCCATTTACATAATCAACATACAAATATCCTGTTGTTGTTCCGAAATTGGATTGGATTGTAACTGTGTTGGAACCTGGAGTTGTGCATGTGCCTGCAGAACAACTACCTTGATAAAATGTTCCTCTGATTTCAATTTGGCCTGCTTCTTTTGCAGATGCCTCTGCTGTTTTCAATAATCCTAAAGCCAAATTATTGTCAGCTTCTGATTTGTCTACTTTGCCATTATCAGCACATGCAGTGATAAACAGTGTAAATAACATCACCAGTGTTAGTTTAAGTGAAGTTTTCATTTAGATTCTCCTAAATCTTGATTTGAATTTAGGGGAACACGGACTGGAAATAGGTTTATCCACGTCAGAAGACGAAGAGTCTTAAAATCTATAGATAGATATGTAAGTAGTGTTTTTTCCATACGGGTGCCCCGAGTTTACCTTCGGGGCCCCTTTACAAAATCTGTTGTTGGAACAGAAATGTGTAAGTGTGCAAAGTTCCCAATCCACGAGAAAACATTGCGGGGAAGATCTGGCTTATCATCTAACATAGTTTATGCTATGTTAGATACATCACAGTTGCGGGTCAGCACAGGAATTTCACCTGTTTCCTCCCTAAAGGTAATGCCACAGTTTCAACCTGTGTATTTATTGTCAATAGTTTTAATTTGTCTTTGTTTTATCTGATAAGGTTTTTAGAAAAGTAATCAGTGAGTCAATTTCTGATTCACTGATGTTTCTGTTCAGATTGTAATGATTCATACGACGTACTGCTTCTTTGATTGTAGAAACACTTCCATCGTGGAAGTAGGGCGCTGTTAGTGTTACGTTACGTAAGGGTGGAACTTTAAAGAAAAAATTATCGGCAGCATTTCCTGTAAATTCAGATCTTCCTAAATCATTCACATTATAAGAATGAACTGTATCTAGTTTTGCAAACTGAGATCCGCCTAAAAGATTTTGGTTGTGGCAATTTGTACATCCTACATCCAAAAAGATTTTTAATCCATCTAATTCATCGTTTTTAAGTGCGAGTACATTCGATTCCAAAAAATCATCGAATTTTGATTTTGATACGAGAGATCTTTCGAATGCAACAAGCCCCATACGAATTGCATGAATACTCGGAGCCGGGGAATTGGGAAACGCACTTTCAAAGAACGAAGTGTAACTGGAATCATTTTGGATCCGAGTGAGTAATTCTGTATCCGAATTTAAAGACATTTCCAGTGGATTCACAAATGGATCAATGGCTTGATCGTATAATGTACTTCTTCTTCCATCCCAAAAAATTATAGGTAAAAAGCCAACGTTGAGAATAGTGGGAGTGTTTCTTTTTCCCAGTTGGCCAAAGGTTCCTCTTGATTTGGATTGTCTGTCCATTCCTGCTGCATTACCATCAACGGGATGACAAGTGAGGCAAGACTGAACATGATTGGATGATAGTTTATTATCTCTAAAAAGTTTGTTTCCTAAACTAATGAGTGCTAAAGAATCCGATTCTGACCCAGGTACGGAACTTGGTAAAATGCCTATTGTGGCTATGGCTCTCTTCTGTAAATCAGAGGCATACGTATAGTTAGTAATCAAAGACAAAGAGATCCAATTCTCTAATGGTGAATTATTTTTATTTGTTGGTTCTAGAAAATTACAATTAACAAATGTTAACTGAAATATGGCTAGTTTGATTATTATCGAATTAATTTTTGAAATAAAACGTATCAGAGATGAGAACATAGAAACCAAACAAGGAACCATGCCTCAATCCATCAATTCAAAATTTATATTTGGTTTTATGAGTCCAAAAAATTTTCTAAAAATCGAGAGTCCTTATTATGAACTTTTGGTAGAAAAAATCCTTAATTGGTGTGAAATGAGTTGGTTACCATAGCAATGGTTCCCGCAATTTCTCCAATTTTTTGACTCACTTGGTTTAAGTCTTCTGAGTTGTTGGCAAGTTCTTGTGCATTTCCAGAAAGATTATTGATCGTATTTACCATGTCTTCGGATGCTTTTTTTTGTTCTCTACTGGAGAACTCAATGGTTTCCGCCATTTCTTGTAATCCGTTTAACTCAGTGGTGACATTGAGAAGGCTAGTTGTCTGCGTAGTCATTTCATCTTTTAAATCATCGACGCTAACTTGCATTCTTTTCGATTGTTCTACAATTTCACTGAGAGCATTCACTGTTTCATAAACATGGTTTGCCCCAACGTTTACTACTGAATTACTTTTATCTATCAGTCTCTTAATGTTTCTGACAGATGATTGGGTCCTGTCGGCTAACTTGGAAATTTCTTCTGCTACTACGGCAAAACCCATTCCTGCATCTCCAGCACGCGCGGCTTCAATACTTGCATTTAATGCGAGTAAGTTGGTTCTCTCTGAAATTTCAGTAATTAAATCAACAATTCCTGTGATTTCTTTGGTAACAGAATGAATTTCAGACATAGCTTGGTTTGTATTTTGAATAGAAAGATTTCCTAAATTGGCTAAATTTGTAGAGTTGATGGATTGGTCAGTTAATTGTGAAAGGGCTTTTTCAATTTTAGATATAGAACCTTCAATAGTTTTCATTTCTTCTGTAATTTTAATAATATTTTTTGTTTCGTTTGTAATGAATTGAAACATTATTTCGAAAGAAGTGGTAAGTTCTTCTAAAGAGGCTGCAGACTCTTCTGAAATCGAAGCCAAAGATGATGCATTGTCAGAAACGGAGATTGCATCTTTTTTTAATTTGAACGAAACTTTTTCCGAATCACTGACGGAAATTTTCAATTGATTCATGATATGATTGAGATTATTCAAAAACAAATTAATCGAGTTTGTAATTTCTCCTATTTCATTTGCTCCAAAATTGGGAAGAGTTTTTGTTAGGTCAGCTTCTCCGCTGGAAAGTTCATTGACTTTGGATAAAACGGTAATCAAAGGATGATTGATACTTCGAAAGATAAAAATTACAAATATACTGGATATCAATAAGGAAATGAAAACGAGGCCAATATTCAAATTTCTTTGAAAGGACAAAATTTGGATTCTATCGTTCACCAGTTTTTCAAGAATTGAAATGGAGTTGTTTTGGATCGTAACAATATTGTCTGATCCTTTTTCTAAAATTAAAAAAAGTTCCTCATAGGTTTTGGGTTTCGAATTTGTTTCGATGAAATTTTTTTTTAGATCTAATAAAAAATGATCACAAGATTTTTTTGCCTCTTGTAATATTTTCTTTAGTTCTTCAACATAAGGTGATTCATCGTCTATAGATTTTTTATGAGACTTTTGTATTTCTTTACATGTAGATTCTATAAAATTGATGGAGATCAGTGCTTTGGTATAACTTTCACTTGAATACTCATTATTCTTTTTCCTTGAATCCAAATATTCATCACGAATAATTTCGTTAAGTAATCCAATATTTTTTAGAATTTCTGGGACTCGAAAGAAGGTAATTTCCATTTGGTAATACGAGTTTACTTCTGGATCTAGTATGAGGTTAGAAAAGTCACCAACCTTTAAAGCTAATTCCTGTGTATCATTTAGAAAGTTTCTAGAAGTAGGGGTGTCAAAATTACTGAACTGATTGTAATGATTCCAAACAGTAAGTTCTTTTGTGTCTTTATCAAGAAGTTCTGTTTTTTCTATATGTAACCTTGTGGATTTTATAAGAGGTAAAAGATCTTTTGTGTTTTCTTGTCCAATTGTGAATCGTTTCAGCCCTTCTCTATAAACAAAATAAATAGGTTTGATTGCCTGGATTCCTGAATGTTCTTTTTTTGCAAATTCAATGGTTCCATTTAGCGAACGTAATAAAATAAGCAGAATGATTAAAAGTGATACAATTAGAGGAGTAGGGAGGAGCAAAAGTCGACTTTGTATAGAGAATTTAGAAAGAAATTTTGACATAGAACGTATATCTCACATGAAGTAGATAAAAATTATCTACTTAACTTCTAACGATTATTAGCAGTCAATTAATCAATCATTTATTTTGTTATAAGAAGTTAAGATATGAAAAATCAAAAAGATGTTTTGTATCTTAACTTGAGTAAATTTTGTTTATGAATATTACAAGTTAATTAGTTCTAAATGAATCCGCAATGTTTGAAATCGAAATTGCTACTTCACTAATCGTAACACTTACGCGATTTAGGTCTTCTGAACTTTGTGCTAGTTCCTGTGCGTTTCCTGAGAGTGTGTTTACACTGACAACCATATCTTGTGAAGTACGTTTTTGTTCTTGGCTTGACGATTCAATGGATTCTGCCAATGTTTTTAATTCTTTTACTTCATGAGAAACATTTGTTAGGCTGATTGATTGGGACGAAATTTCTGATTTTACTTTTCCAACTCCAGTTTGTATTCGATTCGATTGCCCAACAATTTTGCTTAAAGAATTTACTGTTTCGTTTACATGATTCACTCCGTTATTAACGGCCATGTTACTTTTTTCTATTAAACCCTTTATGTTTTTAACTGAAATTTGGGTTTTATCAGCTAATTTCGAAATTTCTTCCGCTACAACGGCAAAGCCTCTTCCTGCATCACCAGCGCGTGCTGCTTCAATACTTGCGTTTAACGCGAGCAAGTTGGTTTGTTCTGAAATATCCGTTATTAAATCAACAATACCAGCAATTTCTCCGGTGACAGTGCGAATTTCTACCATTGATGAATCAGTGCTTCGTATGGATTGATTTCCTAGGTCAGCTAGATTTGTAGATGCAATGGATTCATCGGAGAGTTGTAATAATTCCTTTTCGATACTACTAATCGAATCTTCGAGGTTTTTGATTTCTTCTGCGATTTTAAAAATATTTTTTGTCTCATCAGAAATGGATCCAAACATAATGTCGAACGAAGATGAAAGTTCCTCAAGTGATGCAGCGGATTCTTCCGATGTGGAAGCAAGTCCGGAAGCATTATCAGATACAGAAAGTGCATCTTCTTTTAACTGATTGGAAACCTTTTCTACTTCCTTTACTGAGAGTTTTAATTGACTCATGATGTGGTTTAATTTTTTTAAAAATTCATTGATAGAATTTGTAATTTCTCCAATTTCATTTTTTCCAAAATCGGGTAATTGTTTTGTTAGGTCAGCATCACCACTGGATAATTCAATAATTTTTAATAGAACTTTTTCAAGAGGGTCGTTGATACTTTTAAAAATTGTAAGTATAAGTAAAATAGATAGACTTAATGTAATTATGACTATGATGATATTGGTTGTTCTTTGTAATTTCTGCTCTGCGAGTCGTTCTAGAATTAAATTTTCAAGAATCAATATGGACGAACCTTGTATTTCAGCACCGATAGCGGTACCTTTGTGAATTGTAGTAAACAAAGAATCGGCTGATTTTGGTTTTGCATTTTCTATCAGAAAAATGTTTTTCAATTCTTCGATATAACGTTTACAAGTAGTATTCGTTTTGGTAATATTAATTTGAATATTCTCAGCATGTTTGGGTGCATTTTCTAAACTTTTTTGGTTTGATTTAGCAATGTTAGTGCAAACTTCTTCAATTGCATTGATTGAGATCACAGCTTTAGTAAAACTTATATTGGAAAAGTTTTTTTGATTTTGATTGGAACCCAGATATTCATCTCTAATGACTTCTTTAAGTAGTGCTACATTTTTCCACAGTTCTGGTATTTGAAATAAAATAATTTCCATTTGGTAATAGGATTCAAGTTCTGGATCCAAAATGAGATGAGAGTGGTCTCCAATTTTAATTGCTAATTCTTGAGTATCTACTAGGAAATTTCTACTTGTTAGCTGGTCAAAATTATCAATTTTTATATAAGATTTCCATTTTGTAATTTCAACGGAATCCTCGGGTAATATTTCAGAAAGTATAATCTCTTTTGCCCCTGTTTCAATTAAAGGTTTTAACGTTTTGGATTCTTCTTGGCCTATTTTTAATCTTTTTAAACCTTCTTGAAATGCAAGATAAACCGGTTTGATGACTTGGATTCCCTTAAGTTCTTTGTAAGTGAAATTTATATTTTCATTTTGTGTCCGGACGAATAAAACGAGTAAAACTAGAAGAAAAACAAAGATGGGAAGAGGTAATAGGAATAGTCTTAACCGAATGGAAAGATTGGAATAAAATTTTGACATTAGAAATCTCCGGTACTCTGTGCGATGAGACGGATTGAATTATGGACTTTTTTTTAAAATTGTAATTATAAAATAAGTGAGCTCTGTTTTTTTTTATAATTTTTCAATGGGGGAGGTTCCGAATTTCAAGGAAGCCGAATTCGGAATTGTCCTAGGTTTCGATTTTTCGGACAAAATTGAATTTTTACCAAATTCTGATTATCTGCCATTTCTTGGTTTTGTAAAGCTGGTTAATCAGATTGATGATTTGAGACTAGAAATTTGCTCAGATTTTTGCATAGTGCTTGGAAGATTTTGAGTCTAAGTATAACATAGAAAAATGAAAAACTTCCCACTCATTTCAACCGCGATAATTCTTTCTTTATTCCAATGTTCTTCTTCCGAAGAACGAATCATTCAAAACAAACAAGTTTTATTTGAAAATTGTATGGAGACTTTTCAAGACGAGTCAAAGTGTAATCAACTTCTCACTAAATCTGAAAATGATTTAAAAACAGAAGAAGATAAAAGAAAAGCTCAACGAGAGGCTCTGACTGAAGAAGGTTACAATGGTTTAAAGATAAGAGAAGTAATGTTAGAGAAACTCTACAAACAAACTCGAATTTTTGTGAAAGAATATTTGGGTGAGCCAGATAGAATTATTTATAGTGGAGATGGGGACGTATTGGTTTACACTCGTCCCATATCTATTTATGAACCTGGTGCGGAACCTGATGAGGAAATTTATATTTTCTTCAAACGAAACTTAGTGCGAACCGTAAACGTAGTAAAACCTGCAAGTGCTAGAGTTCAGGGATTTAGCTGGGGAAAATGGTTAAAAGGTTCAAAGAAGAATCAAAACGAACAAAAGGGTTCAGATCATTTGGAAGAGAAATAAAAAAATAGAGTGGGGGACGTCCCACTCTATTTATATTTAAAATGGTTTTTCAGTTACTACTTAGTAATAAGTAGGTGCTGAAAAAACTACTTTTGATGTAGCATCGGCAGTTGAAGTAAATGTCAACGGCTCTTTGAAAGCATCAATTGCAGCTGAAGCAGTTGCATATTTGTTTTCCGCAATGTTACATTTCAACTCATTGTATTTTTTAATTACATTTGTTTTGATAGTAGCATAATCGGCACCAATTGCTTGGTTGTCAGCGATAGTTACAAGTGAGCAGTTTGCACCAGCATCCACTTGAACTTTTGCTCCAACACAAGAGTTGATAAGTCCTACGGACACAACACAGTCTGCTTGCGCTCCAACCGGTGCATGAGGATTTGACACTAAGTAAGTAAGAAGTGTAACATCTTCGTTCTTTTTCGTTGAAGACTCAGCGCAACCTACAAATGACACTGCTGTCAAAGCTACCATGATTGCCAGGGAGACGAATCCGGATTTTGATTGATTGGATTTCATATTTTATTATTCTCCTTTTCCTTAGAATGTTGCAACAATACCTAAAGTTACACCGTTTTGATACGTTTGAGGTTGCCCTTTTTCGTCAGTGAAAACTTGACCTTTTGCTTGGTCTCTTCTGAAGTCAACTTTGATGATAATGTTGTCTCCGTAGTAGTAAGTAGGTGTGATTGTAAAAGTTTGAGCGCTTCCTAAGTAGTATTTAGTTGTGTTATAACCAAGACTACCCATGTATTGAAGGTCGTGTCTTCCTGCAGTGTTGTTACTCACGCCGAGAGGGCCGCCATTTCTAGAATCGTCAATTCTTTCGTAACGTCCAGCAAGTGCCCATTTATCAGTAAACTTATATCGGAACCACAAACCGTATGTTTTGTAAGTTCTTTTTGCGTTACTGTCATCGCGAGTGAGAGATACTTTTGTTGTTCCTGTTCCATCAATATCAACCTGAGTTGTTGGGTCAGTTAAAGTAGCAGCCGCTCCACTTTTATCCCCTTGTGTATAGTCTAAGGATATAAGAGTTTTGTCGTTTGGAGTGAAATTCAAAATCACGTTGTTAATCATCCAATAATCGTTTTGGTAACTAGCACGTTTTGCGTTGATAGGAGTTCCATACACTTCGTTCATCCAGTAGTCAGCATTGGATGGTCTTGCGTAAGTTACGTCCACGCCATACAGTGTGTTCCATGTTACTTTAAGTTTATCAGAAATAATGTCGTAAGAAACCTGCGTTCCCACAGCTTTATTTTTGTTAACACCGTCCCGGTAAGTAGACACGTTTGCATTGTTATACGCAGTGATATCTGAACCAGTTCCACCTACACTATTGTATAGATAAAAACCTAAGTTCAATTTATCCGAAACTGCTAAGTTTGCTCTAGCACCTGTGTTGATGAAGGGGATTGTGTTAAAGAATATGTAACCAATCGTATAAACAGGGTTATCTTTTGTTTCCAAAAGTTCATAACCAATGTGCGTGGCCATCTTACCCATATCAACAGTCAAACCTTTTAATACTGGGAAGTAGAATGAAACGTATGCTTGTTGGAGCATGTTCATGTTCACAGTACTATTCGTTTGGTTATAAGGTGCTTCTTGATAAACGTTGTTTTGACCGTTTTGGAAAACAGTTCTAAATCCCCAAGGACTATCTTTGTCCGCAAGTTTCTGCAAATCAAGTGCTGCAGCTGAGACACCGAATTGTTTGTTTTGCGTGTTGAAAGTTCCTGAAGCATCACGTTTTGCTCCCTCAACATTGTTTGCAGTATACATATAGAAAACATCTACGTAACCGGAAACATTGATCTTATCGTACCAAGATTTTTCTTTTGCTTCGCCTTGTGCAAAAACTGAACTTGAAACGAGAAGGGCAACCGAAGTTGCGAGAAGATTATATTTATTTCTCATTTGCCATTTCTCCTATGTGAACTTGTTGTGCAAGTTGTGTACCAGGTTGGCGGATCCAAATTCGACTTAAGGAAGAAAAAAATAGAAACAGTGTATTTGAATGGGTTCTAGAGGAAAAAAAATTAGTTTTTGATTAATAAAGAAACAATCGCTGGTTCGAATGAGAGAAAAACTAGAAATTAATTGGTCAAATTGCTTATTAAAACAGCAGAGTGATGTAATAGTCTAGAATATTCATTTTCTTTAGGCGAGTGTAGGACAAGGTCTAGGAGCTGGTTTAGAATGATTCCATAGTTGGTTTTGGGCAAATCGGGGAAGGATTCGGAAAGATGGTTCCCGTTGAGTGACAAGTCAGTGAGGAGGAGGGGTGGGTTTTCTTCCCAAATTCGGATCATCTCGGAGATATTTGCTCCAAAGATGGGGCTTAGTTTTTGGATGAATTGGGAGTCTAGTTGGAAACGTTTTTGAAAATGGCGTTTAACGGGCGCTAAATATTCTTTTTTTAAAAGAAAGGAATCCTCTATATTAAAATTTTGTTTTGTTTCCCATCGCGATAAAAATTCAAAAAACAAAAGACAATCTTTTGTATTTTGACCAGAGAATTTTAATGTTCTTAATATAGATTCTAAATCTTTATACGAAATTTCTCCAAGTAACGCATAAAATGCAAATGCCAATTGCATTCCTGTTAATTCTTTAGAGATCAAATCCAATCGTTCTAAAATAGATTTTTTAGGATCAAGTCTGTTTGAAAGATTTGGTAGAAAAATTTGAAAGATATCTTCTTCTGCTAACAGTTGGATCATCCGAGAAGGTTTATATCCGGAAAAGGATTTTAAAACTTCATCTTGAAATCGTTCTAAGGATATTTTTTTGGTGATTTGTTTTGTTTCATGGATTGCTTTTTTGGTTTCTGCTTCAATGACAAAATCCAAAGTGCTCGCAAATCGTAAGGCCCGAATCGGGCGTAAACCATCTTCGGTAAATCTTTTGATAGGGTCACCAATTGTACGAATGATTTTTTGTTCGATATCTTTCTTTCCAGAATGTTCGTCCACAAGTACACCCGTTTTGATATCGAATGCTAAAGCATTCATTGTAAAATCTCTTCGTTTCAGATCTTCGGATAATGTGGTTCCAAATTCAACATGGTCTGGCCTTCTACCATCAGTATAATCTTTGTCGATTCGGTAAGTGGTAACTTCATAATTGATTTTGTCCAAAACAACGGTAACAGTACCATGATCGATTCCTGTATCGATTACTGTTCGAAAGAGTCGTTTGACTTGATTGGGTTCTGCATTTGTTGTGAGATCAAATTCTTTGGGTGCTTTTCCCATTACCAAATCTCGAACAGATCCACCAACCAAGTAACATTCAAAACCTGCATCTTTTAATGCAGTGTCGATGTGATATAAATGTTTTAGATTTTTTTCTGGAACTAAGGACTGAATTTCTATTGGCAATTTCTACATTTGCCTCTAAAAACAATTTCTACTGATTCTGTGGAGAAACCTTTTAACTGTTTGGTGGAAGGGATCCCATTCCAAGGATCATCGATACATTCAATTTTACCACAGTTGTTACAGATAAGGTGGCCGTGTGCTTTGGATACAATATGATTCCCATCAGACTTTAACTCGAAATAGGTGACGCGATCTGTAGAATGAAGAGAGTTTAATAGGTCTTTTTCTTCTAAATCAGATAAGGCACGGTAGATGGTGACCCGATCCCAAGATTCCTCTTTGGGAAGTTTTTCCATGATTTCCTGGTGATTTAACGGTCTAGGGGATCCTTGCAGAATCGACAAAACTTGTTCTCGGTTTTTTGTTACCTTAAGTCCGATTTTTTTTAGAATTTGAGAAGGATCTCCAGCCATGATTTGTTTATCCTGTAATGGGCGGAGATTGTCTATTCTAAAATCACGTTTGTTTTCCAGATTTCCCAGTAACGTATTCCCATCCGGGTATGAACCTGTAGAAATTCTTCAATTTGTTTTCCTTTGTTTTTTTCAACAATCACAGGGGCGATACCCAAATCTAACTTTCGATTGAGAATGGTGTCGATTTCTTCTTTCGCTAATTGAGTCACCCTATCACAGTCTTCTTTTCTATCTATCAGTAGGGTTTTATTTTTTTCGCAGAATGTTGCTGATTGGAATGAAGTTCCCGAATCTAACAAATCATCTAGTTGGCGAGTCACTGATTTTTTGCAATTTGATAAAAACATGATTAGAATCAAAAGGGAAGATAGATTCAAGAAAATCTGCATTAGGTCAATCAATCCTTTGCATCTTGGGCAAGGTTTGCTAGTTGGTCAGCTCTAGTGTTTTGTTCTCTTGGAACGTATTGGATTTCAAAATTTTGAAAGGATGTTTTTAGAGACTCACATTTGTTTTTGAAAACAAGAAGATCTTTGTTTTTTACTTTATATTCACCTTTCATCTGTTTGACGACAAGTTCTGAATCCAATCGAAATCTGATTTTCTGTAAATTCTGTTTGATGGCTTCTTCCATTCCCCGGTACAAGGCTTGCCATTCTGCCACATTGTTGGTTGCGGTTCCAATTTTTTCGGATAAAAAAAAGAATTCGATTCCATCATTATTTTGGAAGGAAACCCCAATGGCAGCTGGGCCTGGATTTCCGCGGGAACTACCGTCACAATAAATGAAGGTGGTATCTTTCGTTGACATAGCCGACAGTCTTTTTTGTGTTCATTCTTCAACCAATCAAAAACATGAACTGAATTTAAAAAAATCATTTGGATTTTGATTTATTAAGGACTTTTTCGGCGGGCCGTGGTAGATGGAGCGTATTGGGTGGCGGGTGGATAACCCCACCCAGTCTAGATAGGGCGGGGACATCTACCTAAAATTCCCAACCTCCCCTAAAAAAGGAAATTCCATGACCGAACGGGGATTTGGTGCCCTTACCATGTTTGAAAACCGCCTTCGCAAACTAAAGAAGGAACTCGAAAAATGGGCAAAACGAGAATCAGTTGAATGTTATCGAATCTATTCGGAAGACATTCCACAAGTATCCTGTATTTTGGATCGTTATCCCAGTGGTTTTGTTTTATACGATAAAAGTTCCTTACGGTTTCAAGCAGAAGAGGGCCACGAGGAAAGGTTTGAGCGAATTGCGGCCATCGTTCGCGATGTATTCCAAATATCCGAAGATCAATTGTTTTTAAAAAGACGTAAAAAACAAAAAGGTTCAGACCAATACGATAAATTATCTATCGAAGGAAACTTCGAATGGGTCAAAGAATCCAATTTGGAGTTTAGAATCAACCTTTCTGATTATTTAGACACAGGTTTATTTTTAGACCATCGTGTTACGAGAGATTGGATCAGAAAGGAATCGAAAGGAAAATCTGTTCTTAATTTATTTTCTTATACCGGTGTTTTTTCCGTTTATGCAGCGTCAGGTGGTGCAAAAAAAACAAAAAGTGTGGATCTCTCTAAAACTTATTGTGAATGGGCCTTAAAAAATTTAGAACACAATGGATTTAAATCAACCAATCATCAAATTATAAATGCTGATATTTTACAATGGGTAGAAGAAGAAACAAAGAATCCTAACCGAGAACGATACGATTTAATTTTTTTGGATCCACCAACATTCTCTAATAGCAAAAAAATGTTCGAAGAGTGGGATGTTCAATCTAAACACAGAAACCTTCTTTTATTATTGTTAACAAAGTTTTTAACAGATGATGGACAAATTTGGTTCTCAACAAACTTTCGAAAGTTTAAAATGGAAGTTGCTGAAGAGGAATGGAACCAACGTGGATTCCAATGTATCAATCGTACAAAAGAATCCATCCCGAAAGATTTTCGGGACGAAAAAATCCACCAATTGTTTCTGATCCAACCAGAAACTAAGGTCTAAATTTTAATACTTAACAAAGGGATCAATTCGTTCTGCTAGAATCCTGCGGTTTTCGCCCGACTGTAAAGATAAAATTCCTCGCATAATGGCTTGGCGTTCGTTACTATCTTGTTTGGCGATTACTTTAAGCTGATTGGAAATGGGTAATAAAATCAAATTGGCAAATGAAATTCCATAGAAGGTTGCAATAAATGCTGTGGCGATTCCTTGTCCCAGGACTTTGGTTCCCCCATCTAAATTTTCGAGTACAGTCACAAGACCAAGAACCGTTCCTATAATTCCCACTGTTGGTGAAAATCCAGCAGCGGTTTCGAAGACTTTTGCTGATTTTAAATCGTTCTTTTCTTCTTCTTCATGGGCTTCCCATAAAATTTCTTCGATGGTTCTTGGGTCGGAACCATCCACAATCAATTGAATTCCTTTTTGTAAAAATGGATTATCCAATTTTTTGGCTTCATCTTCCAAAGATAAAAGTCCATCTTTTCTAGCCTTTTCCCAAAACCGAAAGAAAACAAGTTTGAGATCATTTTCTTTTTTTCTAGAAAGGACAAATTTGATGTCTGTAACTGCTTTTGTGACTTGGGATATGGAATAGGATGCAAATGTTGCACCTAACGTTCCTCCGACGATGAGTAACATGGCGGGTAAATGAAAGAAGGAACGTAAAGACGCACCTTCAATTAAAATAGCTACAAAAACCGATAAAACGGCTGCGAGGATTCCGAGTATTGTGGAATGGATCATTGGATTCTTGCCTCTCTCACATCAGGTCGAACACTCAACCTTCTAAGTGAATCTTTTTTTTCTATAACTTCGTTCTTTAGTCTTTCCCAAATCACTGAGTTTGGATTTTCTCTGATTTTCATTGATATAATGGGCTCTACTTCTTTCCAATTTTCTTGATTGATGAAAAGTCGAACTCGAGCTAACTCTAGTTCGTTGGCTTGATCAATTTGATTGTTGGAACGGTAAAATCGTTCTAATGAACTCATTGTACGAAGCGCATTATTCCAATCTCCTAGGGATTCAAACATGGGTATCAGTGAGTTCCAGGCAAATTCTTGAAATTCAGTATCTGAACTTAAATCCTCGAGAATGGGAATGTATTCTGCTTCTGGTGTCGTGAATTTCAAACTATTAAATGCAATTCTCAGTAAATCAGATTTTGGAGGTTCAAATTTTCTGGCAATTGCGATTGAATCTAATGTTAGTTTGTTTTGGCCTAACGTATGATAGAACCTCGCATATTCTGCGAAGGATTCGTAATATAAATGTTTGATCTCCAAAGCATCTTTTCTTAGATCTCCAGAAGAATATTTTAATACGGAATCTAATGTGCTCACCACTTCCAAAGTTGTGGCATTGTCTAATTTTTCGGCGAAGTATTTAAGTTTCCAATCTGAAGGAAGTGAATTCGCAAATCCAATTTTTGAATCCAAATAACTTGGATAATAAATATCAAAATTCCAATAAGACTTTCTGCTGAGAAGTGAAAGGGCATTGATGTGATGAAATTGATTAGTTTTATTTCGTGTGGTAACAATTAGAAATGGGTGTTGTTCCTGACTCAGTCTTTCAATATAAGAAATAATCTGTGACTGGTTTGAACTGAGTCCCAAAACAACGGTTTTCCCTTTGATTTCTGAACGTTTGGGAAGGAAGGGGTTCGATGCAAATGGCAAAACCGATTTATAAAAAATATATTCTTCATCATTAAAAGAAATATTGGTAATCGCGAAAGGGATTGGATCAAAGATTTCTTTTTTGGAAAATGGGGAGTTTGTTCTAATTGTTGGTGGTGAGAAGAATAATAAAACAATCAATGTCGCTATGGCCAACATCAAAATTCTTGGCAATCGTACAATGTGCCTTTGCATTAAGTAGGGATAAACTAATACAGGAACAAACAATAGTGCAGAGATAGTTCGGATTCCCATAGGTAAATTCCAAAAGTATAACAAAAAAGAAAGTCCAAGGTAAATACTTGTCTCTACTCCCACTAACAAATATTCTTTATAAGCAGTTTTGTTTGGTTTAAAAAATCCAACAATGGAACCTGTGATGATACAAAGTGCTATAAAAAAAGAACTCCAGTAAGTTTGGTAAATAAAAAAGAAAAAGGCAAATAACAGAGCAACCCTACCAATTAAAAATACTGCCTTAGTTTCTTTTTTTAACCCACCAAGCAAAGATAACACTCTACCGAAAATAACTGAAAAAGATACGGAAAGGATGAGCGGAATTTTTGGTCCTGGTTGGAAATATATATGTAAAATACAATAGGAGATGAGAAGGGAAAGGGCTGACCTGTAAAAAGGAGCAAATAGCGGATGTTTGCCGATTTTGGATCGTATTTTATAGAATTTACTAGAATAAGGATCTCTTTGAACAAATGTGCTGACTAAATAAAAGGACAATAGAATGTAAAGAACAGCTAACAAAACTTTCATGGAATAGTTTTGGTTGGGTTCAAATAACGAATAAAAGGTAAAAGCTGTGACACCAAGCGCAAAACTTAAAAAACGAAAGTCACGTAAAGATCCACCGTAAATCCCCACACAAAATGCGGAAATAATTCCGCTGAGTAAAACCAATTCAAAGGAGAAAATATAATCGATTAAAAACTCAGCAGAATTAGGTTTCAAAAACCAGAAAATTTGTATGGCAGCTACAACCAAAAGTGCAGTCGCTAAACTTACGGGTAACGTGTGTTTGTATTTTCGATAAATAAACCCTACTGAAAAAGAAATCACAAGAAGGATTTGTAATACAGGATAAGCTGTATCTGTACGATCTATTAATGCAAGTTCAGATCCGGCTACGTAAAAGAATAGAGAGAGTACATAACCAATGGATAGGCTAAGACTAAACTCGAGTGAGGGGAAGAGGCCGGTTTCCCAGAAACGTTTCCATTGAGAATCCATAGAATTTGCTACCAAGGTTGCCGTATGGGCTTCCTTCGCAAACTAAAGAAAATCTAATTTTATTTGGCGGTGCACAAAATGTTTGACCAAAATGCCCTATGTGCCGATTTTGACTATAACTATGCTCACGTTTTTATCTATATCGTTTTTGGTTTTATATGGCTTTGATATTTTGGTTCTTTTTTACTTCGGGTTACACACCTACCTCATGGTGTTTTTGTATAGCAAATACAAACAAAACTGTGCGGAGGACGAAACAAAGATCCTTTCTTTAAAGGATAAAAACCTTCCTACGGTTACGGTTCAACTTCCTATTTTTAACGAATTTTATGTGGTAGATCGTTTGATCGAATCTGCATGTAATCTCGAATACCCTGCAAAAAAACTCCAAATCCAAGTTCTGGATGATTCCACTGATGAAACCATTGAAAAGGTGGCAACTCTCGTTGCTCAGTACAAGAAAAAAGGAATTTGGATCGAACACGTTCATAGAACCAATCGAAAAGGACACAAAGCGGGTGCTTTGGATGAAGGGATGGCAAAAGCAAAAGGTGACTACATTGCTATTTTTGATGCTGATTTCACTCCTGATTCTGATTTCCTCCTTCGCACCATGGGATACTTCGAAGATGAATCCATTGGGATGGTTCAAACTCGTTGGGGCCATATCAACGAAACTTATAATATCTTAACCAAAGCACAAAGTTTTGGAATCGACGGTCATTTTATGATCGAACAAGTCGCAAGAAACGGTTCAAGCCTTTGGATGAACTTCAATGGAACTGCCGGTATCTGGAGACGTTCGTGTATTGAAGATGCTGGTGGATGGGAACATGACACCCTCACGGAAGACTTTGATCTTTCTTACCGTGCCGAACTCAAAGGTTGGAAATTCCGTTACATCAAAGATGTCGTTTGTAAGGCAGAAATCCCTGCTACGATGAACGCATACAAAGCACAACAATTCCGTTGGTGCAAAGGTTCCATCCAAACCGCAGTCAAACTCATCCCGCGCATTTGGAAATCCAAGGAATCCTGGAAAATCAAAGGTGAGGCAATCACTCACTTAATCAATTATTCTGTGCATCCACTGATGATCATCAACATCCTCCTTACGGCTCCTCTCCTTCTTATGGAATTTTGGGCAGGGTTTAAGATGGATGATTTTCCAATGGAAGTTCTATTTGGATCGGCAGCGGTTCTTTCCATCGGATCTATGGGTCCTGTGATTTTTTACGCGTATTCCCAAAGGGAAATTCACAAAGATTGGAAATCCAAACTAATTTACCTTCCTATCCTCGTGATGATTGGAACGGGGATTGCTGTGATGAACACTTATGCTTGGGTGGAAGCCGTTTTTGGTGTCCAATCTGGTTTCAAACGCACTCCAAAACTCAGAATTGAGAAAGAGGGGGATAGTTTGCAGGACAAAATTAAGTATGTGGTTCCCGTGGATTACCGAGCTTTCCTCGAATTCTTTATGGGTGCTTATTGTCTATTTTGCATTTATTTATCCTTCTTGGTAGGGAAACCATATATGATCGGTTTTATGGTTCTCTATTCTATTGGGTTTTTCTATGTCTCTTATCTTTCTGTGGCGGAGTCGTTCTGGAAATTCAAACCAGCGACCAAAGCAGAAAAGGAACTACGTGCCGTCGCTTAAGGAAGAAGCGATGGTACTTACTTGACGAAACCTTTCCTTCCAAAAAGCTGTAAATTCAACCTAGGTTCAGGGGTCATCCATGAGTGAAAAAGTCTACTGCGCGAACTGTTTGCATTGTGTTGTCGTTCGCCAATACGAATCGGAGCAAGATAAATACATTCTTCGAGTCAAATGTAATAAGAAGAAATGGTCAAAACGTTCCGGTGAAGAAAAACTTTATAAATACTTTACTGTAGCTCGTCGTATGCAAACAAACTGCGAGTATTATGAAGAAATGGGAGAGATTCTACCTTATATCAAGAACTTGAAAAAAGAACTCCCAATCAAAGACGAAATCTACATGGTGAAAGCCGTCTAAATCAATATCGGCGTGTTGTTTCCCAGGTTACCTCGCGCCTTCGCTCGCAAATTTCATAAAACTGAAAACAAAAAAGAACGGACGATTCAGGGTCAATTCCTGATCCCCGTTCCTGCGGGCAGCGTTCTCTCTGATTCCTATCCTTCTCGAGTGACACATGGCCAGGTTATGCTTGCGCATAACGGTAAGAAGGTGCTTGCACCTGTCAACGGAGTTGCCAGTCTCACTTCCGATCAAAAGTACTTCCAAATCAAACAAGATGGGTCTTGGTCGACTTCATCTCCTTTCCAACCTAAGAAGTATGATTTACCTTCTTTATTGGAATCATTTGATACAGGTGCCTTAAATTCTTTGGATTTGATCGAAACTCCGCTTAAGGACTACTTTCAAAAGTTTAACAAAGATTCTGCGTTTAAAATTGTTTTATCACCATTTTGTAGATACCAACATTTAAACTTTGAGGAAATGATCCTTCGTGATATGAAGGATGCTTATTTATCTTTTATTGAGCAGTTACGTTCAATTTTTCCCAAAGCTGAGATATCAAATTTTTTTGAAGACCCAAATTTAGGTTTTGAACATCCAAATGGAATTCCCGAATATTTTTTACATAAACAATTCCAAATACCTGTGGATAAAACTAGAAAGTCGCTCATTGGATACGAAGTTTTATTTTTAGGTGCAGAAACCATTTTTCATGTTTTAAGAAAGTTGTATTATAACGAACCTTTTACCAAAAGGCACTTGGCAGTTTTTTTAGTGGATCGTAAAGGAAGAATGGATTTGGAACCACGTCAGTTTTTTTTAACGAATGGTCAGTCCTTAGCATTCATTCCAACAAACTTAGACAAACGATATAAGATTGCATCCTTCGAAACAGTGTTTGAAGAAGTAAAACCAATGGATGTTGCTTCTCTTGGTTACTTTAACATTTACGAACATTACTCCATTACCTTATACGAAAAACTTCCTGCTTCTAGAAAAGAATTCAGTTGTATTGATTGTATGGAATGTAACAATTATTGTCCTACTCATGCAAATCCAGTGCAACTCATCAAAGGTAGGGTCGGAGAATTTGAAAAGAATCTTTGTGTGTCTTGTGGGATTTGTACGGTTTATTGTCCTTCAGGCATTGACATCCGGAAACGAATTAAAGGAGTTATGGTTTAACAACCGTTAAAGTATGCTTAAGAACCTTTATATTCTATCTGAAAATAGTTGGGGCATTAAATCGTCAGAAATTTTTGCCGATTTTTTTTATTTCCTAACATTAATAGGATTTCTTGGCTTTTCCCTCGCTCATATACAACCCATTCCCATTTTGCCCATTGTTATTGCATCTATTTTCACAGTAGTATATTTAGGTTTTTGTATTCGTGCGAACCAGTCACCATACTGGCTGGGTCTTCTTTCTCAATTACTCATAGTTTTTCTCATACTACCAACTGCTTGGTTTCATCCCATTTTGTTGCCGCTAGCATTTCTTTTTGCTTTAATAACCCATTATTTTTTGGGCCAACACTACTCTTTGCGAGTTCCGATTTTTAGTTTGTTACTGCTTTTTGTTCTGATTTGGGATACAGTTTTTTCTTTGCTTGGATATTCATTTCGTACTCCATTGGAGCTAACACCTTGGACGGGGATTCCTTTTGAAAATTCCCTTTTGCCATTCACCTTTCCTTGGTTTAGTGTTACTCCTTGGAAGGGACAAGAGTTTTTGTCTTTTGTTGATGTCCTTGGGATTTATGCTTTCGTAGGAATTGCTTGGGTTTCCTTTCGTAGGACAGTTTTACTTGGATTTTTCCTCGGTTGGCTTTTTTTATTTTCTCTATGGGGAATCGGTTCTGGCAATTTGAGTTTCAATTGGGTTCTCTCTTATTCCGCACTTGCCTTCTTTTTTCATATGAGTCCTGGTAGGAATTTTTACGGATCTTATTATGTTTCCTTACTGAGTTTTGCCATTTTGCTTCCCATTGCCTTTTTTGTGGGTAAAATGGGGATAAGTGCTGTTTTGGTCTTGGTTGTTTTTTTTCTTTTGGAAGGCTTACTTGTCAGGGTTTTTCTTGGAAAATAAGTCGATCTTGAAAAGGTGGGAGTAACTTAATCATATGAATCAGCTTCTAGAGATTCTGGATCCTAAAAATATCATTTTCGACTTCAAAGCATCTACTAAAGAGGATGCGATTCGAAAGATGATTTCTCATATGGTCGCCACACAATCGTTAGATCAAACGTTTGAAGAAGAGACTGTTTCTTCCTTAATGAATCGTGAAAAATCAATGTCTACAGGAATTGGAAGTGGGGTGGCAATACCACACTGTTCGGTTCATTATGTAAACGAATTAAAATGTGCCATGGCAATTGCGCCGCAAGGGATCGATTTTGATGCTCTTGATCACGGTTTGGTTCAAATTTTTATTATGCTCATTGTTCCAAAGAATAAGTTTCAAGATCATATCAAAACATTGGCTTTGATTGCAAAAACACTCAACATTCCGGAAGAAAGAGAAAAACTCATAAAAGCCAAAAATTTCGAAGAAATCCAAAAGGCCTTCCTTTCCAAAAGTTAATCCAGTGAAGTCGGAAGTTTTCCGTTTTCTGTATTTCCTACTACTGTTATCTTGTATTAGTAGTTTCGTTTCTGAGTTTCATACAAAAGATAAATCTTATTTGTATGCTGACGCAGGGATATCCGAAATTCAAAACAAACAAAATGATTTTTTATCCTCGTATTTTCTATTTTGGAAATCTTTGATTTTTGAATCTGGGGGTAAAACTGATAACGGGGAAACGGTTTATTCACATATCGGGAGCAGGTTTTTTTCTACCCTTCACCTAGCAATCTTTAGCATTCTATTTGGATCATTTTTTGCTTTTGGATTTTCTCTTGCTGCCACTTACTTTCGATCAAAAGTTTTATATGATTTTGTTTCATTTAGTTCAAATTTAATTCTCTCAACACCTGTATTCATTGTCGCCATACTCTTGTTAATTGTATTTTTTTATCGTTTAGACTTGTTTCCTCCTGGTGGATATGAGTTTGGTAATACTTACTATGTGGTTTTGCCTGGGATCACTTTAGGGTCTCGTATTTATGCTCGAATGTCTTTGTATTTATTGCCAGAGATTCGTAAAGAAGCCGATTCGAAGTATGTTCAATTATTGTTAACAAGGTCTTATCCTTGGAGTCATATTGTAGGGAAGGAAGTTTTCTTAAAGGTGCTTCCGATTGCTCTCATTCTTTTGGTATTGGATTTTGGATCTCTTTTGTCCGGAGCGATGGTTGTAGAAGAAATTTTCTTTTTCCCTGGAGTCGGAAAGTCTTTGTATTATTCCATTAAATCGATGGATACTCAGTTACTCGCAACTCTTCTGATGTATTCAGGAATTTTGTTTTATGTTTTGAATCGGATTGGATTTTATCTTCAGCGGTTCTTTTCGGGTGGGATATGAAGCTAAAAGTTCATATCATATTAAGACTTTTCTTTTTTGGATTGGTGTTTCTCGGAGTCATTTTTTTGCCAGCACCCACTTATGTAGATCTAACGAATAACAACTTACCCATCTTTTCCCCTGATTTTTTTGCAGGTACTGATAGACTGGGCCGAGATAATTTTGCTTTGTTTTGTTATGGTTCATTGTCTACGATTGTTCTTGTGGTTCCTGCCAGGATTTTTACAATTTTTGTATCTTTTCTTCTGTCTGCATTTTCGCTTTTTTTCCCAAAAATATCGGACTTTATTCTTTCGGGGATCGTATCTGTTTCACTCGCCATTCCCTCGTTACTTTCTGCTTTGGTTGTGATGAGTTTGTTACCCGAAAATCCTTTTGCTATTTTTATTGCGATTCTTGTCTCTGATTGGGCATTGTCTTACGAAACCATCACCGCAAAAATTCGTGAAATCAAACAAAGTTCTTATCTATCGGCATCATTTTGTATGGGAGCGAAACCTTACCAATTGGTGCTTTTACATTACCTTCCGGCACTAAAGGATATGTTTGGTTTTTTATTTTTTTCGGGATTACCGGCTGTTGTGATGACAACAGCGTTATTTTCCTATTTAGGAATCCAAACATCCATTGGCGATACAGGTCCTGGATTAGGAGAACAGATCTCATTTTCGAAAGATTATTTTGACAAGTCACCTGTTTCCGTTTTGCTTCCGGTAGTTGCCATTTTAACTTTGGTGTATTCTTTGGGATCTAACCAGAAAAAGAATGAAACATAAAATTTCAGCATTATTCATCATCATCGGGCTTTTGGTCAATGTTCTGCCAATATATTCCATTGATGATTATTATAATTTTCCTAAACAAAGTTATAAAGGTAGTATTACCTATGAATCAACTCGTAACTTATGTTTGTTTTCTTTTGTCGCAACGAGTCCCGATCCAACCAAAGAATATTTAGTCAAAGGAATTCCTTCGGTTTTAATTTCTGAACTTCGAAGTTTAGAATACACTTATGTGGAACACCCGAAAGCAAACGTAGTTTATCATTCATTTGGTGATGCTCCTGAGATGACCCTTCAGGAGAAAATTGATGCAGAATCTCCCAATGTCAAAAGGAAGAAAAAAGAAATTACAAATGAAAAGGATTTGGATGACCTTCGGTCTGGAAAAAAACAACTGGCTCCGGAAAAAGATCCTCGTTATGTAAAAGTTACGCTGAAGCAAATCTGGGATAGGCGAGCTCCGACTCCTGATGAATCATTTGGTCTCGCCTCTAAATTAAATTGTGATTATATGATCACTGGTTCCTTTGAATCCAAAGACAATGAATTGATCACTAAAGTTTTTCTTTACGATGACTTTGAAGGTAAAACCATTCCTTTTGAACATAAAACATCAGTAATTCGAGCTTACCAAGAAATGGCCCCACTTGGAGAATCCATTCGAGAAAAATTGCAGGGAAAAGAAACTACAACTGTTGAGGTTTCTGCCTCGGGAGAAGAGGGTGCACTTGTCTATTTGGATGGAATTTATTTGGGGAAAACTCCTATGGTTGGTAAAAAATCACCAATCGGCAAACGGTCGTTATTTGTGTTTAAGGAAGGGTTTCATCCTTATAAACAGGAAGTTCATTTAGAGAAGGGAAAAACTCTTGCACTCGATGTTAAACTTTCATTGAAGTTGAGTAGTTCCTTGATTACTGTTAATTCCAATGTTGAGTCCGATGTATATTTGGGGATTCAATATTTGGGAAAAACACCATTGAATCGTGTTGCCATTCCTTCTGGAATGAATCGCTTGCGGGTTTCCAAAGAAGGTTACATTGATAGCTTTCGAGCAGTCGATGCCAAGGACAACGAAGAGTTGGTTGTTGATATAGAAATGAGAGAAGGAAAAACCGATGTTTATTATAAAAATAAACAAAACGTGTTTTTGGATCACACTTATAAAGACTTTGCCACCTACTCGTTGTATGGCTCTCTTTTGTTCTATGCAAGTTATGTTTATTTGAACTATGCATCAAGGCAGGCTTATTCCGCGGCTAGATCGGAGGTGACACTTGTTAATGCTACTGCCATTACTTCTTTTTATCAAAATAATCCTAATGAGTTTTTCTTTTGGTATGGTGTGCAAAATTCTATCATCAATGATGCCGAATCAAAAGCTAGAAATTTGAAACGTGTGGCCGGAACACTCCCTATGGAAAACCGCAGGGATCGTCAATTGGTTGCAGGGCCTATGGTCATTATGATGGGACTGATGCTTGTATCCGCAGTTACATTTTATATGTTAGGTCTTGATGAAGAAACTTTAGAGTTTGGTTATATACCTTTGAACCCTTCTTCGGTCAGTTACGGGCAGACATCGCGTGAAGGGTATGGTTACATGCAGTTTAACGTTAGGTATTAGTGAATATGATCACCCCGCCCTGATTGTAGGGTGGGGAACTAGACCCGCCACCCAATGGCTTCCTTCTACCAGAGAGCGCTCATTCCATCAAACAGAACTGTAATCCCTCAAAATATTTTTCCCAAAAGTTCATAGTTCTATCACACACAAGCTTTCCCACAGAAAGATAAACTCATTCAACCACCAAACAACCCCCATCCGGCTTCTTCCATCAAACAAACTCTAAGATAGAAAAGAAGATGTAATTTGTTTCTATCACAGGAACATCATAATCCAACTCAAGTGTGCCGCCGCACAATCTAACAATCAGTAGTCGAATAGTTCGTCCCTTGAACTCCACCAGCAATCCTCCGTTAGCTTTTTTGTTATCGCCACCAATCATTTGTTAATTGCCACGTTCCTCCTTCTCTTCTGCCTCCTGAATTATGTCTCATAACCTCTATCATCACACTGAAACTCATACAAAAAAAACTTATCTTTCTTTCTTGAACCACGAACTTTTTTATAAAAGCTTGTTGACCGCTTGGGTTTTGAAATTACTTTGGTTTTTACCGCACGAATCTTTAGCGATTCATGAAACCGGTAGTA